>NZ_JANFNY010000004.1:12020-118814 GCF_024437745.1 Roseomonas sp. GC11 | reverse complement strand
TCCGGCGGGCGGGCGCGCACCGGCACGGGCGGCGGCGGGGGCGGCGGCGGGGGAACATCCGCCTGCTCCAGCGGCACCACATCCGGCTCCACCGCCTGCTGCGGCTCGGGCGGGGCGTTCTGCAGCAATTCCGGCTCGGCCGCGCGCAGCGGCTCGGGTGGCGGCTGGTCGATGGGCGGCGGCGGCTCGGCCGTCACCATCTCGGGCGGGGCGGCGGTGGCCACGGCCTCGGGCGGCGGCGCGGCCTGGGCCATCGGGGGCGGCTCGGCCGCCTGCACGGCCTCGCTCACCGGGGCGGGCTGCTCCTGCGGCGTGTCGGGGATGGCGGGGGGCGCGGCCACTTCCAGCGGCACCACGGGCGGCGGCGGCGGCTGGTGGGGCAGGCCCAGCACCAGGAAGGCCGCCGCGCCGCCATGCAGCACCACCGAGGCCCCCCAGCCCAGCGCCCGCGGCACGCGCAGGCTGGCAGGCTGCAGGCTGACTGCTGTGCTCATCAGGACAATCCGTTCAGCGCGCCCGCGTGGCGGGTGCGGCGGCCTCGGCCTCGGCGATCAGCGAGACGCGGGTGATGCCGGCCTGGGTGACGCGGCCCATGACGCGCAGCACCTCGCCATAGGGCACGGCGCGGTCGCCACGGACATAGACCGGCGCCTCGGGGTCGGCCTTGTGCAGGTCGACAAGGCGGGTGACGAGGTCGGCGGCGGCGATCTCCTCCTGGCGGAGGAAGACCTTGCCCTCGGTCGTCACCGTCAGCACCACGGGCGGGCGTGGCGCGGCGGCGCGCGGGGCGGCGGTCTTGGGCAGGTTCACCGGCACGCCCACCACCATCATCGGCGCCGCGACCATGAAGACGATCAGCAGCACCAGCATGACGTCCACCAGCGGCGTCACGTTCATGTCGGCCATCGGCAGCGGGCCGTCATCATCGCCGCCGCCGTGGCTCGGACCGGAAAAGGCCATCGGGGCTTACTCGGCCGCGGCGCTGGCGCGGCTGCCGGCCACCACGGGCGGGCGGCGCGAGAGGGTGGAGGCCAGCTCGGCCGACGCCGCCTGCCCGTCCTGGCGCAGCCGGCCGAGGCGGACCAGCAGGCGGTTATAGGCCATCACCGCCGGGATCGCCGCGATCAGGCCGATGGCCGTGGCGAAGAGCGCCTCGGCGATGCCCGGCGCCACCACGGCGAGGCTGGTGTCATTGCTCTGCGCGATGCCGGCGAAGCTGTTCATGATGCCCCAGACCGTGCCGAACAGGCCGATGAAGGGCGCCACCGCGCCGGTGGTGGCGAGGAAGGGCAGCCCCGGCTCGACGCGGCGCAGCTCGATGCTGAGGGCATGGCGCATGGCGTGCTCCATGCGGTGCCGGTATTCGAAGCGGCTTTCCCCCTGCTCCCGGCCATCGCGCCATTCGCGCGTGCCGGCGCGCAGCACGCGGGCGGCGAGGCCCTCGCCCTGCGGCGCGGCGGGCGTCTGGCCGGAGCCCGGCGTGGCGGCGGCGACGAGCTGGCGCACCTCCCGCCCCAGCCGGCCGAGCAGCAGCGATTTCTCGACGATCACCGCCCAGCAGATGACCGAGGCCAGGGCCAGCGCGATCATCACGCCTTTCACCACCCAGTCAGCCTGGAGGAAGAGGCCCAGCATGGACATGTCCGGCCCGCCATGCAGCGCCACGGCGGCGATGTCGGGCAGGGTGGTGGCGGTGTCGGTCGGGTTCATCGCGACCTCCTCACTTCTCGAAGGTGACGCCGTCGACGCGCGAGGCGAGCGCGAGACGCGGCAGGCAGGCGGCGCGCCCCTCAGGCGTGGGGCCGCAGGCCAGCAGATCGTTCAACAGCAGGGCGCCGACGCCCTCGCAGGGCTGGCCGGCCAGGTCGAAAATGCGCGCCATGGTCTTCTGCGCCGGCAGCGGCCCGACATCGAGGGCCATCCGGCGGGCGATGACGCCCTCCTTGCCGAATACCAGAAGGTCGAGCCGCAGCGGGTCGAGCGCCTCCTCCCCCGGGTTGCGCAGCAGGATCCAGACGCGGCAGCCCTCGGGCCGGGGCTCCAGGCGGTTCAGCTCCAGCCCGATGCGCGCCTCGGCCGGCTTCTGCGCCTGCGGGGCCTGCTGGGCCTGGGTCAGGCCGGGCAGGCTCAACGTGGCCAGGACGGCCAGCGCGGGGAGGATCCGGCGGAGCGGCATGTGGCGGGAACCCTTTTGTATCTGTGCCGGCTTATGCCGCCATTGAGGGATGGTTGCAATGAGAATGACTCTCAATGAGAACGGCGCAGGCCACAACACACACCCGCGCGACAAACGCCCTCCCCCACCCGGCCGGGACTCGGCCGCGCGCGGTCACTTTCCGTTTCCTTAAAAAAAGACCGTCCGTATTGTTTGTTTGTGGGGCGGCGCCTAGCCTGCGCGCACCAGCACACAGGATTTGCGCATGGACAACGCCACACGGTCGGACCGCACCCGCCGGGCCGCCCTGGAGGCCGCCCTGGCCATCATCGCCCGCGATGGTCCCGGCCGCCTGACCCTCGACGCCATCGCGCGGGAGAGCGGCATCAGCAAGGGCGGGCTGATGCACCAGTTCAAGACCAAGGAAGCCGTGCTGAAGGCGCTGCTGGATCATCAGGTCGCCTATTTCGAGAATTATTCGCGCAGCTACCGGGCCGAGCATGGCGCGGGGCAGGCGCAGCCCGAATTGGCCGCGCAGATCGCCACCCTGCAGGAGAGCCTGGAACGTCCCCACCCGCTTGGCCTCGCCCTGCTTGGCGCCGTGGCGCAGGAGCCGGGGCTGCTGGCCGATGTGCAGGAGAGCAGCCGCGCCCTGCTCACCACCATCCGCGCCGAGGCGGCGGACCCCGACCTCGCCGTGCTGCGCTGGCTGGCTGCGCGCGGCCTGGTGCTGACCACGCTGATGGGCCTCTCCCCGCTGGAGGAGGAGGAGCGGGAGCGCCTCTTCGCCCGGCTGCGCGATGATGCGCGCTGGGCCGCCCTGGAGCAGGGGCCGGCGCCGCGGCCGGGCTGCCCGCAAAAATAAAACCGACCAGACGGTTTTATTTTTCCTCCACCGCTGTTAGCGTGGCCTCCGCCAGCAGCGTGGAGGCTCCCTTGCCCGGCCCGGATTCTTCCCAGACGCAGGGCAGCGCCGCCCCCTCCCAGCATCTCCAGGCGTGTCCGCATTGCGGGCTGGCCCACCGGCTCTCCGCCCCCCGCCCCGGCACGGCCAGCCATTGCCGCCGCTGCCATGCGCTGCTGCGCCGGACACCGGGCGGGCCGCGGCAGGCGGCCCTGCCGCTGGCCGCGCTCGGGCTGCTGCTCGGCCTCGCCGCCCTGCCGGCCCCGCTGCTCTCGCTGCACCTGCACGGGCTGGAGCGGGATGGCACGCTGGGCACCGGCGCCCGCGCCTTCGCCGAGGACGGGCTCTGGCTGCTGGGCCTGCTGCTGCTCGCCACGGTGGCGCTGGCGCCCCTGCTGCGGCTGGGGCTGCGGCTGGTGGTGCTGGCCGGGCTGGCCTCCGGCCGGCCACCGCGCTGGCTCTTCCACCCGCTGCGCTGGGAGGGCGCGCTCGCCGCCTGGTGCATGCCCGGCATCTTCCTGGTGGGCGGGCTGATGGCCTGCGTGCGCCTCGCCATGCTGGCCGATCTGCGCCTCGGCCCGGCGGCCTGGCTGCTGGCCGCCCTGGCGCTGGTCGCCCTCGCCGCCGACGAGGCCTTCGACCCCCTCGCGACCTGGGAGGCGCTGGAAGCCCGGGGCGCCGTGGCCGATCCCTCCGCGCTGGCCGCCACCGCCACGGCCCCGCATGGGGCGCGGCCCTGGCTGGCCTGCCCCTGCTGCCACCGCCTGGCCGCCGCCGCACCGGCGACCACACTGGCCACACTGGCCGCGCGAGCCCCAGGCTGGGGCTGTGCCCGCTGCGGCACGCCGCTGCACCCGCGCAAGCCGGCCGCCCTGGCGCGCAGCACGGCGCTGCTGGCCACGGCGGCGCTGCTCTCCCTGCCCGCCAATCTCTGGCCGGTGATGGGCATCACCACCTTCGGCCAGGAGGCCACCCACACCATCCTCGGCGGCGTGCTGGCACTGGGCGCGAATGGCTACCCCCTGCTGGCGCTGCTGCTCTTCCTCGCCAGCATCGTGGTGCCGCTGGTCAAGATCCTCGGCCTCGCCGCCATGCTGCTGCGCGCCGCCGGGCTGCCCGCGCCACCCACCCCGGCCCTGGCGCGGCTGCACCGGCTGATCAGCGCCCTCGGCCGCTGGTCGATGACCGATGTCTTCGTCGTCGCCGTGCTCATCGCCATGGTGCGCTTCGGCGCCCTGGCCTCGATCACGGCCGGGCCGGGGGCGGGCTGCTTCGCCGCTGTCGTGGTGCTGACCATGCTGGCCGCCCATGCCTTCGACCCGCGCCTGATGTGGGATGCCCCCACCCGCGCCACCCGGGCGCGGGAGCGCGCGGCATGAATGGCGGCGGCCCCGGTGCCCTCTGGCTGATCCCGCTGCTGGCCCTGCTCATCGCCGCCTGCCCGGAACCCTTCTGGCACCTGGCCCGGCCGCTGCTGGGCGGCGTGGCGGCGGGGCATGCCGCCGCCAGCTTCCTCCTGGCGCTGGAGGAGGAAAGCGCCGCCCTCGACCTGCCTCCCTTCGAGAATTTTCCATGATCTCCCTCCCCCCCAGGCCACGCGCGCGGCTGCGGCGGCGCCTGTCCTGGATCTGGGCCCTGCCCGGCCTGGCCGCCCTGGCCACCGGCTACCTCGCCTATGACGGCTGGGTGGAGCGCGGCCCGCTCATCACCATCACCTTCGAGGAGGCCGAGGGCCTCGTGCCGGGGCAGACCCAGCTGCGCTACCGATCCGTCCCCATCGGCACGGTGCAGTCGCTGCGCCTGACCGCGGGGGCGGCGCGCGCCGAGGCCACGGTGCGGGTGCGCCCGGAGATGGCCGGACGGCTGACGGGCAAGGCCCGCTTCTGGCTCGTCCGCCCGCGGCTGTCGCCGGAGGGGGTCTCGGGGCTGGAGACCATTCTCTCCGGCGTCTTCATCGGCTTCGACCCAGGCCCGCCCTCCGCCACCCGCGCCAGCGCCTTCACCGCGCTGGAGGAGCCGCCGCGCCTCCTCTCCAGCGAGGCGGGGCAGGAGGTGCTGCTGCGCGCCAGCCGCCTCGGCGGGCTGCGGCCGGGCTCGGCCGTCACCTATCGCGGCCAGGTGGTGGGGGAGGTGGTGGAGGCCGGGCCCGTCCGCCCGGGCCAGGAGATCCCGCTGCGCCTTTTCCTGCGCGCGCCGTATGACGCGCTGCTGCGCGCCGGGCCGCGCTTCTGGCGCTCCGGCGGGGTGAGCGCGGGCTTTGGCCCCGAGGGCTTCCACCTGGAGCTGGGCGACCTGCGCGGCCTGCTCGGCGGCGCCATCGCCCTCGATGTCGCGGGGCCGGAAAGCCCCCTGCCCGCCGATGGCTTCCCCCTGCATGACAGCGCCGCCCTGGCCGAGGCCGCCGCGCCGGGCGGGCAGCTGGTGCTGGCCACCCTCTCCGGCCCGGCCGCCGGGCTGGCGCCGGGCGCGCCCGTGCTGATCCAGGGCCGCCCCGCCGGCCGTGTGACGCAGGTGGGCCTGGCCTGGGATGCCACGGCGCGGCGCTTCCGCGTGCCGGTGCGGCTGGTGCTGCGGCCGGTCGAGGGCCTGCCGCCGGACGCGCTGGCCACGCTGGTGGCGGAGGGCTACCGCCTGCGCCTGCGCGGTGCCGACCTGTTCAGCGGCCAGCAGGTGCTGGCGCTCGAGGTGGTGCCGGGCGCACCGCCCGCCACGCTGGGCCAGAGGGAGGGCCTGCCGGTGCTGCCCGTGCTGGAGGAGCCCGGCGGCGACCTGCCCGCCCGTGCCGAGGCGCTGATGGCCCGGCTGGAGCGCTTCCCGCTGGAGGAGACCGGCGCCCACCTCAACGCCGTGCTCGCCGCCACGGAGTCCCTGGCGGGCGGGCCGGAGCTGCGCGGCGCGCTCACCGGGCTGAGTGGGGCACTGGCGCAATGGCGCGGGCTGGCCGGGCGGCTGGACCGCGACCTGACGCCCCTGCTGCGCCGCCTGCCGCAACTGGCCGAGACGCTGGAGCAGTCACTGCGGCAGGCCGGCGGCGCCGCGCGCTCCTTCGAGCAGGCCTATGGGGCGGACTCTCCCACGGCGCGGCAGATGGAGCGCACGCTGCGGCAGCTGGCCGAGGCCGCCCGCGCCCTGCGCCTGCTGGCCGACCTGCTGGAACGCCGCCCCGAGGCGATGCTGAGCGGCCGCGGCGAATGAGGCGGCGCCTTGTCCTGGTTCTGCCGGCGCTGCTGGCCGGCTGTGCCTCGCCCGCCGTGGAATGGGTCCGCCTGCTGCCGGTGCCGGGCCAGCCACGGGCCACGCCGCCCTGCATCATCCTGCTGCGCGACCTGCGGCTGGCGGCGGAGCTGGACCGGCCGGGGCCGCTGCACGCCGCCGGCGGCAGCCGCGTGATGCTGCCGGGGCGGGAGCGCTGGGCGGCGCCGCTGGAAGGCATGGCCGGCCACGTGCTGCTGCGCGACCTGGCGCAGCGCCTGCCCGCCTGCGTCCTGCGCGACGCGGAGGCCCCCGCCATGCCGGCGGCGGCCGCGCCGCTGGAGGCGGTGATCGACATCGCCCTCGACCGCTTCGAGGCCGGGGCGGATGGGCAGGCCTGGCTGGAGGCCGAGGCCACCCTGTTCTGGCCCTCTTCTCCCACCCGTCCGCCGCGCGCGCTGCGGGTGGAACGCCGCATGCCGCCCGATGGCCCCGGCCCCGAGCCGCTGGCGCGGGCGCTCAGCGCGGCGCTGGCGCAACTGGCCGATGCCCTGGCCGGGCTGCTGGCCGGGGCGCTGGCCGGGACTCTGGTGGAAGCGCCGCCACCGCCCACGACTTCCCCTTCCCTCTCACGAAAGGATCATGCCGGATGACGGCTTCCCTTCCCCTTCTCCGCGCGGGCCTGCGGCCTGTGGCCCTGCTGCTGGCCGGCGGCCTCTCCCTGGCGGCCTGCACCAGCCCGGACCCGGTGGCCTATGCGGGGCTGGATTCCGCGCCCCGCCTGCAGCCAAACCGCGGGGAGGATGCCGCGCATGTGCCGTTCCGCTATTCCGGCAGCGTCTCCTGGCGCAACTACGCGCAGGTGATCCTGGAGCCCGTCCAGATCTATCGCGGCGCGGATGCCCAGTTCGGCGACATCTCCGAGGCCGACCGGCAGGCCCTGGCGGCGGAGATGCAGCGCCGCTTCGCCGCGCGGCTCGGCGAACGCTTCACCCTGGCGCAGTTCCCCGCCCCCGGCACGCTGCGCATCCGCCTGACACTGACCGGCGCGGCGACGAACACGCCGGTGCTCGGTACCCTCTCGCGCTTCGATCTCGCAGGCGGGCTCTACAACGGCGTCCAGGCGGTGCGCGGGCGGGAGGGGGTGCTGACCGGCTCCGTCAGCTACGCCGTGGAAATCCATGACGCCAGCAGCAACCAGCTGCTGGAGGCCTTCGTGGCGAAGCAATACCCCAACCCCTACAATCTTGGCGCCAGCATGGGCGCCCTGGCCGCGGCACGGACCGGCATCGACAAGGGCGCGGAGGCCCTGCTGGAGCATCTTCGCTAAGCCCCCCCTCTTGCCCCGCCGCGCTGGGGCCTCAGCCCATCCTCCCGGATGGCGGGGGCGCACGCCCAGCCGGCGGAGGGAACGCTGCCGCCTGGCGGGTTGTCGGGATCGGCGAAGGGCTCCAGGTGGCAAAAGCCGGTCGCATGGCTGGCGCGGAGGCCGTGATCCCGCAGGCGGCATTCTTCGCGCTTCAGGCCAGAGCCGCTCACAGACCCGTCTGGCACCTGGATCGCGGCCTCGTTGGTGAGAATACGGGCCGCAGTGAACCGACCCGGCGCGAGCCGCAACCACACTGGCGGCGCCTTACGCGCCCAGGCCAAGTGCCCGACGGCGCGCCTCCGCGCCACCAGCGCGGCAAGGGCTTCGTGAAGGCGCGTCAGCTTCTGCGAGCCGGCCGCAGGACCGGGCGAAGAGGATGGCGGGAGATGCGAATTGTTCGCCGCAACACGCCCCAGATCGGGGCGTGACTCAAGCCGCAGAGGTCGTTTCGGCTTCAGGGGAGCCTGGAACTGCTGGCTATGTGCTGGGATTTCTATGGTGCCGACGCCCGGGATTGAACCGGGGACCTACTGATTACGAATCAGAAAAACACACTTCCGAGAGCTATCCGCAGGCGTTCAGGGAGGTTCGCAGTCGTCCAGCTATATATTTGATTTTATTTGATATTTTTTCGATTCCCTCGCCAAATACGCGCGGGCATGTCCGGCTGCGTCCGACGCAGACCGGCCGTGACTGAAGCCCCAGTGAAGCCCCACGGGACAACAGCGAGAGGTCAGCGAAAAATGGTGAGCCTGAACGAGAAGGCGATCAGCGCGGCAGTGGAGAAAGCCCGCCGCGAGGGAAAACGGATCGAGGTGACGGACAGCGCCTGCCAGGGTCTGCGGCTGCGCGTCACCGCCGCCGGGCAAAAAGCCTTCTTCCTGATTTGCCGCGACCAGCGCGGTGGCATGCGCAGCTTCAAGCTCGGCGACTATCCGGCCATGCCGGTGCGCGAGGCGCGCGAAGCCGTCATGGCCCTGCGCATGAAGATCCGCAACGAAGGGGCCGACCCCGTCGCCGAGCGTCGGCGCGAGCGGGCCATCGGCATCGCCGCCCGTGAAGGCATCGGCACCCTACAGGCGCTCATCGACCTCTATGGGCAGCAGAAAGGCGCCGCCCTCGCCTCCTGGCCAGAGGCGAAGCGCCGCATGGAGTCGGTCTTCAAGCCCTTCCTCGGCCATGTGCTGGCGGATCTGCGCGCCGGCGATCTGCAACTGCGTGCCGATGCCTACCCGGCCAAGCAGTCAGCCTCGGCGGCGGTGCGCTATCTGCGCCCGATCCTGCGCTGGGCAGCGGCGCCAGGGCGAGGCTATGTCCCGGCCGATCTTGGCGCGCTGCAATGCCCTGCCACTCCCAAGCGCCGCGACCGTGTGCTGACGCGCTCAGAACTGGCCGCCATCCTGCCGGCACTGGAAGCGTCCGACCGGCCGCATGCGGCGGCCTTGCGCTTCATGCTGCTGACACTGGCCCGGCGGGAGGAGGTCTGCTCCGCCCGCTGGCAGCATATCGACATGGCCGCCGCCACCTGGACCCTGCCCAAGACGAAAAACAAGCAGCCGCATGTCGTGCCCCTGTCCCGCCAGGCCGTGGCGCTTCTCCAGGCGAGGCTGCCGGCGGAGGGCACAGCCGAGCCGGGCGCGCTGGTCTTCTGCACCAGCAAAGGCGGCCCGGTTCAGAACTGGGACCGTGAGGCCAAGCGCCTCCAGGAAAAGACGGACACCGCCAACTGGACCCGCCATGACCTGCGCCGCACCGGCGCCACCATGCTGGGCGACCTGGGCGTGATGCCGGACATCATCGAGGCGGCGCTGAACCATACGAGCATCCGCAGCGCCCTGGCCGCGACCTATAACCGCAGCCGCTACCGCCCGGCGGTTGCCGCGGCGCTGCAAACCCTGGCCGATGCGCTGGACGGCATCACCACCGGCGGCGCGGAGGTGGTGCCGCTGGTCCGGATGACCTGAACGGCGGGCAGCCCTGGGGAAGGCAAGCCTCTCCCCAGGGCGGGCACCCGGTGGCGCCACTCAACGGCACCCGCCTGCCCCGCTTCCCCAGCACGGCAAAGAGGCCGGGGCAGGAATGGCGGTGGAGGGCTCTTCCTCCTTCACCGCCCCGAGACAGAAACTGGTTTTGGGCGGCGCCAGGGGCGCATACGAACAGCAGGGCATCCTCTGCTGAACCAAGGACAAAAGAGCCCAGGCTTGGCCTATTCCGCCAGAGCGGCCTCGAAGAAGCGCCCTGGCTCCTCGGTTTCCAGCAGAGCCCCGCGCTCGATGCGCCAGAACCGCGTGGCGATGGTCTCGACGAAGCGCCGGTCATGCGAGACGATCAGGCCGGCGCAGTCCTGCCGCAGCAGTTCCGCCTCCAGCATCTCCTGGCCCTCGATGTCGAGATGGTTCGTCGGCTCGTCGAGCAGATAGAAATTCGGCTCCTGGAGCCGCAGGATCAGCATGGCCAGGCGTGTCCGCTGGCCGCCGGACAGTTGCCCGATGGCGCGCTGCTGCTGGTCCGGCGCGAAGCCCGCCGTGGCGAGAAGCGTGCGGATCCGCTGATCCCCCAGGGCGAAGCGGCTGCGGATGGCATCGTGCAGCGTCTGCTCCGGGCGCAGATGGCTGAGAGACTGGTCGCAGATCCCCGCCACCACCGTCGCGCTGACGGTCAGGCCGGGGTGTGGCTGCCCCGCCAGGGCCTGCGTCACCAGGCCCAGCAGGCGCGACTTGCCCGCGCCATTGGCGCCCAGCAGCACGACGCGATCGCCCGGATGCAGGCGCAGCCGCCCCGTGGTGAACAGCCGCCGGCCATCCGGGGCGGCCACCCGGACGCCATCGAGCGTCAGCAGCGTTCTGGCATGGGTGCCGCTCTCGGCCAGCCGGATCTGGCCGGCCGAACCCTCGCGGTGGGCGGGGCGGGCGGTGGCCTCGATACGCTCGGCCCGCGCGCGCAGCTGCTGGGTTTTGACCTTCAGCAGATCGGAGCCGGAGTTGACGCCGATATTGTGCAGCCTGGCCGCCTGCTGCCGGAGGCGCGTGGCCTGCCGGAGGTCGGTTTCGTGGCGCCGTGCCGTCGCCGCATCGTGTTCCGCCAGGCTGGTGCGCGCCGCGGAATAGGGGGCTGCGAACGTCACCGACGCCTCGCGCCGCAGAAAAAGGGTGCGCCGCGTGACGGCATCCAGAAAGGCGCGGTCATGGCTGGCGACCAGCAGCGCGGTCTCCGGTGGCAAGGCCGCGATCCAGCGCTGCAACTGGCCGATCCGCTGCAGGTCGAGATGATTGGTCGGCTCATCCATCAGCAGGATATCAGGCTCGGCCAAGCCGGCTCGGGCGAGCAGGGCCATGCGCTGCCAGCCACCGCTGAGGGTGCCCAGCGGCTGCTCCCGCATCGCGCCGGGCATCCCGACCGCATCCAGCGCCACATCGACGCGCCAGCCTTCCCATTCCTGGCTTTCCGCCGGCAGGGCCTGCCGCATGGCCGCGTGCACCGGCAGGGGCAGCAGGGCCGGTTCGGGGTCCTGCGGCATCAGCGCCATGCGGAGGTTGCGGCCATAGCGGCAATGCCCCGCCATCGGCTCGGCCCGCTCCGCCAGGAGGCGCAGCAGGGTGGATTTGCCGCTGCCATTGCGGGCCACGATGCCGATGCGGTCACCGGGATGGACCGTGAGATCCAGGTTGGAAAACAGAATCTGGCCCAGGGCAATGCCGAGGCCTTCGAGGCTTATCAGGGACATGAGAACAGCTTTCCCCGTGCTGGCCGGGCCTAAGGCCCAGGCGCACCACATCCGTCAGAAGACAGGCTGACAGGGGAAAGAGGCTTGAAAACTCCGCCGCCTGATCAGCCCTGCAAACGCATTTGCAGGGCCGGAACAGGGCCGCGCCGGTTGTGATGGCAATGATACACTGCGGCCCTCCTCTTCGCTCGGGTTGTCGTGGGCGTGAGCGTAGTTCGGCCTGTCTGCCAGCACAAGTTCGGCCTGCGATCCGCGCATGGATCTCATTGGGCCGGGAGAGGTCGCACAGGCGCCGGCAGAAGAGACGTGGCCTGGATACCGGGCGACAGGCATAGACACCGCCGCCCTCATCGTCGCCATGGTGGAAGGCGCATGGCAAAATTCTGTGCGCCCCCCTACCCCCCCCCCGGTGCCCCAAAGAGGCCGGGGGTGGGTCCGCCGAAATGGCAGAGCGGAAAAATTCCGGCGGAGGGCCATTCCCCCGCCTCTTCACCCAGACAGATCAAGCCGCCCAGGCAGCCGACAGCACCTCCGCCTGCTGGAGAACCGTCTGCACGGCAGCATCCTGAAGATCAGGCGGGTAGCCATAGAGACGCAGAATACGCTTCACGAGCACCCTGATACGCGCCCGCGCGGCGTCACGGTGCACCCAGTCCACCGTCACATTCGCACGGATGTTTTTCACCAATTCCAGGGCGATCAGGCGCAGGGCCGGTTCGCCCATAGCCGTCCGGGCGCTCTCATTGGCGGCCAACGCATCGTAGAAGGCGATCTCCTCGTCCGACAGACCAACATCCTCACCCCGCGAACGGGCCGCCTGAATGTCCTTTGCGAGTTCCAGGAGTTCTTCCAGGATCTGTGCCGTCGTCAGAGCGTTGGAATGGTAGCGGGCAATGGCAGCTTCCAGCCGTTCCGTGAAAGCCTTGGATTGGGTGACGTTGCGCCGCGCCTGCGCCCGGACATCCCCATTGATCAGCTTGCGCAAGGCCTCGATTGCCAGGTTCTTCTGCGGGGTCTGGCGGATCTCGTCGAGGAACTCATCGCTCAGGATAGAGATATCCGGGCTGGCGATGCCGGCGGCGCGCATGATGTCCACAATCTCGGTGGAAACCACGGCGCGGCTGACGATCTGCTGGATCGCCATTTCACGGTCGGCGGCACTACGCTGGCCGGGCTCGCTAGGGGCATCTTTCAGCAAAGCCACGCGCACAGCCTGGAAAAAGCCGACCTCATCACGGATCGCCCGCGCCTCATTGCTGGCCGCGGCCAGGGAAAACGCCATGGACAGGGCCTTTACCGCATCCGGGTAGCGACGATGCGCCTTCTTCTTCCCTTCCTCGGTTGTTTCCTTTTCTGCCTGCTCCTGGTGTAGCGCCAGCACCCATTCAAGAGCACCGGCCAGCAGTGTCAGCCGTTCCGTCGCCGGCGTGCTCGCAGAAAGCGCCGGCCTGTAATCGAAGCCGCCCGGCTTATCCGGCCGGAACATGGCGCGGACGACTTCATACCGTTCGATCAGCGTGCTGACGGCCTCGGCCTCATCAATGCCGGCCTGACGCTGGTCGCTCGCGGAATAACGGCCCAGAGCTTCCTTCAGATTCTGGGCGATGCCGATATAGTCCACCACCAGGCCGGCGGGCTTGTCGCGGAACACCCGGTTGACGCGGGCAATGGCCTGCATCAGCCCGTGGCCGCGCATCGGCTTGTCGATATACATGGTGTGCATCGAGGGCGCATCGAAGCCCGTCAGCCACATGTCGCGCACGATGACGAGCTTCAGCGGGTCCTTGGGATTCTTCGCCCGCTTGGCAAGCAATTCGCGGCGGACCTTGGGGCGCTTGCCGATGTGCTGCTGCCATTCAGCAGGATCCGAGGCAGCCCCGGTCATCACCACCTTGATGGTGCCCGCATCGTCTTCATCGCTATGCCAATCCGGCCGCAAAGCAATGATGGCGTCATAGAGGGCAACGCAGATGCGGCGGCTCATGCAGACGATCATTGCCTTGCCATCCAAGGCCACCAGGCGCGCCTCAAAATGATCGACGATATCTCTTGCGATCAGGGCGATCCGCTTCTCCGCCCCCACCAGCGCCTCAACACTGGCCCATTTGCGACCAAGCCGGTCCTGCTCGCTCTCCGGCTCATCACCGACCAGATCGGCAATCTCGGCATCAATCTTGGGCTTCTCGTCTTCATCGAGTTCGATACGGGCGAGGCGGCTCTCATAATAGATGGGCACCGTGGCGCCATCCTCGACGGCGCGGCTGATGTCGTAGATGTCGATATCATCACCAAAGACAGCGCGCGTGCTGACGTCACCGCTTTCCACGGGCGTGCCGGTGAAGCCGATGAAGGACGCATTCGGCACTGCATCCCGCAGGTATTTGGCGAAGCCGTAGGAGATCGAGCCATCGCGGCTATCGATCTTGGCCTTCAGCCCATACTGGCTGCGATGCGCCTCATCGGCCATCACCACCACATTCCGCCGGTCCGTCAGCACCGGGTATTCACTGGATCCCGGCTCCGGGGTGAATTTTTGCAGGGTGGTGAAAATGACCCCGCCCGAGGGACGATCCAGCAGGCGCCGCAAATGCTCGCGGTCCTCCGCCTGCTGCGGTGTCTGGCGCAGCAGGTCGCGGCACATGGCGAAGGTGGCGAACAACTGGTCGTCGAGGTCGTTGCGGTCGGTCAGAATGACGAGGGTGGGATTCTCCATCGCCGCATGGCGGATCACGCAGCCCGCATAGAACGCCATCAACAGGCTCTTGCCCGAGCCCTGGGTGTGCCAGATGACGCCAACCTTGCGGTTGCCCTGCGGCCGTGTCGCCTCCACCGTGCAGGCCAGCGCGCGGCGCACGGCGTGGAACTGGTGGTAGCCGGCCAGGATCTTGTTCAGGCCCCGGTCCGTCTCGCCAAAGGCGATGAAGTCGCGCAGCAGGTCCAGGAAGCGCCGCGGCTCGAACACGCCATGCAGCACGGTGCGCAGTTCGGGCGAGCCCTTCGGGGCCACCTCCTCCCCCGTCACGGTGCGCCACGGCATGAAGCGTTCCCGGTCCGCCGTCAGCGAGCCAATGCGCGCCGCCATGCCATCGGAGATGATCAGCGCGGCATTGCTGCGGAACAGCGAGGGAATTTGCGCCTTGTAGGTCTGGAGCTGGTGATAGGCCCCATCCAGCGTGGCGTTCTGGGCGCCGGGATGCTTCAGTTCCAGCACCGCCAGCGGCAGGCCATTGACGAACACCACCACATCCGGCCGACGGTTCGCCTTGTTCTCCACCACGGTGAACTGGTTGACCGCCAGCCAGTCATTCACCGCCGGGTCACGCAGATCGAGCAGGCGGACATGCTCGCCGCCGATGCTGCCATCCGCCCGCCGCACCTCCACCGGCACGCCCTCGGTCAGGTAGCGGTGCAGGCGGCGGTTTTCTTCCACGAGGGACTGGGTTTCGCTGCGCAGCACGCGGTTGCGCGCCTCGGCCAGCGCCTCCTGCGGCAGGGCCGGGTTCAGGCGGCGCAGCGCGGCATCGAGGCGGCCCAGCAGCACCACATCGCCATGGCTGACGCGCTCCGGCGCCGCCGCATCCGGCCCGATGGCCTGGCCGTGCAGGGTGGCGTAGCCGAGTTCAGCCAGCCAGGTGAGCGCGGCCTCTTCCACATCGCTTTCGCCAATGCTCATGACGGGCCTTCCATCCTTACCGGCGCGCGGGATCCAACAGGGCTTCCACCCCGGAGCGGAACACCTGGAAACTCCTGGAGCGGTTCGCGGCCGGGGTGAGATGGGCGGCGATCTTCCGGGCCGCCTCGATCTTCGGGTAGCTGTTGCCGTAGATGCCGTGCTTCTTCAGGAAGCGGTGCAGGGTTTCCCAGCTTCCGCCATTGTCCGGGTTGTTGAAGGGCGGCTTTCGCGCGTTGATCTGCGGCAGGCTCGGGAAGGCGCGGCGCAGGGCATCGGCATCGCCGATGAACCACGATTCCAGTTCTTCGATGACGATCCGGTTCAGCACCGTGAAAGCCCCATCCGGCGCCGCGCGGCTCTTGGTGGTCAGCCCCGCCCGCCGCGCCACCTCTTCCAGCCGCGCCTTGAGGGCGATGCAATCATCCCGGTCACGGTCCAGCATGACGACGAGGCGCAGGGCCTCGCCCTGGCCGATCTGCTTTTTATAGCCGCGCAGGCGCTGTTCCAGTTTTCCCAGCAGGCCGTATTTGCTGCCGAAATCGATGATCTGCCATCTTGCCCTGCCAGCCAGCAGCTTCGGCAACAGGGCGTTCAGCTCGGCCTCGGCCGAGGGTTCCTCGACGAAGAACACAAGCTGCATCAATCCGCCCTCTCCGCGAGCGGGTCGCCCACCTCGAAATGGCCTTCCATCCACAACTCGCCCAGCCTGGCGCCTTCCTCCAGCAGGCTGCGGACGCGCGGCATGTCGGCGACGCGGCGGGCATGGGTGTAGCCCTTCCTGTCCCGATACAGCACGCGCACATCCTCCACCGGCAGGGGATTGATGAAGAAGGGCGAGTGGGTGGTGATGAGCAGTTGCGCACGTTCCGAGGCCTGCCGGCATTCCTCGGCCAGTTCCGGCAGCAGGCGGGGGTGCAGGAAATTCTCCGGCTCCTCGATGCCGATCAGCTTCGGCGGCGCCGGGTCGTGCAGCACGGTGAGATAGGCCAGCAGCTTCAGCGTGCCATCCGAGACGAAGCGGGAGAGCACCGGCTTCGAGAAGGGCGCATCCTTGATGAGCAGCAGCAGGCGGCTATCGGCCAGGACCTCGGCCTCGACCCGCTCGATCTTGGGGATGCGCTGGCGCAGCACGGTGAAGATGTGCTCCAGCCGCTCCGGGTGCTGCTCGCGCAGATATTGGATGACGTTGGGCAGGTTGTCGCCGGTGGCCGAGAGGCGTTCCTCCGCCCCTGCCTCCGGGCTGCCGCGCGCGGCATCGGCGGAGAGGTAGGACATGTGCCAGCTTGTGATGAAGTTCCGCAGCGCGATGACGCGCGGATTCTCGGCCAGCGTGCCCAGCGTGCTGACGGCCAGCACATCCGGCCCGGAGAGCGGGCGCGGCACGCGCGTATCCTCCGCTTCCGGCGCCTCTCCCGTGATGACCTCGCCCTGGCCCTGCTCGTAGTTCAGGAAACGGAAGGGCTTGCCGCCCGCCGCCCCGCGCGACCAGCTGAGATATTCATGCCGCACGATGGGGCGGTTGTTCTGCTCATCCAGTTCCAGGTGATAGGTGATGAGCGGGGTTTTCGGGTGCTCCCGGTATTTGATCTCGATGACGATGGGGCCGCTGGCATCGCGGCTGCGCAGTTCGCGGAAGCGGCCGCGCTTGTCCCAGGCCTTGCGGATGCCATCCGAGAAGCATTCCGAGAGGAAGGCCAGCACATCGAAGACGGTGGATTTGCCGCTGCCATTGGGGCCGAGCAGCACCGTCAGCGGCGTCAGTTTTTCGAGGTTGATGTCGTGCAGCGCCCGGTAGTTGCGCACCCGCAGGCTGTGGATGCGCGGCGGGCTGGCAATGCTCACAGGGCCTTCTCCACCATCGCTTCCGCCTCGCGCAGCCGGATTTCGCCCGACATCAGCTTGGGAAGCAAGAGGTCGCGGGTTGCGGCGAGGGTGCGGGATTCCAGATCATTTGCCAACATTCGGGCGAACTGCGGCCCAATAAGCTTGTCAGCCTGCTTCATGATGGCGGGGCTGGCGATATAGGTGATGGCTTCTGCCAGATGGTGCCGCTGAATATGCCCCATCGTGGTGGCCTTCGACGCTGCGATAGCGCGGAAGCCATCCATGTGCTCACCGATCCATTGATGAACGAACCATTGCGGCACGCCGTCAGGAATAACCTTGAAAAGGTGCTGGTTGAGCGCGCCCGGCCCGCCCGACCATGTTCGATGCAGGAGACTGCCTGACCAAGAGAACAGGAGGTCCCCATCCTGCACAATGTAATCGGCAGGCAACGAGGCCGATGCGATTTCATCGCGGCTGGTCATGCCGGCCCGTAATTGAGCGATCTTAATAACAGGCAGACCTTCGCTCCCATTCGCCGGAAACTTTTGCAGCGCCAAGCCATTGAGAAAGCGAGCGGTTTGATCGAGCGGTCTTGCTTCCCACCCCTCCGGCTTCCCCTCCTCATCGAGCCGATCCGGAAACAGCGCCCAGAGGTCGGGGGCGAGGTAGGGCGGGCGGCCCTCCCTCTTCGCGCGGGTCGGGCCGAAATCGACGAACCAGTCCTTGAAGATCGCCCGCGCCATCGCTTCCAGCGTCTCGTTCATCCGCCGGTTCAGGTCGATCTTGTCGTCGAGAGCGCCGAGAATGGAAATGATGCCTTCCCGAACAGAACGCGGCGGCATCGGGATGGGAAGAAGCGAGAGGTCTCTAAGGTTCAGCGTCGCTTGAACAGTCGTATTCAAGCGGCTGCGGATCATAGCATCGGCTGCGGGCGAGCGAATGGCGAGCTTCACCCAGTAAGCTCCTACGTCAGCACGAACGGGGAGGACCGCAATAGCGCGAGCGACATTCCACCCTGCCAGCGAAGGCGGCACGATAGCCATTTCGCCAACAGTCCCAACAATAGTGATGAGCAGTTCGCCGCCCTGTAGGCGAGTCCGTGCGTAACCTTGCTCAACGCTTGCTGCGACCGTGAGGGGAGCAGAAGTATCAATGCGGCCGTTGCGCACATCACTGACACGCACAATGGGAACACCATTCAAAACGGCATGCCCAGGCTGGACGATGCCATACGAAATCCCCTTGCCAGCCTCGATCAGGCTACTCAATTCAGAAATAGGCCATTCACCGAGCATGTTCGATGCTCGCCAAAGACTTCTGAATGGCTTCAATCATTTGATCGGATTCTTCGAACTGGCTGTCCAGCCTTGCCTTCAGCGCCGCGAACCGCTCCTCGAACGGCACCTCGTCATCCTCCACATCCGCCGCCCCGACATAGCGCCCCGGCGTCAGAACGTGGTTGTGCGCCCGGATCTCGTCGAGCGAGGCCGCCTTGCAGAAGCCCGGCACATCGGCATAGGCGCCCGCCTCAGGCTGGCCGCGCCAGGCATGGTAAGTATCGGCGATCCGGCGAATGTCCTCGTCCGAAAACTCCCGCCGCGTGCGGTCCACCAGCGCGCCCAGCTTGCGGGCGTCGATGAACAACACCTCGCCGCGCCGGTCGCGCAGGCCGCCGCCGGGGTTCTTGTTACGGGCAAGGAACCAGAGGCAGGCCGGAATCTGCGTCGAGTAGAAAAGCTGGCCGGGCAGGGCCACCATGCAGTCCACCACATCGGCCTCCACCATCGCCCGGCGGATGGCATCCTCGCCATTCTGGCCGGAGGACATGGAGCCATTGGCGAGGACCACCCCCGCCCGCCCCCTGGGCGCGAGGTGCCAGGCAATGTGCTGGAGCCAGGCGTAATTGGCATTGCCCACCGGCGGCGCGCCATAGGCCCAGCGGTCATCCTCGCGCAGCCGCTCCCCGCCCCAGTCGGAGATGTTGAAAGGCGGGTTGGCCAGGATGGTGTCAAAGCGCAGGTCGCGCAGCTCGTCCTTGTGGAAGGAGCCTTCGTTGTTCCAGCGGATATCGGCGTCGATGCCGCGCACGGCGAGGTTCATCTTCGCCAGCCGCCACGTGGTGTAATTGCTCTCCTGCCCATAGATGGCGATATCGCCAAGCCGCCCGCCATGGCTTTCGACGAATTTTTCTGACTGAACGAACATGCCGCCGGAGCCGCAGCAGGGGTCATAGACGCGGCCCTGGTAGGGCTCCAGCATCTCCACCATGGTCTGCACCACGGAGCGCGGGGTGTAGAACTCGCCGCCCCGCTTGCCCTCGGAGCCGGCGAAGCCACCGAGGAAATACTCATAGACCCGGCCCAACAGGTCCTTCGCCGCCTCGCCCGGCGCGCCGGTGGCAATGCCGGAGATGAGGTCGATCAACTCGCCCAGCATCACCGTGTCGAGCGCCGGGCGGCTGTAGTCCTTCGGCAGCACGCCCTTCAGTTGCGGGTTGGCCGCTTCCAGCGCCGCCATGGCCTCGTCGATCCGCTTGCCGATCTCCGGCTGCCGGGCCTGGGCCTGGAGCGCGGACCAGCGCGCCGCGGGCGGCACCCAGAAGATATTCTCGGCCAGATACTCGTCCGAGTCCTCCGCCAGTGAGGCCTCCTCGGCCAGCAGCGCCGCGTGCTTCGCCTCGAAGGCCACCGAGATGTGCTTCAGGAAGATCAGCCCGAGCGCCACATGCTTGTAGTCGGAAGGCTCCAGGTTCTTCCGCAACTTGTCGGCGGCGAGGAAAAGCTGGGCCTCGAAGCCGAGGGTGGCGCCATTGTCCCTGGCTTTCTTCGGCGCGGCGGGGGCTGCGGCGGCCTCGGGGGTTTTGCGTGGGCGTCCACGGGGCATGGTCAGGCAATCCTTGGTCAGTCGTCGCGCGGCGCGGCCGGCTCCGTCACGGTTGGCCCGGCGGGGCAGCGTGGCGCGGTATCATATCAGTGAAGATGGCCGCTGCGGAGGCCATGCCGGCCGGGGAAAACGGGCCATGGGGCGTGCATTTCCCGTGGCGCGGTGCCTGGGTGCGGACCTCTCAAGGAAAAAGCCGGGCTTCACCGGGACGGGTCGCGGGAAGGAGCCTGCGGGGGAACAGCATGATCTTCCCCCTGGGTGTGCGGGAAGCATCGCGGGCTGGGTTGCTCCGGCACAGGAAAAGCCATGCCCTGGCGGTCGCCTTCGCCCCACTCAACCGAAAGTCCGAGGCCGGCCGATTGCGTTCTGGGAGGAGGGCCGGCGCTCCTGGGTCAACCGAATCGGGTTTCGAGCCTCCTTCGGGATACCGCTCAGGGCCTTTCGATCGGACACCCGAGGGCCAGGAAGCGCCGGCAAGTGCCAATATCACCGAGACGCCTGGGGCAGGAAGAAAAATTTGGCCGCTCTGGGAGGCGGAGGGCCGAACCGCCTCCCACTCGACCGGCCCGAGTGCCTCCTTCCCTCCCTCTCCACGAGAAGCCGGTGCGGAGCGGGGGCTGAACCCTTGGAGCCAGAGCGGCAGCAGGACCGTAGAGACAGCCTTCCTTCCAGGCAAGGAAGGGCTGTGTTTTCCCGTGCTGCGGGGCCTTCGGAACCCAAAAGCCAGGGGAAAAGCCGTTTTTCTGCCAGCCCGGGCGGAGGGAGCACGGGGGCGGAAAGGGCTTATCCTTCAGATAAATAAAATATTCCTATCGAAAATTTATAACCGACAGGCAAAACCTATATATTCTCCTGCCCTGCTCCACTCCTTCCTCTGGCTGCCCGCAGCAACCCCTCCAGCACGGCACGATGCCGCGTGACGTCGAGGGGGCGGCCCTCTTCAGCCTGGGCACGGGCGATTTCGGCACGCTCCCAGGCCAGTTCGGGGTCCGGCCAGGCCAGGGCCTCCAGGGCCTCGGCCTGGGCTTTCCGGAAGGCGTCTGCCTGGGCTTGCCGCTCCCGCGCGACCAGAGCCGCCGCCAGTTCCTCCCGCTTCGCGCGGGCCTCGGCCAGCAAGGCGGGCGGGAGGGGGCGTGTGGGGCGGAGACGCAGGGAGCCATCAGGCTCCCCACGCAGGCTGGCACCGGCGGCTTCCAGCCGGGCCAGGATCTCATCCCCGGTCACAGGATGATGTCGTCCTCATCCTCTCCGGCAACCTGGGCGGGAGAGGCATGGGGATCATAGGGGGCATAGGGGGCGCCGGTCCCTAAGCTCTTGTCGCCATTCTCTTTCCTGGCCCCGATGGTGGCCCCTATGGTCTTCTGGAGAGCCTGGGCATAGGGGGCATCCTTCGGCTCAAAATCTTTTATTTTTCCGTCACTTAAACCACGGAACTCTTCATGACCCCTATGACCCCCATGCTTTTCCGGGGCAGAGGGCTCGGCATCCCGCTGCAATGCGTAGAGTGTCACAGACCAATTCGCATCGGTCTTGATCCGCTTCAGCACGAAGCCAGCGGCGCGGGTGCCATCCAGCTTGCCCAGTATCGCGGCGAGGGATTGCCGGCTCTTGTTCGCCGGGTCGGCCAGCGCCCGCACATCCTCATGCAGGCTGGTTGCTTTCATCGGCATGTCCCGGTGGTGCTGCCACCATGCGGCGAAGAGTTCGGCTATCTGGCGGCGGCGCGGGTCGTTCGCCTTGGCCTCGGCAATCCGTTCCGCTGGATCGGCGCAGCCCAGCGCCAGGAGTGGATCGCGGCACCAGCGCGCCCAGTCATTGAAGCTGCCCAGCGGCCGGCCAACGGGCAGATCACGAGCCAGACGCCCCCATCGCCAGATGGTCAGCACATCGCGCAGCAGATCGGCACGGCGTTCCATCGCATCCCGCAGCAGGTCCCCCTTGAAGTCACGGGCCTCGGGGTCCTCCATGCCGGCATCCAGTTCCACCGTCAGGAAGCGTCGCGCCAAGTCCTCGGATGGAGCCAACCCGTTTCCTGCCGCGATGATGAAAGCGGTAGGGTTCAGAAGCATGATCGTGCTGCTGCCCAGTATCCGCACACTGGCCGGGCGCTCCGTGATGGCGCTTGCCAGCGTGTCGGAGCGCAGCGCGGTGCCGTTCATGTTGTCCAGGAACAGCATTTGTTCGGCGCCGATCAGCGCCGCCACGATACGCTTTTCGAGTTCGGCCGCGTCACTCCCTGCCGTCATGGCGCGCGGGGCCTGCCCATAGGCAATGGCGCAGAGAATGCGCGACAGCAGCCCCTTGCCCGTGCCTGCCCCCGAATAGGCGGGCGCGCGGACCAGCAGGCCCGGCGCCAGTCGCAGAGAGGGGCGGCATACCGCAGTCATCAGCGCCACCAGCGCTGCGCTTTCATCGCGGCCGGGCGGCTGGCTGATGTCCACCACCGGCACCGCCGCGCCTGGCGGCGTGATCCGCACGGCATCCGCGAAGGCAAAGGTCTGGAAGAACAGCCGCAGCCGCAGCAGGGCGGCCCGCGCATCCTCCATATCCGGCGCCTCGGGCACTTCCACGGCGGGCACGCGCTCACCCCATAGGCGGGTGCCGGGGTCATAGCCCTCCACCACGCGCAGACCGCCATCTTCGGCCAGCAGCGGCGCGGAGGCGATGCCATCCAGCGGGCGCAACCCCCAACGCCCGCGCATGGCAAGGTAGAGCAGGGCCACGCGCTCCGGCAGCGTCACCAGCTCGGGGATCTGTGCACCGTCACGGTCCCGCCGGAAGCGCCAGGGGCGGGCAATGGCGTGCGCCTCATAGATAACGGCGTTGAGGGTCAGGGGCTCGGCCACCATGCCGCCGCGCTGGGCATCGAAGACCACGCGCACTGGCCCACCCCGGTCAAAAATATGAGGCGTGCCCGCCAGCAGCGCGGCAAGGTCGCGCGCCGTGTCGGGCAGGTCGGAGCCGGAGACGAAGAGGTCCGCCCGGCCGCGCGCGTCAGGGTCCAGCCCATTGCCGCCGGCAGGACCATGCCCCCGCTCGGCGCGGTGTGCCTCGCGCTGTGCAGCCTTCACGGCCTCGCGCAGCGCCGCCGGGGGAAGGCCCAGGCTGGCGGCGGCCTGGGGCAGCGCCAAGGCCAGCGCCACCGCATCCAGCCGCGCCAGCCGCCCCACCTCGGCGCGGCGTTCGCTGGCCTCTTCCCGCGCCTCGGTGGCCTGTGCCTCGGCTTCGGTCAGCAGCCCGGCCAGGACCTCCGGCGTGACGCCATCGGGCGGGGTGTCGGCAAGGCCGCACTTCTCCGGCCAGCCAGCCGGCACCTTCACCACCGCCACCGCCGCCGCGCCGATATCCTCCAGCAGCGGCACCAGCGCAGCGGCAGCCTGGCGGCCGGGGTCGGGCCAGATCACCACACGGCGGCCTTGCAGGGGCGAGAGATCGGCCTTGCCGGTGGCGCTGGAACCGCCCTGCCAGGTCATCGCCACATGCTCGGGGAAGAGGCTGGCGGCGGCATCGGCAGCCTTCTCCCCTTCCACCAGCAGGACAGGCGCATCCGGGCGGGCGGCCAGCCGGTCCAGGCCATAGAGTGGGCACGGTTCCGGCGGAGCCGCCCAGCGCCAAGCCATGCCGGCCTGGATGAGGGGCAGCACTTCCTTGCCACCAGCCGGTGTGTTGAAGCGGGCAACCGCAAACAGCAATTTGCCAGCCCGATCCAGGTAGTGCCAGACCTTGGCGGGAGTGCCGCGCTTGGTATGGCGGATCACCTCCGGCAGAGGCAGCGTGGCCGGCATGACGATCTCCACCTGCGGAGTGGCAGGCGACACCGCCACTTCGCCATGGGGGAGAGGCGCGAAGGGGTTGTGGCTCCCGTCCATCAGAGGGGACCCTCCAGACCCAGCATCATGGCCAGCCGCCGCGCGGCTTCAGCCTGAGAGATGCGATGGATGGCAGCAGCCAGGGCGATGGCATCGCCGCCCGCCTCGCCGGTGCCAAAGTCAGCCCAATGGCCGGTGATAAGATTGACGCGGCAGGACTGGCCGGGTTCGCCGCGCAGGTTGCCGCAGATCCACTCGCGCCCGACGCGGCGGCCCTGGGGCAGCCAACGGGTGCAGAGGGCTTCCAGATGCGGCAGCGCCGCACGGGCAATCGCCTTGAAGTCGGGCGATGCCAGATGCGGCGTGATGCGGAAGGGTTTGGGGGCAGGAGCCATTATGGCGCCTCCCCCTCAAGCAACTGCTTGATGCTCTCTGCCGTGACCAGGGTGCGCATGCCGATCTTGATGCGGCGCAGGCGGCCCTGGTTCATCAGGTCAAAAACGGTGGTGCGACCCAGGCTGAGCAGGTGGCAAGTCTCGTGCACCGAGTAGGCCAGGGGCGGCTGGGTGGTTGAAGGGCGTTCGCGCGGTGCCATGACTGGCATTCTCCGGTTTGTGGTGAACGCCCCCGTCTCTATGCAGGCGGTGGTGCCTCCTCACGGACTGCTCCGCATTCCTCAAAATTTACGATTTTGGAACGACGCCTCCGGGCGCGACGCTCCTCCCCCTCAACCTCGTCCTTCAGCAGGGCGTGCCGGACATCGGCGATCATGTTGCTGAGGCTCCGCGGCGGGCAGCCTGCCGCTTGGCAAACAGCCTCCAGGAAACTCCGGGCACGATTGCTGGGCGAACTGCTGGGGAGCTGACCGGTCTGCTCTTGGTGAATCTCCATGGCCCCGGCCAGCAGCATGCGGACATTCATATCCTGCGGCCGGCCGGGGGGTGGCCTGCCCTGATTGCACTGAAGCCAGCCCAGGCCCTTCGCCCGCTCGAGAGCTTCAAGATGGCGCTCCAACTGATCGGCCGCCCTCTCGGGCTCCTGCGCCATCGAAGGAAAAAGGTCTGGTTCCAGTTCAAACGTCTCAATGATCTCGTAGGGGAGCTTTTCCAGGCGCTCCAACGCCTCCTCGGGCAACCAGCAGCGCCGGAGAGCACGGATCGTGGCCTCGATATGCGCCCTCCTCTCATGGAGGGGCACCATTTCAACACCTGGGCAATAGCCACAGACGACCAGTTCCAGCTTCTGCCGGACTTCTGCCCGTTCCTCATGCGTCCAGGCTGGACGCTCGGCGGCGCGCCTCTGCGCTTCCAGCAGGGCGAGGGCTTCGTGAAAAGCTGCCTCGCGGCTCATCGGCTGCTGCGGGTCGGGCGCCGGATCGGTGGGAAAGGGCTTGGCGCTTTCCATGGCGAATCTTCCATCTCCATCAGGCGATGGAGAGTCGATAGCGCAGGCCCGGCTCGGCCTATCAAGAAGAACTTTACCAGCTGGGGAGAATGGCAAGGACCCGCAGTGAACCCTGGCAGCCGGCATGAATCGGCACACGCAGGCGCCCAGCCTCTCCGCCTTCAAGCACGAGGCGGCAGCCAGGACTCGGGCGGAGAGGATGGCGGGGGGATGCGAATTGTTCGCCCCGATACGCCCCAGGTCGGGGCGCGGCTGAAGCCCCAGTGAAGCCCCAGAGATCGTTTCGGGCTTTGGAGGGGCCTGGAACTGCCGGCTAAGTGCTTGAGTTTCTATGGTGCCGACGCCCGGGATTGAACCGGGGACCTACTGATTACGAATCAGTTGCTCTACCGCTGAGCTACGTCGGCGTCGTGGCGCGCTATCTAGCGGGGTTGGAGCGCCAGGGCAACCACCTTCCTCGTCTCATTCCGCATGGAAAGCGAAAGCCGCGCGTTAATGCACCAGGGTCGGCAGCATCTCGTGCTGCAGGATCGCGGCGGCGGCCAGGCCGGCATCCGGCGCGGCGCCGATCTGCGTGCCATCGGCCGCATGGATCGCCACGGCCATCACCCCATCCACCAGCACCGGGCGGATATAGGCGATGCGGTCCGCCCCGAAGCGGGCCCAGTCCGCCGGGGCCAGTTGCCGCAGCGCATCGGCGGCGGCGAAGGGGCGCGTAGGTCCTGCCTTGTTCATGACAACTCTCCTGTTGCCGTCCCGTAAGGGCCCGGTGTTGCGGCCAGATCGACTGCGCCGCGGGTTCGCCCCTCCGCCCCGCGCCGCGTCCTTGTCACGTCGGTCTGGGATTCAATGCGCAAGGGGCATGAAGGTTCACATAATGGTGCCGCTCAGCCCTCACCGCCATTGGTGCTGAAGGCACTGCCCTGCACCAGCGGGCGCGGCGCCTGGCTGCCGCGGGCGCTGATCTGGATGGCCTTCACCCGCACCGCCGGCTTCGGGCGCTGCAGGTCGATATGGAGCAGGCCATTGTCCAGCCAGGCGCCTTCCACCTCGATCCCCTCGGCCAGCACGAAGGCGCGTTGGAACTGCCGCGCGGCGATGCCGCGATGGAGGAAGATCCGCCCTTCCGATTCGTCGCGCTGCTTGCCGCGCACCACCAGCTGGTTGTCCTCCTGCGTGATCTGCAGGTCGTCCATGCTGAAGCCGGCGACGGCGAGGGTGATGCGCAGCCGGTTCTCCGCCGTCTGCTCGATATTGTAGGGCGGATAGCCATCGGAATTCTTGGCGACCCGGTCGAGCATCTGTTCCAGGTGGTCGAAGCCCAGGAAGAGGGGCGAGCCGAACAGGGAGGAACGCGACATGGTTTCAGGACTCCTCAGGCGTGAGCGAGCGGCCGGCAGAGCCCGAAGCACCCCGCCTTGTGTCCTCAAGTTTGTGCAGCGGCGGCCCCAATGCAAGAGGCGCGCCTTTCCGCCCCGCTTGGCGGTTGAAGCGGCGGGAGGCAAGCGGTAGAGCAGGCCCCCTCATGTCCGATCCTGCCCTGCTTCCCATCCTGCTGGTGCCCGATGCGCGGCTGCGCGCCAAGGCCCGACCCGTCGGCCCCGGCGATACCGAGACGGTGCGCGCCCTGGCCCCGCGCATGCTCGCCACCATGTACAAGGCGCCGGGCATCGGCCTCGCCGCGCCGCAGATCGGCGAGCTGCTGCGCCTCGTGGTAATCGACCTCCAGCCGGAGGACCAGCCGCAGCCCTATGTCATGATCAACCCGGAGATCGTGGCGGCCAGCACCGCGCTGGCGGCGCGGGAGGAGGGATGCCTCTCCCTGCCCAACCAGTATGCCGAGGTGACGCGCCCGGCCGAGGTGAAGGTGCGCTGGCAGGATCTCGACGGCAGCCGGCGGGAAATGCAGGCCGATGGCCTGCTGGCCACCTGCATCCAGCACGAGATCGACCACCTGAACGGCGTGCTCTTCGTCGATCACCTCTCGGCGCTGAAGCGCAACATGCTGCTGCGCAAGCTGGCCAAGGAGCTGAAGGCCAAGGCGCGGGACGGCGAATGACCCAGCGCCTGCGCCTGGCCTTCATGGGCAGCCCGGATTTCGCGGTGCCGGCGCTGCGCGCGCTGCACGCCGCAGGGCATGAGGTGGCGGCGGTCTATACCCAGCCGCCGCGCCCCTCCGGGCGCGGGCACCGGGAAACCCCCTGCCCCGTCCACCGCGCCGCGCTGGAGCTGGGGCTGCCCGTGCGCAACCCCACCCGCCTCCGGCGCGACGCCGAGGCCCAGGCGGAATTCGCCGCGCTGGATCTCGATGTGGCGGTGGTCGCCGCCTATGGGCTGATCCTGCCGGCGGCGATGCTGGCGGCACCGCGGCGCGGCTGCCTGAACATCCATGCCTCGCTGCTGCCGCGCTGGCGCGGCGCCGGCCCCATCCAGGCCGCCATCCTGGAGGGCGATGCCGAGACGGGCATCACCATCATGCAGATGGAGGAAGGGCTGGATACCGGCCCGATGCTGCTGGCCAGCCGCATCCCCATCGGCCCGCGTGACGCCACCCCGGCCATCCACGACGCGCTGGCGGAGATGGGCGGGCGGCTGATCCTCCAGGCGCTGGCCGAGAATCCGGCGCCGGTGCCGCAGCCGGAGCAGGGCGTCACCTATGCCCCCAAGCTCAGCAAGGCGGATGGCCGGCTGGACTGGGCGCAGGACGCCGCCGCGCTGGACCGCCGCGTGCGCGCGCTGAACCCCTGGCCCGGCACTTTCTTTGAACACCAGGGCGAGGTGCTGCGCGTGCTGGAGGCCGAGCCGGTGGCCGCTTCCCGGGCCGCCCCTCCGGGCACCCTGCTGGATGATGCGGCGCTGGTCGCCTGCGGCACGGGGAGCAGCACGGGGAGCAGCACGGGGGCGCTGCGCCTGCTGCGGCTGCAGCGCGCCGGGCGCGCCGCCCTGCCGGCGGCTGAGTTCCTGCGCGGCCACGCCCTGCCCGCCGGCACGCGCCTCGGCTGAGATGCCGCGCTACGCCCTGCGCGTCGAGTTCGACGGCGCCCCCTTCGTCGGCTGGCAGCGCCAGCCCTCCGGCCTGTCCATCCAGCAGGTGCTGGAGGAAGCGGCGGCGCCGCTGAATGGCGGGGCGCCCGCCACCACCCAGGCCGCCGGCCGCACCGATTCCGGGGTCCATGCCGAGGGCATGGTGGTGCAGATCGACCTCACCGCCGATCTCGACCCGGTGCGGCTGCGCGAGGCGCTGAACTTCCACAGCCGGCCGCACCCCGTCGCCGTGCTGGGGGTGGCGCGGCCGCCGGCGGAGTGGTCCGCGCGTTTTTCCTGCATCGGCCGCGCCTATCGCTACCGCATCCTCAACCGGCGGCCCCGCCCGGCGCTGGAGGCCGGGCGGGTCTGGCATGTCGGCCCCGCCCTCGATGCCGCCGCGATGCATGAGGCGGCGCAGGGCCTGCTCGGCAAGCATGATTTCTCGGCCTTCCGCGCCGCCTCCTGCCAGGCCAAGAGCGCGCTGCGCACCCTCACCCGGCTGGATGTCAGCCGCCAGGGGGATGAGGTGGTGATCCACACCTATGCCCGCAGCTTCCTGCACCACCAGGTGCGCAACATGGTGGGCACGCTGGCGCAGGTGGGGCTGGGGCGGCAGGCGGTGGAGTGGCCGCGCCGCCTGCTGGAGATGCGGGATCGCGGCCTCGCCGGGCAGACCGCCCCGGCCGAGGGGCTGACCTTCGTCGAGGCGCGCTACCCGGAGCCGCTGGACTGGCAGTAAGGGCTGGCCGCGGCGGCCACGGCCGAAGGAAGGCTTGCGGCCCGCCCGCCCCGGCCGCACCCTGGCGGCATGACCCAGCGCTTCCACCGCATCATCCCCCAGGGCGAGGACCGCGAGCGGCTGACCTGCGCCGATTGTGGCTTCATCGCCTATGAGAACCCCAAGATCGTCGCCGGCGCGGTGGTGGAGGCGGAGGGGAAGCTGCTGCTCTGCCGCCGGGCCATCGCCCCGCGCGCCGGTTTCTGGACCCTGCCCGCCGGATACATGGAACTCGGCGAGACCGTGGCCGAGGCGGCGCAGCGCGAGGCCTGGGAGGAAGCCCGCGCCCGCATCACGCTGGAGGGCATCCTGGCGGTCTATTCCATCGCGCGGATCGGGCAGGTGCAGATTCTCTACCGCGCCCATCTGGCCGAGCCGGGCCATGCCGCCGGGCCGGAGAGCCTGGAGGTCCGCCTCTTCACATGGGAAGAAATCCCCTGGGACGAGATCGCCTTTCCCTCCGTGCACTGGGCGCTGCAGGCGTGGCGGGCGGGGCGGGGCCAGCCGCTCGGCGCGCCCGCCAGCAACCCGCCGGAGGATGCCCGTGGCACCCGGCCCCTGCCCGGCTCTCCTCCCGACGTCCTGGCCGCCCCTGAGCCGGGCTAGCGGATCCCGAGCAGCTTGTGGGTCTGCAGGCTGAGCTGCCAGCGCGGTCGGCGCAGGCAGGTCTCCAGCGCCAGGCGGGTATTCTCCGCCGCCTGCGGCCCATCCATCGGCTGGAGCGAGAAACGCTCGAAACGCAGCGTCTCCAGTTCCTCCAGATCCAGCCCGGGCTGGGGGATGACGAGCTTCAGCTCATGCCCCTCCCGCAGCCGCAGCGGCGCACCAGCCTTGGGGCTGACGCAGATCCAGTCCAGCCCGGCCGGCGCAGGGGCCACCGTACCATTGGTCTCCACCGCCACCGCAAAGCCGCGCGCCTGCAGGGCGGCGACCAGCGCGTCATCCAGCTGCAGCAGCGGCTCGCCGCCGGTGCAGACCACGAAGGGCTGCCCGCCACCCGGCCAATGCGCCGCGATGGCGTCCGCCAGGGCCGCCGCATCCGGGTAGCGCCCGCCCGCCGTGCCATCCAGGCCCACGAAATCCGTGTCGCAGAAGCGGCAGGTGGCGGCGGCGCGATCCTCCTCCCGCCCGGACCAGAGGTTGCAGCCGGCGAAACGGCAGAACACCGCCGGCCGCCCGGCCTGCGCCCCCTCGCCCTGGAGGGTGTAGAAAATTTCCTTGACCGCGTAGCTCATCGCCCGGCCTCGGCCAGGGCGAGGTCGTTGATGCTCATATCCGCCCGCTGCCACCAGGGGCGGCGCGGCGCGGGGCGCGGCAGGAAGGCCAGCGGATCGCCCTCGAAGCGGACGGTGTTGGTCGGCGTCTCCTCGATGCGGATGGCGGCGCAGGTCAGGCGCCCGCCCTCCGCCGCCAGCAGGGCGTTGAGCTTCGCCATCATGCAGAGGGCCAGGATCTCGGTCGTCGGGTCGCCGGGCGTGACCAGGATGCGCGGCAGCCGGTGCGGCTCGCGCGCCGCGAACCAGTCGAGCAGCGGATCATCGGCGGAGAGGTGCAGGGAATGGTCCACATGCCCGTCGATCCAGCGGTGCCAGGTGGATTTCGCGCGCTCGAAGGGCTCGACCATATTGGCACCGCCATCGAGCGGCGCGGGCGCGCGGGCGCGCAGCGTCACCGTGACGGTCTCATTATGCCCATGCGGGATGGCGCATTTTTCCGACAGCCCCGCGATGAGGCGATGCGCCATCGCATAGCGGCGGCTGAAGACCAGACTGAACATGACCGGGAGAAGACCCCGCGCGCCGCATAGGGATTTCGCCACCCCAGGCCGGGCGCGCCAGGACGGCAAGGGGCCGCAGGCTCATGCCGCCAGGGCAGCGGGGAAGTCAATAAAAGGATGAAGGAGAGGGTGGCGGAGGGGATGGGATTCGAACCCACGAGACGGGTTATCCCCGTCTAACGGTTTAGCAAACCTCCAATCTTATTTTCCTCATGGGAGGGAACCGCTAAACTAATCAACCCCGACAGTACCTTAGGTTTCGCTGGCCGCTTCCGATGAGGGAGCGGCTTTTCTTTTGTGACGGATATAATTCCCTTGTAGTAGGGATCGCCTTCCGTTATGTCTCCCTCAGGGTAAGGGTTGCGGAGAGGAAGAGGGCCAAAGGGTCAATTCCCCCTCTTCTACGCATAAGCCCCCGCCGAAAGCTTCCCTATAGGAGACCTCTAATGGATACCCTTAAGTCCCCTCTGGATACCCAGAAGGCTCTGGAGAAGGAGATGCTGCAAGCCAGCCTGGAACTGTCCAAGGTGAGGGCGCTCCGGGCGCAGGAGCAGGGGGCCGAGGACAACCAGCCCTATGGTGCCCGACTGCTGAAGGCCACCGTCCTCCCGACCTCAGAGCGCGTGACGGGCTGGCTGGAGCAGGCCGGTAGCGGCAAAGCGGGGCGGCGCCACGCCAGTCATGCATACATCGCGGCTGCGGGGGCCGATATCGCTGCCCTGGTGGTCTGCCGCACCATTCTGTCCACTATCTCAGGGCGGACCACCTACACAGAGATCACCCATGCCATCGGCCAGCGGATGGAGACCGAGGCCCGGATGATCGACTGGCGCGAGGTTGACCCCGAGCACTACTCCAAGACCCTGGATCACGTCGCTCACTCCGGCAGCGCCACCTACAGGCGCACGGTCATGAACCTCATGGCTAACCGGGCGGAGCATGAGTGGGAGGAGTGGTCCCGCGACACTCACGGGAAGGTCGGGGAGAAGCTGCTGGAGCTTTTCATCGAGGCCACCGGCCTGTGCCAGATTGAGACCATCTGGGTCTCCGCGGAGCGCCGCTCGACCATCGTGACTGCCACCGAGGAATGCCTGAAGTGGATCGAGGAGGCGCGCGAGGCGAACGCCCTGCTGCACCCTCAGTACTGGCCCCTGGTGTGCCCCCCGAAGCCCTGGAGCGGCCCCCGGGGCGGCATCTACTACACCCTCCCGCGCAAGCTGAAGCTCATCAAGACGCGCTCCGCCGGGCTGCTGGAGGAGATGGAGCACATGGACCTCTCCCTGGTCTATGAAGCGGTCAACGCGGTGCAGGCCAGTAGCTTCCGCATCGACCGGTGGGCGCTGGACCTGCTGGAGACGTGCGTGGCCCAGGGGATCGAAGTGGAGGGGCTGCCCCTCACGCACCCCGTGGAAATCCCCCTGCGCCCCGAGGGACTGACCAAGGGGAGCGAGGAGGAGAAAGAGTGGAAGCGCGCGGCGGCCCAGGCGCACGAAGCGGAGGCCGAGAGGCGCAGCACCCGGCGCACCGTGGCGGACGTGCTGGGCCTCGCCAGGCGCTTCAAGGAGTACCCTGAGTGGTGGCTGGGCACCCAGTTGGATTTCCGGGGGCGCTTCAATTACCTCTCCGTGCTCTCGCCGCAGGGCGCCGACTGGACCAAGGCGCTCATCCAGTCGGGCCGCGGGAAGCCCATCGAGACCCCGGAGCAACTGCGGTGGCTCGCCGTCGCCCTCGCGAATGAGTGGGGCTATGACAAGGTGAGCTTCGCGGATCGCTGCGAATGGGTCTATCAGAACGAGGAGCGCATCCTGGCGGTGGCTGCCGATCCCCTGGCGGAGCGGTGGTGGATGGATGCCGATGGCCCCTTCCGCTTCGCCTCTCTCTGCCGGGAGTGGGCGAACTGCGTGGAGCACGGGTGGGGCTACGTCAGCCATGCCTTCGTTCAGCTGGACGGCACATGTAATGGCCTCCAGCACTACGGGGCCATGCTGCGCGACCCCATCGGCGGCGCGGCGGTGAACCTCGTCCCCGCAGAGAAGCCCAATGATGTGTACGGGCAGGTCTCGGTGGTCTTGACGGGAAAGCTGCGCCGTATCCTCTCCCTCAACGAAGGGAACGAGGACCATCAGCGCATGGCGCGCCTCTGGCTGGCTCTGGCGGAGGAGATGGGGCGTAAGCTGACCAAGCGGCAGGTGATGGTCCTCCCTTACGGCGGCACCCAGCAATCCTGCCGGGAGTACACTCGGAAGGCCCTGGATGCCTGGCTGGAGACCAAGACAGGCGCGCGGCACTCCTACCGTACCTCCGTGGAGTACCGCAGCGCGCGCATGGCTGCCAGTCCGTTCACCTGCGTCACCGCCGAGGGGAAGGAGAGCGACGGTACCTGGGCTGCCGCTGCGTGGCTGACGCCGATCCTCTGGGAGAGCATCGGGGAGGTGGTGGTGGCGGCGCGGCAGGCAATGGATTGGCTCCGCGAGGTGGCCCGGGTGGTTACTTCAGAGGGCCTGCCGGTGACGTGGTTCGCCCCGGATGGCCTGCCGATCCAGCAGGACTACCGGGAGGATGACGTGAAGCGCATCGACACGGTGCTCTTTGGTACCCTGCGCCTCCAGACGCATGTGGCGGTGCCGACCGATAGGATCAACAAAGCCGCTCATGCCACCGGCATCGCGCCTAACTTCGTGCATTCCCAGGATGCCGCCATGTTGCGTGAGTATGTGCGACTGGCAGCCCTGAACGGCATCCAAGCCTTCAACTTGATCCACGATAGCTTCGGCACCCTGGCGGCTGATGTGGACATGATGCGGGCCTGCCTGCGCGCCGCCATGCGCGGTCTCTATGAGTACCGGGATTGCCTGGGGGAACTGCGGGATCACCTGCGCGCCCAGGTGCCGGAGAAGAAGCAGTCGTTCATCACCGACCCGCCAGCCCCCGGCAGCCTGGACCTCTCCGTGCTGGAGGAGGCCGAGTATATGTTTGCCTAGACCCCTACCTTATCGGAAGGGTTCCCTCAGGGAGCCGGTTCAATTCCCCCTCTTCTACGCACAACCAAAACCGCACGGCCCCGCCAGCATCCCGCAGGTGGGGCTTTGTGCATTCAGAGGTGACCCAATGACGACACGCCATACCATCCGCGGTTCCGGTAACTACGATCTCACCGTGGAGAAAAGCCATGTGGCCGAGACCGGGAAGGTGTTCCTTTCGACCTTCGACCGCCACCCCGCGCGCGCCCACCACCCCGGCGCTCATGTCTCGCTGCCCGAAGTGATCCAGGCGCTCCACAAGGCGATGCCCGAGGATTTCATCGCGGCGGTCAAGGAGACCCTTCCGGCGTCGATGTTTGCGCCGCCCCCGGCGGAGCGCGCGAAGGTGGACTTCGACACCTCCGCTGCGGAGAGCTTCGTCTGCCGGTGGGGTTCCTCCGATAAGGCCCAGGTGCGCCTGGAGGGCCAGCATGGCATCTCGAAGCTCACCATCCTTACGGAAGGCGGTGAGCGCATCTTCATCCGCAACTGCGACCTGCCGCGCCTGAAGTCCATCGTGGAGAGCGCCATGTCCCTGGTGGCGGCGTACCCGACGCCTGACGCCAAGGCCGAGGATCGCCTGCCGGGTGTTGTGCAGTCCCCGGAGGAGGCCCCGGAGGTTCCCTCGCAGGAGGACACCACGTTCCGCGTGGGGGACAGGGTGCGCTGCGTGAAGAGCGATATCGACCTCACCCCCGGCAGGGTTTACGGGCCTGCGTCTCGTTGCGACGATGGCAGCCTTGAGATCATCGACGATGGCGGCGATCCGCGCCTTGTGGATGACCGTTTCGTACTCGACAGCCGCCCGCCTGCCAGCGAGGCCCCCATGGAAGCGACCCCTGAGGTTCCCTCGCAGGAGGACACCTCGATCCGCGTGGGGGATACCGTGGAGATCATCGGGAAAACCGGCACGCATCACTACCTCCGCATCGGCTCGACCGCGACCGTGGTGGAGGGGCCGACGCGCGGCGACTACCGGGTGCTCGGAGAGGGCACCGTCGCGTGGGCGAATAAGGTTCAATGGGTCTCGCCCGGCGATCTCCGCAAGGTGACCACCGCCGCCCCCGCCGCGCCCCAGGCGCTCTACCTGGCGCCCCTCGTGGCCGCTCTGGAGGCCGCCGTCACCGCCGCCAAGGCGCTCCAGTCGCGCTGAACTACGGGGGAAGCAATTCCCCCTCTTCTACGCACAACCCAAACCTCACGAGGACACCCATGCGTATCACGATGGGCGCCAATGGGCGCTGGCTGTTCGCCCCGGGCGTGACGCTCAACCTCAACTCGCTGACCACCGAGGAGTGGAACACGGTGCGCCGCATGGTCGCCGGGCTGTTCCGCAAGCCGGGCAAGCGGGGGGCTCGCTAATGCAGGTCAAGAGCGTCATCACGCTGGAACTCTCGCTGGCCGAGGCACGTGACCTCCGGGACTACCTGGGGGCCGCGACGGATCACCCTGCGATGGCCCTGGAAGTCTCCCAGGCGGAGCACCAGACCGCCTCCGAAGTGTTCTTCGCCCTCGAAGCGGCGCTGGATGATGACCCCATGGTGGAGAGCGAGGAGTGATCCAACGCACCTCCCGCCCCGGGGTCATCCGCCTCGACCGCGACAAGCTGAACATGGTCTCCACCGAGGCCACAGCGCGCGCCGCGATGGAGGTGGTTGATGCGCTCCAGAAGTACCGCCCGGAGATCGTGGTGGCTGGCATCGCCGCCGCCTTCAAGCTCCTGGCCCGTGCCCACGGGATCGACGAGGCGGACGCTGCGCGTGTTGCAGGCGCCGCCATGACCGAGGCCGATGGTCGCTACATCCCCGAGTTCCGCGCTGTTGCGGACTACCTCTCGAAGGAAACCTGAGCATGTCCCTCTGCACCGACCTCGATCTCCCGATGTGCGTCCGGGAGTTCATCTGGTACGCCGAGAATGAGCGCACCGTCCCGGCTGACGTGACCGCCCAGGTGCTCTCCTGCGGGTACGACCCGCGCGCCCTGACCGCCAAACACGCGCGGTAATCCCTCCTTCAAGGAAACCATCTCTGTATGAGTGAGCGTAAACCTCGCCCGAAAATCCATCAGTCCCGCGTGGGTACCGGCGTGTGGCCCAAGGTCAACAAGCCGGATACCAAGTTCAAGGCTGAGGGCGAGTACACGGTGAAGCTCCGCCTGTCCGATGAGGACGTGGCGGATATCCGCCGACAAATTGAGGATGCGCTTCCCGAGGCCAAGGCTGCGGCTCAGGAAGTGGTGGCCGAGGCGCTGAAGAAGAAGAAGCGCATGACGGTCGCCGCCGAGCCGACCCTGCCGATCACCCCCGAGGTGGACGAGGAGGGCAACGACACGGGCACCGTGCTGGTGAAGTTCGGCACCAAGGCGTCGTGGAAGGATCGCAAGACCGGCGAGATCAAGTACCGCGTTCTCCCCCTCTTCAACGCCAAGGGCCGCCCCACGAAGGCCGAGGTGTGGAGCGGAAGCAAGCTGAAGGTCGCCTATACGCTGAACCCCTGGGCGAACCCCAAGGCGGAGTATGGCGTCAGCTTGCGTCTCGAAGCGGTGCAGATCATCGAGCTTGCCGGTCCCGGCCAGCGTGACGCCTCGGGCTACGGCTTCGGTGCTGAAGATGGCTATGACGGTGAGGGTGAGGACCACTCGACCGACACCACCGGCAGCGATGATGACGACACGGACGGCGGGAGCGCCGACTTCTGAAAGCTCCGCGTTCGACCACGGCGCTAGCCCGGGCTAAGGGTTTCGCGTCTGGTCTGGAGGTGAAGGTCAGCGACCAACTGAAGGCCGCTGGTGTGACGTTCTCTTATGAGGCGCTGCGCCTGCCCTATGTGCAGAGCCACTACTACACCCCCGACTTCCTTCTCCAGAAGCTCGATGGCTCCACAATGATCGTGGAGACCAAAGGGTATTTCCCCAGTGACGACCGGGGCCGCATCAAGCGCGCCCTGGAGGCCAACCCGGGGCTCGACTTCCGAATGCTCTTCAGCAACCCGCTGACCAAGATCGGGAAGAAGTCAGCCACCACCTATGCCGCCTGGTGCGACCGCCTGGGTATCCCCTGGGCGAAGGCACCGCTCCCCCAAGCGTGGCTTGATGAGTGCCGCCGTGGCTAACCGCCAGGCCACCACTCACATCGTCATCCACTGTTCCGCCACGCCGCCGAAGATGAACATAGGCGTCAAGGAGATCGACCGCTGGCACCGCCTGCGGGGCTTCTTCAAGATCGGCTATCACTTCGTCATTCGGCGCAACGGCGAGATCGAGCCTGGGCGCGCCGAGAGCGAGATCGGCGCCCATGTCGCCGGTCACAACGCCACCTCCATCGGCATCTGCTTGGTGGGCGGCGTGGCCGAGGACAACAAGACCGCGCAGGACAACTTCACGGATAAACAGTGGGTGGCCCTGCGGCGCCTGCTGGTGGACCTGCGCTCCCGCTACCCCGAGGCCACGGTCCTCGGTCACCGCGACTTCCCGAATGTCCGCAAGGACTGTCCCTCCTTCAGCGTGAGCGAATGGCTTGCGCGTAACCCCATCCCCTGAAAGGCATCCCCATGTCCCACGCTTTCACCACCGGCTCCCGCGTGTCCTTCCAGACCTTCGGTCGCAGCGGCATCGCCCCCGCCCGCATCGGCGTCGTGCTCGAAGTCTATGGCTCCGCCAAGGGTGAGTACGTCCGCATCAAGGGCGAGGACGGCAAGGAATACAAGACCCGTCCGAGCAAGGTCACCCTGGCCGCCTGATCGCCCGTCTCCGTTCTGCCCCTGGCCGCAAGGCTGGGGGCTCTTTTTTGCGAGGAGCCATTTATGGCCCAGACCGAACGTGTGCTCGCCCACTTGCAGCGCCGCGGGTACATCACGCCGCTTGTGGCGCGCAACTACGGCATCGAACGGCTCACCAGCCGCATCTATGACCTGCGCAAGCAGGGTCACACGATCACCGCCGAGTACAAGCGGGACGATGCGGGGCGCCGGTACACGGAGTACCGCCTGGGATGATCCCGCCGATCCTCTCTCCGGTCCAAAAGCAGGATATCATGGCCGCCCTGCGCGCCCATCGGCGGAACCTCCTCCTCACCATGTCGCCCTACGGCGCCGCCTCCAGTGACGCTGCCCTGGTCCCCAGGCTGGACGCCACGGAGGAGCTTATGGCGCTGGTCAAGGACCACCCCACCGAGGAATGACGGATAGCTCCTTCGTCGCCAAGGAACCATGCCCCTCCTGCGGCAGCCGCGACAACCTTGCGCGGTACAGCGACGGGCACGGGTTCTGCTTCGGGTGTGGTCACTACGCGCCCTCCGATGAGGCCCAGGAGCGCCCCTCCCCCACAACCAAGAGGCCCTTCGTGCCAGACGACTTAGTTGACGGCGAGGTGCGCCCCCTGAGCAAGCGGGGGATCACCGCGGAGACCTGCCGTCGCATGGGGTACCGCTGCGGTATCCACCGGGGGAAGCCGGTGCAGATCGCAGAGTATCGCGACCCCGCCTCTGGTCAGGTGGTCGCCCAGAAGCTCCGCACGGGTGACAAGGAGTTCCCCTGGACGGGGGACACGAAGCAACCCTGGTTCTTCGGTCAGCACCTCTGGAAGCCCGGCGGGCGGCGCATCGTGGTCACCGAAGGCGAGATCGACGCGCTCACTGTGTTCCAGACATGGGGCGATGGGAAGTATCCCGTGGTCTCCCTGCCGAATGGCGCCGGTCCTCAGACCCCCAAGCAGTTCGCCAAGCAACTCGAATGGCTCTCATCGTTCGAGCAGGTGATCCTCTGCTTCGATGCGGATGAGCCTGGGCGAACCACCGCCGCAGCCTGCGCCGAGATGCTGCCTCCAGGCAAAGCGTTTGTCGTGTCGCTCCCTCTGAAGGATGCGAACGAGATGCTGCTGGCTGGCCGAGTGGAGGAGCTTTGCTCCGCCATCTGGAATGCCAAGCAGCACCGCCCGGATGGCTTGGTGACCCTCGACGATGTGGCCGAGGATGCAGCCCAGCCGGTGCAGGTTGGGCTCCCCTGGTACCTCCCAACGCTCACCCAGTTGACCTACGGGCGACGCTGGGGGGAGTGCTGCGCCATCGGCGCCGGGACAGGTGTGGGTAAGACGGAGTTCATCACCGAACAGGTGCTCTACGATCTCCACGAACTCCACCAGCCGGTGGGCCTGTTCTATCTGGAGCAGGAGCCCAAGGAGACCGTACTGCGCCTGGCAGGCAAACTGGTGAACCAGCGGCTCCACGTTCCTGATCCTGAGCGAGACCCACGGTTAGTCCGGGATGCCATCACCAAACTGAAGGGCGGCGGTAAGCTGCACCTCTACAATCACTTCGGCAGTATCGAGTGGGAGCGTATCCGCTCATCCATCCGGTATCTCTACCAAGCCGAAGGGGTGCGCATCCACTACCTCGACCACCTCACCGCCATCGCCTCTGCCGACCCTGAGAATGAGCGGACCATCCTCGAAAAGACGATGGCTGAGATCGGCGGGTTGGTGAAGGAAATCCCCATCTGGCTTGGCTTCGTGTCGCACCTCGCGACCCCCGAGGGGAAACCCCACGAGGAAGGAGGGCGTGTCGCCATCCGCCACTTCAAGGGGAGCCGAAGCATTGGCTTCTGGTCCATGTTCATGCTGGGCCTGGAGCGTAACCAACAGGCCGAGGACGAGGTGGAGCGCAACACCACCACCCTTCGCGTCCTGAAGGATCGCTACACCGGCCAAGCGACCGGCCACACCATCGCCCTGAGCTACGACCCCGACAGCAACACGCTGCGCGAGGCGTCTCCTTTCGACCAAACCCCTCCCTCGAAGGAACCATCCAATGAAGATTTCTGACTTGGTGCGTCTCTATGACCGTGTGTGGTGGAAGGCGCATGGCCTCGTCTGGGGCCGCCACGACGCCTTCCTCTACCACAGCCTCCCGGCGTGGCGCCGCGCGCTCCTCTGGCTCCTCTGGAGGCTCCCGTGATGTACCCCCTGCGCACCCTCGGGAAGCGCCTGCGGTCCCACCTGCTGCGTCTCCTGGGTGGCGTCGATGGTGCGGCCTATGACGCACGGCGCAGCCTCCATCGCGCGGAGGCCGCCGCCGCGATCAAGGCCCGCCGGGAAGCTGCCGAGGCGCGGCGCGAGGCGATCTTCTGGCGGGAGCAGAATGGCCGCAAGCCGGTCGCCACCATGCTGGTGGGTGGTGAGCCTGCGGTGACCCTCCTGGCCGCCCAGGGTTCCCCGCTGGCAGATGTGGGCGCGCCTCGGGGTTCCGTGCAGACCCACCGCGTCATCATGCAGCGCGTGGGGTTTCACCTCACGATGCCCCCCGAGATGATCCCGGATGGCGCGCGGGAATACATGGCGGACATGCTGGCGCGTGAACTCGCCACTCACCTCGCCACTCATCTCGCAGCGCACACCAAGGCGCAGTCCTCCTCCTCCTCCTAACCCCCCCCCCCCCCCCCCCCACAACCCCAGCCACTCCACGAGAGGGCGACATGGACAAACACGAAGGCGCCACCCCGGCGCAACTGATGGCGCGCGCCCAGGCGGTCTATGCGACCTGGGCTTCAGCGCGCGAGACGATGGCTCACGAGAAGCGCGTTGAGGCGGCGCTGGAATACTGCAACCAGACCGCACGGCTGAAGGAGGCGCGCTCCAGTCTGCCGCCGCTGCGCCTGGTGACCGAATGACCACGGTTCTCCAGATCGAGCGCCGGTTCCGCCGGATCGCTGCCCAAGCCAAGGAGCAGGTGCGCGCGCTTCAAGAAGCGTGTCCGCACCCTGAGGTGGCCCATTGGCGCGGCTACCACTCGTCCGGCACCCCCACGAACCCCCGGCGTATATGCCTCCAATGCAAGTTGGAGGAGCGGGGTTCTTGGTGGTCGAACGAGATTGGGTGGCGCTGCGAAGAGGGTGACACCAAGCTCGGCGGCGCGCCTTTTCTGCGTCCCCTCGACGACGCCGAAGATTTCTATGCGCTGCGTCTGCCTCAGGATATCGACCCCTGAGGCTGATCTTCGATATCGAGACCAATGGGCTGCTACCGACCGTCTCCCGGCTGAAGGAGGCGCGGAGTGCGCTCCCGCCGCTGCGCCTGGTGGAACCCTGAGCCACACCCTGAACTCGCTCGATCTTTTCGCAGGGATCGGCGGGTTTGCTCTCGGCTTCGAGCGTGCAGGTATCCGCACCTCCGCCTTCTGCGAGATCAACCCCTACCCGCAGCGCGTGCTGGCTCACCGCTTCCCTGGCGTCCCGATCTACCCGGACGTGCGGGAGCTTTCCGCTGTGCGCCTGCGGCAAGACGGAGTTCCCCTCCCTGACCTCATCTGCGGGGGCTTCCCCTGCCAGGATATCTCCCTCGCTGGACGGGGAGCCGGTCTCTCCGGCGAACGCTCCGGCCTCTGGTGGGAGTTCCACCGCCTCATCAACGAGTGCCGCCCGGCGTGGGTTGTCGCGGAAAACTCCCCAGCCCTTCGCTCTCGCGGAGTGGACGCAGTTCTCCGGTCACTCGCTGAGATCGGCTATGATGCTCTCTGGAACTGTATTCCCGCTTCCGCCCTTGGCGCTCGCCACAGGCGAGATCGCATCTGGCTCGTGGCCCACACCATACGCGTCGGACGCGAAAGGGCCGAACCCGCTGGACCGACGCCCACGTTGCGACGACGACCTTCCGACCCGTGTTCTGCGGGAAGAGATGCGCCAGTGGCCCACGCCGCGCGCCACGGACGGCCCCAAGGGTGCAGCCTCCGCGACGGAGAAGTGCTTCCGGCGAGTGGAGGAGGGACGTGCTACGCTCTCGGAGGCGGTGCAGGTTTGGCCCACCCCCACGGCTCGCGACTGGAAATCTTGCAGTCGTGCCTCGCGGCAGAACTCGCGTCCCCTGAGCGAGCACATGGGTGGGCCACTGAACCCGACGTGGGTAGAGTGGCTTATGGGGTTCCCTCTCGGGTGGACCGAATTACCGCCCTCGGGAACGCAGTCGTCCCGCTAATCCCGGAGATCATCGGTCGCGCCATCGTCAAGGCTGACGCTGCTTGCGCCTGATCTTCGATATCGAGACCAACGGGCTGCTGCCGACCGTCTCCCGGCTGCACTCGTTGGTCCTGCGGGACGCCGACACGGGCGCTCTCGTGGCGTCCTGTTTCGCCTCCGGGCCATCCCTCACGGAGGGCCTGAAGCTACTCTCCGAAGCCGAGGAGATCATCGGGCACAACGTCATCAAGTATGACCTCCCGGCGCTCCAGAAGCTCTACCCGGGGTGGACCTGGCGGGGTCGCGTCTATGATACCCTCGTGGCTGCCCGCCTCTGGATGACCGGAGACGTGCTCCGCCAGGCCGACTGGGACGCCGCCAAAGACCCCAAGAAGTCCCCCTTCAAGGCCCCTGAAGGTAAGCTCACCGGCAGCCAATCGCTGAAGGCGTGGGGCCAGCGCCTCGGGGTGCTGAAGGGTGACTACGGCGACGCCACTCACAACACCAAGGAGGGTGACGCCTGGGCCGAGTGGTCTCCTGAGATGCAGGAATACTGCGAGCAGGATACCACGGTCACCCTGCGGCTCTACCAAGAACTCCAGAAGGCGAACCTCTCGCCCCGTGCGGTGGACCTTGAACACCGCTTCTGTTGGATCATCGCGCGCCAGGAACGCCGCGGCTTCTGCTTCAACGAGAAGGCTGCGGGTGAACTCCATGCGAAGCTGATGGCCGAGAAGGTGGAGGCCGAGGCCGGGCTGCGGAAAATCTTCGCTCCCTGGTGGCGGCTTGATGGTGCCCCGAAGATGGCCCTGGTGGAACCGAAGCGGACCATGCGCCGCAAGACGTTCTTCGAGGCCACCGGCCTGGAGCACATCGTCACCTACACTGCGGGCTCTCCGTACTCCAAGGTGACGCTGCACGAGTTCGAGCCGTCATCCCGGCAGGACTTCGCTGACCGGCTGATGAAACTCCGGGGCTGGAAGCCGAAGGAGTTCACGCCTGACGGCAGGCCGAAGGTGGATGAGCAGGTGCTTGGCGTCCTGCCCTACCCTGAGGCCAAGGCGCTGGCGCGGTACCTAATGCTGGAGAAGCGCATCGGGCAGATCGCGACCGGCAAGGAAGCGTGGCTCAATCACTGCCGCCTGGGCCGCATCCATGGTGATGTGAATACCGGCGGCGCGCATACCGGGCGCTGCACGCACAGCCGCCCGAACCTCGCCCAGGTGCCCAGCATCCGCGCGCCGTTCGGTAAGGAATGCCGCGCGCTCTTCTGCGCTGGGCCTGGCTATGAGCTTGTGGGCTTCGACGCTGACGCGCTGGAACTCCGGTGCTTGGGCCACTTCATGGCTCCCTTCGATGGGGGCGCCTTCGTCCGTGCGGTCAACGCAGGCTCGAAGGAAGAGGGGACCGACGCGCACACGCTGAACGCCAAGGCTCTTGGTCTCGACCCGAAGAAACTCTACGCCATCGACGGCAAGAAGCTCTCGGGACGCGATATCGCGAAAGTCTGGTTCTATGCCTTCATTTACGGAGCAGGCAACGCGAAGCTTGGGGAAATCCTAGGCGTCCGCGGAAGCGAAGCCCAGATGGTCTCCGCAGGGAAATCTGCGCGTACCCGCTTCCTCCGCAATATGCCCGCCCTGGCGAAGCTGATTGAGCAGGTGCAGGCCGCCGTCAAGACGCGAGGGTATATCTTCGGGATCGACAGGCGCATCCTTCGGTGCCGATCCGCCAACGCCGCGCTCAACACGCTGCTTCAGTCGGCAGGCGCCGTCATCATGAAGCAGGCCCTCATCTGCCTTGACGACATGCTCCAGGCCGAAGGCATGACCCCTGGGGAAGATTACGAGTTCGTTGCCAATGTCCATGATGAGGCGCAGGCAGAGGTACGCCCGGCGCTGGTTGAGAAGTTCTCCGCCCTCGCCATCGCGGCTCTCGCCAAGGCCGGTGAGGACTTCACCTTCCGCTGCCCAATCACTGGCGGCGCCAGTCACGGGGCCAACTGGGCGGATACCCATTGATCTCCCCTGGGACACCCAAGGCCCTCTAGCGTTCCTCCTCGACGCCATCCCGGCGCGCCCTGGGGTCTATGCCCTGTGGGACAGCCAGACGGGCCTCTGTCTCTACGCGGGGCAGAGCACACGATCTATCCGCGCGCGCCTCAGGGAGCACGCCCAGAGCCTCTTCGGGGTCTCCCCGGGGGGACTACTGGTGGCCTGGCGCCTCTGTGCCTTCCCCGAGTTTGAGGAACTGCGGCTCCTGTGGGTGCTGCGGCCTCTCTTCAACCACCAGACAAGGAGGCTCCATGCCCCCCGAGATGCAGGGCTGGCTTGTGGTGACCGCTGATGGCGGCTCCGGCTGGTTCAACACGCCAGCGGACACGACCGCCGCTGAACTCCTGGCGATCATCCCCGACTTCACACCGCACGATGTGGTGTTCTTCCACCGCCTCCCACAGCCCGTCAATCAGGCCCCGCAGGATGAGGAATACCTGAGGAGCGCACATTGACCCGTGTGGCGCTGATCGACGCTGACGGCATCGCCTACCGCGCCGCGTGCTCATGTCAGAAGGTTCTCTTCGGCTCCGTCTATCTGGACGAGGACGAGATGATCTCCGTGTTGGAGCACGAGATCGACAAGGCGGTAGCGGCGTGCTGGGCAGACGACATGGTGCTGTGCCTCTCTGACGCCTCGGAGAACAACTGGCGCCTGGGCGTGTTGCCCTCATACAAATCCAATCGAGACCCCAGCAAGAAGCCCCTCGGTCTCCCCACTGCGCGCGCCTATCTCCTCGACAAGCGCAAGGCATGGCTCCGCCCAACGCTGGAGGCGGATGATGTACTGGGCATCCTGGCGACCAACCGGAAGCTCCTGCCGGGCACCGAGAAGATCATCTTCACCGCCGACAAAGACCTCCTGCAAATCCCCGGGCTGGTCTGCCGTGGTGGCGAGATCGTTGAGGTAACCCGCGAGGCCGGTGACCTCTGGCACATGACCCAGACGCTCATGGGCGATCCCACGGATGGCTATAAGGGATGCCCTGGGATCGGCCCGAAGAAAGCCGCCGCGATCCTCGAAGCAGCTGAAGGTGACTACTGGCCCGCCGTGGTTGCCGCCTTCGAGGCCAAGGGCCTCACCGAAGAGGACGCGCTGGTGCAGGCCCGGGTGGCGCGCATGTGCCGCGTCTCGGATTACGACTTCACGGCGAAGCAAGTTCGTCTGTGGAACCCTCCCTCGAAGTAAGGAAATCAACATGCCGAAGTACAAGGTGACGATCATACGCTTAGTGAAGCAGGTCCAGAGCGGGTCTGCGGAGGTTGAGGCGGACAACACCGAAGATGCAGTGGACGCCTTCTGGGAAGCAGACCTGCACTGGTTAACCCTCAAACTCTGCGACAGCGAGAAGTTGGACGTGGAAGTTGAAAAGGTGAGCGAGTGATGCTCACCGAGAGCGATATCCCCGAGGAGACCAAGCGCCTCCTCCAGATCATCCAACAGCACGACCCCAGCGCCGCCATCGTGGGTGGCTACCTGCGTGACCTGGCGGCTGGCGTGAAGCCGAAGGACGTGGACATTTTCATCACCCGTGCGGGCCTTCGGTCGCTCTTGGGCTCCTGGCAGGGCATGACCCCGTTGGTGCTCGAAGGCTACGGCGGTGGCGCCATGCGCGCTGAGGTGGCCGAGGTGTGGGAATACTCCCCGCTGATGCCCTTCCCCCTGCCGGTGCAGATCATCGTCCTTCGGGAGCCCCTTCCGCTCTCCGAAGTCATCCATCGGGTGGACTTCGACTTCTGCCGGGTGGGCTACGGGGGCACCGGAAAGCTTCTCCTGGGGCATGGCTTCGAGGCCGCCATCAGCACCCGCACAGCCACCTACTGCGGCCCCGATGATCCCAAGCAGTTGGCCCGCAGCGCGCGCCGGGTTCGCCGCTGGGAGACCCGCTTCACGGGCTGGCGCTTCCTCCGCCCGGCGGGGCGTTGGGGAGAGATGCGTGTCGCCTTCCACCCGGAGATGACCCACCCATGAGCACCATGCGTTTTCCGCGCCGCTGGTTGTTCCTGGCGGCCCTCCACGCCCTCCTGCCTGTGGTGGTAGCCGCCAGCCTCATCCTGCCCTCCAAGCTCTTCCCTGCGGCTCCCAGCGTGCCTGCGCCCTGGGAGCAAATGCGGATCACCCCGCACACCCGATGCTGGCCTCCGGGCACCCTGGGCGTCCCCCTGGTCTGCCCCGATCACCTCATGGACAAGGGAACCTCTGCATGATCCTTCCCGCCTATTTCCTCATCGGCCTCCCTGGCGCCGGTAAGAGTACCTTCCGCGCCAAGCTGGTGGAGCAGCACCCCGATATCGCCGTGGTCTCCACGGATGACATGATTGAAGCGAAGTGTCGCGCCACGGGGCGAACCTACTCCGAGGTGTTCCCCGGGGTGGATATGAAGGCCCTGGAAGGTGCCTCGCTTATCAGCGCGCGCGGGGCGTATCGCTCATCAAAGCCCGTAGCGGTGGACCGCACCCTCCTCCGTCGCGCCTCGCGAGAGAAGTACCTTCGGCGCCTTCGCCCCGCCCCTAACGATGTGGTGCGGTTCATGGGCGAGGACTTGGTTCCGACATACCACACCATCGGCGTCCTCTTCCCGGTCCCCGAGGAACTGCACCGGCAGCGCCTCCAGGCGCGCGCTGAGGCGACCGGCAAGCATATCCCGTGGGAAGTCATCGAGACCATGCGGGCTTCCTATGAGCCGCCCCAGGTGGGCGAGTTCGATGAGGTGTGGGTGGTCGATCCGCACACCGGCAAGCATTCGGTGATGGAGGATTTCTATTGAGTAAGTTCAAACGATGGCAGCGTGTCGTCGCCAACCGCAGCCAGCCTTTCGCTCACTCGTACTATGAGCGGGGGGATACCGCGGTGGTTCTCGAAGGGAACACTTCTGTTCCCTGGGCGCGCAATGAGCGGACGGGAGAGCAATTCATTCTCCCGGAAAACGACTTCGATCCAATCGACGAGGGGGCGGGGGAGACCGCCTCGCCGCCCCTCATTGTCTCCGACCCCGTGGTGAAGCCTCACCACTACGCCCGGTTCAAGATCGAGCCGATCAACTTCATCATGCAGAACAACCTCCCTTTCGCCATCGGCAACATCATCAAGTATGTCTGCCGCTATGACGCCAAGGATGGGCTGCAAGACCTTCGGAAGGCGAGGCGGTATATCGACTTCCAGATCGCCCTTCTCGAAGGCAAGGGAAGTGTGACCGAGGGGTGAGTTTCCAATTCCCCCTCTTCTCCGCCCCCGCGAGGATATTTCTATGATTACCTATAGGGATACCCAAGGGGAACCCTATGCTCTCCCTGAGGATGTGGACAGTTTGATAGAGATGCTCGACCGAGCATTCCCGGAGCAGTGTCCTACCCTGGGCACTCCTTTGGATCGCATCTGGCACTACTCGGGGCAACGCTCCATCGTTCACTTCCTGCGCCACTTACAGAAGCGCCGGGATACTCCCGAGGAAACCTAATGTGCAGCTTCCTCTCCACCGTGGGGACTATCCTCGGTGGTGTGGCATCCATCGCCAACGCGGTCAGCGGGTTGACCGGCAAGAAGTCCTCTTCCTCCACAACGACCACGACCACTCCGGTGACGGGCACCGTGGCGGAATCTCCCACCCGGAGCAACGACGAGGAGGACACCCTGGATAGCGAGCGGCGGACCTCCAATGCGTCCCGTGTGGGTACCCGGGGTCTCCGTACGGACCTGACCATCGCCGGGCTGAATACCGGCACCAGCGGCGCTGGCCTGAATATCTGATGCAGACCTGCGCCGCCTCCCGCTATGCGATGCTGGAGACGGAGCGAACCGCGGTCCTCGACCGTGCCCGCGCCGCCGCAAAGCTCACCATCCCCACGCTGATGCGCCCGAGTGGGGCCAACGAAAACTCCTCTCTCCCGACCCCGTACCAGGGGATCGGGGCGCGGGGTGTGCGTAACCTCGCATCCAAGCTTCTTCTGACGCTACTCCCTCCGAACACGCCGTGCTTCCGGCTGACCCTCGATGACTTCACCCTGGCAGAACTTGCCCAGGATGCCGAAGCGCGCGGGAAGTTCGAGGAAGCCATGTCCTCCATGGAGCGGACGGTGCAGCACGAAATGGAGGCCACCCACGTTCGCGTCCCGCTCTTCGAGGCGCTGATGCAGTTGGTGGTCTCCGGCAACGTGCTGCTCTATGTTGACCCTGACCTCAAGACCCGGACGTACCGCCTGGATCGCTATGTGGTCCAACGGGACGCCGCAGGGAATGTCTTGGAGGTTGTGGTCAAGGAGGACATGGCGCCCATCATGCTCCCTGAGAGCGTCCAGGCGCTCCTCACGGAGAACCCTGAGGGCGGTCATAAGCGCCCCGAGAAGTCCGTCCCGCTGTACACCTACATTTACCGTGAGGGTTCACGGTGGAAGGTGCGCCAGCAGGTGGACAAGATTCCGATCCCTGACAGCGAGGGCAGTTACCCCGCTGACCAATGCCCCTGGCTCCCCCTGAGGTTCACCCAGATCGACGGTGAGAACTACGGACGGAGCTACGTGGAGGAGTACATTGGTGACCTGCGGTCCCTCGAAGGGCTCACCCAGGCCATCGTGGAGGGCAGCGCCGCACTCTCCAAAATCCTGTTCTTGGTCCGCCCGAACGGCACCACCTCGCCCAAGACCCTGGCGGAAAGCCCCAACGGAGCCATCCGCAGTGGCGCCGCCGAGGATGTGACGGTGGTGCAGGCGCAGAAGCAGGCAGACTTCTCCGTGGCGTTGCAGACCATGCAGGCCATCGAGAAGCGCATGGAGTATGCGTTCCTCCTCACCTCCTCCATCCAGCGAGCAGGGGAGCGCGTCACCGCCGAGGAAATCCGGCGGATGGCTGCGGACCTCGAAGCATCGCTTGGTGGCGTCTATTCACTCCTGACCACGGAGCTTCAGCTTCCCCTCGTGCGGCTCTTCATGACCCGCATGACGAAGCAGAAGCGCCTCCCGAGGCTCCCTGAGAAGCACGTCAGGCCAACCGTGGTGGGCGGCATCGAGGCGCTGGGGCGAGGCAATGACCTTACCCGGCTGCAATCGCTGGTCGAAGTCATGGCCCCTCTGGGCGATGCCTTCTTCACCCGCCTCAACATGGACGAGATGATCCGCCGTGTGGCTGCCTCCCTCCAGATCGAGCCTCGCGGCCTGGTTAAGACGGAGGAGCAGATCGCCCAGGAGCAGCAGCAGGCCCAGATGCAGCAGATGATGCAGCAGATCACCCCTGAGGTGGTCCGCGGCGCCAGCGCCCAGCAGATCGAGCAGATGCGCCAGCAGGCGCCCCAACAAGGAACCGCATGAGCGAAGTCACAGCCACCTTCACGCCGCCCCCCGGGAGCACCCCGGAGGAACAGCAGGCAGCCCAGGCAGCCGCCGCAGCGAAGGCTGATGCTGGCCTGACGCCGACCAACCCCGATCCCTCCACCCAGACCCAAGCGCCCACGCTGATCGCCGGGAAGTTCAAGACCCAGGATGATCTCGTGGCCGCCTACAAGGCCCTGGAGGCGAAGCTGGGGGCACCCAAGGACGCCACTCCGTCAGCCGATTTGCAGGCCCCCGAACAGCCGGAGCAGGCCACGGCGGAAGATGCGCCCCAGGTGACCCCTCCGACCCCGGAGGAGCACGCTCAGGCGCAGGAGCAAGTCGAAGCCGCCCAGAAGGCGGGCAAGATCGACATGGTGGCGCTGGATGCGGAGTTCGGGGAGCACGGTAAGCTCTCCGAGGAGACCCTGGCGAAACTGGAGGCTGACGGCTTCCCTCGCCAGATGGTGGAGCGGTACATCGAGGGCCAGCAGGCTCTCGTGGCGCGCCAGGCGGAGGAGATCGTCGGGATCACCGGAGGCAAGGACGGGTACACCGCCATGCTCCAGTGGGCCGCCCAGAGCCTCCCCCAGGCCGAGCAGGCAGCCTTCGATGCTGCCGTTCAGTCCCGCGATATGGCGGTAGTCAAGTTCGCCGTGCAGGGTCTCTATGCGCGCTTCCAGGGAGCCAACCCGGCGGAGCCGAAGTTGGTCCAGGCGCGCGGCTCCGCCCCGGCAGACACCTACGCATCCTGGGCGCAGGTCACAGCGGACATGGGCCGCCCTGAGTACCAGCGTGATCCCGCCTTCCGTCAGGCGGTCATGGATAAGATGGGCCGCTCTCGCCTGTAGCGCGCACGAGGCTAGACATTCGGCACCCCCTGGTGGCATGAAGATATTCTTGCCAGGGGAGGAATGGATGCGGCGGCTGATGACAGCTATGACCCTTCTGGTGGTCGCTGGATGTACTGAGAGGCGCGTCGAGTGGACAAAGCCCGGGATGAACCCGGAGATATTCCGACAGGAGGCAGCCGGTTGCCAGTTTAATTCGATGGCACATACCTCCGACTATACCCAGCGGCAGACAATGTACGAACTCTGTATGCAGTCTCTCGGTTGGGTTCCCCGTTACTATTAAACAAGTTCCGCTCCGTCACCTCTCCCGCCTCGCGGTGAAGTCGCTTTCCTGCAATGACAGGCCCCCGGGTTGATCGCCGGGGTGGAGTGAGGCCCGCACCACCCCTAGCTCTGCGCTGGGGACGGGCCTTCTCGTCGCTGAAAAGCGGCGGCGACCCCGGGGAGCGATATCCCCGGCCTTTCCCGAAGCAAGACTAACGCACCGCGTCTCTTCAGACGGGCGCGACCCCAGACTATCCCGCACGGCAGCCACGAGCCGGTTCTGAGTAACCCCTGAGGGGGTCAAAGGCGCCGACACCTCGCCGCGTGAAAGTGCAGATGGTGACGGGGGTTTTCCCCAATCCTCTGCTTCGGTTCTAAACACTATGTCCAACGCCACCCCGTCCCGCCTCGGTCAGATCAACGGTACCGGCGACGCTCTCGCCCTCTTCCTGAAGGTTTTCTCCGGGGAGGTGATGAGCGCCTTTGAGCGCGCGACGGTTTTCCGCACTCGCACGATGGTCCGCACCATCGCCAGCGGCAAGAGTGCGCAGTTCCCCATCGTGGGCCGCGCCACCGCGTCCTACCACACGCCCGGCAATGAAATCCTGGGCACCGCCGTTCCGCAGAACGAAGTGGTGCTGACCGTGGATGACATGCTGATCTCCCCACAGTTCATCGCGGAGATCGACGAGGCGATGAACCACTATGATCTCCGCAGCTACTACAGCACGGAGGGGGGCCGCGCCCTGGCCCGCACCTTTGACGCCAACCTGGCGCAGACCGGCGTTCTCGCTGCCCGCACGGCGGCCCTCCTCACCGATGCGGTGCAGGGTGCCGGTGGCGGTGAAGCCGGTGACAGCGTGACCGATGCCAACATGGGCACCTCCGGGAGCGCCCTGGCGGCGGCTGCCTTCTCGGCCCAGCAGAAGTTCGACGAGAAGGACGTGCCGCAGGACGACCGGACGATGTACGTCCGCCCGGCCCAGTACTACCTCCTGGCCCAGACCACCTCCGTCCTGAACAAGGACTGGGGCGGCTCCGGCGCCTACGCGGATGGTACGGTGCTGCGTGTGGCTGGCCTGGAGATCGTCAAGACGAACTCCCTGCCGATCACGAACATCACCACCGGCCCGTCCAAGTATCAGGGTAACTTCACCAACACCCGAGCCCTGTTCATGCACAAGGCCGCCGTGGGCACCGTGGAACTCATCGGCATCTCCAGCCGGGCGGATTATGACCCCCGCCGTCTGGGCACGCTCCTGAACTCCAAGATGGCTATCGGCCATGGCGTGCTGCGACCGGTCCTCTCCATCGAGGGCAAGACTGCCTAATCCCCTGGGGGGCACCTTCGGGTGCTCCCCTATTTTTTGTTGAGGCTCCCTCTTGGCTTTCTCTGACCATATCTCGGCCAACCCCAGTGGCGAGTTCGCGGCTGTGACGCCGAGTGACAGCGTGAACCTCCCGCAGCCCGCGCGCGCCCTCTTTGTCGGCGGTGACGGGAACGTGGTGGTTATCCAGTCGGCCCCTGGGGGCGTCGCGGTGACCTTCACGGCGGTGCGTGCTGGGACCATCCTGCCTGTGTCCGTTCAGCGTGTGCTCTCCACCGGGACCACAGCCACGGGCCTCGTGGCCCTCTTCTGATGCTGGGTCTCGGGATACGCCTGGTGCGCCTCGGGGGGATCGCTAAGGTCAACCTGATCCGCAACCCGCGCGCTCTGGGTTCTGTGGCGGGTACCCCTGGGACCGCTCCGACAAACTGGACGATCCCGTCCGCCCCCGCCGGGCTTGCCCGCAGCATTGTCGGGACAGGTGAGGCGAGTGGGCTGCCTTATATCGACATTCGGTATTCAGGCACCCTTTCGAGTTCCAGTGGCAACGCGCCGATCCTCTATGACACCACCACGGGTATTCCCGTGCTGGCAGGGGTGACCTACACCTCGTCTGTCTCTGTGGCGCTGGTGGCCGGTTCAGTCACAGGGGTCACCGCCCTTCAGTTGAACTTTTTGTCCTATCAGGCCGATGCTACCACGCAGGTGGACAGTACCTCCGCCACAAGCATCCTGGGCTCGCTGACCGCCACTCTCCAGAGGTTCACCCAGACGGTAACCACTGGGGTTGGTGTAGCGTTCGCTGTGCCCCGCCTGAGGTTCGCCTTCGGCACCAGCGGCACAGCGGTGGATTTCTCGATCCGAGTGGCGGCCCCTCAGTTCGAGCGAGGCTCCTCCGCCTCCTCCCCGGATATCTGATGCCGACCTCCCTTCTCGATGCCGTCAACACGGTCATCCGGGCCACCGGGGAGGCCCCTGTGGTCTCTATCCTGCCCACCGATGAGCAGCTTCCGCCCAACATCGCCGCTGCGCTGAACCTCATCGAGGAAGTGCGGAAGGAGATGCAGGTCCGCGGCTGGTGGTTCAACCGTGAGCGCGACTACCCGCTTCAGCGGACCACAGATGGCGAGTACACTTTACCCGCCAACACCAGCCGGATTGACGTGTCTGAGGGGCAGAGCGTTCGCGTCACCCAGCGCGGCACGAAGCTTTACAACCTCGACACCCACTCATTCATCTTCACCGAGACCGACCTGAAGGTTGACCTCGTGTTGGAGCTTCCGTGGGATGATCTCCCCGAGGTGGCGCGCCAGTACATCGCCATCGTCGCTGCCAGGCGCTTCCAGGCCCGCTACCTGTCCTCCCCGAACCTCGATGGGTTCACCCAGGTGGACGAGATGCGCGCTCTGGTGAACCTCCAGAATGCCGAGGCGGAAGAAGGGAACCACTCGATCTTCAACCACTGGTCAGCCTACCGGGCTCTTGACCGGACACCCTGGTACCACTGAATGACGCTGATCTCCGGGACGCTCCCCAACTTCACCAACGGGGTCTCCCAGCAGCCCCCTTGGGCTCGCTTGGCTAACCAAGTGACCTCCCAGGTGAACTTCATGTCCTCCCTCGTGGCGGGCCTGACGAAGCGCCCGGGGAGCCGCCACATGGCGCGCATCAGGACCACACGGTATGGCACCCTGCGTCCCTTCCTGCACCTCATGGATCGCGATGCGAGTAATCGCTTCGTGGTCATTGTCGCGGAAGGGACGATCCGGGTTTTCGATCTCGACGGCGTGGAGCGCACGGTGCTCACGCCTGACGGGACTTCCTACCTGACCGCCAGCACAGAGAGCGCCTTCGTGGCTACCTCCGTGGCGGACTACACTTTCATCGTCAACCGGACGGTGACCCCGGCGCTGACCACAGCGCCCGCCGCACAGACCACCTGGGGTCACGCTTTCGTTCGCCTGGGGGCCTACAGCCAGACCTATGAGGTGTGGACTGACGGGGTTCTCCGCGCCACCTACACGACCTCCGCCACAGACGCCTCCACGATCCGCACCGAGAACATCGCGGAGCAGCTTCGGGCTGCCCTGGCGACTAACCTCCCGGCAGCCTACGGCGTCGCCTGGACGGTAGAAAGGAAGGGGAGCGTCGTGCGGTTCCGGCGCAATGACGGGAACGCATTCACCCTCTCCGTCCGGGACAGCGCAGGCGACGGGAACACGGTGGGCTTCATCGACCGCATCCAGCGGTTCAGCCTTCTTCCCTCCTCCGCCTGGAATGGTCAGGTGGTCCGCATCACTGGTGTGGACAGCGGACAGTTCTACTATGTGGAGTTCGAGGAGAGCACGGGGACGTGGAAGGAATGTGCCCGTGTGCAGGATCGCGTTGGGCCTTCCCCGGCGACCATGCCGCACCGCCTTGTGCGTAACACAGACGGCACCTTCACGTTCTCCCAGGTACCCTGGGTGGCGCGTGATGCCGGTGATGCGGATGCTTCGCCGCACCCGTCCTTCGTGGGGCAGACGATCAATGACGTGTTCTTCCACAAGGGGCGCCTTGGGTTCCTCGCGGGGGAGAACGTGGTGCTCTCTGCGGCGGGAGACTACTTCCGCTTCTACCCCGACACCATCCAGACGGTGACGGATGACGCACCGATTGACCTGGCGACCTCCAGCACGCGCATCTCTCTCCTGCGCTTCGTGGCTCCCTTCGATGGAAGCCTGATGCTCTTCTCGGATGACGCGCAGTTCCTCCTCTCCGACACCGGCATCCTCTCCCCCAAGACCGCCTCGATCTCCCCCGTGGGCTCCTTCGCGGCCCTGGCGGGTGTTCGGGCGCAACCTCATGGGCGCGGCGTGCTGTTCTGTCAGCGCCGCGGTGAGGACACGGCTCTCCGGGAGTACCTAGTGGACACCTCCACGGGCACGAGGGACGCTCTGGACCTCTCCTCGCACGTCCCCACGTTCGTCTCGGGGCTGGCTCTCTCCCTGGCGGTTGCCCGGAATGACGATACTGCATTCATCATCTCCGATGCCTCGGACAGTACCCGCCGTCTGTTCGTGTATAAATGGTACTGGGAGGGGAGCGAGAAGCTTCAGTCAGCGTGGTCCGAGTGGCAGTTCAACGACGCCTCGGGCACCAGCGACCGGCTCCTCGCCGTAGCCACCTACGACAACAACCTTCTGGTCATCCTCGAACGAGAGGGCCACGGGGTGTACCTCGAACGCATCCCTCTCGGTCCCTTTGGAAGCTTTGAGGGTGCAGGCTTCAGCGACCGGCTGTTGATCGACAGGAAGGTATCGCTGACCTCCGGCACCTACTCGTCCACCACCGACAGGACAACCTTCACGCTGCCCTACCCGATCACCTCCAGTTCTCCCATCGTGGCGATCCTGGGGGAGACCGTGACGGACCAATGGCGGGACACCATTGGCACCTCCTGGGACACCACGAACGGCGCCCAGTACGAGAGCACCACGACCTTCTCCCTGCCAGGAGACCTCACCGGCTGCGAGATTTGGTTCGGGTACAAGTTCTCTGCGCGGGTGGTCCTCTCGCAGATCAACGTGGCGCAGCAAGACGGCAGAAGCCGCCGGGCTATCACTGACGGCAACCTGAGCCTGCGCTACATCACCTTCAATGTCTCGAACACCCAGCAGCTTCGCTTCACGGTGGATCGAGGTAGCAGCCTCTACCAGCTAGTCTCTGATGAACTCCGCGCGCGGCAGCCTCCGGTTGCCAGCTATGAGCGTCCATCGAATATCCGGCTGTTCACCGGGACTTGGCGGGTGCCGATCTTCGCTTCCAACCAAGCGACCCTTTCTCTCGAAAGCACAAACCCATTCCCTTGCTCGATCCTCTCCGCAGACTGGGAGGGCGTGTTCGTCCTGCGATCCCGGAGGACGTAAGCATTGCCGATCTCCTGACGGACGCCGACAAGGCTGAATGCGTGGCTGCGGGCCACACCCCGCGCTCCGCCATCTCCACCTCTATCGCACACTCGGTAGAGGCTTGGGTGGCGGAGGAGCCACGCGGCCCCCTTGCTGTGTTCGGCGTGGCCCCTGGGCCTGCCCCTGGTATGGGCGCCCCGTGGCTCCTCTGCACTCCCCTCTTCGCGCGCCATCCGATCTCCATGGTCAAACTGGCGCGGCACCTAATCGCTCGCTGGCATGAGACCTTCCCGGTCCTCGCCAACGCAGCCGATGCGCGCAACGAAGCCCACCTGCGGTTCCTCCGCCGCCTGGGCTACCAGTTACACCCCCCGGTCCCCCTTCAGGGCCACCTATTCATCCCCTTCCATCGCCAAAGCGAGCATGTGCACGTCTGACGTTTCCAAGGTGCTGGGAACCATAGGGAGCTTTGTGGGCCTCGGGGGTTCCTCCTCAGGGGACCAGCAGGCTTCCCCTCAGGCTTCCTCGCAGCCCTCCCAGTCCTTCGCCTCCAGGGTGGCCGAGTGGTCCCCTGAGATCACCGCTGTGGGCACCGCAGGGCGCTCCATCTCCAGCTTCCTAGCGAAGAACGAAGAAGCAGCCTTCTCCAATGCCCGCGCCACCGCTGAGTACAATCGGCAGGTGGCCGAGCGGCAGCAGGTCATAGACTATAACGCTGCCCAGCGGGTGAACGAGGGTACCTCTCGGGGCCTCACGATCAACAGCCTGAACAGCCGCATCCTTCAGGAGCGGGATGCCCAGGCGGAGCGGCAGGACCAGCGCAGCGTGGAGAGGCGGCAGGCCCAGGGCCGGATTACCGCCGGGGCTGCCTCTATGGGTGTGGCGGGGAATACCATCTCCGCCCTGATGTTGGAGCAGTTCCAAGGCTTCAGCCGCCAGAGCACCGATGACAGCGCCAACACGGACGCTGCGGTGGCCCAGGTGCGCCGGAACATCGACGCTGCGGATGCCAACTACCAGTCCCGGCTCAACGCCCTGCGTGATCCTATCGCGCCCACCTCGCCCATTCTGCGCGCTGGCGGTTCCGCCCTGGAACTCCTGTTCGGCTTCGGCAGCGCGGCAACGGACTACTTCACGGCGCGCGCCAAGCAGTCCCCCAGTGTCTCCCTCGGTTCTCTTCCCTCTTCCTCATCGTCAACCCAGGGCGCCTCAGATCGCGCCGTCACGGATCGAGACTGGTAACGCATGGCACGCCAGCCCACGCCCCTAACCGGCGGTCTGCCTGAACGCCTCGGGCTGCGCCCCTCCGCCTCCCCCATCCCCACCAACATTGAGGCTCCCCGGCCTCTCTCGCTGCCCCGTGAAATCGTCGCGCCAGGCGCAGGCGAGAGCGGGATGCGCGCGGTGGCTCAGGGGCTATCCGAGTTCCTTCCCTCCTTCCGCCGCTTCGCTGAGGTTCAGAACCAGCAGGAGCAGGAGCGGCAGACCGCCGCCGGTAAGAGCTATGCGCAGTCCATGCGCGACTATGAGAGGGAAGTCCGCGAGGGCCGCATGGCCCCCATTGATAACCCTTGGTGGCAACTGGGGTATCGCCAGGGCAAGGGCATTGTGGACGCCCAGCGGTTCGGGGAGCGCCTTCGGGCTGACTACCAGACATGGGAGGGACGTCAGGGCGAAGATGCCAACGCCGTGCAGGGCTGGATTGACCAGCGGATGCAGGCGTTCCTCGGGGATGCCAATGACCAGACATACCTCCAGGGGTTCCAGCAGGTCGCCCAGAGCGTCCGCCAGCAGCTAGGCGAGGAGCACACCCGCACCGTCCGCGAGAACGTAGCCAATCGAGGCCGCGAGCAAGTGGTGGAGCGTATCCGCAACGAGGCCGGGGGTATCCTCTCCGATGGCCGCACCTCGCTCACCGATGCGGCCCCCAAGGTCACCGAGGTGTTCCATCGGGCGGGCTTTGAGCTTCGCCGGTTCGGCTACTCGGGGGAGGAGGTGAATGCCATCCTCATGCAGTCTCTCTCCGCCCTGACCGATGTGACGAACAGGGCCAACCCAGCGGACAGCGTGAGGCTCATCGAGGCGGTGGCTTTCGCGCCGCGGCCCGATGACCAGAACCCCGGGCGCACCCTCCCCGGCTTCGGCTCTTCTCCTCGCGCCCTGGAGCAACTTCGTGTTCTCCGGGATCGTGCGATGAACGAGATGGAGCGGCGGGAGAGCCGGGCGGAGCGCGCAGCCGCGCGCGCGGATCGGCAGGCGCGGCGTGACGGGGATAGGCTTCTGGATAGCATCTTCTTCCAGGGCGCCAACGTATCCCCCGAGGATATCCGGGCGCAGGCTTCGCGTGACCCTGGGTTCCTCGCACGCTTCCACGCGATGAATGAGACGATCACCCGGCAGCGGGAGCACAGCGAGGACCGCGCGCGCAGCCAGCAGTCCGAGCAGGTGTTCAATGGGTTCATCGGGCGCCTCCTGGCAGCGCGCTCCGCAGACGATCTCACGGAACTCCGTGCCGATGTGGTGCGGGAGGTGGCGATGGGCTCGATGCGAGGGCCTGACGCAGGGCGCCTTCTGGATGACATTCGGCGCTCCGAGAGCGATCCCAGTGTCCGCCCGCAGTCTCCCTTGGGCTCCACGGAATACTCCGCTGCCCGGTCCTTCCTCCAGCAGTCTCTCCAGTCTCGCTTTGATGATCCGCTGATGCGGGGTCTTGGTCCCAACCAGACCCCCGAGAGGATCGCCCAGGCGCAGCAGCAACTCGCTGAACAGACGATGCGCTGGTACTATGACCAGTGGCGAGAGGGTAAGCGCCCCACGGGGCAGGATATCTTCACCTTTTCCAACGATGCCGCGAGGCGACTGGTGGAATCCGTGTCGCCCCAGGCGCCCTCTGTGGGCTCCCGAAGCGGCGCCGCAGCGTCACCCCCAAGCTCCCCTCAGGCCCGCCCACAGCAGCCCCAGACACGCCAGGAGACCCCTGCCGATCCGGTGCAGCGCCTTCGCCAGGTGGCTACCCAGCGGGGAGAACTCGTGGCTGTGGGTGCTGCCCTCAACTCCGATCCCAACAGCCCTTCGGTGCGCCAGTGGGCGCAGCAGAATGGCCTCGATCCAAGCAACCCTGCGGCTATCCGCCAGGAGATCGCCAAGCGTCTCCGCGAACTCCGCAACCCCACCCCATAAGGAAAGCCGTTGAGCGGAAGCCTTGATACCTCGGTCACCTCGGCGGTGCTCAGTGAGCAGCCCCAGGTTGCCGGTGACGATCTTGATTTCGAGATGGAACTGGCCCTGGCCCAGCAGGAGCAGGACAAGGCTCTGGTGGCCCAGCAGGGCAACCGCAGGGGCTTCTTCGATCATGTGAAGGATGCCGCTGGCGCCCTTGCCACGCTGCCCCTGGAAATCCCCAGGCGCGCCGTGGTGGCCCTCTCGGACGTTGACCGGGGCATCCGCGATGCGATGCTCTCCGGCGCCCAGGCGGTGGGCATCATGTCCCCTGAGACTGCCCAGCGCGTCACCCAGGATATGGATGTGGCGCCCTCCATCGGGAACCTCGCGCGGCGGGAAATCTACCAGCCCGACACGGTGACCGGCACGATCACCCAGGAACTCGGTACCTTCTTCGGTGGTGCTGGTCTCCTCCAGAAGGCCACCGGGGCTCTCTCCTGGGCAACCAGGGCGCCAACCCTGCTTGGCCGGATCGGGCGTGGTGCTGCCGTGGGTGCCCCTCTGGACTTCACCCTGACGGCCACCTCCGACGACAACCTCTCCGCCGCGTTGCGGGAGGCTGGGGTTCCGATCCCCTCAATCCTCGCGACGGATGCGGATGACAGCGGCATTGAGCGCCGCCTGAAGTCTGTGGCTGAAGGTGCCGGTCTGGGCGCCATCGCTGAGACGGTCCTGACGCCGCTCACCAAGGCCGCCGTGGGCATCTACCGGGCGCTCCGTCCGGTGGACCAGCGGATCGCCTCCGAGGCAGCCCAGGCGGCCCCTGTGGTTCCCCCGCAGGCGGTGCAGGAGGGAGCAGAGGTTCCCTTCGAGCGGTACCGCCGGGGCACCCTGCCGGGTGAGGAAAGCTTCCCCGAGCCGTGGCAGATGGTGGCGGAGCGGGAGCGCGGTAGCATCAACGATGCGATCGACAAGCTCCAGGGCCAGCGGTCCTACGGGGACATGCAGCGTGCCATCTCGAATGAGGGGGTGCGGGAGGTGGAGGCTGCGGCGCGAGAAGTCGCCCTGCGGCAGAACATCCTCGACAACCTGACGTTCGCTGATGAGACCTTCGGGCGCCTCCGTAAGGGCGCCGAGGAGGAAGCGGCGGTGGCCGCCCGGGAAACCCGGCGGGTGCAGGACGTGGTGGAGCCTGGTGAGCTTGCTCCCATGCAGGAGTGGCGTCAGGCCGCCGAGGGCCGTGGCGAAGGGTGGGATGCTGCCCGTGCGACCCCCACGCCTGACGCACCGTCCCCCAGGGCAATCCAGGGTGACCCAGGGCAGGCCGAGCTTTCCCGCATGATCGCAGAGGCGCAAGCCGAGCTTCGTGGCGCCAGGGAAGCTTATGAGACCCTGATGGCGAAGGGGATGCTGACGCAGGAGGAGCGCGAAGCCCTGGATCGGGCCATCGCCGCTGCCACCCCGCCAAAGCCCGCACAGGCCACCCAGGGCGCCCCCGGTGCTACCCCTGCGGGGCAACAGGCTGTTCCCTCCCAGACAAATCCTGGGGCGGCTGTGAAGGCTTCTGGTGAGGCCCTGCCAACTGCCGCCCCCACCGGCACCGCGGCGCAGCGCATGGGGATGAAACTCCCTGATGATGTGGCCCGTGCCATCCAGATCGACGAGGCCGGGACGAAGGAGGTTCAGCGCCTCCTGTCCGAGGGCAAGCCTGACGACGCCATGAACCTCATCGGGATCAACCCGATGCACGTTCAGGGGCGCGAAGGGATCACCTCGGTCCTCAATGCGCTTCACGATGTGTACGCCCCAGCGTTCACCGTGGCGAACCAGCGGGTGAAGTCCGAAGCGGTCACGCTGGCCCTGGCGGATAGCATCGCGGCTACCCCGGAGGCTGCCCGTGCGGCCCTGGCGCGCACCTTCGACCAGACCCGCAACCTCGATGCCATGGCGGTCCTCGCCAAGCGGTACATGCAGTCCGCCAGCCAGTCCGTCCTCGACCTCTCCCGGCGAGTGGCGGGTGGGGACACGGCGGCAATGGGTGAACTGGTCCTCGCAGTGGGTAAAGCCAGGGAAGCCAGGGAGTACTTCGAGGGCACCGCCAGCAGCTTCGGGCGTGCCCTGCGGTCTCTCCAGATCGACGCTGACCAGATGCTCCGGCTCACCCCGGATGAAGTGGCAGCGATGACGGCGGAGGCTGGGGGCGCTGATGCGGTCCTGAAGTTCGCCAAGCGAGCCTCCCTCCTCCAGACCCCCGAGCAGCTTGCCAGGGTGTTCAAGGGGACCGGGTGGGAACGCTTCATGGCTGCCACTTCGGAGTTGTTCATCAACAACATCCTGAGTGGCCCCGTCACCCACGCCATCAACATCACCTCGAACACCCTCTCGGCCCTCATCAACCCGATGCGGCACATCATGGGCGGCGCGGTGACGGCAAACTGGGGTGCTGTGCGGGGTGGTGTGGCGATGTACCACGCTCTCGGGGAGAGCTTCATCGACCACATCAGGCTTCTCCAGATGGCAGCCCGTGAGGGTGTGCAGTCGGACGCCCTGGGCGAGCTTTATGCGCGCAAGGGGATGAAGCCTGAACTCCTACATGGGATGAAGTCCTTCTGGCAGGACAGCCCCACCTTCTCCTCCGCCACTCAGGTGGGGAACGGTGCGCTGCCGCCGCAGGCCATCAGCGCCTCCACCTTCAACGTCACCAACCCCGTGGGGGCTTGGATGCTCGATTGGGGCGGGAAGGCGGTGCGACTGCCCACGCGGCTCCTGATGAGTTCTGATGAGATCATGAAGGGGCTGAACTACCGGATGGACCTGCGCCGTCAGGCGACCGAGGAGGGGCTGGACATGCTCCGCCGCGGGGAGCTTGCGGATGACAAGGCCCTGGGCGAGTTCATCATCCGGGCCATGAACGGCCCCTCGCAGGAGATGGATGCTCTGGCGCGGAAGTACGCCGAAGAGGCGACCTTCACCCAGAAGCTCGACTATAACGGGCGCATCCTCGACCGGATCGGCTCACGGCTCCAAGGGATCACCCAGTCGGTCCCCTTGCTCCGCCTGGTCATGCCCTTCGTCACCACCCCGACGAACATCCTGAAGTGGTTCGTGGATCACTCCATCGCTGGTAATGCGCTCTCCGGGCAATTCTGGCGGGACGCCATGGGCCGCAACGGGGAACTGGCGCAGCGCACGGCGTTGGGCCGCATCTCCGTGGGTGCCTCCCTGTGGGGCGCTGGGGTGTACATGGTCTCCACCGGCCAGATCACCGGAGCGATCCCCCAGGGTAACCAAGGGGCCGCAGAGAGGGCCACGGGGGCAATGCCCTACTCGATCCGCGTGACGGACAAGGACGGTAACTCCTCCTATGTCCCCTTCGGTCGCTTCGACCCTGTGTCCATGCATCTGGGCATCCTGGCGGACATTGCGCAGCTTTGGACCTACAAGGATGCGCCTACGATGCAGAACCTCACCACCAGCTACATCATGGCGATGGTGGACTTCCTGGCGAATAAGACGGCCTTCAAGGGTGTGATGGACCTCTTTGGTACCATCAACAATCCGCTGGAGGGCGACACGAACGCTGGCGAGGCGATGACCCGGTTCCTCTCCAACACAGCGGCATCCATGGTTCCGTACTCTGCCGCGCTCCGCCAGGCTGCCCGTGTGGTTGACCCGACAAGCCGGGAGGTTCGCGTCAACGGCACCGATGAGCAGTTCCCGGTTCTCCGCCAGACCCTCAACAGGATCATGGCGAGCACCCCAGGGTTCTCCTCGACGCTGCCCCCGATCCGCGACCTCATGGGGAACCCCGTGACGGTCCCTGTGGGTTGGGGAAGCGAGACCACTGGTGGCCTCCTGGGCGCCATCTCGCCCCTCCAGTATCGCAACGAGGCCCGCTCTCCGTTCCTCCAAGAGCTTCGGCGGCTGGGCTATGACATGCAGCCGCTTGTCCCCTGGCGCACCTCGGATGGCGTGAAGCTGACCCCGGAGCTTCGGGATCGGCTGATCGTCCTCACCAGCCAGGATGCCACGCTGGGCGGGCGTACCATGCAGGAGGCGCTGGATGCCCTGGTGCAGTCCTCGGAATACCAGCGGCTCACTGACGATGCGCGTGACGGCACCACCGGCTCCAAGCGGATGATGCTCCAGCGTGTCGTGAGGCAGTACAAAATGGCTGGCGAAGCCCTGATGATGCAGGAACAGCCGGAGTTCGCTGCGATGGTCCGCGATGCGCGGATCAAGAAGCGGCAGCAGCTTATCCCTGCGATCCTGGGCGGCGCAGAACCCCAGGAAGATTGAAGCCAACGGGGAGGGTTAACCGCCCTCCCCACCACCTTTCACGGACATGGCCCTCTCATACACTGACTATACGGCGAACGGCGTGACGGCGACCTTTGCGGTCACGTTCCCGTTCATTAGCCGCGCGCACGTCTCGGTCCTCGTGAACGATGTGGCGGCAACCTTCTCCTGGCTCCATGACGGGGCCATCACGCTCACCAGCATCCCCACAGCGGGAGCCACCGTCCGCGTGCAGCGGACCACTCCCTCCGGTGAACTGGTCCGGTGGGATGATGTAAGCAACATCCGCGAGCGGGATATGAACCTGCTCCGGGACCAGTTGATCTACTACGCCCAGGAGACCGCTGACCTCTACGCGGAACTCCAGCAGCGCACCCTGAGGCGCCCTTCGCGCGAGTACGGGCTGAACATGCTTCTCCCCGAAGCAAGCCTGCGCGCCAACAAGGTGCTCGCCTTCGGTGGCTCCGGGGAAATCTCGATGATCTCGGGGCTCGACCGGAGCAGCGACGGGGTGACCCCTGAGGGTGGCTCCACCAGCCGCCTCCTGGCGTCCATCCTGGGCAACCGGGCTGACCCCAGGAACCACGGGGGCATCGGGAGTGGCACCGCTGACGACACGGCGGCGCTGCAAGCGGCTGCCACCGTGGCGGCTGCCCGAGGCATCCCCCTGTACATCCCCTATGGCACCTGGCGGATCACCACCACGGTCTCCGTGGCCTCCACGGTGAGCGTCACGATGGATGGTGAAATCCTCTATGATGGCCCGCAGGATTGCCCTGCGCTGGTCCTGGGGGAGAGTGGTTCCACTCGGGCGCAGGCGCAGACCTACCGGGGCATCCGTGTGACCGCGGCAACCCAGTCAGCATGGACCAACGATGATTTCGTTGGGGTGCGCCTCAACAACATTGATGCCTGCAAGGTGGAGATCGTTCGTGTTGAGAAGTTCACCATCGGCGTGCAGCTTCTCTCCGATGGCGTGGGCTGCGAGGACAGCGATATCCAACTGGGACGCATCGTCGATTGCCGCTATGGGTTGGACCTGAGGACGCTTCAGGCTGCCTCGTGGGTCAACAGCCTGCGGTTCTACGGGGGCCACTTCGCTAACTCCTCGGCCACGAACACGACCACCGCGCGGTACGGGGTGCGCTACTCCTGCGCCTCTGGGGCGTACAATCGGCACAACGCCCATTCGTTCTTCGGGCCTGCGTTCGAACTTCAGCGTGGCGATGGGGTGACCTATCCGGTGCGGGAGGCGATCCCGTTCCTATTTGATGCGGGAGATGAGCGCGGCGTCCACGCCCACGATGTGCGCATGGAGGCGTGCAGCCCCTACGTCGCCAAAGTCACGGGCGGTCCCAACGATTGCAGCTTTGCGGTGAGCTACACGGGCACCTATGCCTTCACTGGCAACGCTGTGCTCTACACCAGCACCGCCACCCGTGCGGGCCTCACGGTCCTCCCCAAGCATCAGGCCATGGCTGCCCACGGCGCGCCTCGGCTGGTGGCGGCGGCGGAGAATGTACGCCAGCGCGCCTTCCGCCAGACCATTGACGTGACGGATGGTGTGGGGTTCGAGCAGATGGCGGTCCTCTCCGCCAATCCCTCGGGGCCTCCGACCAACCTGACGGGCTTCGCCTTCGCCGGGCTGACGCTGTTCACCCTTAATGCCGACACGGTGGGTATCCCGACCAGTCGCGCTGTGGGCTTCGTCCTCGATTGCTCACTCTGCAAGGAGTTCTTCCTGGCGGCGGAGGGCAGCGAACTGCGCCCTGTGGTGATGCAGTTTGACGCCAGTGAGAATGTCTTGGACAGCACCAGCCCGGTCCTGTTCTCGAACATGAACACTGTGTGGGGAGGTAGCCCCTCCTACTTCTGGGAGGGCAACGCTGACCTTGACAGCCTCTCTGGTGGTCTGGCGCTGAACCGGCTCCAGCGGGTGACCATCCACGACAACGCCAAGATTTGCTTCATCGGCGTGCGTGGGGGCAGCGCCACAGCGATCCTGCGCGCCCTGCGCATCTACACCCCGGCCCTGTTCTCCCCTGCCGTTCTCTTCGGGGGAAGCCGGAAGTGGGGCGTCAGGGAATACACTTGGTCCTTCGCGTATGATCCTCCGAGCCTCGCATCGGCTGCCGTCGATACGCAGAACTGGACATGCACAGGCTTCCGTCCCGGGGACAGCGTGACGGCGGGGTTCACCACTGCCACCACCCTCCCGCTTACCTGGGTTCCCACAGGCACCAACACGATCCGAACGCTCCTGACGAACAACACAGGCGCGGCGGTGGATGTGAATGCCGGTACTCTCTTCATCAGGGCTGTGAAGCCTAAGTTGTAGTCTCAGACCATGCAGCACTATCTCGTCGTTGACCCCAGCGGCGTCATCGTCTGCGTCACCCCTCTCCCCACGGATCACCCCGTGACCCCCGCAGTCGCCCTTCAGGTCTCCATGGGGCAGGCTTTGGGGGTCATGCGGGTGACCTCTGGGCAGATCACGGGGCCGGAGCTTCCGGCTCCCCCCGTGGAGCCCCCGGTGACCGACGATGGCGGATAACGCCCCCCCTCTGGCCGAACGCCTGGCCCGGATCGAAGCGAAGATCGACATGATCCTCGCCACCGGACAGGACCACGAGGCGCGCCTGCGCACCATGGAAGGTGACCGGGCCAAGCTCATGGGCGCCGCTGGCGTCCTCGGGGCGATTGCATCGTATCTCGCCCAGCACTTCAAACTCCCCTTCGGAACCTGAACATGATCCAGACTATCCTCGACAACTTCGACAGCCTTTGGGCGGTGATCGCCGCAGCGCACACCCTGGCCCTCGTCATCGTCAACCTGACGCCGACCCCCAAGGATGACCTCTGGGTGGGGCGCGCGTACCGCGCTCTGGAGATGGTCGCCGGTCTGGTCTCCCGCCGGGCCAAGCAGTAACCCATGAACGACCTCCAGGCCCTCGCTCGCACCCTCTATGGTGAGGCACGCGGGGAGGGCCTGTTGGGCATCCGGGCGGTCGCTTCGGTGATCCTCAACCGGGCTGCCCATCCAAATCCCAGGCGGTTCGGGGCTTCGATCTCGGCGGTCTGCCTGAAGCCCTTCCAGTTCTCCTGTTGGAACCAGAGCGACCCCAACCGCCCCAAGCTGGTGGCCCTGGACCTGTCCTCCCCTGCCGCTGCGGTCTGCCTTCAGGTCGCCTGGGAAGCCCTCATGGGGCGCCTGGCGGACACCACAGGGGGCGCTGACCACTACCATACGGTCTCCGTCTCGCCGCCCTGGGCGCGCGGGATGACCCCCACCGCGACCCTCGGCTCGCATGTTTTCTACGCCATCGGATGAGCTACACCGACGATCTCCTCGCAGACCTCCACGCGGCTCTTCTGCGTGACCTTCTGCGCCGCATTCAGTCAGGCGAAGAGGTGAAGCCTGCGGACCTCGAAGTGGCCCGGAAGTTCCTGGCGGACAACAAGGTGACCGCGGACCTCCTGAAGTCCCGCGAGGGGCGCACCCTCACCTCCGCCGTCGCCAATCTCCCGTTCACCGACGAGGATGCCTAATGCTTCGCTTTCGTTCCTACATGCCCGGCAGGGTGTACTTTCCCATGTCGGTGGCAGTCTATGCTCCGGCAGCGATCACCTTTGATCGGCTCTATGTGACCCCCTTCGATGTGTCGGAGGATACCCTGGTGCCTGACCAGATCGGCATCCGGGTGACCACGGCGATGACCGTGGGTACCGGCGGTCTCCCGCAGGTGATCCTGGGCATCTATGAGGATGAGCACGGGCTGCCTGGGCGCCTTCTCTACACTTCCAACGTCATCGCTGGGCTGAACACGGTGGGGGCCAAGGTGCAGGATATCGCCACCCCGGCGAGTGGCAACAGGCCCCTCCAGATGACCAATGGGCTCTACTGGCTGGCCTCCCTGTTCGCCACGGCGGGTACCGGCGGCACGCTCCCCTCGGTCGCCTCAGTCGCCACAAACCCCGCTTGGGCCACCCAGTTGGGCGTAGCGGACATGGCTTCCCTGCCGATCTCCGCCGCCACCACCGCCACCGGCCTCTGGGCGAACAGCCAGCCCTTCGCCAGTGGGCTCCCCACGCGACCCGCGAGGAGCATCTGGGCGCAGCAGTTGAACGCTGGTTCCCCGCTGATCGGTCTCCGCCACGGAGGACCGTAGGAGTGCTGGGAGGGGCTTCGGCCTCTCCCCGCTACTACCCCACCGGACGGCTCTTCAGCCGCCGCACAGACTAAACCAGACAAAATCCTGAGGCTATCCTGGCTGCACCCAAGGCCACCCCGCCAAGCGACCCCTTGGCAGCAGACTTCCGCAACTTCCTCTTTGCTGTGTTCCAGCATCTCGGGCTTCCGACCCCGACCCCAGTACAATACGACATTGCGCGCTACCTCCAGCATGGCCCCCGGCGCCGCATCATCATGGCCTTCCGGGGCATCGGGAAAAGCTGGATCACCGCGATCTTCGTCATTTGGCTTCTCTATCGGAACCCCGACCACAAGGTGATGGTGGTCTCCGCCAGCAGCGACCGCGCCAACGCCTTCTCGCTGTTCGCCAAGCGCCTCATCGAAGAGGTGCCCTTCCTCCAGCACCTCCGCGCCAAGGAGGGCCAGTTGACCTCCCTGGAACGCTGGGAGGTTGGCCCAGCCAAGACCGACGCATCCCCCTCGGTCAAATCCGTGGGCATCACCGGGCAGCTTACGGGCTCCCGTGCGGATACCATCGTGGCGGATGACGTGGAGATCACGAACAACTCCGACACCGTGGGCAAGCGCGAGAAGCTGGCTGAACTCGTGAAGGAGTTCGACGCGGTACTGAAGCCGAACGGGCAGATCATCTACCTTGGCACGGCGCAGACCGAGGAGAGCATCTACACCCGGCAGCTTGCCACCCGCGGATATGAGGTGCGCATCTGGCCGGTGCGCTACCCGACCCAGACCCAAAGGGACAAGTACGGCCCCTGGCTGGCCCCCTGGGTCATCGAGCAGATATCCCGAGGTGCCCCTGAGGGTTCCCCGGTGGAGCCTTCGCGGTTCCCCGAGAGCGACCTGATTGAGCGAGAGCTATCCTATGGTCGCTCTGGGTTCGCCTTGCAGTTCATGCTCGACACCAGCCTAAGCGATGCTGAGAAGTTCCCGCTGAAGCTGCGAGACCTGATCGTGATGGGCTGCGACCCCCAGCAGGCCCCCGTGAAGCTCGCCTGGGCATCCTCTGGGGATGTGGTGGTGCAGGGTCTCCCCCTACTTGGCTTCTCCGGTGACCGCTACCACCGGCCCATCTTCGTCTCCCAGGAGTGGCAGACCTACCAAGGCATCGTCATGGCTATCGACCCTTCAGGCCGAGGCGCTGACGAACTGGGTTATGCCGTGGTCGCCATGCTGAATGGCAGGCTGTACCTCTTGGACTGCCAAGGGCTCACCGGAGGGTATCACGATGATAACCTGAAGAAGCTCGCGGAGACCGCCAAGAGGTTCAAGGTGAAGGAGATCATCGTTGAGAAGAACATGGGTGATGGCATGTTCATCGCCCTGCTTCGCCCTCACCTTGACCGGGTGTACCCCTGCACGACCACGGAGGTTCACCACTCGACCCAGAAGGAGAGGCGCATCATCGAGACCCTGGAGCCGGTCCTGAACCAGCACCGCCTGGTGGTCGATGAAGCCCTGATCCGAAGGGACGCTGAGAACTACAATCAGCACCCCCAGGAGAAAGCCAGCAGTTACTCCTTGTTCTACCAGATGACCCGCATCACGCGGGACCGGGGGGCCATCAAGCACGATGACCGCCTGGATGCTCTCTCCATCGCAGTTCACTACTGGGTGGAGAACATGGCTAAGGACGATGAGAAGGCTGTGGATGACCACAAGCAGAGGCTCATGGAAGAGGAACTGAGGAGGTTCATGGAAGAGGCTCTGGGAGATAAGCAGAGGGAGGGTACCTCCTGGCTCTCTCTTCCTGGGTAATCCCAGGGTGAGCATGAGGGTATCCTAAGGGGAACCTGAGGGGAACCTGAGGATCACCTAAGGGTCTCCTATAGGGTATCCTTATAGTAGCTTTCAGGCGGCATGGGGACTGCGTAAAAGAGGGCTAATCCCCCAATTCCCCCTCCACTCGTGCTATCAAGGGGTTAGACCCTCGATATTTGATGCGCATATGCCTGACCGGGAACGCGGTTAGGGCCAAGCGCGTATCCCCCCGTACCCCCTCGCGCGCGCCCAGGCGTGCCCGCAGGCGCCCATGCGCACCCACGCGCGCCCGAGCAATACCCTGCGGGGCGCTTATCGGGCACCTTCCGGGCGCTGCGGTCTGTGCAACCCATTGATTTGCCTCATCATCCGACGGTTTGTGAGACCGTTTCGGGTGACGGGGGCAGCCTGGCGGGGGCCTTTGGGTGCCTGAGGTGTGCCCAGGGCGCAGCTTGGGGGTGCGAGGGTGGCGCCTGGGCTGGCCGGATGCTGCCGCCCGCGTGTGGCGGCATCTGTTGTTTTTCCCTCTTCTGTGGAGGCACCCACGCGCCCCACGGATCACCCAGAGCGCACCCCGAGCACATCCAGAGGATCACCAGCCGGTGCCCATGCGCCGCCCACCGGCACACCCACCCGCCACCCTTGGTTTCCGCCGCCGCCGTTGAGTGCCAGGCGCCGTGCAGCCCAGGGGGCGCTACAGGGGTAGCCTGAGGGGGCTTGGAGGCGTCTGCACATTCCCAGGGGCGCCAAAAAAATCTGCATCACGCCCCGCATTTCGTCACGCAAACCGCTTGACGTGCCCTCTCCCTCAGGGTAGAGATTGCCTCATAGACAAACACCACCTCGAAGGAACCCTCATCATGACCCGCACCGCCACCACCATCCGCCCCCGCCGCGCGCTCCATGCGCAATGCCTGGCCGATGCTGCGGCGTATCGGACGGCATTGGCCGCGCAATGGGCGCAGAAGAAGCCGCGCTACGGGGTGCGTATCGCGCTCTCCCTGCACTCCCTCCCGCTCGCCACGGCGAAGACGGCGCGGGCCTTCATGCCTCGCCTGCCGGGTTGATTTGCTCTTACCCCTACCTCAAAGGAACTCCTGTCATGTCTCGCAATGTCACCACCCACACCGGCACCCTCGAAATCATCCGGCGCCTCCCCAGCAGCACCAACGGCAACCCGCGCTGGCTCCTGCGGGTGGATGGGTGGGAGTGCCGTACCCCGGTCGATAGCTCGCTGGGGTATTCGGTGACGAATTACCAGGGCAAGCGCGTGAGGGCGTCCATTGGTACCCACTACGGCGTAGCCACGCTGCTTGACGTGCAGACCGCCTAACGCCCTCTCTGTGACCTAACCCCTACCTCAAAGGAACCCTTGTCATGCCTGAACTGTTCTCTGTCACCTATGAGATTGTGACGCCAGAAAGCGCCGAGGAAGGAGACGCCGCGGAACGGGGGTTTGTGCTCCCCGGGGAGTGGCGCCAGTCCGCCAATGAGATTGGCGATGTGCGGATGTCGTTGCGCGATGCCATGCGGCTTGCATACCCGCAAGAGGATTGCGGCAATTGGTGGGCCGAGGCGGACGGGCGCACAGATTACGAGACTGGCGCGGTTGAAACGCGCTGCATCCACCCGCCGCGCAATATCACCGCCGCCAGTTATGCGCGGGTTTCGCGCCTGCTTGGTCTGCCCTCCCGTCGCTAACCCGCCGCCTGAAGAGCCCCTAGAGGACCACAGGGGCGAAACCTAAGGCACCCCACATGGTGCCTGATGGTCGCGGATGGTCCGCCCTGGGCGCGCCCTAGCTGCGCCTTGGTCTCTCCTTCAGAGGAACCCTTGTCATGGCTAACATTTATGACCAGCACCGCGCCGCCTTCGCCAATGTGTCCGCCTATGTGGTCCTGCTGGGTGGCGAGCGGGTTGCCACGGTTGCCCTGAAGTTCCCCAAGGCGGGTGAGGGGCGTCTCTATGCCTACGTCCATTGGGTGGGCGAGCCGATGGTGCGGGGGTGTGCGGCGGGTTACGGATACGACAAGCGCAGCGCGGCGTGCGCCTCTGCGGCGGACAGGCTGCCCCTCGAACTGAGCGGCGGCGAGTATGCCGATGGCACGCCCCACTCCACCCCAGAGGAGCGCGCGGCATTCCTCCGGTTCCGCCAGGCGCTTCGCCAGGATGATGGCTATGGGTGGGACCGGCGCCTTCAGGATGCGGGCTTCAAGGTCATTCTGGCGGTCTAACCGGTCGCTCCGCCCCACACCCTGCGGTTGCTCAATAGGCAGCCGTGAGGGTGCCGGGTGGTGCGATTGGCACCGCTAGAAGGAGGATCACCCTATGGCCGCTTACCTCGCTGATGCAGAGTTGCCACCCGGCACCATCTATTGGACTGCGGAGGTGCGTATAGAGATCAAGCCCGCAGTCTATATCTGGCAACTGGCCGATAACGTCGCGCGGTTTGATAGTGTGTCCCATGCCCGATCCGTCATTGAGGATCTGAACGCATTCGAGAAATCAACGGCGGAACCGGGGGAGGTGTGTCGGCAATATCGTGTGGCTGTTCGCGTGGTACCACATGAAGACGACGCGGGGGGGAGGGCTGAAGCCATGACTGTGCCGCGCGAAATGGTCGCAGAGATCGGTGATTATGAGATCACCCGCCACCCCGCGAGCGGTGAATTTGAGGTGTGGAGCGCGGCGGCGCGTGTGGCGGTATTCCACAGCAAAGAGCGGGCGCTGCAATGGGCCTCCGCCTGGGCGGCGGCTGCCAGCAAGGTGGAGGGCTGACGCCATGACCATGCGCAACCCCTCCCCGCCTGTCTTCAGCACCTATGGCGCTCCCATGGGCCGCCGGGATCGCTCCCAAGGGGAGATGATGGGGCGCTGTTATCTGCGCCGCATCCCTATCACCTCCGGCGGCTATGACCGTGGTGGCGCCTACTGGGGCCTGGGCGCACCCCTGTGGTACGCTGAAGATAGCGAGGGTGAGGGCGGGGTGTACTTCCGCGCCGCCAGCCGGGAGGCAGCCAAGGCGCACATCCTGGCGCGGCACCCGACCGTGACCTTCTACCGCTGAAGCCCCACCTGACGCATCGGCTGAAGGACCACCCGGGGGCACCCTATAAAGCCCCTGGGCGCCTCCAGCCCATACGCCAGGTACATCCGTGTACCCAGGGTTACCTTCAGGTCACCCTTAGGTTCCGGCGCCGCACCAATGCCAGGGAATAAATCCTATAAAGCCGGGTGCGAGCGTACCCCCAAAGCAACCCCCAGTTAATCACAAGATCGCGATAAGCGCACTCTCTGGGGTCAAATCCATTTAAATACAATTCTATAGACAAATTCCTGCCTTTTTGGGTGGCCTCCCTGCGCGGGGGGAGGGGGGAAATCATACCTACTTAGCCGTTGCGCTTCAGGCCCAATTTTGGTTTCATGTCACGGTACAAAGGCCGGTGGTCAAAAATGGAAAAGCTTCGCTTGGTGGCATCCGCTGGAGCCACTTTCATGGGTGCTTTTGATTTTTACGTGGGATATTCTCTTACCTCGAAGGCGGCTTTCCGCCTGCGGAGCACCTACGCCAGGGGAAACCTTGCCGTAACGCTCCGCATTCATCATAGCCTTATTGACTTCGAAATCAGCCGAACAAAGAAAGGGCCTCGCCACCATGCCAAAGAACCCATTAGCCCCGGTGCAGGGGAGCGCGCGCTTATTTGCCGCCCTCTCTCAGTTCCGGGGCGTGAGGCGCGAGATGGAGGTACAGACCATGATGGCATTCTTGGCGGTGGCTAGCCGCCCAGGGGTCACCATGCGCGAACTGGAGGATCAACTAGACCTATCCTCCGCCGCGGTCTCCCGGACCATCGCGGGGTTATCCTCGCGGGTGGTTAAGGGGCGAGAGGGGGATGGCCTGGTCCAACAGGAGATCGACCCTAACGACACCCGTTACCGCATCCTCACGTTGACCCCGGCGGGTCACCGCCTGGCGGAACGGGTTCGCAGCATTCTCTATGGTGAGGCGGATCATGGCGCGGCTTCGTAACGGCACCTGGCAGGCCGATTGCACCATCCAAGGCAAGCGGTACCGGGAGCAGGGTTTCCCCACCAAGGCCGAGGCGGAGGCGTGGGAGGCGGTCACCCGGGCTAATGTCCTAGCCGGTCGCGCCCCGCCCCCCGGGCCTTCCGTAGTAGGGCGGCAGGAGGCAGCACCTCGCACCTATGCGCCCCAGGGGGTCACCCTGGGCGACCTGCGGGCCATCTGCCTGGGCGACCCGGAAATCTGGAAGGGGCGCAAGAACGAGAAAGATGCCACCCGCCTGTCCGAAGCTGCGTGCAAGCGGTTCGGCGCTCACACCCCAGCGGAAACCATAGGTGCCGCCGCGGTGACCCGGTGGCGCCTGGACATGATTGCGGAGGGGAAGAGCAATCAGACCATCAATAACTACCTCAACGCCCTGTCCCGGATGCTGCGCGCGGGGGAAGATGCCGGGATGCTGACCAAGCGCCCCAAGGTGCAGCGCATGAGCGCACCGAAGGCCCGCGAATGGTACGTGGCGCCTGAGGCGGTGGCTGCGCTGCTGGAGCGGATGCGCGCGCGTGATCCCGAGCTTGCTGACCTCGTGTTGCTACTGGTGGAGCAGGGTTGCCGCGCTTCGGAGGCCCTGGGCCTGGAATGGCAGCATGTGGAGGGGCGGCGCCTGCGCTTCTATGACACCAAAAATGGGGATGACCGATTCGCACCGCAGACCCCCGCGGTTGCCTCTATGCTCACCCGGCGGCGCCCTAAGGACGCCCTGCCGCACCACAGGGTGTTCCCCTATGAGTACGCGGCGTACAATAAGCGGTTCCGCCCCTGGCGTGATGCCCTGGGCGTGCCCCGGGGGACCAGCCTGCACCTCCTGAGGCACACCTGCGCTACCGCTCTGGTGAGCGCCGGGGTTGATTTAGGCGCCGTTGGGGTGTGGCTGGGGCATCATGACGTGCGCACCACCAAGCGTTACGCCAAATACACGGATACCGCCATGGCGGGCGTCGCGGCGCGGATCGGGGAGGTTTTCGCTGGCCCTGGTCCCTCCCCTGAGGGGGAGAAAGTGACCGTCACAGAGGTGACGGGGGGTGACGGGAAGGCGGCGTGACGGGAGCCTTAGTCGCTCCCTAGTGTGAACCCACCTTCCCCTAAGTCATTGAAAAGGAAGGTGGCGGAGGGGATGGGATTCGAACCCACGAGGGAAGGTTTAGACTCCCCTAACGGTTTAGCAAACCGCCGCCTTCGGCCACTCGGCCACCCCTCCGCAGGGTTTTGAAGTTACACGGCGTATGCGAGGCCGCTTCTAGCGCCCTCGCGGGGCCACGTCAAACGCCCCGCGGCATTCCTGGCGAAAAAGCTGGGGATAGATGGTGAAAACCACCCTCCCCCGCGCCTTTCTTCAGCCGAGGTGAACGGAAAAACCCTTCTGCACGGCGGGCCGCGCCATCATGCGGGCATACCAGGCAGCCACGGCGGGAAATTCCTCCAGCGTGCCGAGATGCCGCTCATGCCGCCAGGCCCAGCCCAGAATCGCGAAATCGGCGATGCTCGGCTCGCCCTCCGTCGCCACGAAGTCACGGCCCGTCAGGCGGCGCTCCAGCACGCCATAGAGGCGGCGCGTCTCCGTGCCATAGCGCTCCAGCCCATAATCGCGCGCGGGGCCCTCCGGACGCATCAGGAAATGGTGGACCTGCCCCGGCATGGGGCCGAAGCCACCCATCTGCCACATCAGCCATTCCCACACCGCCACGCGCCCGCGCGCATCGGCCGGCAGGAAGCGCCCGGTCTTCTCCGCCAGATAAAGCAGGATGGCGCCGGATTCGAAGACGCTGACGGGCTGCCCCTCCGGCCCCTCATCATCGACGATGGCGGGGATGCGGTTGTTGGGCGCGATCTTCAGGAAATCGGGGTTGAACTGCTCGCCCTTGGTGATGTCCACCACCTTGACGGTGTAGGGCAGCCCCATCTCCTCCAGCGCGACGCTGATCTTGCGTCCGTTGGGCGTGTTCCAGGTGTAGAGCGTGATCATCGTGGCGGTTCTCCCGGCCCTGGGGGATGTCAGGTCCGGGAGGGAAGCACGCGCCGGGCCCCACGTCAGCCCGGCGCGCGGAGATGTCAGCCCAGCTTCTTCTTCAGCAGGTCATTGACCAGGGCGGGGTTGCCCTTGCCCTGCATGGCCTTCATCGTCTGGCCGACGAAGAAGCCGAAGAGCTTCTCCTTGCCGCTGCGATACTCGGCCACCTTGTCCGCGTTCTTCGCCATGACCTCGTCGATCACCGCCTCGATCGCGCCGGTGTCGGTCACCTGCTTCAGCCCGCGCTCCTCGACGATGACGCCCGGCGCCTTGCCCGTCTCGAACATCACCTCCAGCACCTCCTTGGCGAGCTTACCGGAGAGGGTGCTGTCGCTGATGAGATCGAGCAGCGCGCCGAGATCGGCGGCGCTGATCGGCGAATTGCCGATGCTGGCGCCGGTGCGGTTGAGGCCGGCGAAGAAGTCGCCGGTGATCCAGTTGGCCGCCATCTTCGGGTCGCGGCCCCTGGCCACGGCCTCGTAGAAAGCCGCCGTCTCCTTCTCCAGCGTCAGCACATGCGCGTCATAGGGCGTCAGGCCGAAATCCTGAACGTAGCGCGCGCGGCGGGCATCGGGCAGTTCCGGCAGGGCGGCCTTCAGCTCTTCCACCCAGGCGGCGTCCAGCACCAGCGGCGGCAGGTCCGGGTCGGGGAAGTAGCGGTAGTCATGCGCATCCTCCTTGGAGCGCATGGAGCGCGTGACGCCGCGCGTGGTGTCGAAGAGGCGCGTCTCCTGCTCCACCACCTCGCCGGCTTCCCACAGCTCGACCTGGCGCCGCGCCTCGGCCTCCACCGCCTGCATGACGAAGCGGATGGAGTTGACGTTCTTCACCTCGCAGCGCGTGCGGAAGCCCTCGCCCGGCTTGCGGACGGAGACATTGACGTCCGCCCGCAGCGAGCCCTGCTCCATATTGCCGTCGCAGGTGCCGAGATAGCGCAGAATCTGCCGCAGCTTCGTCAGATAGGCGCCGGCCTCCTCCGGCGAGCGGAGGTCAGGCTCGGAGACGATCTCCATCAGCGCGACGCCGGAGCGGTTGAGGTCGATATAGCTCTTGGTCGGGTGCTGGTCGTGCAGCGACTTGCCCGCATCCTGCTCCAGATGCAGGCGGGTGATGCCGATCGCCTTGCGCGTGCCATCGGCCAGTTCGATCTCGATCTCGCCCTTGCCGATGATCGGGAACTGGTACTGGCTGATCTGGTAGCCCTGCGGCAGGTCCGCATAGAAATAATTCTTGCGGTCGAAGCGCGACCACAGATTGACCTGCGCGTTGAGGCCGAGCCCGGTGCGCACGGCCTGCGCCACGCATTCGCGGTTGATCACCGGCAGCATGCCGGGGAAGCCCGCATCGATGAAGCTGACCTGCGCGTTCGGCTCGGCGCCGAACTCGGTCGCGGCACCGCTGAACAGCTTGGCCAGCGAGGTGACCTGGGCATGCACCTCCAGCCCGATCACCACTTCCCAGGCGCCGGTCCCGCCTTCGATCGTGTAGCTCATGCCGCAGCCCTCACCGCCGGGGTGGCCTTGAAATCCGCGGCGCGCTCGATGGCGCCGCCAATCGCGAACAGGGTCTCCTCATCGAAGGGCCGGCCGAGGATCTGCAGGCCGAGCGGCAGCCCCTGCGCGTCCAGCCCGGCCGGCAGCGCCATGCCCGGGATGCCCGCCAGATTGGCGGTGATGGTGAAGACGTCGTTCAGATACATCGCCACAGGATCGTCCTGCGTCTCGTCGCGGCCGAAGGCGGCCGTCGGCGTCGCCGGGGTCAGGATGGCGTCCACCTTCTCCCAGGCCTGGTCGAAATCGCGCTTGATCAGCGCCCGCACCTGCTGCGCCTTCACATAATAGGCGTCGTAATAGCCGGCGGAGAGCACATAGGTGCCCACCAGGATGCGGCGCTTCACCTCGGCGCCAAAGCCGGCGGCACGGCTGCGCTCATAGAGGTCCTTGAGGTCCTTGCCATCCTCGCGCAGGCCGAAGCGCACGCCATCATAGCGGGCGAGGTTCGAGGAGGCCTCGGCCGGCGCCACGATATAGTAGGTGGCCAGCGCGTGCCGCGTGTGCGGCAGGCTGATCTCGACCAGCTCCGCGCCCTCGGCCTTCAGCCAGTCCATGCCCTGCTGCCACAGCGCGTCGATCTCGGGGGAGAGGCCCTCCACCCGGTATTCGCGCGGGATGCCGATGCGCAGGCCCTTCACGCCCCGCGCCACGGCGGCGGCGAAATCCGGCACCGCGCGGTTGGCGCTGGTGGAGTCCTTCGGGTCGAAGCCGGACATGGAGCGCAGCAGGATGGCGCAGTCCTCGACCGTGCGGGCCACCGGGCCGGCCTGGTCAAGGCTGGAGGCATAGGCGATGATGCCGTAGCGCGAGCAGCGGCCATAGGTCGGCTTGATGCCGGTCACGCCGCAGAAGGCGGCGGGCTGGCGGATCGAGCCGCCCGTGTCGGTCGCCGTGGCGCCGAGCGCCAGCCGCGCCGCCACCGCCGCGGCCGAGCCGCCGGAGGAACCGCCGGGCACCAGCACCGTCTCCGGCGCGCCCGCCCGCTTCCAGGGGTTCTCCACCCCGCCAAAGGCGGAGCTGAGGTTGGAGGAGCCCATGGCGAATTCGTCCAGATTCGCCTTGCCCAGGAAGACGGCGCCATCCTGGAGCAGCTTCGTGGTCACCGTGCTCTCATAGGGAGGCACGAAATCACCAAGAATGCGGCTCGCCGCCGTGGTACGGATACCCGCGGTGCAGAACAGATCCTTGATCGCCAGCGGAATGCCGGAGAGCGGCCCGGCCTCGCCGCGGGCGATCGCCGCATCAGCCGCCGCCGCCTGGGCCAGCGCCACCTCAGGCGTGATGGTGATATAGGCGTTGAGGCGCGGGTTGAGCTGCTCCACCGCGTCCAGATGGGCGCGGGTCAGCTCGACGGCGCTGATCCGCCGGGCATCGAGCGCGGCGCGGGCGCCGGCAATGGTGAAATCGGTCGGGGCGGTCATGGCTTACTCCACCACCTTGGGGACGGCGAAGAAGGCATCGGCACGGTCGGGCGCATTGGCCAGCACGGCCTGCTGCTGCCCGCCATCGGTCACCTGGTCCTCGCGCATGCGCAGGCTCTCGGCCCCGCCGCCGGCCATCGGCTCGACGCCGGTGGTATCGACGGCCTGGAGCTGCTCGATCCAGCCAAGAATTCCGTTCAGTTCGGTCTCGAGGCGCGGCAGATCCTGCTCCTCCACCCTGAGGCGGGCGAGCGAGGCGACGCGCCGGACTGTGGCGGTGTCGAGCGACATTCTGTTCTTCTTCCGGAAGTGTGTGTCTGTGGGTTTGCGCGCAAACGGGGGCGGACCATAAACACCGGCATGCCCATCTTCAACCTGAGCGAGTTGCGCGCCACCCTTTCCCCCGGCCAGAGGCTGATCGGCCTCGATCCGGGGAAGAAGATCATCGGCGTTGCCCTGTCCGATGTCACGCTGATGCTGGCCAGCCCCTATCGCGGCCTGCCGCGCGGCAAGCTGGCCGCCAATGCCGCCGAGATCCTGGCCATCGCCCGCCGGGAAGGCGCCGGCGGGCTGGTGGTCGGCCTGCCGCTCGGGCTGGATGGCAGCTTCGGACCCGCCGCCCAGGCCGCCAAGGACTGGGCCAAGGCCCTCTCCGAGGCCACCGCCCTGCCCGCCGCCCTCTGGGATGAGCGCCTCTCCTCCGCCGCCGTCAACCGCATGCTGATCGAGGAAGCGGACCTGACCCGCGCCAAAAGGGCCAAGGCCGTGGATGCCGCCGCCGCCGCCTATATGCTACAAGCGGCACTGGATACCGCTGGACGAAGCTGGTGAAACCGGTCACATTCCGGAATAATGAAAGCGTGCGGAACAACAGGCTCCGGCATGCCCGATGACCACCTCCATGCGTTGATCGGGGACCTGTACGATCTGGCCATTGGAGGGGGGCCGGAGCGTGGCTGGCAGGCGATCCTGGAGAGCCTCGCCGCCATGGTGGGCGCGCAGAATGCCGCCCTGCACCGGCAGGGGCCGCCGCCCGCCCGCCCCTCCATCCTGGCGACGCTGAACATCCCGCCGGAAACCGCGCGCGCTTATCGCGAATACTATTTCAACCGCGACATCTTCCTGTTGCGGCTGAGAAGCGGCCAGCGCGGCAACACGTTTTTCTCGCAGACCTACCTGACGGACACAGAAGTCGAAGGCTCCGAATTCTACAACGACCTGCTGCGCCCCAGCATGGGCAATGCCTTCTACCTGGCGGGCGGGCAGGCGCCGATCGGTGAGCAGACCCTGGTCCTCGGCCTGCACCGCCCGCGCGAGATGGGGCCCTATACCCCGGACCAGATGGCCAGCCTGCAATGCCTCTGGCCCCACCTGATGCGCGCCATGAAGGTGGAGGAGCAGCTGCTCAGCAGCCGCACCCTCGGGCAGATCGGCTATGCGGCGCTGGATGAGCTGGCCGGTGGCGTCGCCATCCTGCGGGCGGACCGGCGCTGCATCTTCATGAACCGGGCGGCGCGCCGCATGCTGCTGCGCCGGGGCGGGCCCATGGTGCAGTCCAGCGGCGGGCGGCTGCGGCTGCTGCAACCCTCGGCCGATGCCCTCTTCGCCACGCTGCTGGCCCAGGCCACCACGCCGGGCCAGACCCACCGCGCCGGCTCCATGCGCTGCGCCACCGCCGATGGCGGCCTGGCCCTGGCGATGATGATGGTGCCCTTCCAGCTGCCCATGCCGGACCTGCCGCCCGTACCCGGCCCCCTGGCCATGCTGCTGGTCTCCGACCCCAATGCCGCGCCGGCCATCAGCCTGGTCGACCAGGTGATGGCCATGTTCGGCTTCACCCGCGCGGAAGCGGAGGTGGCCGCCAACCTGGCCACAGGGCTGAGCGTGGAAGACGTGGCCATGACCCGCGGCGTGCGACTGACCACCATTCGCAGCCAGGTCCAGTCCCTCCTGGCCAAGACCGGCACCAACCGGCAGGGCGAATTGCTCCGCCTGCTGCTGGCCCTGCCGCGGATCGATTGCGGAGATGACGCAGAAGGGTTTTGAGCAGAAAATTGTGTTCTTTTTTGGAAAAAAGAACCAAAAAACTTTTTCAGATGTAATTTATGCGAATTAAATAAAATAACTGAAAAAGTCTTTTTGCTTCTTTTTCTTCAGAAAAAGAAGTTTATTACTTAAACTTTTTCCTCTCCCGCCACCACCGCAACCCGGCCCTTCCGGCGGAGGGCAAGGATGGCTATGGTCCGGCGCCTCTAGCCGGACTGGTCCCTCCATGCTGCCCTATCCTCACCGGCACCTCCTGGCCCTCGAGGGCCTGGAGCCGCCCTATATCGCCGATCTGCTGGATCTGGCGGAATCCTATGCCCTGCTGAACCGCAGCGGCAAAACCCAGCGGGACCTGCTGAAGGGCCGCACCCTCATCAACCTGTTCTTCGAGGACAGCACCCGCACCCGCACCAGTTTCGAACTGGCGGGCAAGCGGCTGGGGGCGGACATCGTCAACATGACGGTCTCCAGCAGCAGCGTGAACAAGGGGGAGACGCTGCTCGACACGGCCTCCACCCTCAACGCCATGCATTGCGACCTGCTGGTGGTGCGCCATGCCCAGTCCGGCGCCCCGGCCCTGCTCAGCCGCAAGGTGGATGCCGCCGTCATCAATGCGGGGGACGGCACGCATGAGCACCCGACCCAGGCCCTGCTCGACGCCCTGACCATCCGCCGCCGCAAGGGCCGGCTGGAGAACCTTGTGGTCGCCATCTGCGGCGATGTGGCGCATAGCCGCGTGGCGCGCAGCAACATCCACCTGCTGCTGGCGATGAATTGCCGCGTCCGCCTGATCGGCCCGCCGACGCTGATCCCGGCCGAGGCCACGCGCCTCGGCGTCGAGGTCTTCCACGACATGAAGGCCGGGCTGAAGGACGCCGATGTGGTGATGATGCTGCGCCTGCAGAAGGAGCGCATGGCGGGCGGGCTGATCCCCTCCGCGCGCGAGTATTTCCGCTTCTACGGCCTGGACGCGGCGAAGCTGGCCTATGCCAGGCCGGATGCCATCGTCATGCATCCCGGCCCGATGAACCGCGGCGTCGAGATCGACAGCGCCGTGGCCGACGACCCCGCCCGCAGCGTGATCGGCGAGCAGGTGGAGATGGGCGTGGCCGTCCGCATGGCCGTGCTCGATGTCCTTTCCCGCAACGCCCGGCGGAATGCGCGGCTGTGATGACCCCCATGCCTGATACCCTCTTCGTCAATGCCCGCCTCGTCGACCCGGCCTCCGGGCTGGACGCGCCGGGCAGCCTGCTGGTCAGCCGCGGGGTGATCGCCGACCATGGCGGCGCCCTCGGCATCCCGGACGGGGCCGATGTGGTCGATTGCGGCGGGGCCGTGCTGGCGCCCGGCCTGGTCGATCTGCGCGCCGCCCTGGGCGAGCCCGGCGCCGAATACCGCGAGACCATCGACTCGGCCGCGCTGGCGGCAGCGGCGGGCGGCATCACCACCCTCTGCGCCCTGCCCGAGACGCAGCCCGTGCTGGACGACCCGGCCCTGGTGCAGTTCGTCCGCAGCAAGGGCGAGGCCACCGGCAGCCTGACCATCCTGCCCTATGGCGCCGCCACCAAGGGCTGCGCCGGGCAGGAGATCGCCGAGTTCGGCCTGCTGAAGGAGGCCGGCGCCATCGCCTTCACCGATGGCACGCACGCCATCGCCAGCGCGCGCACCATGCGCCTCGCCCTCTCCTATGCCCGCGCCTTTGGCAGCTTCGTGGTGCAGCACCCGGAGGAGCCGAGCCTCGCCCGGGGCGGCGCGGCGACGGAGGGGGAACTGGCCACCCGCCTCGGCCTGCCCGGCATCCCGCCGGCGGCGGAGGCCATCATGGTGGCGCGCGACATCGCCCTGGCCCGGCTGACGGGAGGGCATGTGCATTTCGCCCATGTCTCCACCGCCGCTGCGCTGGAGCTGATCCGCGCCGCCAAGGCGGAAGGGCTGGCCGTCACCTGCGACACGGCGCCGCCCTATTTCGACCTGAACGAGACGGCGATCGGCGATTTCCGCACCTATGCCAAGCTCTCCCCGCCGCTGCGGCGGGAGGCGGACCGGCTGGCGGTGGTCGCGGCGCTGGCCGATGGCACGATCGACGCCATCGCCTCCGACCACCAGCCGGCGGACCCGGATGACAAGCGCCTGCCCTTCGCCCAGGCCTCGGCCGGCGGCACGGGGCTGGCGACGCTGCTCGGCATCACCCTGGCGCGGGTGCATGGCGGGGATCTTTCTCTCAGTGCCGCGCTGGCGCTGCTGACCAGCCGGCCGGCGGCGCTGCTCGGCCTGCCGGTGGGCAGGCTGGAGCGCGGCGCCCCGGCCGACCTTGTGCTGTTCCATCTGGAACGCGCCTGGAAGGTCGAGGCCGGGCGCCTGCCGGGCAAGGCGCAGAACTCGCCCTTTGACGGGCGGGCGCTGGAGGGCAAGGTCCTCGGCACCTGGAAGGCGGGCCGCCGGGTGTTCGGCGCATGATGGACGCTCTGATCCTCGCCGGGGCCGGCATCGGCTATCTCTCCGGCTCGGTGCCCTATGGGCTGCTGCTGACCCGCGCGGCGGGGCTGGGCGATATCCGCCAGATCGGCAGCGGCAATATCGGCGCCACCAATGTGCTGCGCACCGGCAACAAAAAGGTGGCGGCGGCGACGCTGCTGCTGGACGCGCTGAAGGGCGTGGTGCCGGTGCTGGTGCTCACCGCCCTCTGGGGGCGGGAGGCCGGGCTGGTGGCGGGGCTGGGCGCGCTGCTCGGCCATGTCTTTCCCGTCTGGCTCGGCTTCAAGGGCGGCAAGGGCGTGGCGACCGGGGCGGGCGTGCTGCTGGCCGCCGCCTGGTGGCTGGGCCTGGCCTGCGCCCTGCTCTGGCTGGCCATGGCCAGGATCACCCGGATTTCCTCCGCCTCGGCGCTGACGGCCTGCGCCGCCGCGCCGGTCATCGCCCTGCTGGCGGGGGATCTGCCGCTGGCCGCCTTCGCCTTGGTGCTGGCGGCGGTGATCATCGCCCGGCATCATGAGAATATCCGGCGCCTGCTGGCGGGCACCGAACCGCGGATCGGCGAGAAGAAAAAATGAACGACGAGGCGGCGCTGTCGCGGCTGCGTCTGGCGCGGACGGAAGGGGTAGGCCCCCTCACCTTCCGCCGCCTGATGGAGCGGCACGGCACCGCCGAGGCCGCGCTGGAGGCGCTGCCCGGGCTTGCCCCGGGCGGTGGCCATGCGGGCGGCCACCACGCGGGGGGCGGCTGGCGCGGCGCCCCCTTCCGCCCGCCCCCGCCGGCCGCCATCCGGCGGGAGATGGAGGAGGTGGCCGCGATGGGCGGCCGGTTCCTCTTTCTCGACGACCCCGACTACCCCCCCCTGCTGGCCCTGCTGGAGAGCGCGCCGCCCGCCCTGGCCTGCATCGGCGAGACCAGCCTGCTGGGCCTGCCGCAGGTGGCGCTGGTGGGGGCGCGCAATGCCTCGGCGCTCGGCCGCCGCATGGCCGCCGATCTGGCCGAGGGGCTGGCCGCCGCCGGGCTCGTCGTTACCTCCGGCCTGGCGCGCGGGGTGGATGGGGCGGCGCATCTCGGCGCGCTGCGGGCGGGGGCGACCATCGCCGTCATCCCCGGCGGGCTGGACCGCGCCTATCCGCCCGAGCATGCGGAGCTTCAGGGCCTGATCGCCGAGCGCGGGCTGGTGGTGGCGGAGGCGCCGCTCGGCACCGCGCCCATCGCCCGGCATTTCCCGCGCCGCAACCGGATCATCGCCGGGCTGTCGCTCGGCGTGGTGGTGGTGGAGGCGGCCCTGCGCTCCGGCACGCTGATGACGGCGCGGCTGGCGCTGGAGGCCGGGCGGGAGGTCTTCGCCGTGCCGGGCAGCCCGCTGGATCCGCGCTGCGCCGGCTCCAACGACCTGCTGCGCCAGGGCGCCCACCTGACCGAGCGGGCGGAGGATGTGCTGGAGAATCTGCCCGCCGCGCCGCGCCCGATGGGGGCCGTGACCGGCCGCGCCGCGCCGGTCGAGGCCGCGCTACCCCTCGCGCCGCCGCCTGGAGAGGCAGGGCAACTGCTTGATCTGATAGGCCCTTCGCCAGTTGTGGTTGACGAGTTGGTGCGACGCTGCCACCTCTCTGCCGCTGCGGTGCAGGCGATCCTGCTCGATCTGGAGCTGGAGGGGCGGATAGAAACCCTTCCCGGCAACCGGGTTATCCGCAGCGGCTTACGGTAGAGACCCCGCCAGACGGCAGCCCCGGCAGGCGAGAAGAGAGAGCGCACCGCACCCGCCATGACCGACGTCGTCGTCGTCGAATCGCCGGCCAAGGCGAAGACCATCAACAAGTATCTCGGGCAGGACTTCACCGTCCTGGCGAGCTTCGGCCATGTGCGCGACCTGCCGCCCAAGGATGGCAGCGTCCGGCCGGAGGAGGACTTCGCCATGGACTGGTCCGCCGAGGACCGGGGCGAGAAGCAGGTCTCCGCCATCGCCAAGGCGCTGCGCGGCGCCCGCAACCTCTACCTCGCCACCGACCCGGACCGCGAGGGCGAGGCGATCTCCTGGCACGTCCAGGAGATGCTGCGGGAGAAGGGCGCGCTGAAGGGCGTGCAGGTCCACCGCATCACCTTCAACGAGATCACCAAGCGCGCGGTGCAGCACGCGCTGGCCCACCCGCGCGATCTCGACACCCCGCTGATCGAGGCCTATCTGGCGCGCCGCGCGCTGGACTACCTGGTGGGCTTCACCCTCTCCCCCGTGCTGTGGCGCAAGCTGCCCGGCAGCCGCTCCGCCGGGCGGGTGCAGTCCGTCGCCCTGCGCCTGATCTGCGAGCGCGAGGCGGAGATCGAGATCTTCCGGGCGCGCGAATACTGGACGGTCGAGGGCCGCTTCCTCACCGCCGCCGCCGCCCCCTTCTCCGCCCGGCTGACGCATCTGGACGGGAAGAAGCTGGAGCAGTTCGACCTGCCGGACGAGGCCAGCGCCCTGCGCGCCCGCGCCGCGGTGGAGGCCGGGCGCTTCAGCGTCGCCAGCGTCGAGAAGAAGCGCAGCCGGCGCAACCCGCCGCCGCCCTTCACCACCTCCACCCTGCAGCAGGAATCCTCGCGCAAGCTGGGCTTCGGCGCGCAGCAGACCATGCGCCTCGCCCAGCAGCTCTATGAGGGCGTGGAGATGCAGGGCGAGACGGTCGGCCTCATCACCTATATGCGAACCGATGGCGTGCAGATGGCGCGCGAGGCGGTGGCCGCCATCCGCGACCATGTGAAGGCCAGCTTCGGCCCGGACTACATCCCCCCCGCGCCGCGCGAATATTCCTCCAAGGCCAAGAACGCCCAGGAGGCGCACGAGGCCATCCGCCCGACCGATGTGCGCCGCACGCCGGAGGAGGTGGCCCGCTTCCTCAACCCCGAGCAGCGCCGGCTCTACGAGCTGGTGTGGAAGCGCGCCGTCGCCAGCCAGATGCAATCGGCCGAGCTGGACCAGACGGTGGTCGATCTGGCCGATGCGGGCGGCCGCGCCCGGCTGCGCGCCAATGGCAGCGTCATCGCCTTCGACGGCTTCCTGAAGCTCTACCGCGAGGATGTGGACGACGCCCCCGCCGGCGCCGCCAGCGGCGAGGAGGATGACACCCGCACCCTGCCGCCGATGCGGGAGAAGGACCCGGCGAAGCTGACCGCCGCCCAGGCGGACCAGCACTTCACCCAGCCGCCGCCGCGCTATTCCGAGGCCAGCCTGGTGAAGAAGATGGAGGAGCTCGGCATCGGCCGCCCCTCCACCTATGCCTCCATCCTGCAGACGCTGCAGGACCGCGACTATGTGAAGCTCGACAAGCGCCGCTTCATCCCCGAGGACCGCGGCCGCCTCGTCACCGCCTTCCTGGTGAATTTCTTCGAGCGCTACGTCGATACCGGCTTCACCGCGACACTGGAAGAACAGCTCGACGACATCTCCGGCGGCCGGGCCGAGTGGCGGGCGGTGATGCGCGCCTTCTGGCGCGACTTCAACGCCGCCATCGCCGCCACCAAGGACCTGACCATCAGCGCGGTGATCGACGCGCTGGATGAGGAACTCGGCCCGCATTTCTTCCCGCAGCCGGCCGAGGGCGGCGACCCGCGCGCCTGCCCCGCCTGCGGCCCCACCGGGCATGGGGGGCGGCTCGGGCTGCGGCTTGGGCGCAATGGCGCCTTCATCGGCTGCTCGAACTACCCGGAATGCCGCCACACCCGCCCGCTCTCCGTCACCGGGGCGGAGGCGGAGGGCGAGGCCGCCCTGGCCGGCGGCATCAAGGAACTGGGCCCGGACCCGGTGAGCGGCGCCCCCGTCACCCTGCGGCGCGGCCCCTATGGCCTCTATGTCCAGCTGGGCGAGGGCGGCACGGATGCCAAGGGCAAGCCCACCAAGCCCAAGCGCGCCAGCCTGGCGCGCGGCATGGACCCGGATGCGCTGGACCTGGAGCGCGCCCTGGCCCTGCTCGCCCTGCCGCGCATCATTGGCCTGCATCCCGAGACGGGGGAGGAAATCTCCGCCGCCATCGGCCGCTTCGGCCCCTATGTGAAGATGGGCAGCATCTACAAGTCGCTCGACCGCGATGACGATGTGCTGACCCTCGGCATCAACCGCGCCGTGGCGCTGCTGGCCGATGCGAAGGCCAAGGTGCGCGGCCTCGGCCCGCATCCCAAGGATGGCGAGGCGGTGGAGATCAAGCGCGGCCGCTTCGGCCCCTATGCCCAGCATGGCAGCATCGTCGCCAGCCTGCCGCGCGCCCTGACCATGGAGGAGATCACCCTGGATCAGGCGGTGATGCTGCTGGCCGAGAAGGGCAAGAAGCTGCCGCCCAAGGGGGCGAAGAAGGCCCCGGCCAAGGGCAAGGCCCCCGCCAAGACCAAGGCTGCCCCCAAGGCCGCCACCGCCGCGGAGGAAGCCGATGGGGCGCCGGTGAAGAAGCCGGCGGCGAAGAAGGCACCCGCCAAGACGGATGCGGAGAAGGCCCCGGCGAAGAAGGCTGCGCCGAAAAAAGCCACCGCCGCGAAGCCCAAGGCCGCGGCGGCGGACAAGGCGGCCACGCCCAAAAAGCCCGCCAGGGCGAAGGCCTGACCGGTGGCCGGGGAGGAACCCCCGGCCCCGCTCCCCTCGCGCGATGCGCTGCGGCGCTTCCTGCGGGAGGCGCAGGGCCGCGCCGGCAAGACCGAGATCTCCCGCCATTTCGGCCTCAGCGCCGAGCAGCGCCCGGCGCTTCGCGCCCTGCTGAAGGAGCTGGAGCGCGAGGGCACCCTGCCGGCAACCGCCAAAAAACCGCGCCCGGGCGCGCCACTGCCGGAGATGGCGCCGGTCGAGGTCTTCGGCATCGACCCGGGCGGCGACCCCCTGGCCCGCCCGCTGGACTGGCAGGGCGAGGGCCGCCCGCCCCTCATCCATATGCGCCCGGAGCGCCCCGGCCAGCCCGCCCTGGCACCGGGGGACCGGGTGGTGGCACGGCTGAAACCGATCGGCCCCAACCCCTCTCCGAACCGCTATGAGGGCCGCACCTTCAAGCGGCTGGGCCGCGCCGCGCCGGCCCGCATCCTGGGCGTCTATCAGGAAGGCCGGCTGCAACCCACCGACCGCCGCCAGCGCGCGGAATGGAGCATCGCCCCGGAGGATGCCCAGGGCGCCGAACCGGGCGAGCTGGTCCTGGCCGAGCCCCTCCCCGCCCGCCCCTTCGGCCTGAACCCGGCGCGGGTGGTGGAGCGCCTCGGGCCGATGGACGCCCCGCGCGCCGTTTCTCTGCTGTGCATCCACGCCCACGGCATCCCGCAGGCCTTCCCGCCCGAGGCCCTGGCCGAGGCGGAGGCCGCCGCCCCCGTCTCCCCCGCCGGGCGGGAGGATCTGCGCGCCCTGCGCCTCGTCACCATCGATGGCGAGGATGCCCGCGACTTCGATGATGCCGTCTGGGCCGCCCCCGAGGGCGCGGGCTGGCGCATCGTCGTCGCCATCGCCGATGTGGCGCATTACGTCCGCCCCGGCGGCGCTCTGGACAGCGCCGCCTGGGGCCGTGGCAACAGCGTCTATTTCCCCGACCGCGTCGTGCCGATGCTGCCCGAGGCCCTCTCCAACGGGCTGTGCAGCCTGCGCCCCGGCGAGGATCGCGGCTGCCTCTTCGTCGAGATGCGCTTCGATGCGGGGGGGCAGAAACTCGGCCACCGCTTCGGGCGCGGGCTGATGCGCTCCCTCGCCCGGCTGACCTATGAGCAGGTGCAGGCCGCCCGCGACCATGGCGCGCCGCCCGACATGCCCAGCCCCGAATGGCCGGGCGAGGAAATCAGCCATCTCTACGGCGCCTTCGCCGCCCTGCACGCCGCCCGCCAGCGGCGCGGCACGCTGGATCTCGACCTGCCCGAGCGCCGCGTCCTGATGGACCCGGATGGCCAGGTGCGCGACGTGCTGCCGCGCGCCCGCCTCGACTCGCACCGGCTGATCGAGGAATTCATGGTCGCCGCCAATGTCTGCGCGGCGGAGGAGCTGGAGCGCCTCGCCCAGCCCTGCCTCTACCGCGTGCATGACCGGCCCTCCGACGCCAGGCTGGAGTCGCTGCGGCAATTCCTCGATTCGCTGGATCTCGACCTGCCGGCCGCCGGGGAGCTGCGCCCGCTCCACTTCGCCCGGCTGCTGGAAAACATGGCGGAGCGGCCGGAGGCGCGGCTGCTGCACGAGACGGTGCTGCGCGCCCAGTCCCAGGCCGCCTACAGCACAGAGAATATCGGGCATTTCGGCCTTGCCCTGGCGCGCTATGCCCATTTCACCAGCCCGATCCGCCGCTATGCCGACCTCGTGGTGCACCGCGCGCTGATCCGCGGCCTGAAGCTCGGGCCGGACGGGCTGGGGGAAGACGGGATCGCCCGCCTGCCCGACACGGCCGAGCACATCACCCGCACCGAACGCCGCGCCGCCGCCGCCGAGCGCGAGGCGGTGGAGCGCTATCTCACCCTGCACATGGCGTCCCGCATTGGCGGCATATTCGCCGCGCGTATTTCGGGGGTGACACGCTTCGGTCTGTTCGTCACGGTTGAGGAAAATGGCGCGGGCGGTCTCGTGCCTTTGTCATCCCTGCCGGACGATCAATGGGTTTTCGAGGAAGCCGCCCACCGGCTTTCCGGTCGCTATACGCGTCTTGCCTTCAGCTTGGGGCAGGCTGTCGAACTGCGTCTGGCCGATGCCATGCCGCTGACGGGGGGACTCGTCTTCCATCTGCTGCAGGGGATGCCGCCGGCGCCGGGCGCGCGGCGCAGCCGGGTGCGGCGAATCGCCCCAACCCCGAGCGGGGAGAAGGACAGGCGCGGCCAGCGGGCGCGCTGAGAGACTGTTTGGACATTCCTGGCGCCTGCGAAGTTGAGGGGGCTTTGCCCCCCCACACCCGCCCCTCTTTTGTTCCTGGGACAGGAGACAGGGCCTCCTGCCCCCCCCTTCAGAAAGGGTTTCCAAAGGCCTCAGGCCTTTGGTGGGGAGAGTTTGAGAGGGGCGAAGCCCCTCTCAAGAGCAAGCGCCGCATTTTGAAGCTGCTGGCGGCGCTGATGCTGGGCCTGCTCGGCCCGCTGCACGCCGCCAGGCCCGCCCAAGCCCAGGCCCAGGCGCAAGCCCAGGGCGAGTTCTCTCGCGCCCAGCTCCGCGCCGTGCTGCGCGAGGCCTTCGCCGCCATCGCCGAACGCCACCTGGAAGCCGCGGCACCGGGAGATCTCGCCCTTTGGTCGCTGCGCGGCCTCACGGCCATCGACCCCGGCCTGGGGGCTGAGGCCCAGGGCGGCCAGCTCCGCCTGCGCCTTGGCCCCAGCCTGCTGCGCGAAGCCCCAGTGCCGGGCGCGGCCGCCACCCCCGCCGGGCGCGGCACCTCCCCGCGCGCCGCGGTGGAAGCACTGGCCGACAGCCTCGCCCTTTTCTATGCCGAAGCCTGGGCAGCCTCCGCCACGCTGCGCCGGGCCGGGGTGGAACGCCTGCTCCAGGCCGGCTTCGACGAGGTGTTCAACCATCTCGACCCCTACAGCCGCTACATCACGGCGGAAGAGGCCTGGCAGGCCCGGCAGCGCCGCGTCGGGCAATCCGGCCTGGGCCTGCGCGTCGCCGCCGGCCCGCGCGAGGCGCTGGTGATCGCCACCCTGACACCGGAGGGCGAGGCCGCCCGCGCCGGCCTGCGCGAGGGTGACGAGCTGCGCAGCATCGATGGCGTGCCCGTCTCCGCCAGCCGCATCCTGCTGGCGGCGGAGCTGCTGGAAGGCCCGCCGGGCAGCGCCGTGGAACTGGAACTGCGGCGCGGCGGGCAGCGCCTCAGCGTGGTGCTGCGCCGCGCCACCCAGGCGCTGCAACCGCTCCAGGCCGAGTTGCAGGATGGCATCCTGTGGATGCGCCTCGGCGTCTTTTCCACCAACAGCACGGAGCAGCTGGCGGAGGCCCTGGCCAGCGCCTTCGCCAGCCCCACCCCGCCGCGCGGGCTGGTGCTGGACCTGCGCGGCAATCGCGGCGGCGTGCTGACCCAAGCGATGAGCGTGGCCGATACCTTCCTGACGGATGGGCTGGTGGCCCAGAGCCTCGGCCGCCACCCGGATGCCCGCCGCGTCTGGGAGGCCGGGGGCAGCGATCTGGCGCGTGGCCTGCCGCTGGTCATCCTCGTCGATGGCCGCACCGCCAGCGCCGCGGAGATCGTCGCCGCCGCCCTGGGGGACCGCGGCCGCGCCGTGGTGGTGGGCAGCGCCACGCTGGGCAAGGGGCTGATCCAGATCGTCATCCCCCTGCCCAACGGGGCGGAGGTGCTCATCTCCTGGTCGCGCGTGCTGGCGCCGGCCGGCTGGCCGGTGCAGGGCCTGGGCGTGCTGCCCGCCCTCTGCACCAGCCTGGGGCAGGACGCGGCGCGCAGCGGGCTCCAGGCGCTCGCCAGCGGCACGGCGCCCATGGGCGCCGTGCTGGCCCGCCTGCGCCAGGCCCGCGCCCCCGTGCCGGGCAGCGAGGTCGCCGCCCTGCGCGCCGCCTGCCCCCCCGCCGAGGGGCGCGACCTCGACCCCCAGGCCGCCCGCTTCCTCCTCGACAACCCCGCCGCCTACAGGGCTGCCCTGCCGCGCTGAGGCGGGTACGAATCCCAGGTTCTCCTTGACTGGAACGCTCAGATGGCTAGGTTGCGGCCTCTCGCGTCGCACCCGGGTGCGCGGCCTCTTGCCGCCGGGCTTGGGGTGCCCGTCGGCGCCCACGGAAGAATGTCATGGCCAAGTCGAACACCATTCTGATCAAGCTCGTCAGCACCGCTGACACCGGTTACTTCTATGTGACCAAGAAGAACACCCGCAACTCCACCGGCAAGATGGAGATGCGGAAGTATGACCCGGTCGTGCGCAAGCACGTCGCGTTCCGCGAATCCAAGATCAAGTAAGCCCCGCGCGCGGCACGCCCGCGCGGCACGCTTCCGGGAAAGGCCGTCCGGCAAGGGCGGCCTTTTCGCGTTTCAGGGAAAAGAGAAGGGTTCTTTTTTGGAAAAAAGAACCAAAAAACTTTTTCCTGTGGGCATGCCGCCACGTCGGGGCGCGGGCGGGCGGCAGGGAATCAGGCGACGCCCTGGCCCTGCTGGCGCTGCCAGTCCTCAGGGGTGGCCATCTCCACGCGGTTGCGGCCGCGCGCCTTGGCCCGGTAGAGCGCCGTATCGGCGGCCGCCATCAGCTGGTCCAGCGTCTCGCTGCCTTGGCTCATCGCCACACCGATGCTGGCGGTGATGGTCAGCGCCAGATCCGGGCCAACCTGGACAGGCTCATCCGCCATCGCCAGCCGCAGGCGGTCGGCGATCTGCAACGCCTCCTCCACGCCGGTCTCGGCCATCGCCACCACGAATTCCTCGCCACCGAACCGCGCCACCACATCCTCCGCCCGCAAAAGGGCACGGATGCGCAGGGCGACCTGCTTCAGGACGACGTCGCCAGCCGCATGGCCATAGGTGTCGTTCACGGCCTTGAAGCGGTCCACATCGAGCATCAGCAGCGTGGCGGAGCCATTGCGCAGCAGCCCCTCCATGTGGCGCGTCACATAGCGGCGGTTGCGCAGGCCGGTCAGGCTGTCCGTCACCGCCAGTTCCAGGGAGCGGTCCAGATCCGCCCGCAGCCGCTCCTGGTAACGGCGGCGGCGCACCTGGTTGCGCACGCGCGCGCGCAGCTCGTTGGTGTCCACCGGGCGGAGCACATGGTCATTGGCGCCGAGATCGAAGCCGCGCAGCACCTGCGCCCGCTGGTCCGCATCGGCGATCAGCAGCACCGGCAGGTCGCGCGTCGCCGCCTGCGCCCGCAGCCGCGAGGCGAAGCGCAGCCCCTCCCCCCCATCCAGCGACAGGCTGAGCAGGGCGAGGTCGAAGCTGCCCTCCGCCAGCGCCTGCCAGGCCTGCGCCGCGCTGGAGGTCAGCCGCAGCGTCACGCCATCGGCGCTGAGCACGCCGGTCAGCAGCTCGGCCTCGTTCACATCCTCGGTGGCCAGCAGCACGCTGGCGCCGGCCACCGTCTCCGGCGGCGGCGGCGGCGGCTCGAAGCCCAGCCCCAGCGCCGTCTCGGCCCGCAGGCGGAAGGCATCCAGCACCTGCTTCATCCGCAGCAGGGCGCGCAGCCGGGCGAACAGCGTCTGGTGGTCCACCGGCTTGGAGAGGAAGTCATCCGCCCCGGCCTCCAGCCCGCGCACCCGCTCCACCGGGTCCACCAGCGCGGTGACCATGACAACGGGGATATGCGCCGTGGCGGCATTGGCCTTCAGCCGGCGGCAGACCTCATAGCCATCCATGCCCGGCATCATCACGTCGAGCAGGATGACATCCGGCATCCACTCCTCGGCGCGCAGCAGCGCCTCCGGCCCCGAGGCAGCCAGGGAAACATCGTAATACTCGGCGTTGAGACGGGCCTCCAGCAGGCGAAGATTGGCGGCGATGTCATCGACGACCAGAATCCTTGCGCTCATGCCGGCTCGATCTTTCTCCAGGAGAAGGCTTCGGCGGCCTGCCCAGGCAGCGGCCAGGAACACGCCAGGGCAGCCGGCGAAGCCGCCCGCTGCCCTTCCGCGAGATGATAGCACATCAGCGGGAGACGGCGAGAGTCGAGGCTCCGGGAAGCCTCAACCCCAGGGTGAAAAATTCCAGGAAACAGCGCGGAAGGGGCGCGTCAGCCCGGGGCCGCGAGCAGGCGGCGCACCACCTCGGCATAGAGATCGGCCAGGGCGCGCAGCTCGTCCACGGGGGTCGATTCATCCGCCTTGTGCATGGTGGCACCCACCGCGCCCAGCTCGGCCACCGGGCAATAGCGGGCGATGAAGCGCGCATCCGAAGTGCCGCCCCCCGTATCCAGCTGCGGCGCCCGCCCGGTGACGGCCAGGGTGGCGGCCGAGAGCGCCTCCACAAAGGCGCCGGGCTGGGTCAGGAAGCTCTCGCCGGAGCATTCCGTCCGCAGCTCATAGCGCGCACCCTCGGCCTCCAGCGCCGCGTGCAGCAGGGCGGTGAGCGAGGCACTGCTGTGCAGGTCGTTGAAGCGGATGTTCAGCTTCGCCCGCGCCACGCCGGGGATGACATTGGTGGCGGGGTTGCCGACATCGAAGCTCGTCACCTGGAGGGTGGAGGCCTCGAACCACGCGCTACCCTGGTCGAGCGGCGTGGCGGTCAGCCGGTGCAGCACCCGGACCAGGCGGTGGATGGGGTTATCCGCCCGCTGCGGATAGGCCGCATGCCCCTGCACCCCGTGCAGGGTGATGGCGGCATTCATGCTGCCGCGCCGGCCGATCTTGATGGTATCGCCCAGCGCCACCTTGCTGGTGGGCTCGCCGACGATGCACATATCCGGCGTATGGCCGTTCTGCGCCATCCATTCCAGCACCTTGACCGTGCCGTAATGGGCAGGCCCCTCCTCATCGCCGGTGATCAGCAGGGAGAGGCTGCCGGGCAGGTCGCGCGGCAGGCGGGCAATGGCGGCCACCCAGGCGGCGATGCCGCCCTTCATGTCCGTCGCGCCACGGCCCATCACCAGCCCGTCGCGCAGCTCGGCACCGAAGGGGTCGGTGCTCCACAGCGCCGGGTCGCCGGGCGGCACCACATCGGTATGCCCGGCGAAGCAGAGATGCGGCGCGCCCGTGCCACGCCGGGCGAAGAGGTTCTCCACCGCCTCCCCCGCCTCACCCTCGGGCGGGCCGAAGACGAGCCGGGTGCAGGTGAAGCCGAGCGGCGCCAGCACCGCCTCCAGCACCCCCAGCGCCCCGCCCTCCGCGGGCGTCACGCTCGGGCAGCGGATCAGGTCCTGAAGGAGCGGAAGCGGGTCCATGGCGTCCTCGTCCTCAGTCGCGCAGCAGCTCGTTGATGGAGGTCTTGCTGCGGGTCTGCGCATCCACGCGCTTGACGATGACGGCGCAGTAGAGGTTCGGCCCCGGCGTGCCATCCGGCAGCGGCTTGCCCGGCAGGGTGCCCGGCACCAGCACCGAATAGGGCGGCACCTTGCCGATGAAGATCTCGCCCGTCGCGCGGTCGATGATCTTGGTCGAGGCGCCGAGATAGACCCCCATCGAGAGCACGCTGCCCTCGCCCACGATCACACCCTCGGCCACCTCGGAGCGGGCGCCGATGAAGCAGTTATCGCCGATCACCACCGGGTTGGCCTGCAGCGGCTCCAGCACGCCGCCAATGCCGGCACCGCCGGAGATGTGGCAGTTCTTGCCGATCTGGGCGCAGGAGCCGATGGTGGCCCAGGTGTCCACCATCGTGTTCTCGTCCACATAGGCGCCGAGATTGACGAAGGAGGGCATCAGCACCACGCCCTTGCCGATGAAGGCAGAGCGCCGCACCACGGCGCCCGGCACGGCGCGGAAGCCGGCGGCGCGGAACTGGTTATCACCCCAGCCCTGGAACTTCAGCGGCACCTTGTCATAGGCGGTGACGCCCACGCCCATCGGCACGCTGTCCTCCAGGCGGAAGGAGAGCAGCACCGCCTGCTTCAGCCACTGATTGACCTTCCAGCCACCCTGCCCGTCCGGCTCCGCCACGCGGGCCTGGCCGGAATCGAGCAGTTCCAGGGCGCCCTCGATCGCCTCGCGCTCGGCACCGCGGGTCGCGGGCGAAAGCTCGGCGCGGCGTTCCCACAGCGCTTCAATGGTGGCGGCAAGGTCCATGGCTGATCACCCCGTCAGGCTGCGCATCAAATAGGTGCGCGCGGGTATCGGGGTGCCTCCCCCTCCTGTCAACGCCAGCTTTTTTTCAAGCTGCCGGTCAGAGCCGGGACGGGGGGTGCTGTACTCGGGCCGGGGGGCTCCGGCCCAGGGGAGCAAGGGGGCCGGGGCGGAGGATGCGCCGCCCCGGCCCCGCCGGTCTCAGGGGACGATCAGGGTGCCGGCGCCGCCATCGGTGAACAGCTCGATCAGCACCGCATGCGGCACCCTGCCATCGACGATCACCGCACCCTTCACGCCCTGCTCGATCGCGTAGATGCAGGTTTCGATCTTCGGGATCATGCCACCCGAGATCCAGCCCTCGGCGATGCCGGCCTTGGCCTGGGCCACCGTCATCTCCGGGATCAGCTTCTTGTCAGCGTCCAACACGCCGGGCACGTCGGTCAGCATCAGCAGGCGGGAGGCGCTCAGCGCCCCCGCGATGGCGCCCGCCGCCGTATCCGCGTTGATGTTGTAGGTCTGGCCATCGGCCCCGACACCCACCGGCGCCACCACCGGCACGATATCGGCGGCGATCAGCAGCTCCAGCACCTGCGGGTCCACATGCTCCGGCTCACCGACGAAGCCGAGGTCCAGCACCTTCTCGATGTTGCTGTCCGGGTCGCGGTAGGTGCGGGTCAGCTTCCTGGCACGGATCAGCCCGCCATCCTTGCCGGAAATGCCAACCGAGATGGCGCCGGCGCGGGTGATGCAGTCGGCCACCTGCTTGTTGACGGTGCCGGAGAGCACCATCTCCACCACATCGACCACCGCCGCATCGGTGACGCGCAGGCCGTTGACGAAGCTGGACTGCACATTCAGCCGCTTCAGCATGGCGTTGATCTGCGGCCCGCCGCCATGGACCACCACGGGGTTGACCCCCATCTGCTCCAACAGCGCGATGTCACGGCCGAAGCGAGCGGCGGCGGCCTCCTCGCCCATGGCGTGGCCACCATACTTCACGACGACGATCTGCTCGTCATAGCGCTTCAGGAAGGGCAGCGCACCGGCGAGGATTTCCATCTGGTTGCGCGCGTCGTCGGTCATGGCCCTGTCTCGTCCGGTCCCGTTTGGCGCTTCGCCATAGGGAAGCCGGGCGAGAGGGTCAAGGGCGGCTGCCAAGCCCTGGCATGGCGCGCAGCCTTGAGAGGGGCTTCGCCCCTCTCAAACTCTCCCCACCAAAGGCCTGAGGCCTTTGGAAACCCTTTCGTGAGTCCCCCCTGATGGCGGGTGCAGGGGACCCTGTCCCCTGCTGGGGGTTGAGGGGGCAAAGCCCCCTCAGGAAAGCCCCCTCAGGCCGGCTCGGCCAGCGCCGTCAGTTCGGCGCGCAGTTCCGGGATGCCGAGCCCGGTCTCGCTGCTGGTGGTGATGACCAGCGGATGCGCGGCGGTGTGCTTCTTCACCAGCGCCGCCGCCTCCTCCTGCCGCTGCTTCAGCCAGTAGGGCTTGGCGCTGTCGGCCTTGGTCAGCACGATCTGGAAGGTCACCGCCGCCTCGGAAAGCAGTTCCATCGCTGCGCGGTCGGACGCCTTGGTCTCGATGCGGGCATCGAGCAGCAGGATCACCCGGCGCAGGTTGGGGCGGCCGCGCAGGAAGTCGAACATCAACCCCTGCCAGTCCTCCTTCACGCTCTTCGAGGCCTGGGCATAGCCATAGCCGGGCATGTCCACGAGGGCGAGGCGCCCGCCGAGGTCGAAGAAGTTCAGCTGCTTCGTCCGCCCCGGCGTGGAGGAGACGCGCGCCAGGCTGTTCTGCCCGGTCAGCGCGTTCACCAGCGAGGACTTGCCGACATTGGAGCGGCCGCAGAAGGCCACCTCCGGCAGGCGCGGCGGCGGGAGCTGGTCCAGCCGCTGCGCCGCGAAATAGAACTCGCAGGGGCGGCAGAACAGCAGCCGCCCCTCTTCGATCAGCGCCGCGCGCTCCTCTTCGTCGCGCGCTTCGAGAAGGCCGCTCACCCCTTGGCCTTCGCCGCGGCCTTGCCGAGCGCCTTTTCCTCGCGCCGCGCCGCGCGCTCATGCCGCATGATGTAGCCCTGCTGCGCGACCGAGAGGAGGTTGTTCCACGACCAGTAGATGACGAGGCCGGCCGGGAAGCTCGCCAGCATGAAGGTGAAGATCACCGGCATCCAGGTGAAGATCTTCGCCTGCACCGGGTCGGCCGGAGCCGGGTTCAGCTTCTGCTGCACGAACATCGTGACGCCCATGATGATCGCCCAGACCGGCATGTGCAGCATGGCCGGCGGGTCCCACGGGATCAGCCCGAACAGGGTGAAGAGGTTGGTCGGGTCGGGCGCGGAGAGATCCTGGATCCAGCCGAAGAACGGCGCGTGGCGCATCTCGATGGTGACGAAGAGCACCTTGTAGAGCGCGAAGAAGACCGGGATCTGGATGACCATCGGCAGGCAGCCGGAGGCCGGGTTGACCTTCTCCGTCCGGTACAGCGCCATCATCTCGGCCTGGGCCTTGGCCGGGTCGTCCTTATAGCGCTCGCGGATCTCCTGCATCTTCGGCGTCAGGGCCTTCATCCGCGCCATCGACTTGTAGGCCTTGTTGGCCAGCGGGAAGAAGGCCGCCTTCAGCGCGATGGTGAAGACCAGGATGGCGATGCCGAAATTGCCGAACAGCTTGAACAGGAAGTCCAGCGCGTAGAAGAACGGCTTGGTCAGGAAGTAGAACCAGCCGAAATCAATCGCCTTGTCGAAGTTCGAGACGCCCAGATTGTCACGGTAGGCATCCAGCAGGTGCACTTCCTTGGCCCCGGCGAAGAGGCGGGTGGAGAGCGCGGCCTGCCCGCCGGCCGGTACGGTCATCGGCGCGGGGGTGGCGAAATCCACCTGCCAGCGATCCTGCCCGCCTTCGGCCACATGGCGCCAGCTGGTGCGCAGCGGCTGGGCCGCATCCACCGGCATCAGCGCCGTCAGCCAGTACTTGTCGGTGAAGCCGGCCCAGCCACCGCTGGTCTCCTGCTCCAGCGCCACGCCGCGCGCCTTCTCGCCCGTCTCCTTGGCGGACTTATAGGTCTGCTCGCTCAGCCGGTCGTTGAGGACGCCGACGAAGCCCTCATGCAGGATGTAGAAGCCGGCGACATGCGGCGTGCCCTCGCGGCGGATGCGGCTCCAGGGCAGCACCAGCACCGGGTCGGCGGCCGCGTTGATCACGCGCTGCTCAACCTGGAACATGAAGTTGCGGTCGAGGCGCAGGATGATCTGAAAGGTCTGGCCCTGGCCATTCTCCCAGGAGAGAGTCACCGGCGCATCGGGGCCGAGCGGCCCGCCGCTGACGCTCCAGTCCGTCTCCGCATCCGGCACGCGGGTGCGGCCATCAGCACCCGACCAGCCCCACTGGGCGAAATAGGGCTGGAACTCCTCGCGCGGGGCGAAGAGGCGGACCAGCGGCGAGGCTGGCGTGGTGGCCTCGCGGTAATCCTTCAGGACCAGGTCGTCGAGCCGGGCGCCGCGCAGCAGCAGGCTGCCGGAGAGGCGCGGGCTCTCGATCTTCAGGCGCTGCGGCGGCGGGCGGTTGGCGGCGGCGGCGGCGCTGGCCTCCGTGCTGCCCGGGCTGGCCGGGCTGACGGGAGCGGCAGGCGTGGGGGCCTGCCCGGCCACGGCGGCCGGCGCGGGCGGCGCCGGCGGCGTGGTCTCGCGCTTCCACAGGTCGAAGGCGAGCAGGATGCCGACTGAAATCGCGATTGCGGCGAGGAGGCGCTTCTGGTCCATCGGATCGGTGCCGTCAGGCCTTGTTCTGGGCCACCGCGCGGGGCGGCGGGCATGGGGAGGAGACCCCTCGGGGGCCCTCGGAGGAATCGGTCCCGGGCGTGGCGGCCCGGCTCATGGGCTGCGGCGCCCGGGGTTGAACCGGCTGCTGAACCGGCTGCGGGGCCGGCGGTGGCACCGGGTCGTAGCCGCCGGGGTGCCAGGGGTGGCAGCGCAGGATGCGCCGCGCCGCCAGCCAGGAGCCGCGCGCGGCGCCGTGGGTGTCCAGCGCCTCGATCGCATAGGCGCTGCAATGCGGGTGGAAGCGGCAATGGCTGCCGATCACGCCCCGCAGGGTCAACTGGTAGCCCCGCACCGCGCCCTTCAACAGCGTGGCGGCCGGGTCGCGGCGCCAGCTGTCGCGCAGGCGGTTCATGGCTTCAGCACGCCCGCCTGGCGCAGCGCGCCCCGGAGATCGCCCAGGAGCTGCTCGAAGCGGCGCGCCCCGGTGCCCTCGCGGCCGATCAGCACCAGATCCCAGCCGGGCGGTGCCTCCTGGCCCAGCAGCAGCCGGGCGGCCTCGCGCAGCCGGCGCTTGGCGCGGTTGCGCACCACGGCATTGCCGAGCTTCTTGGTGGCGGTGAAGCCAACGCGCAGCGGCCCCGCCGTTTCCGGCAGGGCCTGCAACACCAGCCCGGGCCTGGCGGCCCGGCTTCCCTTGCCGGCGACGCGAAGAAATTCGCGCCGCCGCTTCAGGCGAGGCGGCGATGCCATGTCAGGCTTTCGCGTCCGCCCGGTTCAGCTCAGGCGGAGAGCTTCTTGCGGCCCTTGGCGCGGCGGTTGGCCAGCACATTGCGGCCCCCGACGGTGGCCATGCGGGTGCGGAAACCATGCCGGCGCTTCCGGACGAGCTTGGACGGCTGATAGGTACGCTTCACGACGCGCTACTCCGTAAGATCAAGGTCGGGACCGCGCCGCCCCACAGGACCGCCACGGCACAAGCCGGACCACCACAGGGTGCCCGGCGAAGGTGGCGACGTATAGGGAGGAGCATCCGGCGCCGTCAACCGCAGACGGCACGCGCAGGGCTTTCCGCGCCCGCGGGAAAGGCCCATCTGGCGTGCAGGATGCGTCCCTCACCCTTTCCAGGCCCCGAATCGCTGCGAGGCGCCGAATCGCCTCCAGGCTCCGCCGCGCAGGCCCGGCCATACGCCGAACCGGGCGCGGCACGGCGGCGCGGCGCAGTGGCGCGGCGCGGGGCCCCTGGAGGGCGCGCGGGGGGAGGACCGGCACAGGCTTCCCTTGATCTCCTGGCGGCGCCGCGCATCCTGCTGCCGCATGGCCGGGGGAGCGCCCCCCTCCCGGCGCCGCGTCGCCGCCCCCTCCAGGCTCTTCCAGGGCGGCGGCACGCCTCTGACCGAGAAGGACTTTTCCATGCCTGACCATGACGTGGCGATCATCGGCGCCGGCTCCGCCGGGCTGGCGGTGGCCGCCACCGCGGCCTCGCTCGGCCTCAAGGTGGCGCTGTTCGAGCGGGAGCGCATGGGCGGCCGGCGCCAGAACAGTGGCGCCATTCCCTCCCAGGCTTTGCTGGCGGCGGCCCACCGCGCGGCGGCCCTGCGCCGGGAGGGGCCCCTCGGCGTGCGGGCGGAGGGGGTCACGGTGGACTGGGCGGCGGTGCGCCGCCATGTGCAGGGCAGCATCGCGCGAATCGCACCGCAGGATTCGGAGGCGCACCTGCGCGCCCTCGGCGTCACGGTGGTCCATGCCAGCGCCCATTTCGTCGCGCCGGACCGCATCGAGGCCGCCGGGCGCGTGCATGGCTTCCGCCGCGCCGTGGTGGCCGCCGGCAGCGCGCCGGTGGTGCCGGACCTGCCCGGCATGGTCGGCCTGCCCTGGCTGACGCTGGACACCCTCTTCGAATTGGAGGCGCCGCCCGCCCACCTCCTGGTGATCGGCGGCAGCGCCGAGGGGGTGGAGATGGCCCAGGCCCATGCCCGCCTCGGCTGCCGGGTGACGCTGCTCGAGGCCGGCCCCACCCTCCTCGCCCGGGAGGAGCCGGAACTGCGCCTGCCGCTGCGCGAGCAGCTCCGCCAGGACGGGGTGGAAATCCTGGAGAACAGCCGCGTCATCGCCCTGGCCCCCGCCGCGGAGGGGTTGGCCGCTGTGCTGGAGAGTGGGGCACGGATCGCCGCCTCGCACCTGCTCTTCGCGCTTGGCCGGGCGCCACGCCTGGCGCCGCTGGACCTCGTGGCGGCGCAGGTGGAGGCCACGGCGCAGGGCATCACCACCGGGGCCGACCTGCGCAGCCCAAGCAACCGCCGCGTCTGGGCCGCCGGCAGCATCGCCGACCCCGAGGGCCTCGGCCCGCGTTACAATGCCCCGCTGGCCGGCCAACACGCGGCGGTGGTCGCCCCCGGCCTGCTGTTCCGCCGCACGGCCCGGCTGGATTATGCCGCCCTGCCCCGCTTCCTGGGCACCGCGCCGGAATTGCTGCAGATCGGCCTCACCGAGGCCGAGGCGCGCGCCGCCGGCCATGCCCCGCGCATCCTGCGCCAGCCCTTCGCCGAGAATGGCCGCGCCGTGGCCGAGGGCGAGACCGAGGGGATGGTGAAGCTGGTGCTGGACGCCCAGGGCCGGCTGCTCGGCGCCGGGGTGCTCGGCCAGGGCGCGGGCGAAATGGCCGGGATGCTCGGGCTGATGATCAGCCAGGGCCTGCCGCTCGACACGCTCTCCCGCCTCGCCCTGCCCAGCCCGACGCGGAGCGAGGCCATCCGCCGCGCCGCGCCCCCTTACCACCTGCCAGGGCCGCTCTCCGCCCTGGCACGGCAGGCCGCCAGCCTCCTGGCCCGCCTGCCCTGATGGCGCGTTTGAGCAGACAGCGCGCGCTCTTGAGAGGGGCTCCGCCCCTCTCAAACTCTCCCCGCCAAAGGCCTGAGGCCTTTGGAAACCCATGAGGGGGCAAAGCTCCCTGAACCCCACGCGCGCCTAGCGTGTTCGACAGTTTCTCACCCCAGGAAGGAGTGCCTCGCATGGAGCAGAGTCTCGCCGGGCGCAGCGCCCTGATCACCGGTTCGACCAGCGGCATCGGCCTCGGCATCGCCAGGCTGCTGGCCGCGGCCGGGGCCAAGGTGATGCTGAACGGCTTCGGCAAGCCAGAGGATATCGAGGCCGCCCGGCAGGAGGTCGCCGCCCTCTCGGGCGGGGTGGTGCCGGCCTATTCGGCCGCTGACCTCTCCGACCCCGCCCAGGTGCGCGCCATGTGCGCCGAGGCGGAGGCCGCGCTCGGCAGCGTGGACATCCTGGTGAACAATGCCGGCATCCAGTTCACCAGCCCGGTGGACCAGTTCCCCGAGGCGAAGTGGGACGCCATCATCGCCATCAACCTCTCCTCCAACTTCCACGCCGCCAAGGCGGTGCTGCCGGGGATGAAGGCGCGCAACTGGGGGCGGATCATCAATGTCGCCTCGGCGCATGGCCTGGTCGGCTCGCCGGAGAAGGTGGCCTATGTGGCCGCCAAGCACGGCGTCGTCGGCATGACCAAGGTGATGGCGCTGGAAGTGGCGCAGAGCGGCATCACCTGCAACGCCATCTGCCCCGGCTTCGTCCGCACCCCGCTGGCGGAGGCGCAGGTCGGCCCGCTCGCCCAGAAGCATGGCGTGTCCGAAGAGGTGGCGCTGCGCGACTACCTGCTGGCCAAGCAGCCGAGCAAGCGCTGGGTGGAGGTGGATGAGGTGGCGCATATGGCCCTCTACCTCTGCGGCCCAGGCAGCGGCGCGGTGAATGGCGCGGCGCTCTCCATCGATGGCGGCTGGGTCGCCGCCTGAGGGCAACCCCTCCGGAACGGCCATGCGGCGGACCATCCGGCCCGCCGCTCTTTGTTTCAGAAACATATTCTTGGGTGGCTTCTTTCAACCACTCCCTTCGCTTTCCAAAAGGCCCACCGGATGAGCAGCAACCCCAGTTGGAACCCCGAGCAATATCTGCGCTTCGCCGATGAGCGGCTGCGCCCGGCGATCGACCTGATCGGGCGGCTGGCGCATCCGGGGCCACGGGTGGTGGTGGATCTGGGCTGCGGGGCGGGCAATGCGCTGCCCCTGCTGGCGGCGCGCTTTCCGGGGGCGCGGGTGATGGGGGTGGATGGCTCGGCGGCGATGCTGGCCAAGGCCGGGGCCGCAGGCTTCCCGACGCAGCAGGCCGATATCGCCACCTGGCGCCCCGAGGCCCCGGTGGATGTGCTCTTCTCCAATGCCGCGCTGCACTGGCTGCCCGGGCATGAGGCGCTGTTCCCGCACCTGCTCGGCCTGCTGGCGCCGGGCGGCGTGCTGGCGGTGCAGATGCCGGCGATGCATGCCGCCCCGCTGCGCGCCCTGCAGGACCGGGTGGCCGCCACCGCCCCCTGGGCGGCCCGGCTGGCCGGCATCCGCTCCGCCCCGCCAATCCTGGAGCCGGGCGCCTATTACGACCTGCTGCGCCCGCATGTGGCGGCGCTGGACCTCTGGCTGACCGAGTATGTCCACGTCCTGCACGGCGAGAACCCGGTGGTGCAGTGGGCGATGGGCACCAGCCTGCGCCCCTATCTGGACGCCCTGCCCGAGACGGAGCGCCCCGCCTTCCTGGCCGCCTATGCCGAGGCCCTGGCCCCTCATTACCGCCCCCAGACGGATGGCAGCGTGCTGCTCCCCTTCCGGCGGCTTTTTGTGCTGGCAACCCGCCCCAACTGAAAGAAAAAAGAAGGGGGCCCGGGGGAATTCCTTCCCCCGGACTTTTTTGAGATCACTCCGCCAGATGCAGCAGCAACCCCTTGAGATAAGAGCTTTCCGGTAGCAGCGGATGCACCGGATGATCCGCCCCCGCGCCGACCGTGGCCAGCAGCCGCGCCGGCCGCCGGGTGCGGCTGATGCCATGGGCCACCGCATCGGTGAACTCGCCCGGCGAGACGTGGTGCGAGCAGGAGGCGATGAACAGGAAGCCCCCTGGCGCCACCAGCCCGGCCGAGATGCGCGCCAGCTTGGCATAGGCGCGCATGGCGGCGGGGTTATCCTTGCGCGTCTTGGCGAAGGCCGGCGGGTCGGCCACCACCACCTCGAAGCGCTGCCCCTCGGCCTGCATTTTTTCCAGCGTCTCCATGGCCTCGCCCCGGATGGCGGAGACGCGGTCGCCAAAGCCGTGGCGCCGGGCGGTGTCCATCGCCAGGGCCAGGGCGTGCTCGCTGCGGTCCAGCAGGGTGACGCTCTTCGCCCCCGCCGCCGCCGCCAGCAGGCCGAAGCCGCCGGTGTGGCAGAAGGCATCCAGCATGGTCGCCCCCGGGCAGAGGGCGGCGACGCGGGCGCGGTTGTCGCGCTGGTCGAAGAACCAGCCGGTCTTCTGGCCGGAGAGCAGGTCGATGGAGAAATCCAGCCCGCCCTGCTTCACCCGTGCCGAGGCATCCTCGCCCAGCAGCAGGCGGCTTTCCTCCGGCAGCCCTTCCAGCTTCCGCACGCCCGCGTCGTTGCGGGCGACGATGGCGCGCGGCGCGATCAGGTCCTGGAGCGCGCCGACCAGCAGCGGCGTGGCCATCTCCATGCCCGCCGTATTGGCCTGGAGGGCCAGGGTGTCGCCATAGCGGTCGATCACCAGCCCCGGCAGGCGGTCCGCCTCGGCATGGACGAGGCGGTAATAGGGCTCGCCCACCACGCGGTCGCGCAGGCTGAGGCACTCGGCCAGGCGCAGGCGGAAGAAGCGCTTGTCGAGGTTCACGCCGGGGTGCGGGGAGAGGAAGCGCGCGGCGATCAGGCTGTGCGGGTTGAACAGCCAGGTGCCGTGGCGGACGCCGTCATCCCCTTCCAGGCGCACCGGGGTACCGGGCGGCAGGGCGCGCACCTCCGGCGTCATGGCGATCTCGTTGGAGAAGGCCCAGGGGTGCCCGGCCTTCACCCGGCGATCCCGGCCGGGGAGCAGGCGCAGGATGGGGCGGTGCGCGGGGTCGTCGAGGGGGGGAAGGCTGGCGGGGGCGGCGTCGGTCATGGGGGAAGGCGTCTAGGGCCTTCCGGCGCGGGATGCCAGGATCACGGGGTGGCAGGGCCACCCCGAATCTTCCCTTGGGGACCCCGCCTTCAGTCAGTCCAGGTAATCAGGCTCCAGACGAATCAGCTGGCGCTTGATGCTCTCCAGGTGGAGGCGGGCGCTCTCGGCATCGCCCTCGCGCATCTGCTCATAGGTGCGCCGGGCGAGGTCGGCCGGCACGGGCTTCGGGGGGCGGCCCGTCGCCAGGGCCAGGCGCTGCACCTCGCAGGCGCGCTCCAGATAGTAGAGATCGTCCCAGGCCTCGGCGATGGTGGGGCCGAACACCATCACGCCGTGGTTCTTCATGAAGACGATATCGGCCTTGTCGCCCATGGCGGCGGCGATACGGTCGCCCTCGGCCTCGTCGAGGGCAAGGCCATTATACTCTTCATCGACCACGGTGCGGCCGTAGAATTTCAGCGCGGTCTGCCCGGCCCAGACCAGCGGCGGCCCCTCCAGCATGGAGAGCGCCGTGGCGTGGGGCATATGGGTGTGGAAGGCGGCGCGGGCGCGCGGGTGGCGCATGTGCAGCCGGGCATGGATGTAGAAGGCCGTCGCCTCCGGCCGCCCCTCGCCCGCCACCACATGGCCGTGGAAGTCGCAGACCAGCAGGCGCGAGGCGGTGATCTCCGAGAAGGCCCAGCCATAGGGGTTGACCAGGAAGAGGTCGTCCCGCCCCGGCACCATGGCGGAGAAGTGGTTGCAGATGCCCTCCTGCAACCCCAGCCGCGCCGCCATGCGGAAGCAGGCGGCGAGGTCGATGCGCGCCTGCCGGACGGCGCTGGCATCCAGATCCGTGTTGCGCAGCAGGGTGGGCGCGGCGGGGGCGCTGAAAGCGTGGGCCATGCGTGTCTCTTACCCGGAAGAACCGGGGTGGCAGGCTTGCAGAGCCGGGGCGCGGGGGCAAGATGGCCGCCTCGCTTCCCAGAAGAGGATTTCCGGATGTCCGGCACCAACCAGCGGATCGACGCCAAGCGCCTGTGGGACGCCCTGATGGGCATGGCCGAGATCGGCGCGACCCCGAAGGGCGGCGTGAAGCGCCTGACCCTGACCGAGGTGGACAAGGCCGGGCGCGAGCGTTTCACCCAGTGGTGCGAGGCCCTGGGCCTGACGGTGCGGGTGGACGCCATCGGCAATATGTTCGCCCGGCGCGAGGGGCGCGACCCGTCGCGCCCGCCGGTGCTGATGGGAAGCCACCTCGACAGCCAGCCCTCCGGCGGCAAGTTCGATGGCGCGCTGGGCGTCATCGCCGGGCTGGAGGTGATGCGCACCCTGCACGACCTCAATATCCAGACCGAGGCCCCGATCGAGCTGATCAACTGGACGGATGAGGAAGGCAGCCGCTTCGGCCACTCGCTGATGGGCAGTGGCGCCTGGGCCGGCGTCTATACGCTGGAGAAGGTCTATGGCCTGAAGGATGTCGAGGGGGTGAGCGTCAGCGCGGCGCTGGAGGGCATCGGCTACAAGGGCGAGCACCCGGCCCGCCCCTTCCCCGCCGATGCCTATTTCGAGCTGCATATCGAGCAGGGCCCCATCCTGGAGCGCGAGGGAAAGGAGATCGGCATCGTCACCGGCGCCCAGGCCCAGGTCTGGTATGACGCGGTGATCACCGGCCAGGACGCCCATGCCGGCACCACCCCGCCCTCCGCCCGGCGCGACGCGCTGGTGGCCGCGGCCCGGGTGATCGAGCGGGTGGACGCGCTGATGCGCGCCCGTGGCGAGGATGGCCGCGGCACGGTCGGGCAGCTCCATGTCCTGCCCAACAGCCGCAACGTGGTGCCGGGCGAGGTGCGCTTCTCCATCGAGTTCCGCCACCCCGAGGATGCGGTGATCGCGCATCTCGCCAGCACCTTCCCGGCCGAGGTGAAGGCGCTGGTCGAGGGCACCGGCTGCACGCTGGCGCTGACGGAACTCTTCCGCATCGCCATGCAGCCCTTCGATGCGGGCTGTGTCGATCTGGTGCGCCAGGGCGCGGCGAAGCTCGGCTATTCGACGCGCGAGATCGTCTCCGGCGCCGGGCATGACGCCGTCTATGTGGCCCGCCACGTGCCGACGGCGATGATCTTCACCCCCTGCAAGGATGGCCTCTCCCACAACGAGGCGGAAAGCATCCTGCCGGAAGAGGCGGCCGCGGGTTGCCAGGTGCTGTTCGAGGCGGTGCTGGCGCGGGCGAATCGCAGCCTGTGACCCCATCCCGGGTTGTGGGGGGGGGGGGGGGGGGGGGGGGGG
>NZ_JANFNY010000004.1:0-12012 GCF_024437745.1 Roseomonas sp. GC11 | reverse complement strand
CGGTAGACCAGCGGCGTGCCCGCCAGCAGGAAGGCGCGCGGCATCGCGCGCCACCCAACCGGAGGTTGATTGCGCTGATGCACGTGGCCCTGGGGCAGCACGGCCCGCCCGCCCTTCAAAAACCCATTCAAGATTTTGATTTTAAATAAAACCTGAAAAAACCCTCTCAACCGTGATGCGCAAAATCCCCGTGCAATGCCTCGCTTCCTTGCAAAACCTAATAAAAATTTGAGAGAATAGAGACAGACCCCGATGGCGGTCGGCGTTCCTGGCCCGCGCGCCGCGCGGCCGGGAGAGCGCCGCCGCCTCTCGCTGCGGGGCCGTGCAGTTCGAATGGGTGGCGCATCGCTATGTCCCTGGGGGACCTCCATCATTTCCTGACGCGCTGTCCCCTGCCTGCCTTCCTGGCCGGACGGTTCGAAGGGGCGTTCCGCTTCACCCTCATCAACCCGGCCCTGGCCCTGGCGGCGGGCCGGCCGCTGGAAGACCTGGTGGGCCGCAGCCCGGAAGAGCTGTTCCCGCCCGATCTGGCGCGGCAGCTCAACGCCCAGCTTCTCGCCGCCTGGGACGGGCGGCAGGTGGTGGACCTCACCGCCTGCCTGCCGCACGAGGCCGGCCCGCGCGACTGGGACATGGCGCTGATCCCCATCCCCGACGACAGCGGCGCCACCCGCCATCTGGTCGGCTATGGCATCGACCCGGGCGAGATGGCCCGCCGCCGCATCGCCCACCAGACCGGCGGGCAACTCGTCGCCGATGCCTTCCTGGCGCAGGAGGCGATCATCTGCCGCATCCTGCCCGACACCACCCTGACCTTCGTCAACGCCGCCTATGCCCGCGCCATGGGGCGCGGGCCGCAGCACCTGCTGGGCCAACGCCTGGCCGACCTGCTGCCGCCCGAGGAGCGCGCGCCGGTCATGGCCAACCTCGCCCGCCTGACGCCCGGCGCGCCGCTGCACAGCCACATCCTGCGCTACCAGCGCCCCGATGGCCGCAGCGGCTGGCGCCACTGGGTGGAGATCGCCGCCTTCGACAGCCATGGGCGGATGCTCGAGATCCACTCCATCGGCCGCGACATCACCGAGCTCCAGGATGCCATGCAGCGCATCTCGGAAAGCGAGCACCGCTTCCGCGCCGTGGTGGAGAACATCGCCGAGGGCGTGCTGCTGGCCGACAACCAGGGCCATATCCTCTACGCCAACCGCAAGGTGGTGGAGATCCTCGGCTGGGGCGCCGGCGAACTGCATGGCCGCCACGTCTCCCAGATCGGCAACCCCCACGATGCCGGGGAGCTTGGCCCCTATCTGGAGCGCTATCTGCGTGTCCGCCCCGCCCCCGTGGGCGGCATCGGCCAGGAAAGCTTCGCCCGCCACCGCGATGGCCGCATCCTGCGCATCCACTTCAGCCTGAACGAGGTCGAGCTGGAGGGGGTGCGCCATTTCATCGGCGTGCTGCGCGACAACACCGCCATGCACGAGGCCCAGCAGCGGATCGAGCGCCTGGCCTTCAACGACGAACTGACCGGCCTGCCGAACCAGCGCCGCCTCAAGGAGGAACTCGGCCGCCTGCTGGAGCGCCCCGGCGCCCGCTGCACCCTGCTGCTGGTGGACCTCGTGGACTTCAGCGCGCTCAACGGCACCATCGGCTTCGCCGCCGGGGACCGGGTGCTGCGCACCGCCGCCCGCCGCATCGCCGATGTGCTGCCGCATGACAGCCTGCTGGCGCGCTTCGGCAATGACCGCTTCGCCGTCCTGCTGCGCGAGGTGGCGGATGCCGAGACGGCCCAGGTCCTGGCCGGGCGCATCGCCGTCTCGGTCGAGGGCGCCGTCCCCGAAGGACATGGCGAGAGCGGCTTCCGCCTGCCGCCCGTCACCATCGGCATCGCCATGGCGCCGCAGGACGACACCCGGCCGGACGGGCTGCTGGAAGCCGCCGAGATCGCCCTGCTGGAGGCCAAGCGCCGCGCGCCGGGCAGCATCCGCGGTTTCGCCGCCATCATGCGCACCACGGCGGCCCGGCGTTTCGCCACCGCCCAGGGGCTGCGCCGGGCGCTGGACCAGGGCGGCCTCTTCATCGAGGTGCAGCCCCGCTTCACCGCCGACCACCGCATCCTGACCGGCGGCGAGGCCCTGGTCCGCTGGCGGCGGGAGGATGGCTGCCTGATCCCGCCCACCGACTTCGTGCCGCTGGCCGAGGAGACCGGGCTGATCCAGCCGGTGACGGAATTCGTCTTCGACCAGATCATGCCGCTGCTGGCCCGGCTGCGTCCCGGCCAGCGCCTCTCCATGAACTTCCCCCCCGCGCAGCTGGCCCGGCAGAACCTGGCGGCCATGATCGCCGCCCGGCTGGCGCGGCAGGGCGTGCCGGGCAACCGCCTCGGCATCGAGCTGACGGAAAGCGCCCTGATCGGCGGCCCCGGCCTGCTGGACGAGAACCTGCGCGAGTTGCAGCGCCTGGGCTGCGCCGTGGCGATCGACGATTTCGGGACGGGCTATTCCTCCCTCTCGCGCCTGCGCAACCTGCCGATCGACGAGTTGAAGATCGACCGCATCTTCATCCGCGACGCGGCGCGGGACGCGGCGGGCGTGGCCTTCCTCCAGGCCATCGGCGCCATGGCCAATGCCCTGGGCCTGCGGCTGGTGGCGGAGGGTGTGGAGACGGAGGTGGAACTGGAACAGGCCCGCCGCATCGGCTGCCACGAGGTGCAGGGCTGGCTCTGGGGCCGCCCGATGGCGCCGGACGAGTTCATCGCCCTCTGCCTGGAGGGCGACACGGCCGGCGGTTTCGCCGCCGGCTGAAGGCCGCGCGGGGCGCCCCGGCGGGCGGGGCGCCCCCTCTTCGCGTCAGGCCGCCTGGCGCTGCCCGCGCGCCAGTTCCGCCGCCAGGAAGGCCGCCAGCGCACCGGGGCCCGAGCGGTCCGTCCCCGCCAGCCCGGCCGCCGCCTCGGCCTCCGGGTTGTAGTTGGTGTTGGTGTTCACGTCATAGACCAGCGGCTGGCCTGCCGCGTCACGGATGAACTCGATGCCGGCCACGTCGATGCCGGCGCGCAGCAGGAAGCCCTCCAGCCGGCTGCGCAGCCCCGGCTCGATGCCCTGCGGCAGCACGCGGAAGCGCGGCGCGGGCGGCGGCGCCGGCTGCGCCCCCACTGGGCAGAAGGCATCCCCCACCGCGCAGGCCTCGGCCGGGCAGAGCTCGAAGCCGGCGGTGGTATCGACCTCCACGGCATAGACGAAGCGGCCGCCGACGAATTCGGCGCGGGTGATCACCGGGCGATCGGCGCGGATATAATCCTGCAGCAGCCAGATGCCATCCACCGGGGCTTCCTCGGCCGGGGCCTGCTCCAGATGCGCCTCCAGCGCCTCCACCGAGGCGAAGAGCCGCACGCCCAGCCCCTTGCCGCCCCGGTTCGGCTTCAGGATCAGCGGGCCGGGGGCGAAATGGCGGCGCGCGGCGGCGAGAAGCGCGGCGCTGTCATCCTGCACCATGACAGTGCGTGGAATCACCAGACCCGCGCTTTCCAGCGCGGCATACTGGCGCACCTTGCTGATCTCCAGATCCAGCGCGGCGGGGCCATTCACCACGCGGCGGCCGTGGCGCGTGAGCCAGGCCAGCACGCCCGCCGTCAGCTCGGCGGCGTAGCGGTGGCCGCGCGTGTGGGAGGAGGCGCTCATCCGGTTGTAGAACACGCCCTCCGGCGGCGGCTGCGACAGGTCGAAGCTGCCGCGCGAGAGATCCATCTCCGCCCAGGGCAGGCCGATCCGGTCAAAGGCCTGGGCCAGCGGCGGCAGCCAGACGGGATTTTCGTGAATAACGTGGATCTTGCTCATGCCTCGACGCGCTCCGAAGGATTTCCGGCATATACACATCATGGATGTGGGATATGTCAAACCACGTGCAAGGCTCCATTCCGAAGCCGGCAGGACCGCCGATCACCCCAGAAAGCCGTCTTCTTTTTCTGAAGAAAAAGAAGCAAAAAGACTTCTTCCAGACGCGGCCCGCGCCATGCCCGGAAGCGCGACGCAAAACTGAAAAAATTTTTTGGTTCTTTTTTATAAAAAAGAACATCTTCATGGCCTCTGGCCAGCATGCCCCCAGCCGCGCAGCAGATCCTCGGCCGGCAGGCGCCCCTCGAACCACAGGCTGGCGGCCACGCGCGACATGGCCGCGCCATCATGCCCGATATGGGGCACCGGAATGAGCGACCAGCCGAAGGGCAGGCCACGCCGCGCCGCCTCCGCCCGGCCGGCCTCCAGATAGGTCTGGGCGCGGCTGAAGCGGTTGGGCCCCTGCGCCAGCGCCGCATCATGCCGGGGCAGGCTGGGGCTGGCGCTCTGCCGGTCCTGCTCCCCGGCCAGGATCAGCAGCGGGAAGGCCAGCAGGCGGGCCAGCGCCGCCTCGTCCAGGCCAATGCCGCCCAGCCCCGCCGGAAAGGGCAGGTCGAGGCGCGGCAGGCTGTACCATCCCGGATTGGCCGCCGCGATCGCCCGGAAAGGCGTGAGGTCCTGCGTCGAGGCCAGGCGGTGCGCGAACTGGCCACCCGCCGAATGGCCGAACAGCCAGGCGGGGGCGCCATCCACCACCCCCGCCTGCCGCAGCAAGGCCAGCAGGCGCGCCGGCACCGCATAGCTCCAGGCCGCGGCGGGGCGCAGCTGCCCCGCCGCATCGCGCAGATGGCCGTTGTTGTAGGCCGCCGCACCGGGATAGGCGGCAGAGGAAAAACAGGGCGCGAGCACCAGCAGGCCATGGCGCTCCGCGGCCTCCACCCAGAAATCGCGATAGGCGTCGCCATTGCGGTTCATGCCATGCAGCACCACCACCACGCGGCCACCGGGGCGATAGGCGGCGGCGCGGTAGCTGTACAGCGTCAGCGCCCCGGCGACATCGTCGAGGGGAATGGCCGCGCGGCCAGGGGCGGACAGGCCGGCGGCGAGCCGGGCGGCGCCGTCATCGGCGGCGGCGGGCCGGGCCAGGGCGAGCGCAGCCGCCTCCAGGGTGGCGCGCCGGCTCCAGGCAGGGCGGAACAGGGTCATGCGGGGGGCCTCCAGGCGGGCAGCGCCAGCAGAGCCCTACCCCTGGCCGGCGGCAAGCCCCTCCCGCCCCGCTTCCCTCAGAGCATGCGCTCCCGCCGGAAGGAAAAGTGCCGGCCATTGCCGATGATCAGGTGGTCATGCACCACGATGGCGAGCACCTCCCCGGCGCGGCGGATCTCGGCGGTCATCTCGATATCGGCGCGGCTCGGCGTGGGGTCGCCGCTCGGGTGGTTGTGCACCAGGATCAGCGCCGTGGCATGCAGTTCCAGGGCGCGGCGAACCACCTCCCGCGGGTAGACGGGCGTGTGGTTCACCGTGCCCCGCGCCTGCGCCTCATCCGCCAGGAGGCGGTTCTTGCTGTCCAGGAAGAGAACGCGGAACTGCTCGATCTTCTCCCGCGCGAGGACGGCGTTCAGATAGTCCAGCAGGCGGTCCCAGTTGTTGAGGACGGGGCGCTCGGCCAGTTCGGCCTTGGCCAGGCGCAGCGCCGCATCCTGCACCAGCTTGATGGCCGAGACGCTGTGCTCGCCCAGGCCCGGCGTTTCCAGCAGGTCCTGCTGGGGGGCCGCGAGCACCCCGGCGAAGCTGCCATAGCGGTTGATCAGGGCCTTCGCGAGCGGCTTGGTATCCCCCGTCTTGAAGGCGAGGAAGAGGAGCATTTCCAGCACCTCGTAATCCGCCAGGGCACCCGGGCCACGCTCCAGCAGCTTGCCGCGCATCCGGCCGCGATGGCCATGCGGCCCGGTGCTGGGGAAGGGCAGCACCGCCGCTTCCTCTGGCGTGGCCAGGGCGGGAGGGGTTGCCGGGGTGGCCATGGCGGCGGCGGTGGCCGCGGCAGGCGGGCGGCCACGGCGCCGGGCGGGTGGCGCGGCGGGGCTGGCCACAGGCGGCAACTCCAGGCCACGCGGTGCCCGGCCAAAGCCCAGCGCGCTGAGATCCTCGGAAAAGCCCGGCCGGGCCACGCCCACGGGAACAGGAGCGTAGCGCGGCGGCGCCGCCTCACTGCGGCGGAAGATCCGATCAAGCCACATGGGACCTCCTGTGATCTTAGCGTTCTGCCTGAACCCATTCTCTTTTCAACTTTTAGGATCATCAAGCCAATTATCACGGTTTCGTGAGTTTTCTCGCGCCCAGCCCAGGGTATGAGAACGTTATAACGTTTCTATCACGAGCCATGACCAACGACATCACGCTCCGCGACCAGCTCTGGCGCCGCCTTCAAGGGGATGAGTGGGAGAGCTTCGACGCCCTGCCCGCCCCGGTCCGCAAGCGCCTGCAGGAGCACGCTTATGACGCCTGGGCGGTGAATGCGCTGGCGCTGTGGCGGCATTTCCGCCGGCAGCTGGCCAGCACGGAGCGCGCCACCCGCCGCCTGCTGCGCTACCTGGATGAGTGCGAGGCACGGGAACGCGCCGATTTCGATGCGGCCTACCGCGCCCGGCATGGCCGGCCTCTGCCGCATGTCGCGGCGGCGGCCACGACGCTGCGGGTGGCCGCAACGAAAAAAGGCAGGCCCTGATGGCCTGCCTTTTCCCAACCCTCGCGGGCCCTGTTTGGTAGCGGCGAGCGGACTTGAACCGCTGACCCCGGCATTATGAGTGCCGTGCTCTAACCAGCTGAGCTACGCCGCCTCATCAGGCGTCCCGATCGGGTGGCGGCGAATTAAGCGGCCCGGCCCTCGCTGTCAACTCCCTGTTTTGCACGGCGGATGAAGCCGCCGCCCAGAACCCGCTCCCCGGCATAGAGGACGCAGCCCTGGCCGGGCGCGGCAATGGCCGGCTGCTCCAGCACGACGCGCAGCAGGCCCGTATCGGCCGCCCAATGCGCCACCGCCGGCTGCGGCTGCTCGCGGGCGCGCAGCTTCACCATGCAGGCCAGCGGCGCGGCGGGCGGGTCGATCAGCCAGTTCACCTCCCCCACCAGCACCTCGGGCGAGGCCAGGGCGCCGCGCGGCGCCACCACCACCCGACGGCGCGCCGGGTCCAGCGCCGTGACGTAGAGCGGCTCCTCCCCATCGCGCGAGGCCATGCCGAGGCCGCGCCCCTGCCCCACCGTGTAGCGCGCGACGCCCTGATGCGTGCCGAGCACGCGACCATCGACATGCTCGATGGTGCCTTCCGCCACCGCCTCGGGCCGCAGCTTCGCCACGAGATCGGCATACTTGCCCTGCGGGACGAAGCAGATGTCCTGGCTGTCCGGCTTCTCCGCCACGGCGAGGCCAAGCCGCACCGCCTCCGCCCGCACCTCCGCCTTGGAGGCATAGCCGCCGAGGGGGAAGCGGCAGAATTCCAGCTGCGCCCGCGTGGTGGCGAAGAGGAAATAGGACTGGTCGCGCGCCGGGTCGGCGGCCCGGTGCAGCTCCGCCCCCTCCGGCCCCTCCGTCCGGCGGACATAGTGGCCGGTGGCCAGGGCATCGGCGCCGAGGTCGCGCGCCAGCTCGACGAGGTCCTGGAACTTCACCGTCTGGTTGCAGCGGACGCAGGGGATGGGCGTCTCGCCACGGGCATAGGCCTCGGCGAAATCCTCGATCACCGCATCCCGGAAGCGGCGCTCGCGGTCCAGCACGTAATGCGGGATGCCGAGGCGGTCGGCCACGTCGCGCGCGTCATGGATGTCCTGGCCGGCGCAGCAGGCGCCCTTTTTCTCGATGGCGGCGCCGTGGTCATAGAGTTGCAGCGTGGCGCCGATCACCTCGTGCCCCTGCTCCTTCAGCAGCCCGGCGACGACCGAGGAATCCACCCCGCCCGACATGGCGACCACGATCCTCATGCGGCGGCGTCCAGGCCCATCTGCCAGAAATCCGCCTCCAGCCGCGCGGCCTCGGCGAAGGTGGCGCTCAGGCTGGCGAAGCGCGCCTCCCCGCCATGGCTGCGGCCGAGCGCGTCCAGCCGCTCCGCCGCCGCGCGGGCCAGGGCCTGGTAATCGGCGCCGGCATAGGTGGCGATCCAGCTTTCATAAGGGTTGCCCCCCCGCCGCCGGCCGGGATGCGCCAGGATGCGCAGCGCGATCTCGCCATAGCCGATGGTGCAGGGCGCCAGCGCCACCTCCAGGTCCAGGATATCCCCGGCCATGCCGCGGTCCAGCACCCAGCGGGTATAGGCGACGGTCTGCGGCGCCTCCGGCTCGGCCAGGACATCGGCCTCGCTCAGGCCCCAGTCGCGGCAATAGGACAGGTGCAGGTTCATCTCGGCCAGCAGGCTGTTCAGCGCGCCGGCCTTGCCGCGCAGCGCCTCCAGGCTCTCCGCCTTGAAGGCGGCCAGCGCCTTGGCCCGGGCGAACTGGATCAGGAAAAGCCAGTCCTGCACCAGATAGCGGCGGAAGGCCGGCAGGGGCAGCGTGCCCTCCGCCAGCCCCTGCACGAAGGGGTGCCAGCAATAGGCGTCCCACCGCCCGGCCGCCGCGTCGCGCAGCCGGTGCAGGAGGCCGCCCGGCATGCCATAGGGGGACGCCATCATGGCTCTCTCCTCAGCCCGCGTTGCGCGTGCCGGCGGGCAGCTTCACCACGAGGCCGTCCAGTTCCTCGCTCATGATGATCTGGCAGCCGAGGCGGGACGTCTCCTGCAGGTCGAAGGCGAGGTCGAGCATGTCCTCCTCGTCCTCGGTCGGCTCCTTGAGCTGCTCGAACCACGCGGGGTCGATGATGACGTGGCAGGTGGAGCAGGCTAGGCTGCCCTCGCACGCACCCTCGATATCCACCCCATGCTTGTGGGCGATCTCCAGCACGGAGAGGCCGAGGGGGGCATCCACCTCGCGGCGCGTCCCATCACGCTCGATGAAGGTCATCTTCGGCATCGCCGTCTCTACTCCGCCGCGTCTCGGGTTTGGGAAAGGGCATGCGTCCAGGCGCGCGCCAGCAGGGCAGCGGCGCGGTCCACATCGCCCGGCGAAGTAAAGCGCCCGATGCCGATCCGCAAGGTCGCGCGCGCCTGGGCCTCGCTGAGGCCGAGGGCGCGCAGCACATAGGAAGGCTCCACCTCCGCCGAGGAACAGGCGGAGCCGGTGGAAACGCACAGATCCGGCAGCGCCGCCAGCATGGCCTGCGCCGAAACCCCGCCGGGGAAGGACAGGTTCACATTGCCGGCGACGCGCCGGGTGGTGTCGCCATTCAGAGCAAGGCCGGGGACCAGCCGGTCCATCTCCGCCAGGAAGCGCGCCCGCAGCGCGGCCATGCGCGCGGCATCGGCCTCCCGCTCGGCGGCGGCGAGGCGGGCGGCCTCCCCAAGGCCCACCAGCAGCGGCGCCGGCAGCGTGCCGGAACGCAGGCCGCGCTCCTGCCCGCCCCCCGAGAAGAGCGGCGCGAGACGCACCCGTGGCCGGCGCCGGACATAGAGCGCCCCCACCCCCTTCGGGCCATAGATCTTGTGGCCGGAGAGCGAGAGCAGGTCGACCGGCACCGCCCCGACATCCAGTGCCACACGGCCGGCGCCCTGCGCGGCATCGCTGTGGAACAGGGCGCCCGCCGCCTTGGCCAGCCCGGCCAGGGTGGCAAGGTCCTGCGCCACGCCGATCTCGTTGTTCACCGCCATCACCGAGACCAGCAGCGTCGGCACCGCCAGGGCCTCGCGCAGCAATTCAGGGTCCAGCAGGCCATCGGGGCGAACGGGCAGGATCACCGGCTCGAACCCCTCGGCGGCGAGGTCGCGCACGCTCTCCAGCACGCATTTGTGCTCGGTCGCCACGGTGATGACGCGGCGCCGCTCCGTGCCCTGCGCGGCGGCGAAGCGCGCGGCGCCCTTGATGGCCAGGTTGTTCGCCTCGGTCGCGCCGGATGTGAAAATGATCTCCCGCGCCTCGGCGCCGATCAGCGCGGCGACATGGCGGCGCGCCGCCTCCACGGCTTCCTCGGCCGCGCGGCCCAGCGCGTGCTCCACGCTGTGCGGATTGGCGAAGTTCTCCTCCCACCACGGGCGCATGGCCGCCAGCACGCGCGGATCCAACGGCGTGGTGGCGTGGTTATCGAGGTAGATGGGGTGATTGGCGGCGCGCATGGCGTGAATATGGGGTGCGCCATCAGGGAGAGCAAAGGGGGAGGAAAAGCCAGGGGCTCCGCCCCTGACCCCGCCGGGGTGGCAAGGCCACCCCGGACCCCGCTAGCCGTTTTTCAGGGCGCGCACGCCGCACCAGTCGGCGATGAAGGCGGCGATGCACAGCGTCGTCTGGCGCAGGCTCTCCAGATTGGTGCGCTCGTCGAAGCCGTGATTGCCCTCGCCCGAAGGGCCGTAGCAGAGGGCGGGCATGTTGAAGTAGCGGCCGTAATAACGCGTGTCGTTGACGGCCGTGGTGATGCGCTCCTGCATCGGCGCGCCGAAGACGGCGGCATGGGCGGCCCCCAGAACCGCCTCCGCCTCCGTGCCCGGCTCCTGCACGAAGCCATCCGCCTGGAAGCCGTGCCACGTCACCTCGGGCGGATTGTTGGCCAGGAAGGCATCGCCCGCCCGGCTCTCGGCGATGCAGCGCTCCACCGCCGCCATGGCATCCGCCACCTCGGTGCTGGGCAGCAGGCCGATGCGGCAATCCACCTCACACCAGGAGGGGGTGGAACTCGCCCAATCGCCGCCGCGGATGATTCCGGGGTTGAACTTGATGGGGTCCTGGATGCCGGCATACCAGCGGTCGGACTTCGCCGCCTCGTTCAGCGCCCGGGTGTGCTGCTGCAAGGCCTGGATGATGTGCAGGGCGGAGAGGATGGCATTCGTCCCCGTCTGCGCCTGCGCCACATGCACGGGCACGCCGCGCACCCGCACCCGGAACCACAGCGTGCCGGTATGGGCGCGCGTCATGGTGTGCCCGGTCGGCTCCGGGATCAGGCAGGCATCGGCGCGGTAGCCGCGCGCCAGCGTCGCCAGCGCGCCATTGCCGGTGCTCTCCTCCTCGGTGACGGTCTGGAGATGGACATCGGCCGCCGGCTCCAGCCCGGCCGCGCGCAGCGCCTCCATCGCCCAGATCATGCAGGCCACGCCGGCCTTCATGTCATTGGCGCCGCGGCCATAGAGCCAGCCATCCCGCACCACCCCGGCATAGGGCGGGTGCGTCCACATCTCCACCGGCCCCTCCGGCACCACGTCGATATGACCCTGCAGGATCAGGCTGCGCCCGGTGGGCGCGGCGGCGCGGCGGGTGGCGACGACCTGGAGGGAGGCGGCGGGATCGGCCTCCACCATCGGCGCGGCCTTGGCATGGGCGGCCAGCGGCGTCTCGGCGATGGTGAAGCGGTCCACCGCATAGCCGCGCGCCGCGAAATGGCGCGCCAGCCAGTCCTGCACCGGCGCCTCCCGCCCGCGCAGGCTGGGAAAGCGCACCAGCTCGGACAGGAAAGCGGTCTCGTCGGCGAAATTGGCGTCCACGGCCTGGCGCAGCCGGGCCAGGAGAGCGGGATCGGGCATGGAACTTCCTCGCGGGCGATGCGGTGGGGCGTCCGGTGACGGTAGCAGCGCACCCAGCCCCGGCCAGACCCGCCCCCGCCTCGCGCCGGAACCCCCTGCTTTCAGAGGGTTTCCCGCCCCAGCCGCGCGCCGATTCGCAGCCCTGGCCCATCGCCCAGCGATACGGAGGAAGGGAAGACCACAGATGGCGAGTGCAGGGGACCCCGTCCCCTGCTGGGGGCGAGGGGGCAAAGCCCCCTCAACGCCGCCGCGCCAGCCGCTCCCGCATGGCGGCATGCGCGGCCAGGAATCGCTCCGCCGCATCCTCCGGCGCGTTCCAGGGCAGCGAGACGCGGATGGCCCAGCCCGCCGCCTTGCCGAGCCCCATCGCCAGCAGCGCGGCGCTGGCCGCCACCTTGCCGGAGGAGCAGGCCGCCCCGGCGGAAACCCGCACCCCGGCGAGGTCGAGCGCGATGACCTGCGTCTCCGCCGCCACGCCGGGCAGGATGAGGCAGGTGGTATTGGGCAGGCGCGCCGCGCCGCCCCCCGCCACGGCGAGGCCCAGCCCGGCCTCGATGCGGTCGCGCAGCGCGGCGAGGCGCGCCGCCTCCCCCGCCTCC
>NZ_JANFNY010000049.1 GCF_024437745.1 Roseomonas sp. GC11 | reverse complement strand
GGCCCGCCCGCCCCGCCGCCACCCTGCTGCGCGAGGCGGAGCAGCTGGCCCGGGAAGGCGCCTGGGCCGCGCTGTGCGAGCGGGTGGCGCCGCATGTCGCCCGCCTGGACGGGGCGGCGCCGGAGCCGCGCCTCGTGCCGCTGCTGGCCACCGCCGCCGCCGAGGCCGCCCATGCCCCGGCGCTGGAGGCGCTGATCGGCGCCGCCTTCGCCGGTCGGCTCGCCTATCGCGGCCTGTGCCGGGCGGCCTATATCCTGGCGCTGGGCGGGCAGTGCCCGGCGGCGCTCGCCCTGCTGCTCAGCCAGCCCGCGACGCTGCAGGGCCCGGCCACGCCGGAGGAGATGGGCGCCCTGCTCAACGCGCTGCGCGTGCTGGTCTTCCACGCGCCGGACAGGGTGACGCGCGCCGCCGCCACGGCGCTGCGCCGGCAGGTGACGGGCGGCGAGAATGACCGCCCCGACGCCACCAGCACCCTGGCCAGCGGCGACTCGCAGCGCCCCCCCGGCCCGGCGCCGCTGCTCTTCAACCGCGCCGCCATCGCCGCCCCGCTGCTGGAGGAGCTGGACAAGGTCCACACGGCCTTCGAGGCCGCCCTGCCCCGGCGGGAGCCGCCGCGCCTGCGGGAATACCACGATGTCTTCGTCAACCGTCTGGGGCAGGTCTGGCGCCCGGATGGCGAGGTGATGATCAGCATGGGCCGCCCGCTGATGCCGGGCAGCCGCGAGGCCATGGCCGGGGCGCCCCGCGGCGCCACCGCCGCGCTGGGCACGGATGGGGCGGGCTTCTTCCACTGGATGGTGGAGTGGCTGCCGGGCCTGATCTGGGCCGCCGGCGCCCTGCCCGGCACCGCCCTGCTGCTGCGCGACGACGCGCCGGGCTACCAGGGCGCCAGCCTCGACCTCGCCGCCCCCGGCGCGCCGCGCCTGGCGGTGGGCGCCGCGCTGCGGGTGGAGCGGCTGCTGGTCACCAGCCGCCACATGCCGCGCTTCCGCTACTGGGATGTCTATGCGCCGGGCTATGCCCGCTTCCTGGCGGAGGCGGAGCGCCGCGCCGCCCCCGGCCCGCGGCCGCGCCGCCTCTATATCTCGCGCGGCGATGCCAGCCGCCGCCCGCTGCGCAACGAGGCGGCGCTGATCGCCGCGCTGGAGGCGGAGGGATTCACCAGCCTGGAGCTGGGTCCCCTCGGCATGGCGGAGCAGATCGCCACCGTGGCGGCGGCGGAGGAGATCGTGGCGCCGCACGGGGCGGGGCTGGCCCATCTGCTCGGCCTGCCGCGCCCGGTGCGGGTGCTGGAGATCTTCCCGATGCTCAGCGGCCATATGTCGCTGCGCTACAACTTCGCCCGCATCGCGCGGCTGCGCGGCCATGCCCATGCCCTGCGGCTGGAGCCGCAGCCGCCGGGGCGGCAGGAATGGGAGGTGGATATCCAGGCCCTGCTGGCGGATCTCGCGCCCTGGCGCGCCACCCCCCTCGCCCCGCCGGGCCAGGACCCGGCATGAGCACGGCCCGCCAGGACGGCAACGGCCCGGACAGCTCCGGCTTGGAAAACTCCAACCTGGAAAAAACTGGTGCGGGGGGCGCCCTGGCCGCCAACCTGCTGGGCTTCGCCCGGCTGCTGCGCCGCGCCGGGCTGCCGCTCGGCCCCGCCGGGCTGCTGGCCGGGGGGGAGGCGCTGGCGCGCATCGACCTCGGCGACCGCCGCCAGGTCCATGCCGCGCTGCGCGCCACCCTGGTGCAGCGGCGCGAGCATTTCGACCTGTTCGACCAGGCCTTCCGCCTGTGGTGGCGCGACCCGGAGGCCGGGCGCCACGCCGCCGCCATGGACGCGCTGAGCCAGGGCCAGGAGCCGCCGAAGCCGCCCCCCGGCGGGCGCCGGCTGGCCGAGGCCCTGGCCGGCCAGCGCCCGCCGCCCCCCGCCCCGCCCCCGCCGGAGGAGCGCCGCATCGAGGCGACCATGACCGTCAGCGCCAGCGAGGCGCTGCGGAAGATGGATTTCGAGGCGATGAGCGCCGACGAGCTGGCCACGGCACGGGCCGAGATCCGCCGCCTCACCCTGCCGCTGGACCACCGCCCGACGCGCCGCTTCCGCCCCCACCCCGCCGGCCGGCGGGCCGATCTGCGCGCCACCCTGCGCGCCAGCCTGCGCCAGGGCGGCGAGATCACCACGCTGCGCCGCAGCCAGCGCGTCGAGCGCCCGCCGCCGCTCGTCGTGCTCTGCGACATCTCGGGCAGCATGGGGCGCTATGCGCAGATCCTGCTGCACTTCATCCACGCCGTGACGAATGACCGCGACCGCGTCTCCGCCTTCCTCTTCGGCACGCGGCTGACCAACATCACCCGGCCGCTGCGCCACCGCGACGCGGAAGTGGCCTTCGAGATGGTCGGCCAGGCGGTGCAGGACTGGTCCGGCGGCACCCGCATCGGCGCGGCGCTCGACCTGTTCAACCGCCAGTGGGCGCGCCGCGTTCTGGGCCAGGGCGCCGTCGTCCTGCTCATCACCGACGGGCTGGAGCGCGGCGACGCCGCCGACCTCGCCCGCCTCGCCGCGGCGACGGAGCGGCTGCGCCATTCCTGCCGCCGGCTGGTCTGGCTCAACCCGCTGCTGCGCTATGCCGGCTTCCAGCCACGCCCGCAGGGGGTGAGGACCATGCTCCCCCTGGTGCATGAGCACCGTCCGGTCCACAACATCGACAGCCTGCGCGCGCTGGTGGACAGCCTCTCCAGCCCCGCGCCACGCCCCTTCAAGGGAGGAATGGCATGAGCGACCAGGAAGACATCCTCGCCACCGCCGCGCGCTGGCTGGAGGAGGGGGAAAGCGTGGCCCTGGCCACGGTGGTGGAGACCTGGGGCAGCTCGCCCCGCCCGGCGGGCTCGCACCTCGCCATCACCGCCTCCGGCCGGCTGGCGGGCAGCGTCTCCGGCGGCTGCATCGAGGGCGCGGTGGCCGAGGCCGCCCGCGCCACCATGGCCAGCGGCGCGCCGCAGCTGCTCGATTTCGGCATCAGCGACGAGCGCGCCTGGGAGGTGGGCCTCGCCTGCGGCGGCAAGCTCAAGGTCTTCGTCGAGAAGCTGGGCGGGGAGCAGGCGGCGTGAACACCGAATTCCTCGCCCGCCTCCAGGCCGCGCGCGGCGCCGGGCGCGCCGTCGCGGTGCTGACGCGGCTGGCCGATGGCGCGCAGTTCCTCCACCCCGAGGACAGCCTGCCCGAGCCGCTGCTGCGCGCCGCCGAGGCCGCCCTGGCCAGCGACACCGCCGCCACCGTGGCCGATGAAGGCACGGCCTGGTTCGTCCAGCCGCACAACCCGCGGCTGCGGCTGATCGTGGTGGGGGCGGTGCATATCGCCCAGGCCCTGGCGCCGATGGCGCTGGGGCTGGGCTATGCCGTCACCATCATCGACCCGCGCCGCGCCTTCGCCACCCAGGAGCGCTTCGGCACGGGCATCCGCCTCGTCGATGACTGGCCGGACGAGGCCATGGCCCATCTCGCCCCCGACAGCCGCACGGCGGTGGTGACGCTGACCCACGACCCCAAGCTGGACGACCCGGCGCTGGAGGTGGCGCTGCGCTCCCCGGCCTTCTACATCGGCGCGCTGGGCAGCCGGCGCACCCATGCCAAACGTGCCGCCCGCCTCGCCGAGGCCGGGCTGCCGCCGGAGGCCATCGCCCGCATCGCCGCCCCCGTGGGCCTGTCCATCGGCGCCGTCACCGCGCCGGAAATCGCCCTCTCCATCATGGCCGAGATCGTCGCGCGCCGCCGCGGCGCCGCCCTCGGCAGCAGGGACACCGCATGATCTTCGGCCCCACGCCGCTGGATGCCGCGCAGGGCGCGGTGCTGGCCCACACGCTGCGCCTGCCCGGGCGCGTGCTGAAGAAGGGCACGGTGCTCGACGCCGGGGCCATCGAGGCCCTGCGCGCCGCCGGCAAGCGCGAGGTGGTCGCCGCCCGCCTCGAATCCGGCGACATCCCGGAGGATGAGGCCGCCCACCGCCTGGGCGAGGCGCTGCTCGGCCCGCTGCTGGCGCGCTCCCGCGCCGCGACGGGGCGGGTCAACCTGCTGGCCGACGCCGCCGGGCTGCTGGTGGTGAATGAGGAGCTGGTCCACCGCCTCAACGCGCTGGATGAGAGCCTGACGCTCGCCACCCTGCCCAACCACACCCCCGTCACCGCGCGGGAGATGCTGGCGACGGTGAAGGTCATCCCCTTCGCCGTGCCGGGCGGCGTGCTGCAGGTGGCCGAGGCGCTGGCGCGCAGCGGCCGGGTGCTGACCATCCACCCCTTCCGCCCGCTGAAGGTGGGGCTGGTGCTGACCGAGCTGCCCGGCCTCAAGGAAAGCATCATGGAAGGCGCGGTGGAGGCCACCGAGGCACGCGTGACCGCGCTGGCCGGCCAGCTCCTGCCGCCCGAGCGCTGCCGCCACGAGGAGGGCGCGATCGCCGATGCGCTGGCGCGGCTGAAGCGGGCGGGGGCGGAGATGCTGCTGGTCGCCGGGGCCTCGGCCGTGGTGGACCGGCGCGATGCCGGCCCCGCCGCCATCACCCGCGCCGGCGGCACGATCGAGCATTTCGGCATGCCGGTGGACCCGGGCAACCTGCTCTGCCTCGGGCGGATCGGCGAGGTGCCGGCCCTCGTGCTGCCCGGCTGCGCCCGCAGCCCGAAGCTGAACGGGCTGGACTGGGTGTTGCAGCGGCTCTTCGCCGGGCTGCCGGTGACGGGGCGGGAGATCGCCCGCATGGGCGTGGGCGGGCTGCTGAAGGAGATCGAGACGCGCCCGCTGCCGCGCGAGGCGGCGCCGCGCGCCCAGGCCCCGGGCGCCGCGCCGCGCCGGCCGCGCCAGGTGGCCGCCCTGGTGCTGGCCGCCGGCCGCTCCCGCCGCATGGCGCCGCTCAACAAGCTGCTGGTGCCGGACGCGAAGGGCGTGCCCATGGTGGCGCGCGTCGTCGCCAATGTGCTGGACAGCCGGGCGCGGCCCGTCATCGTCGTCACCGGCTATGAGCGGGAGCGGGTGGAGGAGGCGCTGGCCGGCCGCCCCGTGCTCTTCACCCAGACGGAGGACTACAACCAGGGCCTCTCCGGCTCGCTGAAGGCCGGCCTCGCCGCGCTGCCGCCGGAGGCGGAGGGGGTGGTGGTCTGCCTGGGGGATATGCCGCTCGTCACCGGCGCGATGCTGGACCGGCTGATCGCCGCCTTCGACCCGGAGGAGGGGCGCGGCATCGTCATGCCCACCTTCCGCGGCAAGCAGGGCAACCCCATGTTGTGGGCGCGCGCCTTCATCCCGGAGATGCTGCAGATCACCGGCGATGTCGGCGCCCGCCACCTGGCCGGCCAATACGCCGAACAGGTCTTCGAGGTGGAAATGGCGGATGACGCGGTGCTGCGCGACTTCGACACGACGGATGCGCTGCGCCTCTCGCCGGAATTCGGGAAGAAGGCATGATCCTGATCGCCCTCGGCGCCAACCTGCCCGGACCGGATGGCGCCGCGCCGCTCGCCACCTGCCAGGAGGCGGTCCGCGCCATCGCCCGGCTGCCGGGGCTGAGCGTCACCGCCGTCTCGCGCTGGTGGGCGACGGCGCCGGAGCCGCCCCTGCCCGGCGCGCCCTGGTATGTCAACGGCATCGCCCGCTGCGAGGGCGCGCTGGACCCGGCCTCGCTGCTGACCGCCCTGCAGGCGATCGAGGATACGGCGGGGCGCCAGCGCCCCTACCCCAATGCCCCGCGCACGCTGGACCTCGACATCATCGCCATGGGCGAGGCGGTGCGCGGCGCGCCGGACCCGATCCTGCCGCACCCGCGCGCCCATCTGCGCCGATTCGTGCTGGAACCCCTGGCCGAGGTGGCGCCCGGCTGGGTCCACCCCAGCCTGGGCCGCAGCGTCGGCGAATTGCTGGAGGCCCTGCCGCCGGCCGCCATGCGGCCGATGGCGGCATGAGGTATTTTCAAAGAGATGTTCTTTTTTGAAAAAAAGAACCAAAAAACTTTTATCCGTGTGGCGTCCCGCTGTGACGGGAGACCGCGGCAGCCTGAAAGAAAGTCTTTTTGCTTCTTTTTCTTCAGAAAAAGAAGAATTTTGATTTAAAATCAAACGCTTTCAGGAGCCTGCCCCCCGGCTCTCCCCATGCGGCTTGCCTTTCGCGGGTGCGATGGCTATCTGAGAGGTTCCGCACGGCATCGAGTTGGAGGCCTCCCCCATGGCCCGCGTCACGGTCGAAGACTGCATTCTCAAGATTCCCAATCGCTTCGAGCTGGTCCTGCTCGCCGCGCAGCGTGCCCGCAACATCAGCCGCGGCGAAGAGCTGACGGTGGACCGCGACAACGACAAGAATCCCGTCGTCGCCCTGCGCGAGATCGCGGATGAGACCGTCAGCCTGCCCGGCCTGGAGCAGGATCTGGTGAAGTCCCTCCTCCGCGCGCCGGAGCCGGAGCCGGTCGAGGAGGAGGTCATCGACCTCATCGCCACCGACGAGAACATCTTCGGCGTCATGGACGTCAATGACGACGTGGCGCCTGAGGCCGGCGCGCTGGACGACCTCTCGGCCGATGACATCGAGGCGGCGATCGCCGCCGAACTCGGCGGCCGGCGCTGAGCCGGGGGCGCGCTTGAACCCCGGCGCCGGGTCCGATCCTGTCCCGGCGCCCCGCGCGCCCGAGGGGGTGGCCACGCCCGCCCCCACCCACCCCCTGCCTTCCACCGGCTCCCCCCCAGCCGCCGGCACGCCGCCGGTGGAAACGCCGGGCACCGAGCTGGCCCGCCGCGTCGCCGCCTATGACCCGCGCGCCGATGTGGCGCTGATCGAGGCGGCCTATAACCTCGCCGCCACCGCCCATGCCTCGCAGTCGCGCGAGAATGGCGACCCCTACATCACCCATCCGCTCGCCGTCGCCGGCATCCTGGCCGGCTACCGGCTCGACACCGCCACCATCGCCACCGCCCTGCTGCATGACGTGGTGGAGGATACCAGCTTCTCCCTGGCGGAGCTGGAGAAGCGCTTCGGCGCCGATATCGCCCGGCTGGTCGATGGCGTCACCAAGCTGACGCGCCTCGAACTGCAGTCGGAGCGCACCAAGCAGGCGGAGAATTTCCGCAAGCTCGTCCTCGCCATGAGCGAGGATATCCGCGTCCTGCTGGTCAAGCTGGCCGACCGGCTGCACAACATGCGGACGCTGCACTTCAAGCCCAAGCCCGCCAGCCGCGCCCGCGTCGCCCGCGAGACGATGGAGATCTACGCGCCGCTGGCCGAGCGCATCGGCATGGATGCGGTGAAGGGCGAGCTGCAATCCCTGGCCTTCCGCGAATTGCAGCCGGATGCCTACCAGACCATCACCGCCCGCCTCGCCTTCCTGCGCGGCCAGGGCGCCGACCTGATCGACGAGATCGCCGCCGACCTCAAGGCCAAGCTCGCCGCCGCCGAGGTGCCCGTGGTCGAGGTGACGGGGCGCGAGAAATCGCCCTACTCGATCTGGATGAAGATGTACGAGAAGAAGGTCGAGTTCGAGCAGCTCTCGGACATCATGGCCTTCCGCGTGCTGACCACCGACAAGGCGCATTGCTACGCCGCGCTGGGCGCCATCCATTCCGCCTACCGCGTCGTGCCGGGGCGGTTCAAGGACTACATCTCCACCCCCAAGCCCAATGGCTACCAGTCGCTGCACACCGGCGTGACCGTGCCGGAGCGGCGCAACGCCAAGATCGAGGTGCAGATCCGCACCGCCGATATGCACGAGATCGCCGAATACGGCGTGGCCGCGCACTGGATGTACAAGCAGGAGGGCGGCGCCGCCCCGGCCCCCGCCCCCATCAACCAGCGCCGCTACCCCTGGGTGAAGGAGCTGCTGGAAATCCTGGAATCGGCCGCCGAGCCGCAGGAATTCCTTGAGCACACCAAGCTCGCCCTGCACCAGGATCAGGTCTTCTGCTTCACCCCCAAGGGCGACCTGATCGCCCTGCCGCGCGGCGCCACGCCGGTGGACTTCGCCTACCAGGTGCACAGCCAGGTGGGCGATGCCTGCGTGGGCGCCAAGATCAATGGCCGCATCGTCCCGCTGCGCCACCAGCTGGAAAATGGCGACCAGGTCGAGATCATCACCGCGCGCGGCGGCACACCCAACCCGGCCTGGGAGCGCTTCGTCGTCACCGGCAAGGCGAAGGCGCGCATCAAGCGCTTCGTCCTCGCCCGCCAGCGCACCGAGTTCCAGGAGCAGGGCCGCAGCGCCATCGCCAAGGCCTTCCGCCAGGAGGGCGTGGATTTCTCGGAAAAGATCGTCGAGCCGGCGCTGAAGGCCCTGAAGCAGCCCGGCTTCGAGGAGCTTTGCGTCGCCGTCGGCAATGGCAACCTGACGGCGCGCGAGGTGCTGCACGCCGCCATCCCCGAGCTGCGCGGCCCGCCCCGCGCGGTGGACCCGCTGCCGCTGACCCGCGCCCGCGGCAAGCCCGGCGCCACCGTCGTCCGCACCGAGCGGCGGCGCGAGGCCAGCCATGGCATCACCGGCCTCGTCGCCGGCATGGCCGTGCAGTTCGCCGGCTGCTGCCACCCCGTACCGGGGGACCGCATCGTCGGCATCGTCTCCACCGGCAAGGGGGTGACGGTGCACAAGCAGGATTGCCACAACCTCGAGGCGCTCTCCGCCACGCCGGAGCGCTTCCTCGATATCGACTGGGATTACGAGGCCGGCTCGGGCGGTGCCCATCTGGGGCGGCTCGATGTCGTCACCGGCAATGAGGACGCGGCCGTGGCCGCCATGGCCGTCGTCATCGCCAAGCAGAATGGCAAGCTGCACAATCTGCGCTTCGCCCACCGCGCCCCGGACTATGCCGAGGTGGTGGTGGACCTGGAGGTGACGGATCTGCGCCACCTCTCCAACGTCATCGCCGCGCTGCGCGCCTGCCCGGGCATCATCCAGGTGGAGCGCAGCAAGGCCTGACGGCCTGCTGAACGGACACCGCAATGATTATCGGCCTGGGCAACGACATCGTGGACATCCGCCGCATCGAGCGGGTGCTGGAACGCCATGGGGAGCGCTTCCTGGAGCGCATCTTCACCCCGCTGGAACGCAGGAAGGCCGACAGCCGCACCCCCGCCCTGCGCGCCGCCACCTATGCCAAGCGCTTCGCCGCCAAGGAAGCCGCCAGCAAGGCCCTCGGCACCGGCTTCCGCCAGGGGGTCTTCTGGCGCGATCTCGGGGTGGTGAACCTCTCCTCCGGGCAGCCCTCGCTGCGGCTCACCGGGGGGGCGGCCCAGCGGCTCGATGCCATCACACCGGCCGGCTATGGCGCCCAGGTCAGCCTGACCATGACGGATGAATATCCCTATGCGCAGGCGGTGGTGATCATCTCCGGCGTACGGATCGTTCCGGGGCTCTGAAGCGCGATGAGCCGGGGTCTTGAGAGGGGCTTCGCCCCTCTCAAACTCTCCCCACCAAAGGCCTGAGGCCTTTGGAAACCCATTCGGCGCCTCACCATCCCGCTATCAGCCAGGGCGGAAGGCATCGGCGATGCGGCGCATCGTGCCGGCAGCGTCCAGCAGCACCACGTCGAAGCGCATGCCGGCCGCGCCATGGCCGGGGTTGAGGGCCAGCCAGTGTTCGGCGGCGGCCGCCAGACGCGCCTGCTGGTGCGGGGTCAGCGCCGCCGCCGCATCGGCGAGGCGGGCGCGCGCCTTCACCTCGATGAAGGCCAGCAGCCCCTCACGCTCGGCCACCAGGTCCAGCTCGCCCACCGGGGCGCGGTGGCGCTGCGCCAGGATGCGCCAGCCCTCCGCCGCCAGCCGCTCCGCCACCAGCGCCTCCGCCCGGCGGCCCCGCGCCTCCGCTGCGGCCCTGGTGCCGGCCGGCACGTTCAGCCCCGTTCCTGCCGGTGGGGCCGCCCGTCCAGCGGGCCTTCCACCAGCCAGTCCTCGCCCTCCCGCCGGGCGAAGTCGGGGCCGAGCGGCGCCTTGCCCGCACCCTCCGGCAGGTCCAGCACATAGGCGGGCCAGGCCAGCCCCGTCAGCCGCCCGCGCAGGGCCCGCAGGATGCGCCGCCCCTCGGCGATCGGCACCTCGAAGCGCACCGTGCCGGGGGCGCGGTCCAGCTGGTGCAGGTAATAAGGCTTCACCTGCGCCGCCAGCATGGCGCGGAACAGATCGGCCAGCGCCTCCGGGCTGTCATTCACCCCGCGCAGCAGCACGGATTGCCCGAGCATCGCCACCCCCGCCCGCCGCAGCCCCCGCAGCGCCGCCAGGGCGGGCGGCGCGAATTCCCGCGCATGGTTGGCGTGGACGCAGAGGAACAGCGCCTTCTCCGTCTGCAACGCCGCCGCCAAAGCGGGGGTGATGCGCTCCGGCGCCGTCACCGGCACGCGGGAATGCAGCCGGATGATGTCGAGATGCGGCATGGCCGAGAGCCGCGCCACGATATGCCCGAGCCGGCGCGGCGAGAGCATCAGCGGGTCGCCCCCCGTCAGGATGGCCTCGCGCACCTGCGGCGTGGCGGCGAACCAGTCCAGCGCCGCCTCCAGCTCCGCCTCGGAGAGCAGCCCGCCCTCCGGCCCCACCACCTCCCGCCGGAAGCAGAAGCGGCAATAGACCGGGCAGGCCAGCAGCGGCTTCAGCAGGGCGCGGTCCGGGTAGCGGTGCACCACGCCCTTCACCGGGGTGAAGGGGGCGTCGCTCGTCGGGTCGCTGCGCTCCTGCGGCAGGGTGGTGAGTTCCGCCATGTCGGGCACATATTGCCGCGCGATGGGGTCGGCCGGGTCGGCGCGGTCGATCAGCGCCTGCACCGCCGGCGTCAGCGCGATGGCATAGGTCTCCTGCAGCCGGGCGAGGCCGGGCAGCGCCTCGGGCGGCGCCAGGCCGGCTTCCACCAGGGCGGCGGCATCGCGCAGGGTGCGGGGCTTCAAGGCGGCGGAACCATCGGGCATGGTCGCGCCGCTTACGCCCGGAGAGCCCGCCGCCGCAATGCCTGATCAGCCCCCGCAACCCAGCCCTGCCGATCATCCCGCCGCGCTGCCGGCCACGCGGCCCGCCGCGATACCCGTCTGGCACCCGGCGCGGCTGGCCGCGCGCCTGCCGCATCTGCGCGCCCGCGCCCGCCTCATGGCCGAGACCCGCGCCTTCTTCACTGCCCGTGGCTATGCCGAGGTGGAGACGCCCGCCCTCGTCCCCGCGCCGGGGATGGAAGTCCACCTCGCCGCCTTCCGCAGCGAGTTCCGCCCCCTGCTGGGGGAAGGCGGCTTCCCCCTCTGGCTGCGCACCTCGCCGGAACTGGCCATCAAGCGCCTGCTGGTGGCCGGGGCCGGGCCGGTCTTTGAGCTCGCCCGCGTCTGGCGCAATGGCGAGGTCAGCCCGCGCCACGCCCCCGAATTCACCATGCTGGAATGGTACCGGCCCGGCGCCGGCCTCGCCGGGCTGATGGAGGAAACCGAGGCCTATGTCCGGGCCATGCTGCCGCCCCGCGTCACCCATGCCGGGGTGGAGACGGATCTCACCCTGCCCTTTGAGCGGCTGACCGTCGCGGAGGCGTTTTTCCGGTTCTGCGGCGGGCTGGATATCCTGGCGACGGAGGGGGAAACCGCCGCCCTGCACGCCGCCGCCCGCGCCGCCGGCCTCGCCCCGCGCGAGTCGGAAAACTGGGAGGATCTGTTCTTCCGCCTGCTGCTGGAACGGGTGGAGCCACAGCTCGGGCGGCAGCGCGCCACCTTCCTCACCCATTGGCCGGCGCCCCAGGCCGCCCTCGCCCGGCGCGACCCGGCCGACCCCCGCGCCGCCCTGCGCTTCGAGCTCTTCGTGGGTGGGATCGAACTGGCCAATGCCTTCGACGAACTGACCGACGCGGAGGAACAGGCCAGCCGCTTCACCCACGACGTCGCCGAGCGCGAGCGCCTCTATGGCGAGGGCTGGCCGGTGGATGCGGATTTCCTCGCCGCCCTGCGCCACGGCATGCCGCCCACGGCGGGGATCGCGCTGGGGTTTGACCGGCTCGTGCTGCTGGCGACAGGGGCGGAGACAGTGGCGGAGACGCTGTGGCTGGGGGGGTGGCCCTATCCAGCGGAGGCTCTGCCTGAATGAGGGGGCTTTGCCCCCTCAACCCCCAGCAGGGGACGGGGTCCCCTGCACCCGCCTTCAGAAAGGGTTTCCAAAGGCCTCAGGCCTTTGGTGGGGAGAGTTTGAGAGGGGCAAAGCCCCTCTCAAGACCCGGACTCAGGGGGTCAGCGCCTCGGCATTGAGGCGGCGCCACTGGCCGCCCACCAGGATCTCGCTCGGCTGGTAGCGCGCCTTGTAGGCCATCTTGCGGCTCTGCGGCACCCAGTAGCCGAGATAGACATAGGGGAGTTCCAGCTGCACGGCCCGCTGCACCAGCCACATCACGGCATGCGTGCCGAGGGAGCGCTTTTCCTCGCCGGGGTCGTAGAAGGAATAGACGGCGGACAGCCCATCGCTCAGCCAGTCGGTCAGGCAGGCGGCATAGAGCCGCCCCCCGGCATCGCGGAACTCGATCAGCCCGGTGGTGATCGGCGTGTCCTCAACCATGGCGCGGTAGTCGTAGAAACCCATCGCCGCCATGTCGCCATCCTGGTGGCGGGCGCGCTGGTAGCGCTGAAACAGAGCAAACTGTTCCGCCGTGGCGCGCGCCGGCACCGTCTCCCCGCTCAGATCGGCATTGGCCCGCGCCACCCGGCGCTGCGTGCGGTCCGGCGTGAAGCGGGCGGCGTCGATGCGGATCGGCACACAGGCATTGCAACCCGGGCAGACCGGCGAATAGGCGATGTTGTGGCTGCGCCGGAAGCCGGCGCGCGAGAGCCGGTCATGCAGCGGCTCCGCCTCCGGCCCCGTCAGCTCGGTGACGATCTTGCGCTCCGTCCGCCCCGCCAGATAGGGGCAGGGGAGCGGCGCGGTCGTGTAGAAGAATTGGGGGCGGCGGGCGGTGCGGTGCAGCATGGTCCTGGCCTCAGTTTCCCCGCCCCGCGCGCCGGACGCAATGATTGTTGCGACGCATCAGCGCGGCACGAGAACAATCGACGGCCCCGCCGTCTCCGGCACCGCCCCGAGCCGCAGCAGCAGGCTCCCCCCCGGGGCCCCTTCCGGCGCCCGCCCGGCCCAGAGCGCCGTCTGGTCCCCCCAATGCGGCGAGAGCGGGTGGCCCGATTGCCCGGTGCCGATCACCGCCCAGGCGCCATCCGGCGTGGCGAGGTCGAACACCGCCCGCAGCCCGGGGCCATGCCGCTGGAGGAAGCCGAACTCCGGCACATTGCCGCGGTTGATCGTCTGGCCATCGCCATCGGTCGGCACGGCGAGGCTGCTCCATTCCCCGAGCAGGGGGACGAAGCGCAGCAGCGGGTGCTCGAACCGCGCCTGATGCGCCGCCCCCCAGCGCCAGGCGGTGGGGTCGGGGCCCTGGATGGCCACCAGCTCCTCCACCGCCTGCCGCAGGGCGCTGGCGACCAGCGCGTGGCAGGCCCCGCCTTCCGTGAAGGGGGGCATGGCGGGGGAGGTCTCGCCCGCCGGGCGGCACCAATGCGCCCCCCGCCCATCCGGCGCCAGCACGAAGCGGAGGAATTCCGGCGTGGCGGGCCAGCCGCCCTCCGGCACCCCGCCCTGCGCCAGCGCCATGCGCGCGGCGATCCGCCACCACGCATTGAAGATCAGCGGCTGCGGCCGGTCCGCCGCCATCTCCCCCTCCCAGGAGAGCAGCAGGTCGCGCGCCACCCCCGCCACCCCCTGCGGCCGGGCGATGGCGCGCAGCGCCGGCAGCATCTCCCGCGCGAAAAGGCTGACGGCATCGTGCTGGATCACCGCCATCTCCTCCGCCCGGTGGCGGGGGCGCTGGCCGAGCAGGGCGTGGATGCGGCGGAAGCGCCAGTCGCCATACCAGTCGCGGCCCAGATAGGGCTCCGCCCCCTCGGGATTGGCCCCGGGATTGACCCTGGCCGGCTGCATCCGGTTGTTGCCATTGGCCAGGGCGCCGCCGGGCGGGTTCTCGGCATGCGGCAGGGCGTCGAAGGGGATGAAGCCCGTCCAGTCATGGCTGCCATCCCAGCCGGGGGCGGGCAGGCTGCCATCGCCGGCGCGGCGGATGGGTGTGCGCCCGGTCAGGTAGAGCGCGATGCCGCCGGCGGCATCGGCCACCATCAGGTTCTGCGGCGGGGAGGTGATCAGCGCCGCCGCCGCCCGCGCCCCGGCCAGGGTGGTGGCGCGGTTCAGCGCCAGCAGCCCGGCGGCGGCGCTGTCCGCCGGCTCCAGATTGGCCATGCGCACGGCCAGCACCGTGCCGGCGGGCGCCCCCTCTCCCTCCCCGGGCAGGTCGCTGATCACCGGGCCATGCCGCGTCTCGCGCACCCGCAGCGTCTCCGGCGCGGCGCCGCGCACGCGGATCACCTCCTCCCGCAGGGTGAAGGGGCGCGGGCCCTCGGGCGTCTCATAGCCCTCCGCCCCGGCCAGCCGCTCGATGAAGACATCCTGCGTGTCGGAATGGGTGGTGGTGAAGCCCCAGGCCAGCTTCTCGTTGCGGCCGATCACCAGGAAGGGCACGCCGGGCGAGGTCGCCCCGGCCAGGAAGCGCCCGCCCGGCAGCTCGATGCGCGCCAGATACCAGAGGATGGGGGCGTTGAAGCCCAGATGCGGGTCATTGGCCAGCAGCGGCGCCCCGCTCTCCGAGCGCGCGGCCGAGAGCGCCCAGGCGTTGGAGGCGATGTTGGGCAGCGGCGCATCCTGCGGGAAGCGTGGCAGGGCGGCGGCGAGGCGGGTAAGCGGCGCCGCATCGCGCAGCAGGGGGTCAAGCTGCGGGTCAAGCCGCGCCACCTGGTCCGGCCGGCCGGGGGAGTCGTCGGCGGGCCAGAGTTCGGCCAGGCGCTCGGCCAGGCGCTCGGGCGGCAGCAGGGCGGCGAGGCGGGCGCGGTCGATCTCGGTGCGCCAGTTGTTGGACAGCCACAGCCCCATCGTCTTGGCCCAGAGCAGGGAATGCCAGGGCTCCCACCGCTCCGGCACGCCGAGGGCGAGGAATTCCGGCGCCGCCAGCCGGCCGCGCGCCGCGATCCAGGCATTCACCCCGCCGGCATAGGCCTCCAGCACGGCGCGCGTGTCGGCGGGCAGGGCGGCGTAGTCGGCCTCCGCCCGGCGCGGCAGGCCGAGGGTGCGGGTGGTGCGGTCCAGCCGCAGCGCGGCGGGGCCGGCGATCTCCGCCAGCCGGCCGGCGGCGTTGCGGCGCATCAGCTCCATCTGGAACAGGCGGTCCCGCGCATGCAGCCAGCCCAGGGCGCGGGCGGCGTCCAACTCGCTGGCGGCGGTGATGCGGGGGATGCCGTGGCCATCCTCCACCACCCGCACCTCGGCCGCGAGGCCGGGCAGGTCGAGCCGCCCCTCGCGCGGCGGCAGGCTGGCCCAGAGCAGGCCACCCAGGCCCGCCCCCGCCAGCGACAGCAGGACAAGGCCCGTGATCAGGCCCCGGAGGAGGAAGCGGCGCGGCCGGCCAGTGCGTCTTTGCATGAAATGCGTCTTTGCATGGGATCTGTCTTTACATGGCCATGATGTAAGCCAAAGCGCGCAGGCGGCCAGGGAGCCGATAGCCTGCCTTGCATGACATCTCCGCCGAGTGAAGAGTAGCGGCCATGGCCCTCGCCCTTTCCATCCTCGACCAGTCCACCATCGCCAGCGGGCGCGGCGCCGATGCGGCGATCCGCGAGACCCTCGCCCTCGCCCGGCTGGCGGATGAGCTCGGCTATGCCCGCTACTGGCTGGCCGAGCACCACAACAGCCAGAGCCATGCCGGCAGCGCGCCGGAAATCCTCATCGCCGCCATCGCCGCCACCACGCGGCGCATCCGCATCGGCTCGGCCGGGGTGATGCTGCCGCACTACGCCGCGCTGAAGGTGGCCGAGCAGTTCCGCGTGCTGGAGGCCATCGCGCCGGGGCGGATCGATCTCGGCCTGGGGCGGGCGCCGGGCAGCGACGGGCGCACCGCCTATGCCCTCAACCCCGCCGCCGTGCGCCAGGAGGAGGGGGACCGCTTCCCCGCCCAGGTGCAGGAGGTGCTGGGCTGGCTCGGCGAGGGGCTGCCGGTCAACCACCCCTTCGCCAGCATCCGCGCCCAGCCGGAGGGGGCGGGCCTGCCGGAGGTCTGGCTGCTCGGCAGTTCGGATTACGGGGCGCAGCTCGCCGGGCTGCTCGGCCTGCCCTACTGCTTCGCCCATTTCATCACCGATGGCGCGGGGGCGGAGGAGGCGCTGGCGGCCTACCGCGCCCGCTTCCGCCCGCAATCGGGGCGGCTCGCGGCGCCGCACGCGGCGCTGGCCGTCTTCGCCGTCTGCGCCGCGACGGAGGCGGAGGCCGAGCGCCGCTTCTCCTCCCGCGCCGTCTGGCGGCTCTCGCGCGACCGCGGCATCTACCCGCCTTTGCCCAGCCCGGAGGAGGCCGCCGCCTATCCCGCCACCCCGCCCGAGCGGGAGAGGCTGCAAAGAATGCGGCAAACGGCGCTGATCGGCACGCCGGAGCAGGTGCGCGGGAAGATCGAGGCCCTGGCGTCCCAGCTCGGCGCGCAGGAAGTGGCGGTGCTCAGCCCGGTGCACGATCCGGAGGCGCGGCGCGACTCGGTGCGCCGCCTGGCCGAGGCCTTCGGCCTGCCAGCCGCCGCCCGCGCCGCCGCATGATTCTTTTTTCAGTTTCCTGCCGCGGGGGCGGGCGGAGGCATGGACGGCCCCCCGCCACCCCCTTCCCCACAGCCCCGCGCGGCCGGCATCCCGGCCTTTCCTTGACATCCGGGCGCGCGCCGGGCTCTACCCCCCACCTGGGTCGCGGCGGCTGGCGCGGCAGACCCCAGCGGAGCCTCGCGCGAACCCCCCGATGACCAAAAAGACCGGCGGCTGGGCCGAAAGCATCAAGACTGTCGTGTATGCCGGGCTGATCGCCATCGGCGTCCGCACCGTGGCCTTCGAGCCCTTCAACATCCCCTCGGGCAGCATGATCCCGACGCTGCTGGTGGGCGACTATCTCTTCGTCTCGAAATACGCCTATGGCTATTCGCGGCACTCCATGCCGTTCAGCCCGGCGCTGTTCGACGGCCGCCTCTTCGGCTCGCTGCCGGCGCGCGGCGATGTCGCCGTGTTCAAATACCCGCGCGACAACAGCACGGACTACATCAAGCGCATCATCGGCCTGCCCGGCGACCGCATCCAGATGCGCGGCGGCCGCCTCTTCCTGAACGGCCAGGAAGTCCCGCGCGAGAGCCTCGGCCTCTACACGGTGGAAGGCGACGGCCAGCCGATGCGCCGCTACCGCGAGACCCTGCCCGGCAGCACCACCCCCGGCCCGGTGCGGCACGAGATCCTGGAGGCCACCGATGACGGCCCCTATGACAACACCCCGGAATTCGTCGTGCCCCCCAACCACGTTTTCGCCATGGGCGACAACCGCGACAACAGCCTCGACAGCCGCGAGATGAACGCGGTGGGCTTCGTCCCCGTCGAGAACCTGGTGGGCCGGGCGGAGTTCCTGTTCTTCAGCAAGGACAATTCCTCCGCCTGGTGGGCGGTGTGGGACTGGCCTTTCTCGATCCGCTGGAACCGCCTCTTCACGGCGGTGAAGTGAGGAGCAACAGGGCATGAGCACGGCCGGTCCCGCCGCGCCAGCCGGGGCTGGCTTCCTCGCCCGGCTTGGCCACGCCTTCCGCGACCCGGCATTGCTGGAACAGGCGCTGACGCACCGCTCCGCCGCCGACCCGCGGCGCGGCATGCTCGATTCCAACGAGCGCCTGGAATTCCTCGGTGACCGCGTGCTGGCGCTGGTGATGGCCGAATGGCTCTCCGAGCGCTTCCCGAGCGAGCGCGAGGGCGCGCTGGGCAAGCGCCTCTCCGTGCTGGTGGCGGCCGAGACGCTGGCCAAGGTGGGCGAGGCCATCGGCCTGCCCGCAGCACTCCGCATCCCCCCCGCCGAGGGGCGCACGGGGCTGCGCAACCGCGTCACCGTCATCGCCGACGCCACCGAGGCGCTGATCGGCGCGCTCTATCTCGATGCCGGGCTCGACGTGCCGCGCGGCTTCATCCGCCGCGAATGGGCCGGCCATCTGGCCGCCGACCCGACGCCGCCCATGTCGGCCAAGAGCCGCCTGCAGGAATACACCCTCGGCCGCGCCGAGGGGCTGCCCGAATACCGCCTCGTCTCCACCACCGGCCCCTCGCATCAGCCGCTCTTCGTCGTCGCCGTGCGCGCGGCGGGGCGGGAGGCGGAGGGGCGCGGAGACTCCAAGCGTGCCGCCGAGCAGGCCGCCGCCGAGGCCTGGCTCGCCGGGCGGAGCGACACCCCATGACCGACGACACGCCCCCCCCCAACCCCGCCCCTTCCCCGGAAGGCACCCCGGATGCCGGCCTGCCCCCCACGCGCTGCGGCCTCGTCGCCGTGGTGGGCGCGCCGAATGCCGGCAAATCCACCCTGGTGAACCGGCTGGCCGGCGCCAAGGTCAGCATCGTCTCGCCCAAGCCGCAGACCACGCGCTTCCGCATCCGCGCCGTGGTGATGCAGGAGCGGACGCAGATCGTGCTGACCGACACGCCGGGCATTTTCTCGCCCCGCCGCCGGCTGGACCGCGCCATGGTCGCCGCCGCCTGGGAAGGCGCGCAGGATGCCGACCTCGCCTTGCTGATCGTGGACAGCCGCGCCGGCATGACGGAGGCGGTGGAATCCATCATCTCCGTGCTGAAGCGCAGCAAGGTTCCCATCTGGCTGGTGCTGAACAAATCCGACCTGATCGACACCAAGAAGCTGCTGCCGCTGACCGCCAGCCTGAACGAGCAGCTGTCCTTCGAGGAGACCTTCATGATCTCCGCCGAGAAGGGCGACGGGCTGGAGCGGATGATGGCCGCCCTCGGCCGGCGCCTGCCGGAAGGCCCCTGGCTCTTCCCGGAGGATGAACTCTCCGACCTGCCGGACCGCATGCTGGCGGCCGAGATCGTGCGCGAGCAGATCCTGCGCCAGACCCACCAGGAAGTCCCCCACCACACCACGGTGGAGACGGAGCAGTGGCAGGAACGGCGCGATGGCTCGGTGCGGATCGACTGCACCATCTATGTCGGCCGGGCGACACAGAAGGCCATCCTGATCGGCGATGGCGGGGCGAAGGTGCGCGCCATCGGCCAGCGGGCGCGGATGGAGCTGGAAAACCTGCTGGAACGCCGCGTCCACCTCTTCCTGAACGTCAAGGAGCGCCAGGGCTGGGATGAGGAACGCGCCCGGCTGCGCGCCCTCGGCCTGGATGATGCCGGCTGAGGCAAATCTTGCCTTGAGAGGGGCTCCGCCCCTCTCAAACCCTGCCCCTCTGAAGGCGGGTGCAGGGAGCCCTGCTCCCTGCTGGGGGAGTTTGAGGGGGCAAAGCCCCCTCAAGGCCAGCTGATGGAATGGCAGGCCCCCGCCATCGTCCTGGAGGCCCGCCCGCATGGCGAGGGCGGGGCGGTGGTATCTGTCCTCACCGCGGCGCATGGGCGGCATGCCGGGCTGGCGCATGGCGGTGCCTCCCGCGCCCAGGCCGGGCTGTGGCAGCCGGGCAATCTTCTGGAAGTGCGCTGGCGCGGGCGGCTGGCGGAACAGCTGGGCAGCCTCTCGGGCGAGATGGTCCACCCCACCGCCGCCCTGGCGCTGGATGAGCCGCTCACCCTCGCCCTGCTGCAATCCGCCTGCGCCCTGGCCGCCGATGCCCTGCCCGAGCGCGAGGCGCAGCCGCGCATCTTCTCCGGCCTGCTGGCGTTGATGGCACAACTCGGCCGCGGCGCTCCCGCCCTGCTGGCCGATTATATCCGCTGGGAGGGGCTGCTGCTGGAAGGGCTGGGCTATGGGCTGGACCTTTCGGCCTGTGCCGTCACCGGGGCGCGGGAGGACCTCACCCATGTCTCGCCACGCAGCGGCCGGGCGGTCTCGGCCGCCGCGGCGGAACCTTACCGGGCGCGGCTGCTGCCGCTGCCGCTCTTCCTGCTCGGCGGGCAGGATGAGCGCGACCCGGCGGAATGGCTGAAGGGCCTGCGCCTGACCGGCCATTTCCTGGAGCGCGACGCCTTCGGTGCTCGCCACCGCCCCCTGCCCCCGGCGCGCGACAGGCTGGTGGCGCGCATCGCCGCCCTGCTGCCATCCACGGCCCCTTCTCCCGATGCCCCTTCCCCCGATCCCTGACCCGGCGCCGGTCCTGCCCGACCTGCTGGCGCCAGGGCTGCGGCTGGTCTTCTGCGGCTCGGCCCCCGGGGCGGTCTCGGCGGCACGCGGGGCCTATTACGCCCATCCCGGCAACCGCTTCTGGCGCATCCTGCACGAGGCGGGGCTGACACCGCGCCGGCTGGCGCCGGCGGAGTATCCCCTGCTGCTCGGCTTCGGCATCGGGCTGACGGACATGGCCAAGCACGCCAGCGGCAATGATGACGAATTGCCGCCCGATGCCTATGACCCCGCCGCCTTCGCCGCGCGCATCCGCGCCGTGCGGCCGGCGGCGGTGGCCTTCACCGCCAAGGCGCCGGCGGCGGCCTTTCTCGGCCGGCGCACCAGCGCGCTGGCCTATGGCCGGACCTCCGGCCCGGCGGATTTCCCGCCGGTCTGGGTGCTACCCTCCACCTCCGGCCAGGCGAGCCGCTTCTGGGACGCGCGCCCCTGGCACGCGCTCGGCGCCTGGTTCCACGGTGCCACCACGGAAGACCCCCGGCATGAGCCAGCATCCCGCCCCTGATCTCCACAGCCTCGCCACCCGCTGGTTCGGGCAGGACGCGGCCCAGCTGGGGGAGGCCGAGCAGCGCGCCCTCTCCCGCGCGCTGGAGCGCAAACCGCTCAGCCGCGACACCAACGAAGCCTTCGCCGGCAAGCTCAGCGTCGGCGACCGGCTGGCGGACAAGGTGGCGACCTTCGGCGGCTCCTGGAGCTTCATCCTGCTCAGCCTGCTGATGCTGGTGCTGTGGACGGCAGCCAATGCCTGGCTGCTGAGGCGGCCCTTCGACCCCTACCCCTTCGTCTTCCTGAACCTGATCCTCTCGATGATCGCGGCCCTGCAGGCGCCGATCATCATGATGAGCCAGAACCGGCAGGCGGCGAAGGACCGGCTGGTGGCCGCCCATGACTACGAGGTCAACCTCAAGGCCGAGATCGAGATCATGGCGCTGCACGAAAAGCTGGACCGCATGCGCGCCGAGCAGATCACCACCCTGCTGGAGCAGCAGCAGAAGCAGATCGACCTGCTGACGCGGCTGGTGGCCGGGCGCGGCGGCGCGCCCTCTTGAGAGGGGCTTCGCCCCTCTCAAACTCTCCCGACCAAAGGCCTGAGGCCTTTGGAAACCCATTTGTTGGTCCCCAACTGATGGCGGGTGCAGGGGGTCCTGCCCCCTGGCCAAAGGGACGAAAAAAGGGGGGGTTGAGGGGGCAAAGCCCCCGCTCAAAGGGCGCCACGGGCTGAGAAAGACCTTCTCGCCGCCTCTCGTTCTTTATATGTTCACTTTCTCGGACCGGCACCGCTGCGCTAGCCCGCAGCCGCTGAAGCACTGCCCAGGAGTTCGCCATGCCCGATGACATCACCACGCTGCCCGAAGGCGGGGCCGTGCGGCCGACGCATCTGGCGGATGCGCTGTCCGAGCGCTACCTGGCCTATGCCATGTCCACCATCACGGCGCGCTCCCTGCCGGATGTGCGGGACGGGCTGAAGCCGGTGCACCGGCGCCTGCTCTGGGCCATGCACCAGCTGCGGCTGGACCCGGCGGCGGGCTTCAAGAAATGCGCCCGCATCGTCGGCGATGTCATGGGCAAGTATCACCCGCATGGCGATGCCGCGATCTACGACGCCATGGTGCGCCTCGCCCAGGATTTCGCCGCGCGCTACACGCTGGTCGAGGGCCAGGGCAATTTCGGCAATATCGACGGCGATAACGCCGCCGCCATGCGCTACACCGAGGCGCGGCTGACCGAGATCGCCAAGGCGATGCTGGAAGGCATCGAGGAAAACGCCGTCGATTTCCGCGCCACCTATGATGGCGAGGAGCAGGAGCCGGTGGTGCTGCCGGCGGCCTTCCCCAACCTGCTGGCCAATGGCGCCAATGGCATCGCGGTGGGCATGGCCACCTCCATCCCGCCGCACAATGCCGGGGAACTCTGCGCCGCCGCGCTGCTGCTGATCCGCAACCCGAAGGCGGAGCTGGACGCGCTGCTGGCCGTGATGCCGGGGCCGGACTTCCCCACCGGCGGCCTGCTGGTGGAGAGCGCGGAGGCCATCCGCGAGGCCTACGCCACCGGCCGCGGCGGCTTCCGCCTGCGCGCGCGCTGGGAGAGGGAGGCGCTGAAGAACGGCACCTGGCAGATCGTCGTCACCGAGATTCCCTATCAGGTCGCCAAGTCGCGCCTGATCGAGCAGATCGCGCAGCTGATGGAGGAGAAGAAGCTCCCCCTGCTGGCCGATGTGCGGGATGAGAGCACGGACAAGGTGCGCATCGTGCTGGAGCCCAAGACCCGCACGGTCGAGCCGGCGATGCTGATGGAGACGCTGTTCCGCGCCACCGCGCTGGAAAGCCGCATTCCGCTCAACATGAACGTGCTCGACGCCAGCCGCACGCCGCGCGTGATGGGGCTGCGCGAGGTGCTGCGCTGCTGGCTCGACCACCGGCACGAGGTGCTGGTCCGCCGCAGCGAGCACCGGCTGGAGCAGATCGCCCGCCGGCTGGAGATCCTGGAGGGCTACCTCACCGTCTATCTCAACCTCGACGAGGTGATCCGCATCATCCGCGAGGAGGACCATCCGAAGCCCGCGCTGATGGCCGCCTTCGGCCTGACGGAGACGCAGGCGGAGGCCATCCTCAACATGCGCCTGCGCGCCCTGCGCCGGCTGGAGGAGATGGAAATCCGCAAGGAGCACAAGAAGCTCAGCGCGGAACAGAAATCCCTCCAGGCGCTGCTTGGCAGCGAGACGAAGCGGTGGAACCGCATCGCCGAGGAGATCGAGGCGACGCGCGCGCGCTTCGGCGAGGGCACGGAACCCGGCCGCCGCCGCAGCACGCTGGACGCCGCCCCCGCCGCCGTGGTGATCGACGAGCGCGCCTTCGTCGAGCGCGAGCCGATCACCGTCATCCTCTCCGAGAAGGGGTGGATCCGCGCGATGAAGGGCCACCTGCCGCCGGAGACGGAGCACAAATTCAAGGAGGGCGACCGCCTGCGCATCGCCCTGCATGCGGAGACGACGGACCGGCTCTGCCTCTTCGCCACCAATGGCAAGGCCTTCACGCTGAAGGCCGATACCATTCCGCGCGGGCGCGGCGATGGCCAGCCGGTGCGGCTGATGGTGGACCTGACGAATGAGGATGAGGTCGTCACCCTCTTCGTCTGGAAGCCCGAGAAGAAGTTCCTGGTGGCGGCGACGGATGGGCGCGGCTTCCTCGTCAAGGCCGAGGATCTGGTGGCCGAGAAGCGCACCGGCAAGCAGGTGCTGCTGGTGGACAGCCCGGTGGAGGCCGCGCGGCTGATCCCGGCGGAGGGCGACAGCGTCGCCATCATCGGCGAGAACCGCAAGCTGCTGGTCTTCCCGCTGGAACAGGTGCCCGAGATGCTGCGCGGCCGCGGCGTCGCCCTGCAGGGCTACAAGGATGGCGGCATGGCGGATGTGAAGGTCTTCACCGCCCGCGAGGGGCTGGTCTGGCGCCTGGGCGAGCGCGTCCGCACCGAGACGGACCTGACCACCTGGAAGGGCAACCGCGCCGGCGCCGGGCGGCAGCCGCCCAATGGGTTCCCGAAGAATAATAGTTTTGGGAATTAAGTGTTCTTTTTGAAAAAAGAACCAAAAAACTTTTTTCAGTTGGCGTCCCGCCTGAGGCCTGAGGCGGAACGCCAGACTGAAAAAGTCTTTTTGCTTCTTTTTCTTCAGAAAAAGAAGATTCTTAAATCAAAAAATATTATTTCTTAATTCTCCATATACCGCGCATCCTGGCCATACGAGGCCAGCTTCGCCGCCAGTTCCGGCGCCTCCACCACGCGGAAGCCCTGGCGCTGCCAGAAGGGCACGGAGCCATGGACCGCCACCAGGGCCATCCCCGGCAGGGAGCCGGCCGCCATGCGGAGCAGCGGCATCAGCCGCCCGGCCGCGCCCTGGCCCCGCGCGGCGGGCAGCAGCGCGACATCATGGATGTAGAAACACCCCGGCGCCTCCGGCAGCGCCCCCAGCGGCGTGTTCAGCGGCGGCGGGCGCCGCGCGTGCCAGGGATGGCTGAGGGCATAGCCCCAAGGGGCAGCGCCCTCCCCCTCCAGCAGCCAGCAGCCGGCGGGGAAAAGGCGCTGGCGCTCGGCCAGCACCGCCGCATCCTCGGGGTAGCCGGTATGGACCTGGTCGGCGATGGCGAGCACGGCGGGCAGGTCGGCGGCGCGCATCGGGCGCCAGCGCGCCGTCATGCCAGGGCGGTCTCGATGGCGCGGCGGAAGGCGGGGCTGTCCGGCTCCGTCTGGCTGGGGTAGCTGCCGAGCAGGCGGCCATCCCGCCCCACCAGATACTTGAAGAAATTCCAGCGCGGCGGCGTGCCCTGCGCCCCGGCCCAGGCGAAGAAGGGATGCGCCTGCGGCCCCCGCACATGGCAGGGCGCGGTCATCGGGAAGGCGACGCCGAAGGTCGCCTCGCAGAAGGCCTTGATGCTGGCGTTGTCGCCATGCTCCTGGTTGAAGTCGTTGGACGGCACGCCGAGCACGAGCAGCCCGCGCGGGCCATAGGCCTCGTGCAGCTTCTGCAGCCCGCCGAACTGGAAAGCGAAGCCGCAGAAGCTGGCGGTGTTGACCACCAGCACCGGCTTGCCGCGCCATTCGGCCAGATCGATGATGCCGCCTTCGATATTGTCGAAGCGGAAGCCATGCCCCCCGGCATCGGCGGGCGCCGGGGCTGCGGCCAGCAGCAGCGGCGCCGAGGCCAGCAGGGCGCGGCGGGACAGATCAGCCATAGCGTTCCTCCAGCCAGGGGTCACCGCGGTCGTGATAGCCGCGCACTTCCCAGAAGCCGGGCTTGTTCTCGGCCAGGAAGGTGATGCGCTTCACCCACTTCGTGCTTTTCCAGAAGTAGAGATGCGGCACCACCACGCGCAGCGGCCCGCCATGCTGGCGGCTGAGGCGCTGCCCCGCCCAGCTATGGGCCAGCAGGCTCTCCGGCCGGGCGAAATCCTCCAGCGTCAGGTTGGTGGTGTAGCCGTCATAGCCCTCGAAGCTGACGAAGCCGGCCTCCGGCTTCGGCTGGGCGAGGTCGAGCAGCGTCGCCACCGCCACGCCATGCCAGGTGTTCTCGTAGCGCGACCACTGGGTGACGCAGTGGATGTCGTTCAGCCGCTCCTCCTGCGGCAGGGCGGTGAAGCCGGCCCAGTCGAGCGTGACGGGGTTCTCCACCAGCCCGTCCAGCGTCAGGCGGAAGGCGCCTTCCGGAACGTTCGGCTGGATGCCGAGGTCGAGCACCGGGAAATCCTGCACCAGCCGCTGGCCGGGGGGCAGGCGCTGTTCCTCGGGCCGGGCGGTGGCGCCGGTTAGCAGGCGGCCGGCGCGGGCCCAGGCCTGCTTCGTCTCCACCAGTTTCTGGCGGATGCGGCCGCCAGCGCCCGTTTCGTCCTGGTCCATGGGGCTGTGTTCCTTGCTGAGAGCATAGGTGACGTGGCACGGCCAGGATGCAAGCCTTACCCTCTCGCTGCCTTGGATTCCCGTGATGCGCCCCACCCGGATGACGCCCCGCCGCCTGCTGCTCGCCCTCGCCTTGCCCTTGGCCCTCGCCCCGCTGGCCCTCGCCCCGCTGCCGGGGGCGGCGCAGGACCTGACCTCCGCCCCCGATGCCGCCCGCCGCCCCACCGCGCCGGTGCGGGCGCAGCGGCAGATGGTGGCGGTGGCGCACCCCCTGGCGGCGGAGGCGGCGCTCGCCATGCTGCGCCAGGGCGGCACGGCGGTGGATGCCGCCATCGCCGCCCAGGCGGTGCTGACGCTGGTGGAGCCGCAATCCTCCGGCATTGGCGGCGGCGCGCTGCTGCTGCACTGGAATGGCGGGCAACAGCGCCTCGCCGCCTGGGACGGGCGCGAGACGGCGCCGGCCGCCGCCACCCCGGCCCTCTTCCTGAAGCCGGACGGCACACCGCTCCCCTTCTATGAGGCCGTGCTCTCCGGCCGCAGCGTCGGCGTGCCGGGGGTGATGCCGATGCTGGAGGCCGCCCACAAGGCGGAGGGCAGGCTGCCCTGGGCCAGCCTCTTCGCCCCCGCCATCCGCCTGGCCGAGGAAGGCTTCCCCGTCTCGCCCCGCCTGGCCGGGGCCATCGCGGCCGATGCGGCGCGGCTGAAGCGCAACCCGGCGGCGGCGGCCTATTTCTTCATGCCCGATGGCCAGCCCCTGCCCGCCGGCACCCCCCTGAAGAACCCCGCCCTGGCGGAGACGCTGCGCGCCGTGGCGGCGCAGGGGGCCGCCGCCCTGCAGCGCGGGCCGATCGCCGCCGAGATCGCCGCCGCCGTCGCCAGCCATGGCGACAGGGGGAATGGCATGACGGAGGCCGACCTCGCCGCCTATGCGCCGCAGCGGCGCGAGGCGGTGTGCACGCCCTACCGCGAATACCGCGTCTGCGGCTTCCCGCCGCCTTCCTCCGGCGGGGTGGCGGTGGCGCAGATCCTCGGCATCCTCGAGCATTTCCCGATGCCGCGGCTGGACCCGAAGGGGGCGGATGCCGCGCATCTGCTGGCCGAGGCCGGGCGCCTCGCCTATGCCGACCGCAACCTCTACCTGGGGGATTCGGACTTCACGCCGGTGCCGGTGCGCGGGCTGGTGGAACCCACCTACCTCACCCTGCGCGCCCAGCTGGTGGACCGTGACCGCGCCAACCCCACGCCGCGCCCCGGCAATCCGCGCTGGCGCGAGACGCGCCTGGCCCCCATGCCGGACCAGCCCGAGCATGGCACCAGCCACATGTCCATCGTCGATGCGCAGGGCAATGCCCTCAGCATGACCACCACGGTGGAGGATGCCTTCGGCGCGCGGCTGATGGTGCGGGGCTTCTTCCTCAACAACCAGCTGACCGACTTCTCCTTCCGGCCGGAGGCGGAGGGCCGCCCGGTGGCCAACCGGGTGGAGGGCGGCAAGCGCCCGCGTTCCTCCATGTCGCCCACCCTGGTCTTTGATGGCGCGGGGGCGTTCTACGCCTCGGTTGGCTCGCCGGGCGGCGGGCGGATCATCGGTTATGTGGCGCAGACGCTGGTGGGGCTGCTGGACTGGAAGCTGGACCCGCAGGCCGCCGTCTCGCTGCGCCGCGTCGGCACGCTGGGCGGCGCCGTGGAGCTGGAGGACGACACCCTGGCCGGGGAACTCCAGGCGCGCGGGCACAAGGTGGAGGTGAAGCCGATGCCCTCCGGCCTTCAGGCCATCGTCATGACGCCGCAGGGGCTGCTGGGCGGCGCCGACCCGCGCCGCGAGGGCGCGGCACTCGGGGATTAACCCTTCGGCGCGCGGCGCGGAGCCAGTTTCACGAAAACGCCCGGTGACAAGGAGTCCGGCATGAGCTTCTCCCAGGCCATCGCGGCGGCGATGGGAAAATACTTCACCTTCTCCGGCCGCGCCATGCGCTCGGAATACTGGTGGTTCACCCTGTTCATCGGGCTGATGTGCTGGGGGGCCAGCCTCGTGGACGCCGCCGGCAACCAGGGCAAGAACGGGCTGATCACCGCTGCCGTCCACCTGATCTTCCTGATCCCGCAGACGTCCTGCGTTACCCGCCGCCTGCACGACACCGGTCGCAGCGGCTGGTGGCAATTGCTCTGGCTGGTGCCGCTGATCGGCTGGATCCCGCTCATCCTCTGGCTCGCGCGCAAAGGCGAGGCGGAGGAGAACCGCTTCGGGCCTGCCGTGGGATAATTTGAATTATTTCTGGAAAGATGTTCTTTTTTTGAAAAAAAGAACCAAAAAACTTTTCTCAGTCTGCGTCCCGCCTCAGGCCTGAGGCGGGACGCCAAACTGAAAAAATCTTCTTTTTCTTCAGAAAAAGAAGATAATAGAACTTATCTCTTCAAAACCTCAGTGCTTCTTCACATTCCCCTGCGCCCGCAGGTCCTCGATGGTCGCGCGGTGGGTCACCTGCTCGGGGTTCACGCGCACCTCGATGACGGCGGGCTTGCCGCTGGCCACGGCGCGCTGGAAGGCGGGCACCAGTTCGCCATCCTTCTCCACCGTCTCGCCATGGCCGCCGAAGCTCTCGATGAACTTCGCGAAGTCCGGGTTGGTCAGCTTGGTGGCGGAGACGCGGCCGGGATAGGCGCGCTCCTGATACATGCGGATGGTGCCGTACATGCCGTTGTTGAACACCAGCACCAGCGGCGCGACGCCGGCCTGGAAGGCGGTGGCGATTTCCTGCCCCGTCATCAGGAAGCCGCCATCGCCGACGAGGCCGATGACGGTGCGCTCCGGGAAGGTGATCTTGGCGCCGATCGCCGCCGGCACGGCATAGCCCATGGCGCCATTGGTCGGGCCAAGGAACTCCTGCTGCTCCGTCATATGCATGAAGCGGTTGGGCCAGGTGGCGAAATTGCCGGCATCGCAGGTGAAGATGGTGTCAGCGGGCAGCACCTTCTCCAGCGCCTGAAGCTCGCGCGCGAGGTTGAGCGGCCCGGCATAGTCCGGCGCCACGGCCTGGGCGGCGCGGGCGGCGTGGACCTCCTTCGTCCAGGCGGACCAGCGCGGCGCGGTGGCGGGCGCCGGCAGCTCCGCCAGCGCGGCGGCGAAGGCGTTGATCTCCGCCGTGATGCCGAGGGCCGGGCGATAGACGCGGCCGATCTCCGCCTGATCGGGGTAGACGTGGACGATTTTCTGCGCCCCCTGGCCTGCCATGTCGAACAGGGTGTAGCCCTGGCTCACCGGCTCGCCGATGCGGGTGCCGAGGGCGAGGATGAGATCGGCCTGCTTCGCCTTGGCCACCAGCCCGGCATCGGCGCCAACGCCGAGATCGCCGGCATAATTGGGCAGGGTGCAGTCATAGAGGCTCTGGCGGCGGAAGCCGACGGCCACGGGCAGGTCGCGCGCCACGCAGAATTCGCGGATGATGCGGCGCGTCTCCTGGCTCCAGCGCGAGCCGCCGAGGATGACCAGCGGGCGCTCCGCCGCGTCGAGCAGGGCCAGCATCTTGCGCAGCGCCGCCGGCGAGGGATGGGCGGGCTCCACCTCGGCCGGGCCGATATCGGGCACCGGCACGCGCACCTTCTGCATTTCCTCCGAGATGGCGATGACGACGGGGCCGGGGCGGCCGCTGGTCGCCACGTCGAAGGCATGGGCCATCAGCTCGGGGATGCGCGCGGCGTCGTCGATCTGCGTCACCCATTTGGCGACGGAGCCGAACATGCGGCGGTAATCGACTTCCTGGAAGCTCTCGCGGTCGGTCTCGGCGAAGGGGATCTGGCCGACGATCAGCACCAGCGGCGTGCTGTCCTGCATGGCGACATGCACGCCGATGGCGGCGTGGCAGGCGCCCGGGCCACGGGTGACGAGGGCGACGCCGGGGCGGCCCGTCAGCTTGGCATGGGCCTCGGCCATGTTCACCGCCCCCGCCTCGAAGCGGCAGGTGGTGAGGCTGATTTTGTCGCTGTTGGCGTAGAGGCCATCCAGCAGGTCGAGATAGGACTCGCCGGGCACGCAGAAGGCGTGGGTCACGCCCTGGGCCACCAGGGCATCCGCCAGAAGCTGCCCGCCCGTGCGGCTTTCGGCGTGGCTCTCCGTGCGGCCCGTGCTGCTCATCCCGTCCATTGTCTGCGTTTCCTTCGGCAAGTTGTCCGACAAGCGCGGGCAAGCTAGCCGAGGCCACGCAGCAGGGCTACCCGCCCGCCGGTGGATTTCGCCACCGGCGGGCCAGGCAGGAGGGGCGGGCGGGGTGTTACTCCCACTCGGCGCGGCTGACCTGGCGCTTGGAATCCCAGAACAACGAGATGCGGGAGATGGAGCAGAGGTCGAGGTTGCGCCACTCGGCCGTGCTGTCATCGTCGCTGTAGACGACCTTGATGTCGAACATGCAGTCACGCGTGCGGGCGGAGAAGCGGATCTGGCGGCGCGCATTGGCGGGCAGCACGCCCTGGCCCAGCACGTCGCGGCCCCATTCGGTGCTGCGCGTGGCGCCGACATAGACCTCGCGGATCTCGTAGCCGGTGCGGTTCACCAGTTCGAAATCCTGGCGGCCCTGGGCCTGGGCGATGGAGGCGCCGGCCAGCGCCGCGGCCGGCAGCAGCGCGGCGAGCAGCAGGCGGCGGGCGAGGGTGGAGGGAAAGCGGCGCATGGTGCGGTTCCTCACGATCGGCTCCGCCATGGCGGGCGGAGCGGGCTGGGGGGAAAGGGGACGCCGTAAACTGCAAGGGAAGAGGTTAAAAATGTTGCACCGCAAGAGGCGCGCCGTGGGGTGCGGCGACCGCGCGTTTACGGTATCAGCGGAAGGCGCGGCGCCATTCCCGGCCGGCCGGTGTCAGGAAATCCTGTCCTGACGGCGCGGATCGGGCGATGCTGCGGCAGCCTGCCCGGCATGGCCGGGCCCCTTCCCTGTCAGAAGTAGAGAGTCCATGCGCGCGATCTTCGTCATGCTGAAATGCGAGATGGGCAAGGCCTATGCCGTGGCCCGCGAGATGGCCGACAGCATCCCCGAACTGTCGGAGATGCATTCGATCTCCGGCCAGTATGACCTGCTCGGCAAGTTCTATCTGGAGAACGACCAGGATATCGGCCTCTTCGTGGTCGAGAAGATCCAGACTGTCGCCGGGGTGAAGGACAGCTACACGCTGCAGACCTTCAACGCCTTCTCCGGCCAGCGCGCCTGAGGCCGGGCGGGCGGGGCGGGTGCCTCAAACCGCGCCCTGCCACAAAATGAGCCCCATTCCGACTTCAGAACACCATCAGGACGCGGCAGGATAGTCTCAATTAAGGAGACGGATCTCATGCGGCGTTTGATCCCTGCCCTGTTGCTGACGAGCAGCCTCCTCCTCGGTGGCTGCCAGAACCCCGATGGCAGCACCAACTGGGGCGGCACCCTGGCGCTGGGCGCCGGGGCGGCGCTGGCCGCCGGCCTGGTGGCCGCGGCCGCCAGCGATGATGACAGCCACCATCGCCGGCCACAGCCCAACTACCGCAACACCAACTACCGGCGCGGCTACAACAGCGGTTACAACAGCGGCTACAATAACGGCTACAGCAGCGGCTATAGCGGCGGCTACAGCGGCTACGGCCGCGGCTATCGCTGATCCACGGCCTGCCGCCGGAGCCGGGCCAAGGCCAGGATGGCCGCCGCCCCCCGCGCCCGCCCGCTCCGGCCCCGCGCGGTGCCTGCCTCCCTTCTGCCCCGCCCCGCGCTTCTGACCCACCGGCGCGGGGGCGCCATGCTCGCGGAAGGCGCCACCTGCCCTTGCCGCCTTCCGCCCCGGATGCGATTGTCCCGCCCGTCGCGCCGCCGGTGCCGCGCCACGAGGCGGGCGGGCCGGCCAGCGAGGAAAATCTGTCCAGACGAGGATCGGCATGGCCAAGATCAAGGTAAAGACCCCCGTCGTCGAGCTCGACGGCGACGAGATGACCCGCATCATCTGGGGGTTCATCAAGGACAAGCTGATCATCCCCTACCTGGACGTCGACCTGAAGTACTACGACCTCGGCATCCAGTACCGTGACCAGACGGACGACCAAGTGACGGTCGACGCCGCCCACGCCATCAAGCAGTACGGCGTGGGCGTGAAGTGCGCCACCATCACGCCGGACGAGGCCCGCGTGAAGGAGTTCGGCCTGAAGAAGATGTGGAAGTCCCCCAACGGGACCATCCGCAACATCCTCGACGGCACCATCTTCCGCGAGCCGATCATCTGCCAGAACGTGCCCCGCCTGGTGCCGCACTGGACCAAGCCGATCGTCGTCGGCCGCCATGCCTATGGCGACATCTACCGCGCCGTCGAGATGAAGGTCCCCGGCGCCGGCAAGGTGAAGATGATCTACGAGCCCGAGGGCGGCGAGGCGCAGGAAGTCGGCGAGTTCGTCTTCAAGGGGCCGGGCGCTGCGATGATGCAGCACAACCTGTCCTCCTCCATCGAGGGCTTCGCCCGCGCCTCCTTCAACTACGGCCTGGCGCGCGGCTACTCGGTCTACTTCAGCCACAAGAACACGATCCTGAAGGCCTATGACGGCACCTTCAAGGACATCTTCCAGAAGATCTACGAGACCGAGTTCAAGGCCGAGTTCGAGAAGCGCGGCCTGACCTATGAGCAGCGCCTGATCGACGATATGGTCGCCTCCGCCCTGAAGTGGGAAGGCGGCTATATCTGGGCCTGCAAGAACTACGATGGCGACGTGCAGTCCGACATCGTGGCCCAGGGCTTCGGCAGCCTCGGCCTGATGACCTCCGTGCTGCTCTCCCCGGATGGCAACACGGTCGAGTCCGAGGCCGCCCACGGCACGGTGACGCGCCACTACCGCGAGCACCAGAAGGGCCGCGAGACCTCGACCAACCCGATCGCCTCGATCTTCGCCTGGACCCGCGGCCTCGCCTATCGCGGCAAGTTCGACGGCACCCAGGATGTGGTGGACTTCGCCAACGCCCTGGAGCAGGTCTGCGTCGAGACCGTCGAGGCCGGCTACATGACCAAGGACCTCGCCGTGCTGATCGGCAAGGACCAGCCCTGGCTCAACACCCAGAACTTCCTCTCCAAGCTCGACGAGAACCTGCAGAAGAAGATGGCCTGATTCTTTTATCAGGCTGCCGCCTCCGGGTGGCGAAGGGGGGCGCGGCAACGGATTCCTGGCGGGCCGTTGCGGCGTTCCCGGCCTGGCAAGGGCCATCGGGCGGGGGATCACATCCCCCGCCTTTTTCATGCCCGCCTTTTTCATGTCAGCGCCCGCGCGCGATGCCCGCACCGGCGGCCACCGCCAGCATCAGCAGCGCAACACCGCCGAGCGCCAGCGGCAGGCTGCTCCACCGCGCCAGGAAGCCGATCAGCGCCGGCCCGGCCAGCTGCCCGGCATAGCCCAGCGTCGCCACCGCCGCGATGGCCGCCCCCGGCGCCACCCCCGGCAGCCGCCCGGCGGCGCTGAACAGCAGCGGCACCGCATTGCCCAGCCCCAGCCCGGCCAGCGCGAAGCCAGCCAGCGCCGCCTCGCCCGAGGGCAGCGCCACCGCCAGCCCCAGCCCCAGCGCCGCCAGCAGCGTGCCGGCGCGGATCATCGCCACGGGGCCGAAGCGGCTGGCCAGCCCATCCCCGGCCAGCCGCGCCGCCGCCATGGCCACGGCGAAGGCGGCGAAGCCCAGCCCGGCCAGTTCCACCGCCATGCCGCGCGCCTCGGCCAGGAAGACGCCCGTCCAGTCCACCATCGCGCCCTCGGCCAGGGCGGCGGCGCAGCAGAGCAGGCCCAGCGCCAGCACCGGGCCGCGCGGCAGGGCGAAGCCCCGGACTTCTTCCGGTCCTTCTGCCGGCCGGTCCCCCGCGCGCGGCAGCAGGGCGGGCGCCGCCAGGGCCAGCCCCGCCAGCGCCAGGGCGGAGAGCACCCCGGCCACCCAGGGCGCCGCCAGCCCGAACCCCAGCAGCAGCGCCGAAAGCCCCGCCCCCACCAGCCCGCCAATGCTCCACAGCCCGTGGATGGAGGACAGGATGCGCCGGCCGCCCCGTGCCTCCACCGCCACGGCCTGGGCGTTCATCGCCACATCCATCATCCCCCCCGCGGCGCCGAAGAGGAACAGCGCCAGCCCCAGCAGCGGCGCCGAGGGCGCCAGCGCCAGCAGCGGCAGCACCGCCAGGAAGCCGCACCCCGCCACCAGCGTCACCGCCCGGCTGCCCCGGCGCTGGATCAGCGGCCCCGCCCAGGGCATGGCCAGGATGGCCCCCGCCCCCAGCGCCAGCAACACCAGGCCCAGCCCGGCCTCGTCCAGCGCGAGGCGCTCCTTCGCCAGGGGCACCAGCGGCGCCCAGCCGGCGAAGACCATGCCGTTGACGAGAAAGACCAGCCGCGTCGCCCCGCGCGCGGCCCGGGGATCGGGAAGAGGGTTCATCCCTCCCGCTTGCCCCGCCCCCTCCCCCGGCGCAACCCGCGCGCCGCCCGGGCCACGGAACTGTCATGCCCCGCCCCGGCCGCATGCGGGGGGCTGCGGCACCGCGCGCGGAAATGCTATGCCGGGCGCATGATCCTGCCCTTCTCCGCCCTCGACTGGTGCGCCCTCGCCGTCTTCATCGCCTGCTGGGTCGGCTATGCCGCGGTGGTGGACCGCGTGCCCGCCATCCGCGCGCGCAGCGTCATCGCCGCCATGGACGAGCACCGGCGGCGCTGGATGCATGCCGTGCTGGAGCGGGAGAACCGGGTGGCGGATGTCAACATCATCGGCCGGCTGATGGCCTCCACCTCCTTCCTGGCCAATACCAGCATCTTCATCCTGGGCGGGCTGGTGGCCATGCTGGGGGCGCCGGATCTGGGGCGGCGGATCTTCGGCGTGGTGCCCTTCGCCGCCCTGCCGCCCAGCCAGGAAGCCTGGGAGCTGCACATCTTCCTGCTGGTCTTCATCTTCGTGCGCGCCTTCTTCGAACTGACCTGGGCGCTGCGGCAGTTCAACTATTGCAGCATCTGCCTCGGCGCCATGCCGGTGGGCGATGTCGGCAACGGCCGGCAGCAGGCCGAGATCGCCGCCGCCGTCGCCAACCGCGCGGCGCGGCATTTCAACACCGGGCTGCGCGCCTATTATTTCGGCCTCGCCGCCCTCGCCTGGATCCTGCACCCGGTGGCGCTCATCCTCTCCTCGCTGCTGGTGCTGCGGGAACTGCACCGCCGCGAATTCCGCTCCGTCGTGCGCGACGCGCTGGCCCAACCGGCCAAGGACGCTTGACGCCACGGCGAAAGGGGTCTCAACCGGGGCCGCTGTTCCGGGGTTAAGACACCATGCCGCATCGCCGCACTCTGCTGGCCGCCTCCGCGCTGGCCCTGCCCGCCCTCCTCGCCCGCCCGGCGCGGGCCCAGGCGCCGCTGCGCCTGGCGCTGGACTGGGTGCTGCAGGGCAACCACGCCATGTTCACCATCGCCGAGGAGCGCGGCCTGTTCCGCGAGCAGGGCCTGGCCGCGAAGATCGACCGGGGCTATGGCTCCGGCGACACGGTGGTGAAGGTGGCCGCCGGCGCCTATGAGATGGGCTATGCCGAGGTCTCGGCGGCGGTGAAGTTCAACGCCGAGAACCCCAACCGCCGCGTCGTCTGCCTCTATCCGGTGCTGGACCGCACGGCGGCGGCCATCACCACCACGCGCCGCAGCGGCATCACCGCGCTGAAGGGCATCGAGGGCCGCACCCTCGGCGCGCCGGAGGGCGAGGCCAGCCGCGTCCTCTTCCCGCCCTTCGCCCGCGCCGCCGGGGTGGAGGCGGCAAAGGTGCAGTGGAGCAGCATCGCCGCCAATCTGCGCGACACCATGCTGGCCCAGGGCAAGGTCGATGCCGTCTCCGGCTTCCTCTTCACCACCCATTTCAACCTGCTCTCGCTCGGGGTGAAGGAGGAGGACATCCTCTCCTGGACCTATGCGGAGAACGGGCTGGACGTCTATGGCAGCGGCCTGATCGCCCGCGCCGACTGGCTGGAGCAGAACCCGCAGCAGGCCATGGGCGCGGTGCGCGCCGCCATCGGCGGGCTGAAGCTGCTGCTGGCCGAGCCGGACGCGGCCATGGAGTCCGTCCGCAAGCGCGAACCCCTCTTCGATGTGGCCCTGGAAAAGCGGCGCTGGGCGATGACGCGGGACCGCTCCATCCTCACCCCCACGGTGCGCGAGCATGGCACCGGCCACCTGGACATGGACCGCGCCGCCCTGCTGATGCGCGCCAATGCCGAGGCCTACGGCCTTTCCACCGTCCCGCCGGCGGAGAGCCTCTTCACCGGCCGCTTCCTGCCGCCGGCGGCGGAGCGGCGCCTTGTCTAGGCGCACGCCCCTGGCGCTGCTGCTGTTGCTGGCCGCCGCCCCCGCCGGGGCGGCGGAGCTCTCCATCACCGCGCCCCCCGGCTATGTGCTGACCCCGATGGCGCCGAGCGGCGAGCAGAAGGCGCGCTTCAGCCTGCGCCGCCCGCCGGAGGCGGACACCACCTGCCAGATCGCCTATGTCCCCGCGCCGCAGAATGCGCGGATGACGCAGGAGCAGATCAATGCCCTGGTCCGCAGCCCCGGCTGGCAGAATGTGGAGCGCGCCCGGCTGCTGGACCGCTACCAGATCCTCGCCCTGACTCCCACCGAGGTGAAAGGCCGCACCGCACTGGAGGTGGTGGCCGATTTCCGCCCGCGCGATGGCCTGCCCGAACGTGCCCTCCAGGTGCGCAGCTACTTCGCCCTGATCGAAACCCCCGCCGGGCGCACCACCACCGTCTGCGTCGCCGAGAAGGCGCAGTTCGAGGCCCGGCAGGCGGAATTCAGAAGCATCCTCCAGGGGCTGTCACCCCCATAGTTTTCTTTCAGGCTGCCGCCGTCTCCCGGCACAGCGGGACGCCAGACTGAAAAAAGTTTTTTGGTTCTTTTTTTTAAAAAAGAACCCTTACCCTGCGCCTGTCTCATGCCCCAGTTCCACCAGGGCGATGATCCGGCGCCCCTGGCCATCGGTGCGGCAGACGATGGCGCCCTGCTCTTCCATATAGGCCAGCACGCGCCGCGCCCGCCCGGCGGAGCGGGTGCCGTAGGCCTGGGCGATGGTGTCGTCCGACGGGCAGGGTGCGCCCTCCAGCGCCGCGCGGGCGATCAGCAGATAGACCCCCTGCACATCCTCCGGCAGGGCGTGGGCGCGGGCCTCGATGCGCTGCCACGCCTCGCCTTCCGCCGCCTCGGCGCTGATGCCGGCGCGGGCCACGGCCAGCATGCGGCGGAAGGCCGGGATTTCCGGCGGCTTGCCCGGCACGGCGTGGATGCGCAGCCGCACCAGGAAATCCTGGTAGAGCACGGAGGTGTTGCGAAAGGCCGCCTCCGGCTCGGCCAGCACCTGCCGCAGGATTTCTTCGAGTTTACGCTTGCGGGCGGCACGCTCTTCCGCGCTGGGCTCGGGCTCGGCGCGCGGGGCGGGCATGGCCGGGCGCGCCTGGGCCAGCTGCGCCAGGATGTCCGGCGCGGGCGCCGGGGCGGGGCGGCGGGGCGGCGGGCGCAGCACCGGGTCCGGCTCCGCCGCCGCGGCCAGGATCAGTTCCTTCGCATCCTCCGGCACCGTCCGCGGCAGCGGGATCAGGCTGGGGGTGGTGCCGCGCGAGGTGGTCTCGACCACGCCGATCTGGATCGTCACCGGCCGGCGGGAGAGCGCCGGGCCCAGCGCCACGAAGCTGCCGCGCGGCAGGTCGCGGAACATCTCGGCCTGGCGCCGCTCGATGCCCAGCAGGTCGGCGGCGCGGGCCATGTCGATATCGAGGAAGGTGCGGCCCATCAGGAAGTTGCTGGCCTCGGCGGCGACATTCTTCGCCAGCTTGGCCAGGCGCTGGGTGGCGATGATGCCGGCCAGGCCACGCTTGCGCCCGCGCGACATCAGGTTGGCCATGGCCCCCAGCGAGGCGCGCCGGGCCTCGTCCGAGACCTCGCCGGCGGCGGCGGGGGCGAAAAGCTGCGCCTCGTCCACCACCACCAGCATGGGGGACCAGTGGTCGCGCTCCGCATCGAACAGCCCGCCGAGGAAAGCGGCGGCGTGGCGCATCTGGCCATCGGCGTCCAGCCCCTCGAGGTTCAGCACCACGGAGACGCGATGCGCCCGCACCCGGTCCGCCGCGCGCTGCAGGGCGGCCTCGCTATGCTCGGCGGCGTCGATCACCAGATGGCCGAAGCGGTCGGCCAGGGTGACGAAATCCCCCTCCGGGTCGATCACCGCCTGCTGCACCCAGGGGGCGGACTGCTCCATCAGCCGCCGCAGCAGATGCGACTTGCCGGAGCCGGAATTGCCCTGAACCAGAAGGCGCGTCGCCAGGAGTTCCTCAAGGTCGAGAATCCCGGCCTGCCCGCCGCTCGTCCGGCCCATGTCAATGCCGACTGTCATCCGCCACTCCGCTGCTGAGGGCGGGTCCTATAGCGGATCGGAACGATAAGGCCATGCGGGAAGACCGAGGGGGGGCTATGGGGGGGGGGGGGGGGGGGGGGGGGCGCCCGCCCCCCCCCCCCCCCCCCCCACGGCGCCGACGCCCATGGCCGCCAGCATCAGCCCGAAAGCCTCCGGCCCGAGGCCGAGCCGCCCCCGCACCAC
>NZ_JANFNY010000048.1 GCF_024437745.1 Roseomonas sp. GC11 | reverse complement strand
CGGCGGGGGCGGGCGCCGGGGTGGCGGCCGGGGCCTGCGCGAGGGCAGCCGTCGATGCCAGGAGAAGGGTCGGGAGGGTCAGGATCGAAAAACGCATTCGGAGCATGTGCCTTCGCGGCTGGACGCTTCCAAGATGGCGGAAGCCGGGGCGCATCACAATCCGGCGTGGCCCCGTCGTGGCCCCGTGGAGGGGGCGCGGAACCGGTTTCGCGATCGGGAGTTTCACGCCGCCATTCCGCCTTTCGTTGACCCGTGGCCGGGCGGCGCCTATCTGTTCGCACCAAAGCAGCCTGTGCCCGCCCCCGGCGGCCCCGGAGGCCGGCCCGGCCTTCCTGGCCACGGCGCCCTCCGTCCCATGCCTCCGCCCTTCCGGCGCGGGCGCGGGGAGGGCGCAGGAGGCCCTCGGAGAGTCTCGACACCGCATGTTCGCCCGCCTCGCCCGCGCCATCTTCGGCACATCGAACGACCGCGTGCTGAAGCAGTTCAGCGCCCGGCTGCCCGCCATCTCGGCCTTCGAGCCGAAGCTCGCCGCGCTGTCGGACGAGGAGCTGCGGGCCCAGACCCCGCGGCTGAAGGCCCGGCTGGACCAGGGGGAGAGCCTGGACGCCATCCTGCCCGAGGCCTTCGCCACCGTGCGCGAGGCGTCGAAGCGCGTGCTCGGCATGCGCCACTTCGACGTGCAGATGATCGGCGGCATGGTGCTCCATTCCGGCCGCATCTCCGAGATGAAGACGGGTGAGGGCAAGACGCTCGTCGCCACCCTGCCGGTCTATCTCAACGCGCTCTCGGGCAAGGGCGTGCATGTCGTCACGGTGAACGACTATCTGGCCAGCCGCGACAGCGCGCAGATGGGCCGGCTCTACAACTTCCTCGGCCTGAGCTGCGGCGTCATCGTCCACGGGCTGACGGATGTCGAGCGGCGCGAGGCCTATGCCTGCGACATCACCTACGGCACCAACAACGAATTCGGCTTCGACTACCTGCGCGACAACATGAAGTACCGGCTGGACGACATGGTCCAGCGTGATTTCAACTACGCGATCGTCGATGAGGTGGACAGCATCCTCATCGACGAGGCGCGCACGCCGCTCATCATCTCCGGCCCGGCCGAGGATTCCTCGGGCCTCTACCGCGCCGTCGATGCCGTGGTGCGCGTGCTGGTGCAGGACAAGGAGAGCTTCGAGAAGGACGAGAAGCAGCGCACCGCCGCGCTGACCGAGGCCGGCACCGCCACGGTGGAGGAGATGCTGCGCCAGGCCGGCCTGCTGGCCGAGGGCGGGCTCTATGATTTCCACAACGTGACGCTGGTGCACCACGTCAACCAGAGCCTGCGCGCCCATGTGCTCTTCGCGCGCGACGTGGACTACATCGTCAACCGCGAGGGCAAGCTCGTCATCATCGACGAGTTCACCGGCCGCATGATGGAGGGCCGCCGCTATTCGGACGGCCTGCATCAGGCGCTGGAGGCCAAGGAGGGCGTCGAGGTCCAGCCCGAGAACCAGACGCTGGCCTCGATCACCTTCCAGAACTATTTCCGCCTCTACCCGAAGCTGTCCGGCATGACCGGCACGGCATCGACCGAGGCCGATGAGTTCGCCGAGATCTACAAGCTGGAAGTGGTCGAGATCCCGACCAACGTGGCCGTCCAGCGCCAGGACAATGACGACGAGGTCTATCGCTCCGCGCGCGAGAAGTATGACGCGGTGGCGACGCTGGTGAAGGAGGCGCAGGCGCGCCAGCAGCCCGTGCTCGTCGGCACCACCAGCATCGAGAAGTCCGAGCTGATCAGCGCGCTGCTGAAGCAGCAGGGCGTGCCGCACCAGGTGCTGAACGCGCGCTACCACGAGCAGGAGGCGGGCATCATCGCCCAGGCCGGCCGGCCGGGTGCTGTCACCATCGCCACCAACATGGCCGGGCGCGGCACGGACATCAAACTCGGCGGCAATGCCGAGATGCTGGCCGCCGCCGGCTTCCCCGAGCCGCATGAGGGGCCGGAGTGGGAGGCGCATCTAGCCGCCATCCGCGCCCAGGTGAAGGCCGACGAGGCGGTGGTGAAGCAGGCCGGCGGCCTTTTCGTCATCGGCACGGAGCGGCATGAGAGCCGCCGCATCGACAACCAGCTGCGCGGCCGCTCCGGCCGCCAGGGCGACCCCGGCGCCAGCCGTTTCTTCCTCTCCCTGGAAGACGACCTGATGCGCATCTTCGGCTCCGACCGCATGGGCGGGATGCTGCAGAAGCTCGGCCTGAAGGATGGCGAGGCGATCGTCCACCCCTGGATCAACCGGGCGCTGGAGAAGGCGCAGAAGAAGGTCGAGGCGCGCAATTTCGACACGCGCAAGAACCTCCTCAAATACGACGACGTCATGAACGACCAGCGCAAGGAGGTCTACGCCCAGCGGCGCAGCTTCATGCAGGCGGCGGATGTGTCGGAGACGGTGGAGGAGATGCGGCGCGAGACGGTGGCGGCGCTCGTCGCCCGCGCCATCCCGGAGAATGCCTATCCGGAGCAGTGGGACCTCGTGGGCCTGCAGCAGCAGGTGCAGGAGATGCTGGGCCTGGAGCTGCCGGTGGAGGCCTGGGCGAAGGAGGAGGGCATCGACGAGGTGGCGGTGCGCGAGCGCATCGAGGCCGCGGCCGACCAGGCCGCCGCCGCCCGCGCCGCCAATATTGGCCCCGAGCTGATGCGGATGGTCGAGAAGTCGCTGCTGTTGCAGGTGTTCGACGCGGTGTGGAAGGAGCACCTGCTGGCGCTCGACCATCTGCGCCAGGGCATCGGCCTGCGCGCCTATGGCCAGCGCGACCCGCTGAACGAGTATAAGAGCGAGGCCTTCAACCTCTTCAACACCATGCTGGAGGATCTGCGGCAGCGCGTGACCTCGCTGCTGCTGCGCATCGAGCTGAGCCCGGCCGCGCCGCCGCCGATGCCCGAGCCGGTGATGGTGACCGATCTGCGCCACCCCGACCCCACCCTGGCCGATGCCGGGCCGTGGGAGCATGCCACCAGCGATGCTTTCGCCGGTGCTCTGGCGCGTGATGTGGAAGGGGTGGACCCGAACGACCCCACCACCTGGGACCGCACGCCGCGCAATGCCGCCTGCCCCTGCGGCTCGGGCAAGAAGTACAAGCACTGCCACGGGCGGACGGCCTGAGCATGGCTTCAGGGGGCTCCGCCCCCTGGCCCCCGCCGGGGGGACAGGGTCCCCCCGGACCCCGCCGTCAGTGCGGCGTCCCGCCGGGACGGGAGATGGCGGCAGCCTGCCAGAAAAAAGATGGGGGTCCGGGGGAATTCATTCCCCCGGCCTTTTTTTATGTCCGGCTTTTTTTACCCGACATCCCCGCTGACCGCCGCATGGTGCTGCGCCAGCCAGCCATGCACGGCCTGGGTCAGGGAGCGGGCGATGACCGTGCGGTGGGCGGCGCGGTTGAGGGCGGCCTCATCCTGGCGGTCGGAGAGGAAGCCCATTTCCACCAGCACGCTGGGCACATCCGGCGCCTTCAGCACGGCGAAGGAGGCCTGGCGGTGGGTGTTGGGCAGCAGGTTGACGCTGCGCCCGAGCGAATCGACCACGAAGCGGGCCATGCGGGCTGAGCCGGTGCGGGTTTCCTGCCGCACCAGCGAGAAGAGGATGCGCTCCACCTCGGGCGAGACATCGGGCATGCGCAGCCCGCCGGCGGCGTCGGCGCGGTTCTGGCTTTGCGCCAGCCGGGCGGAGAGCGTGTCGGTGGCGCGGTCGCCCAGGGTATAGACGCTGGCGCCGCGCGCCCCTGGCGCGGAATCGGCGTGCAGGGAGATGAACAGCGCCGCCTCTCGCCTGCGGGCGAACTCCACCCGGCCATCGAGCGGGATGAAGACATCCCGCGCGCGGGTGAGGGCCACGCGGCAGCGCCCGCCGGCCTCCAGCTGCTTCTTCAGTTCCAGCGCGGCGGCGAGGGTGATGCGCTTCTCATAGGTGCCGGAGACGCCGATGGTGCCCGGGTCCTTGCCGCCATGGCCGGGGTCGAGCACCACGAGCGGCAGGCTGCGCGCGGTGCTGGTGCCGCGGGCGGTGGCGCGGCCGCCGAAGCGGCCCTCGGCGGCGAGGCGGGCGAAGGCGCCGGCCGGGCCGGGGAGCAGCTCCAGGACGAGGCGCCCCTCCACCTCTCCGGCGCGGCGCAGGGTGACGGGGCCGGCGAGGTCGAGCACCAGCTGCCGGGCGGCGGCGTCCCAGCGGGCGGCGCGCACGGGGCCGGCGGCGGGCAGCCGCGCCGGGCCGCGCCAGACGGAGCCGGGCAGGGTGAGCAGCAGCCGCGCCGGGTGGCTGGTGGTGGAGAGGCGCCAGCGCGTGCCGGTGCTGGCCTCCAGCACGAGGCGGGCGCCATTGCCCTGGCGCTCCAGCGTGGCGGCGGTGATGGCGGCGAGGGCGGGGGCGGGCAGGCCGAGCCCGAGCAACCCGAGGCCCCCGAGCAGCAGGAGCTTGCGTCGGCTGGCGTCTGCCTGCGCGGGCTGGTCGGTCATGGCGGGGTGGCTCCCCTTGCGGCTGGGGCTGGAGGCGAGGCGCCCGCCCGGGGGAATCCCCCTCCCGCCGGGCAGGGTGGTGGCGGGGCGCGGCGTGGAAAAAGCCGCGCGCGGGCATCGCCCCTGCGGGAGGCAAAGGCCCTTGGCGCTGCCTCTATCATGCTCAGGCCGTGGGATCACGGGCAAAGTTCATGTAATGTCTCAGCATCGCAATGCCTTGTGGAAGGGCAGGGGGGCGCCTATGGTGCCTTGCCCCGGCGGCAATCGCGGCCGGTGGAGCTTCCGGGCCCGGCCGCCCGCCCTTCTGGCCCAGCCGCTTCGCGGCGGGCTGAAAGAGGGTGCGGCCCTCAGGAACTGGCAAGGGACCGCCCCTATGATCCGGGGGCCGTGTGCGTCCCGGCTGCGCCAGTTTTCCGCGGCCCGCTCCGCCGGTCTGCGCATGAAGGCGCGGAAGGGTGGCTTGGCCGTTTGGCTTGCCCCCGCCCTGTGCCTGCCGCTGGCCCGTTCGCGCCCAGATGGCGCCGCCCCCGCGCGGTGCCGGGGCGCGGTCCCGGGGCCTGCGCGCGGCGCGCTCCACAAGGGCCCCCCCAACCCGGGGCGTGGCCCGCCGAGACGAGAGGTCGGAACCAGAGCCGCATGGCTGATCCTGTGCCACGCCGCCTGTGCGATCCCGCTGCCTCGGGCCTGCCCACCCATTGCCGCCGCCGGGCGCGCCTTCGCGCCGGTGGCCTGGAGCATCCCGGTTCATGACCAAGCGCATGCTGATCGATGCATCCCACGCCGAAGAAACGCGCGTGGTGGTGCTGGACGGCAACCGGCTCGAAGAATTCGACATCGAGACCGAGAACAAGAAGCCCCTGAAGGGCAATATCTACCTGGCCAAGGTGGTTCGCGTCGAACCCAGCCTGCAGGCCGCCTTCGTCGAATATGGCGGCAACCGCCACGGCTTCCTCGCCTTCGGCGAGATCCACCCCGACTACTACCAGCTCCCCATCGCCGACCGTGAGCGCCTGCTCGCCCTCCAGGCCGCCGAGGCGGCCGAGGAGGAGGATGAGGACGAGGTCTCCGAGGCCGAGGCGGATGCCATGGTCGCCGCCATCGAGCGCATGGCCGATGGCGAGCCCGCCCCGGAGGAGCCGCCCGCGCGCGGCAAGGCGATGGCCTCGGGCGAGGAGCGCCGCAGCGCCACGCCGGAAGAGCTGATCGCCGCCGAGGCCGCCGCCGGCGAGGCCACCGTGCCGCATGAGGGCCTGATCATCGGCGATGAGGCCGATGGCCCCGCCCCCGAGCTCTCTCCCGAGCTGCCGCGCGAGACGCCGCCCGAGACGCTGGGCGGCCGCGGCAAGGAAGAGCAGGACGAGAATGGCCGCGAGGAGCGCCGCATCCCGCCGCGCTTCCTGCGCCACTACAAGATCCAGGAAGTGATCCGCCGCCGGCAGATCATGCTGGTGCAGGTCGTCAAGGAGGAGCGCGGCAACAAGGGCGCGGCGCTCACCACCTATATCTCGCTCGCCGGGCGCTTCTCGGTGCTGATGCCCAACAGCCCGCGCGGCGGCGGCATCTCCCGCAAGATCACCTCGGTGGCCGACCGCAAGCGCCTGCGCGAGGTGATCGAGGACCTGCACATGCCCAAGGGCATGAGCATGATCGTCCGCACCGCCGGCGCCGGCCAGCCCAAGCCGGAAATCCGCCGCGACTGCGAATACCTGCTGCGCCTGTGGGACGACATCCGCGAGCGCACGATGCAGTCCACCGCGCCGGCCCTCATCTATGAGGAGGCGGACCTCATCAAGCGCTCGATCCGCGACGTCTTCGGCCGCGACATCGAGGAGATCCAGGTGGAGGGCGAGGGCGCCTACCGCCAGGCGCGCGACTTCATGCGCATGCTGATGCCGCAGAACGAGCGCAAGATCCGCCTCTACCGCGACCACACCGTGCCGCTCTTCGCCCGCCACGGGGTGGACGGGCAGCTCGATGCCATGATGTCGCCGGTGGTGCAGCTGAAGTCCGGCGGCTATGTCGTCATCAACCAGACGGAGGCGCTGGTCGCCATCGACGTGAACTCGGGCCGCGCCACGCGCGACCGGCACATCGAGGACACGGCGCTGCGCACCAACCTGGAGGCGGCGGAGGAAATCGCCCGCCAGCTGCGGCTGCGCGACCTCGCCGGGCTCATCGTCATCGACTTCATCGACATGGAGTCGCCGCGCAACGACGCGCAGGTGGAGCGCCGGCTGAAGGAGGCGCTGAAGAACGACCGCGCCCGCATCCAGGTCGGCCGCATCAGCCATTTCGGCCTGCTGGAGATGAGCCGCCAGCGCCTGCGCCCGAGCCTGACGGAGCATTCCTTCGTCACCTGCCCGCATTGCCAGGGCCTCGGCATCGTCCGCAGCGCCGAGAGCAGCGCGCTGCAGGTGCTGCGCCAGATCGAGGAGGAGGGCGCCAAGCGCCGCGCCGCCGAGATCCAGGTCTCGATCGCGCCGGACCTCGCGCTGCACATCCTGAACCGCCGCCGCGACCGCCTCTCGGAGATCGAGGCGCGCTACGGCATGGTGGTGGTGTTCGAGGCGGATGCGCGGCTCTCCGGCCCGGCGATCCGCATCGAGCGCACCCGCGCGCAGACCGCCGTGGAGCCGCCCGCCGCGCCCGCCGCGCTGCGCATGGACTATGCGCCGGAGGTGGAGGCCGAGCCGCAGGCCGCGCCCGAGGCCCCCGCCGCCCGCGCGCCCGAGCGTGGTGTGGAGCGTGCCGCCGCCGAGCCGGTGGCCGAGGCGGCGCCCGCCGCGCCGTCCGCTGGTCCGGCCTCTGGTCCCGCCTCTGGCCCCGCCGCGTCCGGCAGTGAGGAGGAGCGCAATGGCGAAGGCCGCCGCCGCCGCCGCCGCCGCCGCCGCCGGGGTGGCCGCCGTGAGGATGGCACGCCGCTGAACGGCGCCGCCGCCGAGGCCGAGGAAGGCGACGAGGGCGAGGACGAGGCCGAGGCCCCCGAGGGGATGCCGCAGGCGTCGCCCGAGGCCGTGGCCGAGGCCGCGCCGCAGCCCCTGCTGCCCGAGGAACCGGCGGATGTGGTGCCCGATTTCGGTGGCGAGTTCTCGCCGCGCGACAATGGGGATGGCCGTGGCCGCCGCCGTGGCCGCCGGGGTGGCCGCCGCCGCGAGGGCGAGTTCCGCCCCGAGCCGGTGGCGCCGCTGCCGCGCTATGCCGGCCCGACCCCGGCGGACCCCTTCGCCGGCACGCTGGACGATATCTTCGACGCCATGGCGGCGGCCGAGGAAGCAGCCCAGCAGGCCAGCCTGGCGAAGCCCGCCCCCGTGGCGCCCCAGCCGGTGCCGGTTGAGGCCGTGACCCCGGCCGCGCCCGCCCCGGTGGAATCTGCCCCGGTGGAAGCTGCTCCGGTGGAAGCTGCTCCGGTCCAGGCTGCTCCGGTGGAAGCCCCGGCCCCCGTGGCCGAGGTTGTGGTGGAGGCTCCGGTGGCGGAGGAGGCTCCGGCCAAGCCGCGCCGCGCCAGCCGCAGCCGCAAGGCCGCCGCGCCCGTGGAGACGCCGGTGGAGACTCCGGTGGAAGCCCCGGCCCCCGTGGCCGAGGTTGTGGTGGAGGCTCCGGCGGCGGAGGAGGCCCCGGCCAAGCCGCGCCGCGCCAGCCGCAGCCGCAAGGCCACCGCGCCCGTGGAAGCCCCGGTGGAGACTCCGGTGGAAGCCCCGGCCCCTGTGGCCGAGGTTGTGGTGGCGGCCCCGGCGGCGGAGGAGGCCCCGGCCAAGCCGCGCCGCGCCAGCCGCAGCCGCAAGGCCGCCGCGCCCGTGGAAGCCCCGGTGGAGACTCCGGTGGAGACTCCGGCGGAAGCCCCGGCCCCCGTGGCCGAGGCCGCCGCTCCGGCCCCCGCCGTGGCGGAGGAGCCGCAGGCGGTGCAGCCGGTGCTGGTGGATGCCGTGCCGGACGCGCCCAAGAAGCGCGGCTGGTGGAAGCGCTGATCCCCATGGCCCCGTGGCGCATGCCGCCACGGGGCCAGGCCACCCCCCGATGAGCACGATCACGCCGACCGACTTCTCCCCCCTGCGCACGGAGCGGCTGACGCTGCGCCTGCTGCGCCCCGAGGACGCGCCGGAACTGCACCGGCTGATCAATGACTGGGAGGTGGTGCGCTGGCTCAGCCGCGTGCCCTTCCCCTATCCCCGCGAACTGGCGGATGAGTGGATCGCCTCCACCCACCGGCAGCTCGCCGAGGGCAGCGCCTGGCACCTGGCCATCGTCGGCCAGGAGGGCGATACCGAGGTGCTGGTGGGCTGCGTCGGCCTGACGCGCGAGCCGGAGACCCGCCGGGCCGAACTCGGCTACTGGGTGGGCCGCCGCTACTGGGGCCATGGCGTCGCCGCCGAGGCCGCCGGGCGGCTGGCGCGCTGGGGCCTCGCCCATCTCGACCTCGACTGCATCTTCGCCCATGTGCTGGAGGAGAATGCCCGCTCCGCCGCCGTGCTGCGCCGCATCGGCCTGCGCGAGACCGGCCGGGCCGAGGTGCCGTTCCTTGCCCGCAATGCGCGCCTGCCCGTGCTCTGCCTGGAAGGCGGGCGGGAGGAGCTGACCACGACCGCGCCCCCGGAGCCGCCCGCCGCCGCCGCCCCGCCGCCGCCGGATGCCAAGCCGATGCTGCTGGTGGCCGCCTGCGCGCTGGTCGACCCCGATGGCCGCGTGCTGCTCGCCCGCCGCCCGGAGGGCAAGCCGATGGCCGGGCTGTGGGAATTCCCCGGCGGCAAGCTGGAGCCGGGCGAGACGCCCGAGGATGCCCTGATCCGCGAGCTGAAGGAGGAGCTGGGTATCGATGTCTCGGCCGCCTGCCTCGCGCCCTTCACCTTCGCCAGCCATGATGCCGGGCGCTTCCACCTGCTGATGCCGCTCTATCTCTGCCGCCGCTGGGAGGGCAGCGTGACGGCGCGGGAGGGCCAGGCCCTGGCCTGGGTGCGCCCCAACAGGCTGGCCGACTATGCCATGCCGCCGGCCGACAAGCCGCTGGTGGCGCTGCTGCGCGACTTCCTGTGACCGGACGGGCCGGGGAAGGACGCCCCGGCCCCGCCGGCCCCGGCTAGGGGAGACCGTCCATGACCCAACCCACCGCCTGCCTGCTGATCATCGGCAATGAAGTGCTCTCGGGCCGCACGCAGGACGCCAACCTGAAGTTCCTCGCCACCCGCCTGGGCGAGATCGGCATTCCGCTGCGCGAGGTGCGCGTCATCCCCGATGTGCGGGAGACGATCATCGCCACGGTCAATGAGGTGCGGGCGAAGTTCACCTATGTCTTCACCACGGGCGGCATCGGCCCGACGCATGACGACATCACGGCCGAATGCATCGCCGCCGCCTTCGGCGTGCCGTGGGAGCCGCATCCGGAGGCCTGGGCGCGCATGGCGGCGCATTACGCGCGGCAGGACCCGCCGGCCGAGTTCAACGCCGCCCGCCAGCGCATGGCCACCATGCCGCGCGGCGCGGCGCTGATCGACAACCCGGTGTCGATCGCGCCCGGCTTCATCATCGGCAATGTGCATGTGATGGCCGGCGTGCCGCGCATCATGCAGGCGATGTTCGAGGGGCTGGCGCCCTCGCTGAAGGGGGGCGTGCCGGTGAAGTCGCGCGCCGTGCATGCCGCCGGCATGCTGGAGGGCCGCATCGCCGAGGGGCTGGGCGCCATCCAGGCGCGCTACCCGGCGGTCGATCTCGGCTCCTATCCCTATTACCGGCCGCAGGGCAATGGCGTCTCCCTGGTGGCCAAGGGGCTGGATGAGGCGGAGCTGGAACGCGTCATCGCCGAGGTGACGGACCTCGTGGCCGGGCTGGGTTATGCGCCGGTGGCGGGGGAGCCGGGGTAGCAAAAAGCAGGGGGCTCCGCCCCCTGGCCCCCGCCGGGGTGGCACGGCCACCCCGGACCCCGCGTTCAGTTTGGCGCCAACGGATGGCGGGGTCCGGGGGGACCCTGTCCCCCCGGCCGAGGGGTCTGGGGAGGCGGAGCCGCCCCAGAAAACAGATAGCCAGTCAGGGGAGGCGGAGCCTCCCCTTAAATCTCCCGCTCTTCCAGGAAGCGCGCCAGCCGCACGGCGGTGTGGCCGCGCAGGGTGCGCGGGCTGGGCATCACCAGCAGGCAGTCATCATGCGGCGTGCGGATTTCCGCCTCGCCATCCAGCGCCAGCAGGGTGTTGCGCGCGGGGATGATGGCGCCGCCGCGGAAGGGCTCGACGAAGGCGAAGCCATGGGTGCCGGCCACCACGGTGCGCGTCACCTCCGCCACGCGGCCGGGCGGGCGGGGTGGCGGGGGGGTGGCGACCATCCCGGTCTCGGCCAGCAGGGCGGTGGCGCAGGCTTCCATCACCGCCAGCGTCTCGGGCTGCCAGTGCTGCCCGGCCTCCACCAGCAGGGCGGTGCGCTGGCCTTCCGGCGCGGTGAAGGCGCTGTGGTCGATCAGCCGGCGGCCGGAGGCGTGCCCGGCCTGGTCCGCCACCACCAGCGGCGGCACGCCGAGCCGCCGCGCCAGCCGCCGCGCGCGCGGCCCCGCCCCGGCCAGGATCAGCGGGTCCGAGGGCCAGAGCATCGAATGCAGGTCGAGCAGCACATCCACCGTGCCGAGCAGCGGGCGCAGCTCCCGCGCGCGGTCCAGCTCGGCGCTGCGGCGCGGGCCGTCCAGCACCGTCTCGCACCAGACGCGGTTGAGATCCTCGTCCACGAAGCGGCTGAGGGTGGGGTCCGCCGGGTCGAAGCGGGCGAAGGCGGCGAGGTTGGCGAACACGAAGGTGAGCCGCCCGCGCGCCGGGCGCAGCCCCTCGGCCAGCCAGCGCGCCAGCAGCAGGCCGCCGGCGATCTCATTGCCATGGATCAGCGCGACCAGGGCGACATGCGGGCCGGGGCGCGGCGCGTCGAAGCTCCACACCCCCGGCAGGCTGTTGCCCTCCAGCCAGGGGCGCAGGTCCGGCACCGGCAGGTCCACCGGGAAATACGGCAGGAAGGCAGGGCCGGAGTGGCCCCTCATCCGCGCGGAATCCCCATCGGCCCGGTCCCCTCTCGCTCTGGAGCCGCGACTTTATACGGCAGTGCGGGATGAGCAACCGGGGGTGGGACGGCGCGTGCCCTATCCCCCGGCCGGGCGGGGCAGGACCAGCACCTCCGCCCCCGGGATCAGCGCCGCCACCTCGGCCTCCACCGCCGCCATCACGCCCGCGATGCGGGCGAAGGGCTGCGCCGGGTCGAAGCCCAGGGCGATCTCCACCTGCACGCGGTGGCCCGATTGCCGGGTGCGCACCGCCAGCAGCGACTCGTAATCCTCGAAGCGGGCGGCCAGGGCGCGGTTGATCAGCGCCTGCCGCTCCTCGTCCAGGCTGCGGTCCAGCAGGTCGGGCAGCGAGTCGCGCCAGAGCCGGGCGGCGACGCCCAGCATGACCAGCGCGACGAAAAGCGTGCCGCCGAGATCGGCCATGCGGCTGGCCAGGCTGCCCGGCGCCCAGGCGGAGAGCGCGATGGCCCCCACCACCACGGCGGAGGAGAGCAGCTTGGACAGGCGGGTGCGGATCTGCCCCGTCATGATCACCGAGGCGCCATCCCGCCCGGCCAGCCACATGGCCCAGGCGGCGGCGGCGTTGACGCCGAGATTGACCACCGCCAGCCCGGCGGCGACCCAGAGGCTGCCGGCGGGGGCGGCGCCGGCGGCTTCCAGCCGGCCCAGCGCCTTGACCGCCAGCCACACAGCGCCCCCCGCCATGGCGAGGCCGACGACGAGGTTGGCGAATTGCTCCAGCTTGCCCGAGCCGTAGTCATAGGCGGCCATGCGGCCGCGATGGATGCGCCGCATCAGCGCATAGACCACCAGTTCCAGCAGGATGAGCAGCCCGCCGCGCAGCGCCTCGGCCAGCAGGGTGAGGGAGCCGGACCACACCCCCACCGCCACATAGGCGAAGAGCATGGCGATATCGGCCAGCGTGCCGAACAGCAGGGAGCGCTCGCGCGCCAGGGCCGCGGAATCGGGGGCGGCGGAATCGGGGACGGCGGAATCGGGGACGGCGGAGGTGGGGGCCGCCATGGCTCAGCCGCCGTTCCGGCCACCCGCGCGGGTGGCGGCCTCCTGCCGCGCCTGGGCGACGAGGTTGCGCAGCGTCGGCAGGTCCACCGCCCCCGGCACCAGCGTGCCGCCGATCACCAGCGCCGGCGTGCCCTCGATCGAGAGGGCGCGGGCCAGGGCGAGGTTCCCCTGCAGCCTGGCGGCGATGGCGGGGTCCTCCATGTCGCGCTTCAGCCGTGGCCAGTCGAGGCCGATCTTCTGCGCCTCGGCCTGGAGGGCGGCCTCGGTTGGCTCGCCGCGCAGGCGCAGCAGGGCATCCTGGTAGGCGGCATACTTGCCCTGGCGCTGCGCGGCCAGCAGGGCGCGGCTGGCCACCACGCTGGCCGGGCCGAGGATGGGCAGGTCCTTCATCACCACGCGCAGATTGGGGTCGAGCTGGATCAGCTCCGCCAGGGTGGGGTGCAGCGCCTTGCAGTAGGGGCAGCGGGCATCGAAGAACTCGACGATGGTGAGGTCGCCGCGCGGATTGCCCTTGGAGGGGTCGGCCGGGTCGCGCAGCAGGGCGGCCTCCTGGGCGTGGATGGCGGCCTGTTGCGCCGCCACCTGCTGGTGCTGGTCGTCCTGCTGCAGGGCGGCCAGGGCATCGCGCAGGATCGAGGGGTCGCGCAGCAGGGCCTCCCGCAGCAGGGTGAGCACCTCATCCCGCTGGGCGGGGGAGAGCGCCTGCGCCCGCAGCGGCGCGGGCAGCAGCAGGGGAACGGCCAGGACGGCCGCCAGGGTGGCGGCCCGGGGGAAGGCCCACGGAAAGGCCCGATGGAAGGCCGTGGCCGGCGGGATGGTGCGGGGGGGCCTCACGGTGTGTTTCCTCCTGGAGCGGGCGCGTGGCCATTCATCCCCCAGCCGGGCGGGACGCGCCAGAGGGGCATGAGAGGGGCATGAGAGGGGCATGAGAGGGGCATGAGAGGGGCATGAGAGGGGCATGAGAGGGGCATGAGAGGGGCGGGCGGGAGGGGACCACCTCCACCGGCAATTCCGGCGGGCAATTCCGGCGGGCAATCCGGGCGGGCAGTCCCAGGCGGACAGTCCCCACGGTTGGCCCCCATGGATGGCTCCGGTTACGGGCGCGAATCAGCCGGGTGGATCGGGGCGCTGGCGGTGAACATCCGGTTGCCGCTGCTGCCGAAGGCGTCTATGGCGCGATCCTGGGGGCGCGATCCGGGGGCGCGCGCCCCGGTGGCTGGAACCACCCTCCGGCAGAGATCCGCCGGGGGCTTCCCCGGCGAGACGGAACAGCGATGCGCGGGGGCCGGGTGCGGCGCCACCCCGCGGCATCGCGGATCAGCACGCGGCGGCGCCCGGCCCGGGCGCGGCGGCCGGTGGAGCAGCAGCGGAGTGAAGATCGCCAGCATGAGCAGCAGCGCGCGCAATCAGGCCGGGCCCCGCCACGGGGCCGCCCCCTCCGCCTCCTCCCGGCGCCGCCGGGCGGGGCTGGCCCTGGCCCGTGCCGGGCTCGGTGCCGGGCTCCTGGCCTTGCCGGGCTGCGGCACGGTCAGCAACGCGCTGGGCAGCATCGCCGGCAGCAGCGGCCCGGCCGAGGGCCAGCCCGGCTATGTGCGCGGCTTCCTGGGCGGCGCCGTGGCCGATGAGCCGCGCGCGGCCCTGGTGGCGCGCGACGTGCTCTCGGCCGGCGGCACGGCGGGGGATGCGGCGGTGGCGGCGGGCTTCGCCCTGGCGGTCACGCTGCCCTCGCGCGCCGGGCTCGGCGGCGGCGGCGCCTGCCTGATCTACACCCACAGCCGCAACGAGGTGGAGGCGGTGCTCTTCCCGCCGCAGCCCGCCCCCACCGGAGGGGACCGCCCGGCGGCGGTGCCGATGACGGCGCGCGGCCTCTTCCTGCTCTACACCCGCAACCCCGGCCGGCCCTTCGAGGAACTCCTGGTCCCGGCCGAGCAGCTGGCGCGCTTCGGCACCTCCACCTCGCGCGCCCTGGCGGCGGACCTCGCCACCGTGGCCGGGCCGCTGCTGGCCGACCCCGGCGCGCGCGCGGTCTTCGCCGGCCTCTCCGGCGTGCTGCGTGAGGGCGAGACGCTGACCCAGCCCGACCTCGCCACCACCCTGGCGACGCTGCGCACGGCGGGGGTGGGCGATCTCTACCAGGGCGGCCTCGCCCGCCGCATCGAGGACGGCGCCCGCCGCATCGGCGCCCGGCTGACGGTGGAGGCGCTCCGCCCCGCCCTGCCCGGCACCGCCAAGCCTGTGCAGTTCCGCGTCGGCAATGACGTGCTGGCCTTCCTGCCGCCGCCGGCCGATGGCGGCCTGGCCGCCGCCGCCAGCTTCCAGGCGCTCCAGGCCGGCCAGCCGGTGGAGGCCGCCGCCCGCCGCGGCCTCGCCGTCTCCGCCGCCTGGCGCGCCAGTGGCGTGAATGCCAGTGGCGTGAATGCCAGTGGCGTGAATGCCAGTGGTGCGAATGCCGGTGGTGCGACGCCCGAGGCGCTGCTGGCCAACCCGCCCGCCAGCGGCAGCCTGCCCGCCCTGCCGGCCTCCACCAGCCTCGTCACGCTGGACCGCGATGGCAATGCGGTGAGCTGCGCCTTCACCATGAACAACCTGTTCGGCACCGGGCGGGTGATGCCGCAGCTCGGCTTCCTCGCCGCCGCCGCGCCGGGGCAGGGCCGGGTGCAGCCGCCGCTGCTCGCCGCCACCCTGGCCTATAACGCGCCGATGAAGGCCTTCCGCTATGCCGGCGCCGGCAGCGGGCAGGAAGGGGCGGGCCTCGCCGTCGCCCTCCCGGCCGCGCGGCATCTGCTGGGGCGGAGCGATCTCGCCACCGCCATCGCCAGCCTGCCGCAGCCGGGGCGCGCCAATGCCATCGGCTGCACGGCCTATATGCCGGGCGATCCGGGGCAATGCGCCGCCGCCACCGATCCGCGCGGCGCCGGGCTCGCTGTCGCCGGGCAGCAGTAGGGCTTTTTAAAAACAGACAGAAAGAACCGGGGGGACAGGGTCCCCCCGGACCCCGCCTTCAGTTGGAAATGGTGGCATGCTCAAGACCGGCCGGGGGGCGGAAGCGCCGCCTTTTCTCGTCATGGACGTCATCGCGGCAGCCAATGCCCGCGCCAGCGCCCTGCCCGCCGGGGCGCCCGGCATCCTCCGCATGGAAGTCGGGCAGCCCTCCACCGGCGCCCCGCGCGGCGCCGCCGAGGCCGCCATCCGTGCCCTCCAGGCCGGCGCGCCCATGGGCTACACCGAGGCCTTCGGGCTGCGCTCCCTGCGCGAGCGCATCAGCCTGCACTATGCCACCCAATACGGCGCGGCCATCGCGCCGGGGCGCATCGCCGTCACCGTCGGCGCCTCGGGGGCTTTTCCGCTGGCCTTCCTGGCCGCCTTCGACCCCGGCGACCGCGTGGCCATGGCCGCGCCCTTCTACCCGCCCTATGCCAATATCCTGACGGCGCTCGGCATGGTGCCGCAGCTGCTGCCCTGCGACGCCAGCACCCGCTTCCAGCCCACCCTCGCCATGCTGGAGGCGCTGGACCCGCGGCCAGAGGGGCTGATCGTCGCCTCGCCCTGCAACCCGGCGGGCACCATGCTGGCGCCGGAGGACCTCCAGGCCATCGCCCAATGGTGCCACGCCAACGGTGTGCGCCTGATCTCGGACGAGATCTACCACGGCCTCTCCTACGGCATGGCGGAGAGCACGGCGGCGGGGTTCAGCGACAGCGCCATCGTCATCAACAGCTTCTCCAAGTATTTCTCGATGACCGGCTGGCGCATCGGCTGGATGGTGCTGCCCGAGGACCTGCTGCGCCCCGTCGAATGCCTCGCCCAGAACATGTTCATCAGCGCCCCGCATGTGGCCCAGGTGGCGGCGGAGGCGGCCTTCGACTGCCGCGCGGAGCTGGAGGCCAACAAGGCCGTCTATGGCCGCAACCGCGCGGCGCTGCTGGCCGGGCTGCCGGCGGCGGGCTTCGACCGCCTGGCCGAGGCCGATGGCGCCTTCTACCTCTGGGCCGATATCGGCCACCTGACCAATGACAGCGTGGCCTTCGCCGCGCGCATGCTGGCCGAGGCCGGCATCGCCGCCACGCCGGGCGTCGATTTCGACCGCGCCCGTGGCGCCTGCTTCCTGCGCTTTTCCTACTGTGGCGCCGAGGCCGAGATGGCCCAGGCCGCGCCCCGCCTGCGCGCCTGGCTCACGCCCCCCTGACAGCGGGGTCCGGGGGGATCTCATCCCCCCGGCGGGGGTGCCCAAAGAAACAGAGGGGGCGGCGTCCCCGCGCTACTGGAAAAAATAACGCTGCACCCGCCCCATCAATTCCTGAAAATCGAAGGCGGGTGGCGGCGGTTCATTCCCCTGCTCCGGCGGCACCTGGGCGCGGAAAGCCTCCAGCGCGGTGCTGGTCTCGGAGAGGGCCAGCTCCCGTGGAGGCCCCTCCGCCGTGGCGCTGCCGAGCCCGAGCACCCGCACCAGGGCGCGCGGCGCCTGGGCCAGTTCCGCGGCGGCGCGGCTGGCATCCTCCGGCCGTGGCGCGCAGACCACGGAGCGCCCTTCCAGCGCGCAGGGCATTTCAAAGAGCTTGTTGGGCGGGAAGCGGAGCTGCACCGTGCCGGTGAGGGCGAGCAGCCCGCGCGCCGCGCTGTCCAGCCCGAGTTCACGGGCCGTCACCACCGGCACGAGGCGGCCCCGGCGCGGCGCGACCTCCAGCGCCAGGGCGCTGAGGCTGGCGGTGGCGGGCTCCACCGGCGTGCTGAGCGTCATGCGGCAGGTGGCGCGGTCGGTCATCGCATCGGCCGCGCAGGAGAGGATCCAGGGGCCATAGGTTTCGGTGGCCGCGCGGGCCGGCGGGGGTGCGGCGGCGATCGCGGCGGCGAGGGCGAGCAGCGGGATGGCGGTGCGGCGCATAGCGGGCAAGATAGGAAGGCAAAAGGGAATCCGCCATGAACAGTGTGACCCTGCCGGATGGCACGGTTGTCCCCGCCCTGGGCCAGGGCACGTGGAAGCTGGGCGAGCGCGGCGCCGACCGGGCGGCGGAGGCGCGGGTGCTGCGGCTGGGCCTCGATCTCGGTCTGACGCTGATCGACACCGCCGAGATGTATGCCGAGGGCGGGGCGGAGTCGGTGGTGGCCGAGGCCATCGCCGGCCGGCGGCAGGAGGTCTTCCTGGTCTCCAAGGTCTATCCGCACAATGCCTCGCGCACCCGCATGGCGCGTTCCTGCGAGGCCAGCCTGAAGCGGCTGCGCACCGAGGTGCTGGACCTCTACCTGCTGCACTGGCGCGGCAGCGTGCCCCTGGCCGAGACGGTGGAGGCCATGGAGCGGCTGGTGGCGCAGGGCAAGATCCTGCGCTGGGGCGTCTCCAACCTCGATGTGGCGGATCTGGAGGAACTGGGCGCCGCCCTGCCGGACTGCGCCACGGACCAGGTGCTCTACAACCTGGAGGAGCGCGGGGTGGAGTTCGACCTGCTGCCCTATGCGGCGCGGCGGGGGATGCCGGTGATGGCCTATTCCCCGGTGGGGCAGGGCGGGGCGCTGCTGCGCCACCCGGTGCTGCGGCGCGTGGCGCAGCGGCAGGGCCGCAGCCCGGCGCAGATCGCCCTGGCCTGGACGCTGCGCGCCCCGGGCGTCATCAGCATTCCCAAGGCCGCCAGCGAGGCGCATCTGCGCGAGAATGCCGCGGCGCGGGAGATCGTTCTGGCGCCGGAGGATCTGGCGGAACTCGATGGCGCCTTCTCGCCTCCCAGGCGAAAGCAGCCTTTGTCAATGCTTTGACGGCCCCCTATCCTGGCGTGGTGATTCACCACCCCGGTGCCGCGTGCTGATCTCCACCCTGGCCGTCCTGCTCTGCTGCCTGCCGCCGCTGGCCCTGCTGGGGGCCTGGGCCGGGGGGCGCCCGGGCCTTGCCCGGCTGGTCCATGCCGGCACGGCGCTGGTGGCGGGGGGCTTCGCCCTGCTGGCCCTGGCCGCCCTGGTGGAGGGGGGGGAGGCGGCGCTGCTGCTGCCCTTCGGCCCGGCCTGGGCGCCGCTCAGCCTCGCGCTGGACGGGCTTTCGGCGTGGTTCCTGCTGCCGCTCGGCCTGTGTGGCCTGGCCTGTGGCGCCTATGGCTGGCGGCACGAGGCGGTGGCGCCCGCGCGCCGGCTGGCGGCCTGGCCGCTCTTCCTGGCCGGCATGGCGCTGGCGCTGCTGGCGGGGGATGGCTTCACCCTGCTGCTCGGCTTCGAGGGCATGTCGCTCGCCTCCTGGGTGCTGGTCGCCGCCGGGCAGGCGCCCGCCGGTTCTGTTTCTGCCGGTTCTGTCCCCGCCGGTTTCCCCGCGGCCGGGCCCGCCCCGGCGGAGGAGGAGGGCGCGGCGCGGGCGGCGGCGGGGCTTTACCTCGGCTTCGCGCTGTTCGGCGCGGCCTGCCTGCTGCCGGCGGTGGGGCTGCTGGCGGGCCTCGCGGGGGATCTCTCCTTCGCCGCGCTGCGGCAGGCGCCGCCGCAGGGCGGCGTGGCCTGGGTGGTGCTGGCGCTGGTGGTGCTGGGCGCCGGCTCGAAGGCCGGGCTGGTGCCGCTGCATGGCTGGCTGCCGGTGGCGCATCCGGTGGCGCCGGCGCATGTCTCCGCCCTGATGTCGGCGGTGATGACCAAGGTGGCGCTCTATGTCGCGGCGCGGCTGCTGCTCGATGTCGGCGGGCTGGGGCAGGGGCTGGGCTGGGGCGTGCCGCTGCTGGCGCTGGGCGCCGCCTCCGCCCTGTTCGGCGCGCTGCGCGCCACGCAGGAGGGCGATATCAAGGTGCTCCTCGCCTGTTCCACCATCGAGAATGTCGGGCTGATCGCCATGGCCTTTGGCCTGTCGGCGCTGCTGCGGGCGGCCGATCTCGGCGCGCTGGCGGCGCTGGCGGCGGCGGCGGGGCTGCTGCATGTGCTGGGCCATGCCCTGGCCAAGACGCTGCTCTTCCTGGTGGCGGGGGAGGTGCAGCACGGTGCCGGTTCCCGCCGGATGGACCGGCTGGGCGGGCTGATCCACGCCATGCCGAAGGTGGCGCTGGCGGCGCTGGCCGGGGCGGCGGCGCTGGCGGCGCTGCCGCCGCTGGCCGGTTTCGCGGCGGAATGGCTGCTGTTGCAGGCGCTGCTGGCCTCCTGGCGGGTGGGCGAATTGGGGGTGCAGGTGCTGGCGGCGGCGGCGGTGGCGCTGCTCGGCATGGCGGCGGCGCTGGGGGCGGTGGCGATGCTGCGCTTCTGGGGCCTCACTTTCCTTGGCCGGCCGCGCGCGCCGCGCACCCTGGGCGCCAGCGAGGCCGCGCCGCTGCCGCGCGCCGCGCTCTTCCTGCTGGCCGGGCTGGGCGCCGCCGTGGGGCTGCTGCCCGGCGCCCTGCTGGCGCTGGGGGGGGAGGCGGTGGCCCGCCTTTCTGGTCATGCCGGGGGGGTGGCGCTGGCCTCGGCCTGGGCGGTGGCGGCCTCGCCCTCCGCCTCGGCCTATCATCCGCTCGGGCTGGCGGTGCTGCTGCTGGTGCTGTTCGTGGCGGTGGTGCTGGCGCTGCGCTGGCTCTCGCCGCGTGCCTCGGTGCGCGGCCCGGCCTGGGATTGCGGCTTCGTCGCGCCGCCGCCGCACCTGCCCTTCGGCGACCCCGGCACGCAGCCTTCCGCCGCCGGATTCGCCCAGCCGCTGCTGCGGATGCTCGGCACCAGCCTGCTGGCGGCGCGGGAGCGCGCCACCCTGCCGCCGCCCGGCGACCCCGCCCCGGCGCGGCTGGACAGCCACTGGCAGGACCCGGTGCTGCCCGCCCTGCTGCCGGCCCTCGCCCGCTGGCGCGATGCGCTGGTGATCCGGGCGGAGCGGCTGCGCGACCTCCCGCTGCGCCACCTGCTGATGCTGGCCTTCGGCACGCTGCTGGCGCTGCTCGCCCTGCTGGCCTGGGTGGGGCCGGGCGGGGGGGCGGGGGCATGATGGCCGCGCTGCTCACCCAGGCGCTGCATCTGGCGCTGATGCTGGCGCTGGCGCCGCTGCTCACCGGGCTGCTGCGCTGGCTGAAGGCGCGCATGCTGGGCCGGCGCGGGCCTTCGCCGCTGCAGCCCTGGCGCGACCTCGTGAAGCTCTGCCGCAAGCGGCCGGTGCTGGCGGAGAATGCCTCGCTCGTCACCTCCATCGCCCCCTATGCCGCCTGCGCGGCCACGCTGCTGGCGGCGGCGCTGGTGCCTGGCTTCACGCGCGGCATGGCGCTGGGCGGCCTGGCGGATCTGCTGCTGCTGGGCGGGCTGCTGGCGCTCTCCCGCGCCGCGCTGGCGCTGGCGGCGATGGATATCGGCAGCGCCTTTGGCGGCCTCGGCGCCGCGCGGGAGATGAGCTTCGCCGTCTTCGCCGAGCCGGCCTTCCTGCTCTGCGTCATGGCCTTCGCCATCCTGGCGGGGGGCACCAATCTCGATGCCATCGGCGCCGCGCTGCAGGATGGGGCGCTGGGCCTGCGCGTCTCGCTCGCCCTGGCGCTGGTGGCGCTGCTGGCGGTGGCGCTGGCCGAGAATGGCCGCATCCCGGTGGACAACCCCGCCACCCATCTGGAACTGACCATGGTGCATGAGGCGATGCTGCTGGAGGCCTCCGGCCGCCACCTCGCGCTGTGGGAGATGCAGGCGGCGCTGCGGCTGCTGCTCTGGCTCTCGCTGCTGGCGGCGCTGTTCCTGCCCTTCGGCATGGCGGAGGCGGCGGAGGGGCCGCTGGCCTGGGCGCAGGGGCTTGGCCTCTGGCTGGCCAAGCTGGCCGGGTTGGCCCTGGCGCTGGCGGGCTTCGAGAATGCCATCGCCAAGATGCGCGTCTTCCGCGTGCCGGAGTTCCTGGGCGCGGCGCTGCTGCTGGCGCTGCTCGGCGTGGTGTTTCTGTTCCTGTCCACGGGGCTGGCATGAGCTTCGGCCAGATCCCCTATGATGTCGCGCATCTGCTGGGTGGCGGCATGCTGCTCAGCGGCTTCGTGCTGCTCTACCAGCGGCGCCTCGCGGCGATGACGGGAGCCTTCGCGGCGCAGGGGGCGCTGCTGGCCCTGGCCGTGGCGTGGCAGGGCTTCATCCAGGAGGAGCCGGGCCTTTTCATCAGTGCCCTGGTGGCGGCGGCGGTGAAGGCGGTGCTGATCCCGCTGGCGCTGCGCGCCTTCATCCTGCGCCTCGGGCTGCAAAGGCGGGTGGAGCCGGGCCTGGGCATTGGCGCCAGCCTGATCGCCGGGGTGGCGCTGGTGGCGCTGGCCTGCCTCGTGGTGCTGCCGGCCACCGCCGGCGCGGCCGCGCTGCTGCGGGAGGACCTCGCCATCGCGCTCTCCGTCGTGCTGCTTGGCCTGCTGATGATGGTCACGCGGCGCCACGCCATTGGCCAGGTGGTGGGCCTGCTCAGCCTGGAGAACGGGTTGGTGCTGGCGGCCTCCGGCGTGCAGGGCATGCCGCTGGTGGTCGAGATCGCCACGGCGGCGCTGGTGCTGGTGCTGGCTGGGGTGGCCGGGTTCTTCGTGCTGCTGCTGCGGGAGCGTTTCGAGTCGCTCGATCTCTCGCTCCTGCACCGCCACCGCGGAGAGGGCGAATGATTTTTTTTCAGTTGGGAGGAGCAGGAACCTCAGGTTCCTATTTTCAGTTGGGAGGCGCAGGAACCTCAGGTTCCTATTTCCAGTTGGGAGGTGCAGGAACCTCAGGTTCCTGCTGGGGGTCCAGGGGGCAAGGCCCCCTGGTGCCGGGGATATCGGATGCCTGACCTGCTGATCGCCCTGCCTTTCCTGGCGGCGCTGCTGCTGGCCCTGTGGCCGTCGCCGCTGCTGAACATCGCCGCCGCGCTGGCGGGTTTTCTCCTGTCGCTGACCCTTCTCACCGCCCCGCGCGAGGTGGAGGGCCTGCTGCTGCTGGATGCGCTGAACCTGCCGCTGGTGCTGCTCTCGGCGTTCATTGGCCTGACCACGGCGATTTTCTCCGCCGCCATGCTGCCGGCCGAGGGCTTCTCGCCGCGCGCCGCCCGCGCTTATCACGCGGCCTTCCAGGCGTTTCTCGGCGCCAATTACCTGGCCCTGCTGGCCGATAATCTCGGCCTGATGTGGGCGGCGATCGAGGGTGCCACGCTGGCCACGGTGCTGATGGTGGCGCTGCACCGCGGCGCGGCGGCGCTGGAGGCGGCGTGGAAATTCCTCATCCTCTGTGGCGTCGGCATCGCGCTGGCGCTGTTCGGCACCATTGTGCTGGGCCTCGCCGCGCAGCCCTATACGGGTGGGGGGGAGGGCGCGCTCTCCTTCACCGCGCTGCTGCGGGTGGGGCGGGAGGCCGACCCGGCCCTGCTCTCCCTGGCCTTCATCTTCCTGCTGGTGGGCTATGGCACCAAGGCGGGGCTGGCGCCGCTGCATTCCTGGCTGCCGGATGCCCATGCCGAGGGGCCGGTGGCGATGTCCGCCGTGCTCTCCGGCCTGCTGCTGAACGCGGCGCTGCATGCCATTCTGCGCGCCCGCGCCGTGGTGGCGCTGAACGAGGCGGTGCTGCCCCCTGGCGCGCTGATGGCGGGGATGGGGCTGCTCTCCCTGCTGCTGGCGGCGCTGGCGCTGTGGCGGCGGCGCGATGCGCGGCGTTTCCTGGCCTGGAGCAGCATCGAGCATATGGGCCTGGCTGCCTTCGCCTTCGGGCTGGGCGGGCCGGCGGCGCTGGCCGGGGTGCTGCACATGCTGGGCCATTCGCTGGTGAAGAGCGCGCTGTTCTTCCTGGTCGGCCGTGCCACGCTGCTGAAGGGCAGCCAGCGGCTGGAGGATCTGCGCGGGCTGGTGGCGGGGCATCCGGGGCTGGGCTGGGCGCTGGTGCTGGGCTTCCTGGCGATCGCCGGGCTGCCGCCTTTTTCGCTGTTCTCCAGCGAGTTCCTGATGATCCAGCAGAGCGCGGCGCGGCTGCCCTGGCTGGCGCTGCCGCTCGGCCTCGGGCTGCTGGTGGCGGCGCTGGCGCTGCTGCGGGCGATGCAGGCGCTCTGCCTTGGCCCTGCCACGCCCGATGCGCGGCCCCCCGCGCCCGCCTGGGGTGGAAGCTGGGCGGTGCTCGGCCCCGCCTGGGCGCATCTGCTGGCAGCGCTGGTGCTGGGGCTGGCGCTGCCGGCGCCGCTCGCCGCCCTGCTGGCCGAGGCCGCGAGGATCGCCGGATGAGTCCTGTTTCCGCTTCCGCTTCCGTGTCCGCCCTCGACCTGATCCGCGCCGCGCCGGCCGCCACGCCTTTCCGGCATGTGCTGGATGCCGCCGCCTGGGCCGCGCTGCCGGCCGCGCTGTCGGCTCCCCTGGCCGCTGCTCCTGCCGCTGCCCCGGACCTGGCTTTCCTGGGCCTCTGGCCGGGGGTGGGGGAGGTGCATGCCGCCTTCCACCCGCCGGGCGAGACGGCGCCGCTGATCGCCAGCACGGCGGTGGCGGAGGGCGGGGCCTATGCCGCGCTCTCCCCCGCGCGCCCGGCGGCGGCGTGGTTCGAGCGCGCGGTGGCCGACCTGACCGGCTGGCAGGCGGCGGGCGGGGTGGATGGGCGGCCCTGGCTGGAGCATGGGCGCTGGCCGGTGCTCACCCCGCTCGCCGCCCGCCCGCCGCGCCGCACGGGGGAGGTGCCGCAGCCCGTCTTTCTCACGGCGGAGGGCGAGGGGGTGCACCAGATCCCGGTCGGCCCCATCCATGCCGGGGTGATCGAGCCGGGGCATTTCCGCTTCCACGTCCAGGGCGAGATGATCCTGCGGCTGGAGGCGCGGCTGGGCTATACGCACAAGGGCGTGCTGGGGCTGCTGCGCGGGCGCTCGCCCCGGCTGGCGGCGCCGGTGGCGGCGCGGCTCTCGGGCGATTCCACGGTGGCGCATTCCTGGGCCTTCGCCATGGCGGCGGAGCGTGCCACCGCCACCACCCCGCCGCCGCGCGCCCTGCTGCTGCGCGGCGTGATGGCGGAGCTGGAGCGCATCGCCAACCACCTGAATGATTGCGGCTTTCTCTGCAACGACGCCGCCTTCGCCTGGCCGCATGCCCGCTTCGGCGCGCTGCGCGAGATGGTGCTGCGCGCCGCCGCCGCCGCCTTCGGCCACCGGCTGATGATGGGCCTCGTCATCCCCGGCGGGGTGGCGCGCGACCTGACGCCGGAGGGGGCGCGGCTGCTCGCCGATGCGCTGGCCGTGGTCGCCGCCGAGCTGCCCGCGCTGCGCGGCGTGATGGAGCGCCATGCCAGCCTGCAGGACCGCCTGGCCGGCACGGGCATCCTGCGCCCGGAACTGGCGGCGGGCTTCGCCGCCGGCGGCTATGTCGGCCGTGCCTCGGGCCGCGATGCCGATGCGCGGCGGGATTTTCCCTATGCGCCCTATGACGCCGCCGGCCTCGCCATTCCGGTGCTGGAGGCGGGGGATGTGGAGGCGCGGCTGCTGATCCGCCTCGCCGAGCTGGAGGAAAGCCTGCGGCTGGTGCCGGACTTCCTGGCGCGGCTGGCGCCGGGGCCGCTCCAGGCGCCGCTGCTGCCGCGCGCCGGGGAGGGCTGGGGCATGGTGGAGGGCTTCCGCGGCGAGGTGCTGTGGTGGCTGCAGCTGGGCGATGACGGGCTGATCCGCGCCGCCTTTCCGCGCGACCCCTCCTGGCTGCACTGGCCTTTGCTGGAGGCCGCGGTGGAGGGCAACATCGTCGCCGACTTCCCGTTGTGCAACAAGAGCTTCAACGCCTCCTACAGCGGCGTGGACCTGTGAGGCAGGAGGCCCCCCGATGCTGTGGCCCAGACTGGCGCGCACCCTCTTCCGCCGCCCGCTGACCGACCCCGCCGCGCCGCCGGCGGAGGAGACGGTCTCCGCCCTGGCCGCGCGGCTGGATGCCACCGCCCGCGCCCGGCTGGGCCGCAGCCTGTCCATCCGGCAGGTGGATGCCGGCTCCTGCAATGGCTGCGAGCTGGAAATCGCCGCCCTGCAGAACGTGGTCTATGACCTGGAGCGCTTCGGGCTGCGCTTCGTCGCCTCGCCGCGCCATGCCGATGTGCTGCTGGTGACCGGCCCGATGGCGCGCAACATGAGCGAGGCGGTGCAGCGCGCCCATGCCTGCATGCCGGAGCCGGGATGGGTGGTGGCGGTGGGCGACTGCGCGCTGGATGGCGGCGTCTTCGCCGGCAGCTACGCGGTGGAGGGCGGCACGGCGGCGGTGCTGCCGGTGGACCTGCTGATTCCCGGCTGCCCGCCGAGTCCCGCCCTGCTGCTGGAAGGGCTGCTGACGCTGCTGGAGGCCGAGGCCCGCCCGGCCCCGCCCCCCGCCCCGCCCGCGCCCGCCCCGGTGGAGAGGGAGGAGGCCCCGGATCTCGGCTGGGTCTCCCCCGCCTCCTATCCGCGCCCGGCGACGGGGGAGGCCCCCGCCACCGGGGTTGCCGCCGCTGGAATCGCCGCCGCCGGGGGCGCCGCCGAGGCATCCGGGGCGGAGGAGGTCCCCCCCGCCGCCATGGTCGGGGAGGAGGATGCCCCGCCGGATGGCCTCTCCACCGGGGAGCCCCCCGCCCGGCCCGTGCCGCCGGAGGCCGCGCCTTCCCCCGCCCTCGAGGAGGAGGAAACGCCGTGGGACGATGTCCTGTCCTGGGATGAGAAGGCCTGGGACGAGAAGGCCGGCGGCGAAGGCGGCGGGGATGGGCCGATGGCCGGGGATGGCAGGCTGGAGGGCCAGCAGGGCGGCGGGGTGGGTGCGGAGTCGCCGCCCGGGCCGTCGCGCCCGGCGGGGCCACCGCCCGCCGCGCCGGAATAAAAAAAGGCCGACCGGATTGCTCCGGTCGGCCCTAGCGGCCGCCCCTCGCGGGGCCAGGCCGACCGGCGGCGGACTGCCGGGAAATAAGACCGCCGCCGAATTCCTCTCAGCCCGTGGTGCGCGGCGTGCGGCGGGCGCGGGCAGCGTGCTGGCGGTGGCGCTTGCCGGCGCTCGCATGCTGGCGGTGGGTGGTGCTGCGCTGCGCGTGGTGGCGGCGGCGCTGCTGGGTGGACACCTGCTGGGTATCCCCGCTGGCCGTGGTCTGGGTGCTGGCGGTGCGGGCCTCCGCGGTCCCGGACAGGCTCAGCGCGGCGATCGGCGCGGCCAGGGCGAGGGCAGCAACAAGGATGCGAAGCGGGCGAAGCATGTTTGGCAATTCCTGATTGGGGAGCGTCTCAACCCCTGTGGCCATCTTGGCCGGGGGGTCTTCTCGCCATGATGGGCCAGGGCTGAATTAGCGTTAATGAATCGTTCCGGGAATGCCAGATTTCTGGACGCGCCTGCCCGGGCCGCTCCCGCGCGGCCATGCCGCCGGGCCACGGGAGATTCTTCCTGAAGGCGGGTGCCTGGGGCAGCAAAGCCCCCCTCGGGCCTCCCCTCGGCCCGAGGTTTCCCACGGCTTCTCAGAGCAGGCAGAGGGCCTGCAATTCGCGCCGCAGCGCCTCGGGCAGGGCGGAGATGCCGGTGGCGTCGGCCGCGGCGCTGGCGATGTCGGGGGGCGCGGCCTCGGGGGCGAGGTAGCGCCAGCCCTGGAAGGGCTTCACCGGCCGGGCGGCGACGGCCACCAGCTCCGGGTCCAGCACCAGGGCGGCGTGGGGCGTGCCGTCATCGCCGGCTTCCTCGCGGATGTCGAGGATGCGCTGGCGGACGCAGCAGAACCCGGCCACCACCCAGTAGAGCGAGCCGCTGCCGATGATCTCGGGCGCCCGCTTGGGAAACTGGCGCGTGAGATGGCGCAGGGGAGGGTCCAGCAGAGCCCGGCGCGCCTGCCCCTCGCGGAGCGACGCCACATCCCTCGGCCCCACACACAGCTTCAAAATATTCATTTTTCTTTCGGGCTGCCGCCGTCTTGTTGTGAGGTGGGCCGCTTTTTTCAGGCTGCCGCCGTCGGGCTTCGAGGTGGGCCGCTTTTCTTTCGGGCTGCCGCCGTCGGGCTTCGAGGTGGGCCGCTTTTCTTTCGGGCTGCCGCCGTCGGGCTTCGAGGTGGGGCGCGGTGTGGAAGCGGCAAGGCTTCGGGAAGGGTTTTACCGTGTTGGCGGCCGCCTGGGGAGAGGCGGCCCTGTGCCCCCGTACTGTGCCCCCGTGCCACGATCCGCCGGGTGGCCTGCCGTGTCCCGCCTCCCCACGGGACGGCGGCAGCCCGAAAGAAAAGATTGAGGGGAGGGGGGAAGGGGGGTATCGGGCGGCATCGGCGCCGGGCCCGCGGGCGGGCGCGCTAGGAAAAGGACGTGCAGAGATGGGCTATCGTGTCGCGGTCGTCGGCGCCACCGGCAATGTGGGGCGCGAGATGCTCAAGACCCTCGCCGAGCGGGAATTCCCGGTCAGCGAGGTGATCGCGCTGGCCTCGGGCCGTTCGGCCGGGCGGGAGGTCTCCTTCGGCGAGAATGCCGTGCTGAAGGTGCAGAACCTGGAGACCTTTGATTTCAAGGGCGTGGATATCGGGCTGTTCTCGCCGGGTGCCTCGGTCTCGGCCGTGCACGCGCCGCGCGCGGCGGCGGCGGGCTGCGTCGTGATCGACAACACCAGCCATTTCCGCATGGAGCCGGATGTTCCCCTGGTGGTGCCGGAGGTGAACCCGCAGGCGCTGCAGGGCTTCCGCAAGCGCAACATCATCGCCAACCCGAACTGCTCGACGATCCAGATGGTGGTGGCGCTGAAGCCGCTGCATGAGATCGCGCGCATCAGGCGGGTGGTGGTGTCCACCTATCAGTCCGTCTCGGGCGCGGGGAAGGAGGCGATGGACGAGCTCTTCACCCAGACCCGCGGCATCTATGTGAATGACGCGGCGACGCCGGAGGTCTTCACCAAGCCGATCGCCTTCAACTGCATCCCGCACATCGACAAGTTCCTGGAGGATGGCTTCACCAAGGAAGAGTGGAAGATGGCGGTGGAGACGCGCAAGATCCTGGACCCGGACATCCAGGTGGTGGCGAGCTGCGTGCGCGTGCCGGCCTTCATCGGCCATGGCGAGGCGGTGCATGTGGAGTTCGAGGGGCCGATCACCGTGCAGCAGGCCTGGGCGGCGCTGCGCGAGGCGCCGGGCATCACCGTGCTCGACCGGCGCGAGGATGGCGGCTATGCGACGCAGGTGGACATCGCCGGTGAGGATCCGGTCTTCGTCTCGCGCCTGCGGGCGGACCCGACGGTGCCGCATGGCCTGGCCTTCTGGTGCGTGGCGGACAATCTGCGCAAGGGCGCGGCGCTGAACGCCGTGCAGATCGCCGAGGAGCTGGTGCGGCAGGGCCTGCTGGCGAAGCAGGCGGCCTGAGGCGCGGCCTCACGCAGGCGTGTCGGATTGCGGCGGCCCTGCCATGCGGGCGCCGCATCCGCGCCGCGCATCCCGGCGATCCCTTGTGGCGTTGAGAGCACCACAAGGAGGTTCTGAGATGCGCAAGACCCTGTTTCGTGTGGGGCTGCTGGCGGGGCTGGGACTCGGCCTCGCGGCCTGCACCGACCCTTATAATCCTGGCCAGCGCGCGATTGGTGGTGGCTTGCTGGGGGCTGGCGCGGGCGCTGGCATTGCCAGCGTGACGGGCGGCAATGCCGGCACGGGCGCGCTGATCGGCGGTGCGCTGGGTGCTGTGGGCGGTGCCGCGACGACGCCGCAGCGCCCTTACTACCACGGCTACTAACCCTTTGATTCTTTGTAGTTCAGCCCGCGCTTTTTCACAGGCGGGCTGTCTCTGAAAGGTTTTTTGGTTCTTTTTTCCAAAAAAGAACCCTTTCTTTCGGAGGAATCCGCCCGATCCGGGCGGAACTGGCCGCGCTGTCCGGAGATGGGCGGCGCGGCGCCTGTTGTTGGAGTGGCAAACGATGCATGAGCAATGTTTCATGCGGTGAGCCACCGCCGCTTTTTTGCAGCGCAGTGCCTTAACCTTTGCTTTTCCCTACCGTGTCATGGAGGGGTCTGCGCGTTGACGCTCATGGGCGCTGCACCATAAAAGGCTGCATCGCTCCTGTCCGGTCTCTGCCCAGACCGGAGCGTCGGGGCGTCTCAAAATGTGGCGGAGCGGGATCGGTCCATGTCGAGTATGAAAGACGCGCGCGAGGCGACGATGGTGGGTCGCCGCACCGACGGAACGCGCGTGAGCCGGCCTCTGTCGCCGCACCTTCAGGTCTATGACATGACGCGCATCACCAGCGCCATGTCGATCATGCACCGCGCCACGGGCGTGGCCTGGTCGGTCGGCCTGCTGGTGCTGGCCTGGTGGCTGCTGGCCGCCGCGGCGGGGCCGAAGGCCTTCGCCGCCGTGCAGTGGTTCCTCTCCTCCTTCCTCGGCATGCTGATGCTGTTCGGCATGACGGCTGTGGCCTGGTACCACACGCTGGCGGGGATCCGGCACCTGGTGTGGGATGCGGGGCACGGCTTCGACCTGCCGACCACCTACCGCACCGGCCGCGCCGTGCTGATCGGCACCGGCGTGCTGACCGTGCTGACCTGGCTCATCGTCATCATCGCCTGGGGCTGAGGAGCGGCATCATGAGCGAGAAGCAGACCACCGCCATTCGTATGGAATCCGCCCTTGGCCGCGTGCGCGGCCTGGGCTCTGCCAAGCAGGGCACGCATCACTGGTGGATGCAGCGCGTCACCTCGATGGCGCTGCTGCCGCTGACCCTGTGGTTCGTCCTCTCGGTGGCCACCCTGGCGGGCAAGAGCCATGAGGCGACCCTCGCCTGGATCGCCCACCCGCTGAACGCGACGCTGCTGCTGGCCTCGATCGGCCTATCCTTCCACCACGCGGCCGCCGGCCTGCAGGTGGTGATCGAGGACTATGTGCGCGGCGAGATGCCGCGCATGTTCTCGATCCTGGCGGTGAAGGCGGCCTGCTGGCTGTTCGGCCTGCTCTCCGCCATCGCGGTGCTGAAGATCGCGCTCTGAACCGGGCCCGGCCCGGCGCGTGCGGGGTGTGGCACAATCCACCCTTGGCAAGCGCCGGTTCGGCCTATCTGACGCTACAGCTTTCTGGAATGGCGGCTGCCCCCTGCGCGCGCCGCACCTCTGACGGAAGATCGGGACGATGAACGCGATCACCATGCCCTCCTCGGGCGCCTACCGCGTGGTGGACCACACCTACGACGTCGTCGTGGTGGGGGCCGGCGGCGCCGGCCTCCGCGCGACCTTCGGCATGGGTGCGGCCGGCCTCAAAACCGCCTGCATCACCAAGGTCTTCCCGACGCGCAGCCACACCGTGGCGGCGCAGGGCGGCGTGGGCGCGGCCCTCGGCAACATGGGCGAGGATGACTGGCGCTGGCACATGTACGACACCGTCAAGGGGTCGGACTGGCTGGGCGACCAGGACGCCATCGAATACATGTGCCGCGAGGCGGTGCCGGCCATCATCGAGCTGGAGCACTTCGGCGTGCCCTTCAGCCGCACCGAGGATGGCAAGATCTACCAGCGCCCCTTCGGCGGCCACATGCAGAACTATGGCAAGACCCCGGCCATGCGCGCCTGCGCCGCGGCCGACCGCACGGGCCATGCCATCCTGCACACGCTCTACCAGCAGTCGCTGAAGCATAACTGCGAATTCTTCGTCGAGTATTTCGCACTCGACCTCATCATGGAGGAAGGCGCCTGCCGCGGCGTCATCGCCTGGTGCCTTGAGGATGGCTCGATCCACCGCTTCCGCGCCCAGACCGTGGTGCTCGCCACCGGTGGCTATGGCCGCGCCTATTTCTCCTGCACCTCCGCCCATACCTGCACGGGCGATGGCGGCGGCATGGTGCTGCGCGCCGGCCTGCCGCTGCAGGACAATGAGTTCGTGCAGTTCCACCCCACCGGCATCTACGGCTCCGGCTGCCTCGTCACCGAGGGCGCGCGCGGCGAGGGTGGCTACCTCACCAATTCCGAGGGCGAGCGCTTCATGGAGCGCTACGCGCCGACGGCGAAGGACCTCGCCTCGCGCGACGTCGTCTCCCGCGCCATGTCGATGGAAATCCGCGAGGGGCGCGGCGTCGGCCCGCTGAAGGACCATATCCACCTGCACCTGGAGCATCTGGGCGCCGATCTGCTGCATGAGCGGCTGCCCGGCATCTCCGAGACGGCGAAGATTTTCGCCGGCGTGGATGTGACGAAGGAGCCGATCCCGATGCTCCCGACCGTCCACTACAACATGGGCGGCATTCCCACGAACATCCACTGCGAGGTGCTGGCCGCCACCGGCACGGACCAGGACAAGGTCGTCCCCGGCCTGATGGCGGTGGGCGAGGCGGCCTCCGTCTCCGTCCATGGCGCCAACCGCCTGGGCACCAACTCGCTGCTCGACCTCGTGGTGTTCGGCCGCGCCGCCGCGCTGCGCGCCGCCGCCACCATCAAGCCGGGCGCCACCCAGGCGCCGCTGCCGCCCAAGGCCGGGGAATTCGCCCTCGACCGCCTGGACAAGGTGCGCCACGCCAAGGGCGATACCTCGGTGGCCGAGCTGCGCCTCTCCATGCAGCGCACCATGCAGACCCACGCCGCCGTCTTCCGCACCTCCGAGCTGCTCAAGGAAGGCTGCGAGAAGATGGCGAAGGTGGCCGCCTCCTATGGCGACATCCGCATCAAGGATCGCAGCCTGATCTGGAACAGCGACCTGATGGAGGCGATGGAGCTGGACAACCTGATCGGCAACGCGCTGACCACGGTCGTCGGCGGCGAGGCCCGCCACGAGAGCCGCGGCGCCCATGCCCATGAGGATTATCCGGAGCGCGACGACGCCAACTGGATGAAGCACACCCTCGCCCGGGTGGATGAGAACTACAAGGTCACGCTCGACTATCGCGACGTGAAGATGCGGACCCTCACCAACGAGGTCCAGGTCTTCCCGCCCAAGCCGCGCGTCTACTGAGGAAGGAGCGGGTACAAGATGGCCACCTTCACGCTTCCGAAGAATTCGACGATCGGCACGGGGCAGACCTACAAGGCCGAGCCCGGCGCCAAGAACGTCAAGAGCTTCAAGATCTACCGGTTCGACCCGGATACCGGCGAGAACCCGCGCTACGACACCTACGAGATCGATCTCGACAAGTGCGGCCCGATGGTCCTGGACGCGCTGATCAAGATCAAGAACGAGGTGGACACCACGCTGACCTTCCGGCGCTCCTGCCGTGAGGGCATCTGTGGCTCCTGCGCCATGAACATCGACGGCATGAACACGCTCGCGTGCCTCAAGCCGATCGAGGATGTGCAGAAGAAGGACGTCCGCATCACCCCGCTGCCGCATATGCCGGTGGTGAAGGATCTGGTGCCCGACCTGTCGCACATCTATGCGCAGCTGCGCTCCATCGAGCCCTGGCTGAAGTCCGACACCCCGCCGCCGCCGGATGAGGAGCGCCGCCAGTCCAAGGATGAGCGCGCCAAGCTGGACGGGCTGTGGGAGTGCATCCTGTGCTTCTGCTGCTCCACCTCCTGCCCGTCCTACTGGTGGAATGGTGACCGCTACCTGGGCCCCGCCGTGCTGCTGCAGGCCTATCGCTGGATCGCCGACTCGCGCGACGAATACACCGGCCAGCGCCTCGACAACCTCGAGGACCCGTTCCGCCTGTATCGCTGCCACACCATCATGAACTGCGCCGCGACCTGCCCGAAGGGGCTGAACCCGGCCCAGGCCATCGGCAAGATCAAGCAGATGATGGTCGAGCGCCAGGGCTGAGCCCTGGCGGCTCCGCCGACGAAAAACCCGCCGGGGCGACCCGGCGGGTTTTTTGTTGCCGTGGCGGGAGGCGCCGGGGCCTAGCGGGCGGCGGCCACCTGGGTGGTGGCCTGTGGCCGGCGGGCCGGGCTGGCCTGGGCGCTGCGCGTCGCCGGGGCGGGGCAGGCCTCGGCGCCATAGGGGTTGGTGACCTTCTGTTCCAGCGAGAGGCTGGCCAGGGCGGGCAGCCCCTGCTGCGCCAGGGCCTGCCGGAAGAGCGGCGCGGCGTTCTGGCAGAAATGCGAGCCCTGGCGGATGCCCTCCTGCGACTGCGCATTGGCCAGGGTGGTGATGTAGTTGTCCAGTTCCCGCTGCCCGGCGCCGCCATGGACGCGGCGGAAATGCCCCGCCACCTGTCGCCAGGCCGTGCCCAGCTCCTGTTTGTTGCGGGTGACGAAGGCGTTGTAGTCGTCATGCTGCCCGCAGGAGAGGGCGACGACCATCAGCTGGCTTTGCAGGGCGCGCACCGCCAGGGCGGCCTGTTCGGCCGGTTGCAGGCAGGTTTGCGCGGTGGCGGGCAAGGCGATGCTGGCGGCGAGGCCAAGCCCCGCGAGAAACCGCTGGAGAGGTGCCATGGGGAGGCGGAGCCCTTTTTGCCGGTGCCTGGGGAGGGGCGTGGCCGCCTCTCCGTTACGAGGCTAGATCAGGCCGGACCCGGTGCGAAGCGGTTCCGGAATGATGGCAGGGCAATCCCTGAGCGGGTGTGGCAAATGTGCCGCGCGAAGGAAATAAGGGTAGAGTCTTCTTTTTCTGAAGAAAAAGAAGCAAAAAGACTTTCTTTCAGTTTGGCGTGCCGCTTCAGGCCTGAGGCGGGACGCCAACTGAAAAAAGTTTTTTGGTTCTTTTTTGCAAAAAAGAACCGCTTCGCTGGATGCGCCTGCGTCAGGCGATGATGTCAGGAACCAGCCGGCTTTCCAGCCAGGCGATTTCATCCTTCAGCTTGAGCTTGCGCTTTTTGAGGCGCTGAAGCTGGAGTTGGTCCGTCAGCGAGCCATCGAGGCGCAGGATGACGGTGTCAAGATCACGATGCTCGCTGCGGAGTTCGTGAAGACGGCGGAGCAGGCTGTCTCGGTCGGCCAGGATGGGCCTCATGGGTTGGTCGGTTTGAGTCGCATCTGGACAGGCAAACGCCATATCATGTCCTGGCGTGGTCGCACAGCATGGTCTGACCATCTGCTCCGTTTCCGCCGCGGTGCGGCGTTTCGGGGACACGGCAGGCAAGGCTCGGCGGCCCGCCCCGGTGGGGGGCGGATGCAGGCCGAATCCAGTGCCTGGCCCAGTATCCTCCACCGGTCATGAAAAACCTCTGGAGGATCGCGTGCCGATGATGCAACAGCCACGCTTGCGCAGCCTGCAGGAGCGCCATGCCAACCTGGAGCGCCAGATTGCCGAGGAGGGCAGCCGTCCGCAGCCCGATGCCGGCACACTGGGCCGCCTGAAGCGCGCCAAGCTGCGCCTGAAAGAGGAAATGCAGCGTCTGACCAGCGCGCGCTGAGCGCGGCAGGACGCTGACGGTTCGCAGGCCGGCAGAAGCTGGCCCGGACAGAGTTCGGCCGGAAAATCCGGCTGGCGGGCCCGCCGGGGATGCATCCCGGCGGTGCCTTGCCAACCCGTGCGGTGCGGGACAGCGCGGGGCGCGGGGCAGGCGGGAGATCTGGTTTTCCGCCTAGGTCACGCCGCCGCCCGGGCCTATAACCGCCCACCTTTTCCCTGGAGCAAGACCCCCGGCATGGACGCCTCGGATATCACGCGGGTGCAGACCTATCTGCGCCGCCTCTTCGGCACGGACCGCATCAACCTCATCCGCCCGGCGCGGGCCGGCCTCTCGGTGGAGGTGGCGGTGGAGGATGAGGTGATCGGCACCCTGCACCGCGACACCGAGGATGGCGAGATTTCCTATTCGGTCCACCTCACCATCCTGGAGGAAGACCTGCCGCCGCCGCCCAAGGCGGCCGCGCCGGCGCCCCGCCGCCGCTGAGCGGAGGGCATGAAAAAAGGCGGCCCGCCCTTCCGGCGCGGCCGCCTTTTTCATGACCCGTGCGGTGCGGCCTGGGTTCAGGCTGTGTCAGTTCAGGCCGCGTCCTCATCCTCCGGCGGGGGGAGGGGGGCGGAGGGGTTGCCGCCGGCGGCGGTGATGGCGGCGTTCAGGTCGGACTGGCTGCACAGGCCGAGGATCACCGGGTCGCGCGGCTTGATGTTGGCGCTGTTCCAGTGCGTGCGGTCGCGCACCTTGGCGATGGTGTCCTTGGTGGTGCCGAGCAGCTTGCCAACCTGCGCTTCCGAGAGCTGCGGGTAGTTGCGCAGCAGGAAGGCGATGGCATCCGGCCGGTCATTGCGCTTGGAGACGGGGGTGTAGCGCGCGCCCTTGCCGCGGCTCTTGGGCAGCGGCGTGGCGGTCTCCAGCAGGCGCAGGCGGGCATTCGGGTCGGCCTCGCAGCGGAGGATCTCTTCCCGGCGCAGCTGGCCGTTCTGGATGGGATCGTAGCCGACAATGCCCTGCGCCACTTCGCCATCAGCGATCGCCTGCACCTCCAGCGGATGCATGCCAACGAAGTCGGCGATCTGCTCGAAGCTCAGGGACGTCTTCTCGATGAGCCACACAGCGGTGGCCTTCGGCATCAGCGGCAGGGTCATCGGAAACCTTACGAGTCGGTCGGGCAGGCCGCGAGGGCCGCCCCAGATGCCGTTGCATATAGAGAGAGGGAAGGGAGGGGTCAAAGCCCGAACACCCCAGGGCAGCCCCCGCTTCGGACAAATCCTCGTCCGGAGCGGTGTTTTCAGGGGTCTCCGCCCCTGTCCCCCCGTATTTCCCTTGGGGACCCCGCCACCCGTTGGCACCAAACTGCACGCGGGGTCCGGGGTGGCCGTGCCACCCCGGCGGAGGGGTCTGGGGAGGCGGAGCCTCCCCAGAGAGTCTTCTTTTCGTTTGGGGAGGCGGCGCCTCCCCAGGCTTGGCGTATAGGGTGCCGCCCCATATCGTTCCGCGGGATCATCACGCGGGATGGAGGCGAATCATGGCGGGGCGGCAAGTGGCGGTGGTGTTTGGCGGCACGGGCTTCATCGGCCGGCACCTGGTGCCCCGGCTGGCGCGGCAGGGCTATGAGGTGCGCGTTGTCACCCGCGACCCGGAGGCGGTGCGGGCGCTCACCACGCAGGGGCAGCTGGGGCAGATCGTGCCGCTCTCCGCCCGGCTGGGGGAGGAGGCCTCGGTGGCGCGGGCGGTGGCCGGCGCGGCGCTGGTGGTCAACCTCATCGGCATCCTGGCGGAGAAGCGGGCGGGGGATTTCCAGCGCCTGCAGGGGGATCTGCCCGGTTTCATCGGCCGCGCGGCGGCGGCGGCCGGGGTGGCGCGGGTGGTGCATGTCTCGGCCATCGGTGCCGACGCGGCCAGCGCCAGCGCCTATGCCCGCAGCAAGGCGGCGGGGGAGGCGGCGCTGCGCGCGGCCTTTCCGGCGGCGACCATTCTGCGCCCCTCGATCATCTTCGGGGCCGATGACCAGTTCTTCAACCGCTTCGCCGGGCTTGCGCGCAACCTGCCGGTGATGCCGGTGGTCTGTGGCGGGACGCGCTTCCAGCCTGTCTATGTGGGCGATGTGGCGGAGGCGGTGGTGGTGGCCGCCGCCCGCGCGGACACGGCGGGCCAGACCTATGAGCTGGGCGGCCCGCGCGTGGCCAGCTTCCGCGAGCTGATGGGCTATGTGCTGGAGGTGACGGGGCGGCCGAAGCGGCTGGTGCCGCTGCCGGATGCGCTGGTGGCGTGGCAGGCGCGTCTGGGAGAGTTGCTGCCCAATCCGCCGCTGACGCGGGACCAGCTGGTGCTGCTGCGCAGGGACAATGTGGTGTCGCCCGGGGCGCCGGGCTTCGCGGCGCTGGGCCTGGTGCCGCAGGCGATGGAGGCGGTGGTGCCGGATTATCTGGCGCGGTTCCGGCCTGGGGGCGGGCGGCGGGCTGCGCTGGTCTGACCGGAGAAAAACCCCCGTATCGGACCTATTACCCCAAAGGCTCCGGTGGGATGGTAAGGCTAAAGAAAGAAACACGTGCGATTAAGTCAGCAACGCTGACATTTCGGCGCATTTAGGACTCGCAACGCCTCTTCAACTATGCCAAAGCTGCGCCAGCCGGGGTGAAAACCCCGCCTGGCCTGCTGCGGCCCGGCGGCTGCGCCTCTCCCGGCGCTTTGTTGTCCCTTCCTGCCCGAAGGACCGTGCCCGATGGCCGAACGCATGCTGCAATTCGTGCGACTTTCGCAACAGACGCCCGATAAGCGCGCGGCCGCCGAGCGAAAAGCCGATTTCGGTGAAATCTATCAGCGCTTCAGCGCCGAGCGCGCGACCGAGCAGGCCAGCCGCTGCTCGCAATGCGGCGTGCCCTTCTGCTCGATCCATTGCCCGCTCAACAACAACATCCCGGACTGGCTGAAGCTGACCGCGGAAGGCCGGCTGGAGGAGGCCTATGAAATCTCCTCCGCCACCAACACCTTCCCCGAGATCTGCGGCCGCGTCTGCCCGCAGGACCGGCTCTGCGAGGGCAACTGCGTCATCGAGAAGGGCTTTGACAGCGTCACCATTGGCGCCGTCGAGAAATACATCACGGACACCGCCTGGGAGCAGGGCTGGGTCAAGCCGCCCACCCCGGTGCGCGAGCTGGCGCATTCCGTCGGCATCATCGGCGCCGGTCCGGCCGGCCTCGCGGCGGCGGAGCGGCTGCGCGCGCGCGGCTGGCAGGTCACCGTCTATGACCGCTATGACCGCGTCGGCGGCCTGCTGATCTACGGCATCCCCAACTTCAAGCTGGAGAAGGAGGTCGTCCTCCGCCGCGCCGAGCAGTTCGCCAAGGGGGGCATCAACTTCGTCCTCAACTGCCGCGTCGGCGAGGATATTTCCCTGGCCGAGATCCGCGCCAAGCATGATGCCGTGCTGATCGCCACCGGCGTCTACAAGGCGCGCGACATTGGCGGCCCTGGCGCCAATCTGGGCGGCATCGTCCCGGCGCTGGAGTATCTGACCGCCTCCAACCGCGAGAATCTCGGCGACCATGTGCCGGAATTCGCCAATGGCACGCTGAACGCGGCGGGCAAGCGCGTCGTCGTCATCGGCGGCGGCGACACAGCGATGGACTGCGTCCGCACCGCCATCCGCCAGGGCGCCGCCGCCGTCACCTGCCTCTACCGCCGCGACAAGGCCAATATGCCCGGCTCGATGCGCGAGGTGGCGAATGCCGAGGAGGAGGGCGTGCACTTCTCCTGGCTCTCCGCGCCGGAGGGCTTCGAGGGGGAGAATGGCGTCGTCACCGGCGTGCGCGCGGTGAAGATGCATCTCGGCCTGCCCGACGCCACCGGCCGCCACCAGGTCGAGCCCATCCCCGGCAGCGGCTTCACCGAGCCGGCGGACCTCGTCATCAAGGCGCTGGGCTTCGACCCGGAGGACCTGCCGACCCTGTTCGGCGAGCCGGGGCTGACCGTCAGCCGCTGGGGCACGCTGACCATCGACCGGCGCAGCATGATGACGAAGCTCGACGGTGTCTTCGCCGCCGGTGACATCGTGCGCGGCGCCTCGCTCGTCGTCTGGGGCATCCGCGACGGGCGTGACGCCGCCGACCAGATCGAATCCTACGTGCTGGCGAAGGCTTCCTCGCCGGCGCTGGCGGCCGAGTGATGGGCGCGGCGCGGCTCGCCCCCGCGCTCGGCGCGGTGCTGCTGCTGGCGGGCGCCGCCCTGCCGGTGGCGGCGCAGCCGGCGCCCGGCGACCAGGCGCCGCCGGCC
>NZ_JANFNY010000047.1 GCF_024437745.1 Roseomonas sp. GC11 | reverse complement strand
GGCTGCGGCCGCTGCTGCCGGCGGGTGCGGGCGCGGCCTTCGCCCTCTCCGCCTGCGGCCTCTGGCTGCTGCTCGCCCCCGCCGCGCCGCGCGCGGAGGAGGCCGGGCTGCTGGCGCCGCGCTACCTCATGGCCGTGGCCTATAGCGAGGCCGAATGACCCTTTCCCCGATGAGCTGGCTGAAGGCGGGGCTTGGTGCCTCGCTGGCGCTGAACCTCGTGCTGGGCGGCGTGCTGCTGCTGCGGCCGGACAAGCCGCAGCGCCGGCCTGATTTCTTCGCCATGCAGGCGCAGATGGCCACCGTCCTGCCGGAGGCGGAGCGCGCCCGCTTCCTGGCCGTGCTGGAGGGCGTGCGCACGCGGGTGCAGGAGGCGCTGGCGCGCCACGACGCCGCCCGCGCCGCCACCGAGGCCAGCCTGGCGGAAGAACCCTTCGACCCCGCCCGGATGCGCGCCGCCACGCTGCGCGCCCGGCAGGAGTGGAACGGCATCAGCAGCACCGTGGAGGATAGCCTGATCGACGCGGTCACCACCCTCTCGCCCGAGGGCCGCCAACGCCTGGCCGAGGAGATGCGCCAGCGGCGCGCCACCCGGCGCAAATCCCCATGAGGCCGCTTCCCCGTTCACGGGCTGGTTCACGGGCTGGTTCAATGGCTGGTCCGCTGGCTGGTCCGCTGGCCGCCTCGCGGGGCGGCGCCGCGCGGCGGCCCTTCCTGCTGCTGCTGCCGGCGCTGCTGGCCGGCTGCGCCATCACCTCCACCCCGCCCGGTGCCGGCATCGAGGCCGGGGCGCGCTTCCGCAACGCCGCGGCCGAGCCGGTGCGCTGGCCGGAGGCGCAGTGGTGGCAGGGCTTCGGCGCCCCGGAGCTGGACCGGCTGATGGCCGCCGCCACCACCGGCAATCTCGACATCGCCCAGGCCGAGGCGCGCATCCGCCAGGCCGAGGCCTCGCTGCGCATCGCCGGCGCCTCGCTGCTGCCCAGCCTGACCCTGGGCGGCAGCGGCAGCCGCCAGCGCAGCAGCGCGACCACGCGCAACAGCTTCAGCACCACCCTGGCCGCCAGCTACGAGGCGGATCTGTGGGGCGGCAACGCGGCCGACCGCCGCGCCGCCGAGCAGACGCTGCGCGCAAACCGCTTCTCCGCCGCCGCGACCGGCATTTCCACCACGGCCTCGCTGGCCAATGCCTATTTCGCCCTGCTCGCCTACCGCGAGGAACTGCGCGTGCAGCAGGAGAATGTGGAAGCCTCCCGCCGCATCCTGGCCGTGGTGCGCAGCCAGTATGCCGCCGGCACCGCCACCGGCCTCGACGTGGCGCAGCAGGAGACGGAGCTGGCGCAGCAGGAGGCGCGCATCCCCTCCCTGCGTCAGAACATCGACCAGCAGGCGAACGCCATCGCCCTGCTGATCGGCCAGCCGCCCGCCGCCGTGACGGTCGCGGGGGAGGGGCTGGGCGGGCTGCGCATCCCGCCCGTCGCCCCTGGCCAGCCGGCCGATCTGCTGGCGCGCCGGCCGGATGTGCTGCAGGCCGAGGCCAGCCTGGCCGCCTACCAGGCCGATATCGACGCGGCGCGGGCGGCGCTGCTGCCCACGCTCGACCTCACCGCGCAGGGCGGGCTGCAGGGCGCCGTGCTGCGCACCCTGCTGCGGCCGGAGCAACAGGTCTGGTCGCTGGCGGCAAGCCTGAGCCAGACGGTGTTCGATGGCGGCGCCAAGCGCGGGCAGGTGCAGCTGGCGGAGGCGCGGGCGGAGGAGCTGCTCGGCGCCTATCGCTACGCCATCCTCGACGCGCTGCGCGATGTCGAGGACGCGCTGGTGGCGCTGCGCGAGACCACCGAGCAGGAACGCCTCTACGAGGAGGCGGCCAACCGCGCCGCGCGCGCGGCGCAGATCGCCGAGTCGCAGCTCCGCCTCGGCACCGCCACCATGATCACCGTGCTGAACACGCAGCAGACGCTCTACTCGGCCCGGACCACCCTGGTGGAGGCGCGGCTGTCCCGGCTGCAGGCCGCCATCGGGCTGTTCCGCGCGCTGGGCGGCGGCTGGCGCTGAACCGGGACCACCGAGACCGACCATGGCCCCCACCCGCCTGATCCTGACGCTCGCCGGCATCGCCCTGATCGGGGCCGGCGGATACTACTACTGGCAGAAGCGCCAGGAGACGCCGGCCGCCACCGCCGCCGGGCCGGGTGGCCCCCCCGGCAGTCCCGGCGGCAGTCCCGGCGGCGGACCGGGTGGCGGACCGGGCGGGCGGCGCCCGGGCGGGGGGATGGGCGTGCCCGTCACCCTCGCCGCCGCCACGCGCAGGGACCTCGTGCTGACGCTCGACGCCCTCGGCACCGTGCAGGCGCTGAACAGCGTGACGGTGCGCTCCAAGGTTTCCGGCCAGCTTCTGGAGGTGCTGTTCCGCGAGGGGCAGGATGTGGAGAAGGGCGATATCCTCGCCCGCATCGATGACCGCACCTATGCCGCCGCCCTGGCCCAGGCGGAGGCGCAGAAGGCCTACAACCAGGCGCAGCTCGCCAATGCGCGGCTCGACCTGCGGCGCTACGAGCAGCTCCTGCGCAACAATGGCGTGACCAGCCAGCAGGTGGACACGCAGCGCGCCAGCGTCGCCATGTACGAGGCGCAGGTGGCGCAGTACCAGGCCGCCACCGACAGCGCCCGCGCCCAGCTCGATGACACGGTGATCCGCGCGCCCTTCGCCGGGCGCGTCGGCCTGCGGCAGGTGGATGTGGGCAACCTCGTCTCCAGCTCCGACACCAATGGCATCGTCAGCCTGGCGCAGCTGACGCCCATCGCCATGACCTTCACCCTGCCGCAGCAGGAATTGCCGCGGCTGCTGCGCGCCATGGCCGCCGGCCCCGTGCCGGTGGACACCATCCCCACCGCGCCGGGCGAGGAGACGGAGCGCGGCACGGTGCTGACCATCGGCAACTCGGTCGACTCCACCACCGGCACCTTCACGGTGAAGGCGAGCTTCCCCAATGCGCGGCGGCGGCTGTGGCCGGGCGCCTTCGTCACGCTGCGCCTGCCGGTGGAGACGGTGCCGCAGGCGCTGGTGGTGCCGCTGGTGGCGGTACAGCAGGGCCCGGCCGGCGCCTATGTGTTCGTCGCGAAGGACGACCAGACGATCGAGCAGCGCACGGTGACGCTCGGCGCCACGACGCGCAGCGAGGCGGCCATCCGTGAGGGGCTGCGCGCGGGCGAGCGCGTCGTCACTTCCGGCGGGCAGCGGCTGAACAATGGCAGCCGCATCCAGGAGGTGAGCCGCCCCGTGCCCGGCGCCACCGGCGCCAACCGCCCCGGCGGCGGCCCGGTGGTGCCCCAGGGCGGGAACCCCGGCGGGAACCCCGGTGGGAACCAGGGCAACACCCAGGGCGGGCCGGAGGCCGGCGCGCCCCCCGCCACGCCGCCGCAGGAAGGCCGCCGGCCGCGGCCGGAGGGCGCGCCCCCGCGCGGCGGGAACTGGCCTGGCAATGGGCCTGGGACCATGCCGGCGGAGGGCGGCAGCGCGCAGGGCAGTAACGGCCAGGGCGGCAGTGCCGGCGCCCCGGCCGGGCGCCAGGGCGCCGTGCCGTGAACATCTCCGCGCCCTTCATCGCGCGGCCGGTGGCCACCACGCTGCTGGCCGTGGCGGTGCTGCTGTGGGGGGCCTTCGGCTATCTGCGGCTGCCCGTCTCCGCCCTGCCGGAGGTGGATTTCCCGACCATCGAGGTCTCCACCCAATTGCCCGGCGCCTCGCCGGAGACGGTGGCGCTGCTCGTCACCGCCTCGCTGGAGCGGCAATTCGCGCAGATCTCGGGCCTGACCACGATGAGCTCGGTGAGCGGCCCCGGCACCTCGCGCGTCACGCTGCAGTTCGCGCTGGAAAAAAGCCTGGAATCGGCGGCGCAGGATGTGCAGGCGGCGCTCGACGCGGCGCGCGGCACGCTGCCCTCCACCCTGCCCTATCCGCCGGTCTATTCGAAGGTGAACCCGGCGGACCCGCCGATCATCACCTTCGCCCTCACCTCCGACGTGCTGCCGCTGACGCGGCTGAGCGATGTGGCGGACACGCTGCTGGCGCAGCGCCTGGCGCAGGCGGGCGGCGTCGGCCGCGTCACCGTCCAGGGCAATATGCGCCCGGCGGTGCGGCTGCGGCTCGATGCGGCGCGGCTCGGCGCCTATGGCATCGGGCTGGACACGGTGCGCACCGCCATCGCCAACGCCAACCAGAACACGCCGAAGGGCTCGCTGGACGGGCCGCTCCAGGCCTCCAGCATCGAGGCGAACGACCAGATCACGGCCCCCGCCGCCTTTGGCGATGTCGTCGTCGCCTGGCGCAGCGGCGCGCCGGTGCGGCTGCGCGATGTCGGGCAGGCGGTGGAGGGCCTTGAGAACACGCGCAACGGCGCCTGGTTCAACGGCCGGCCCGCCGTGCTGCTCGATGTGCAGCGCCAGCCCGGCGCCAATATCGTGCAGTCCGTCGCGCAGATCCGCGCGCTGCTGCCGCAGCTGGAGGCGGCGCTGCCGCCGGGCGCCCGGCTCACCGTGGTGAATGACCGCACCACCACCATCCGCGCCAGCGTGCACGAGGTGCAGTTCACCCTGGTGCTCAGCATCGCGCTGGTGGTGGCGGTGATCTACCTCTTCCTCGGCAGCGGGCGGGCCACGCTGGTGCCGGCGGTGTCGCTGCCGCTCTCCATCATCGGCACCTTCGCCGTGATGTCGGCCATGGGCTACTCGCTCGACAACCTCTCGCTGATGGCGCTGGTGGTGGCGACGGGCTTCGTCGTCGACGACGCCATCGTCATGATCGAGAACATCGTCCGCCTGATGGAGGAGGGGAAGAAGCCGCGCGAGGCCGCCTTCGAGGGGGCGCGGCAGATCGCCTTCACCATCGTCTCGCTCAGCCTCTCGCTGATCGCGGTGTTCATCCCGCTGCTGTTCATGGAGGGCGTGGTCGGCCGGCTGTTCCGCGAATTCGCCGAGACGCTGACGGCGGCCGTCGTCGTCTCCGCCATCGTCTCGCTGACGCTGACGCCGATGATGTGCGCGGCGCTGCTGCGCCCGCATGGCGAGATGCGCCCCAACGCGCTGATCCGCGGCTTCGAGGCGGGCTTCGAGGCGATGCGGCAGGCCTATGGCCGCGCCCTCGCCTTCGCCCTGCGGCATGAGGGGGCGACGCTGCTGATCGCCACCGCCTCGGTGGCGCTGACGGCCTGGATGTATGTGGTGATGCCCAAGGGCTTCCTGCCGGTGCAGGATACCGGGCTGATCCGCATCACCGCCGAGGGGCCGCAGGATGCCTCCTTCGCCCGCGTCGCCGCCACGCTGCACGAGGCGGCGGATGTGATCCGGCGCGACCCGGCGGTGGAGTCCGTCAGCCTCGTCGCCGGGGCGGGCACGGTGAATGCCACGCAGAATGCCGGGCGGCTCGTCGTCACGCTGCGCCCGCGCGAGACGCGCGAGCCGGTGCAGGCGGTGATGGCGCGGCTGCAGCCGCAGCTCGACGCGCTGCCCGGCCTCTCCACCTGGCCGCAGGCGGTGCAGGACATCCAGATCAGCGCCCGCGTCTCCACCACGCAATACCAGTACACGCTGTTCGATTCCGATGCCGCCATCCTCGCCACCTGGGCGCCGCGCATGATGCAGGCGCTGCAGGCCATCCCCGGCCTGCAGGATGTGGCGAGCGACCAGCGCGAGGACGGGCTGCAACTCCAGGTGCAGGTGGACCGCGACAGGGCCGCGCGCCTCGGCGTGACGATGCAGGCGGTGGACAACGCCCTCTACAACGCCTTCGGCCAGCGGCAGATCTCCACCATCTACGGCCAGACCAACCAGTACCGCGTGGTGCTGGAACTGGCCGGGGTGTCGGCGCCCGACCCGGCGCTGCTGGCGGGGCTGCGCGTCACCGGTGGCGCCAGCCTGAGCAGCACCAGCACGACCAGCAGCGGCGCCACCAATGCCGGCAGCGACAGCGGCACGGCGAGCAACAACCTGGAGATCCCGCTCGGCGCCATCGCCACCATCACGCGCGGCCGCGCGCCGCTGGTGGTGACGCGGGAAAACCAGTTCCCCGCCGTGACCTTCAGCTTCAACCTCACCCCCGGCATGTCGCTGAGCGAGGCGGTGACGGCCATCCGCGCGGCGGAGCAGGAGATCGGCCTGCCCGAGACCACCGCCGGGCGCTTCGCCGGCGACGCGGCGGAGTTCAGCCGCTCCCTCCAGGGCCAGCCCTGGCTGATCCTGGCCGCCGTCATCGTCATCTACATCGTGCTCGGCGTGCTCTATGAGAGCCTGTTCCACCCCATCACCATTCTCTCCACCCTGCCCTCCGCCGGCATCGGCGCGCTGCTGGCGCTGGAATTCTGGGGGCTGGACCTCTCGGTGGTCGGGCTGATCGGCATCATCCTGCTGATGGGCATCGTCAAGAAGAACGCCATCATGATGATCGACTTCGCGCTGGAGGCGCAGCGCGACCGCGGCCTTGACGCGCGCGCCGCCATCGTCGAGGCCAGCCTGCTGCGCTTCCGCCCGATCATGATGACGACGGCGGCGGCGCTGCTCGGCGCCCTGCCGCTGGTGCTGCAATCGGGCACGGGGTCGGAGCTGCGGCTGCCGCTCGGCGTTTCCATCGTCGGCGGGCTGCTGCTCAGCCAGTTCGTCACCCTCTTCACCACGCCGGCCATCTATCTGGCGCTGGAGCGGGTGCGCATGGGCATCCTGCGGCGCTGGCGCCCCGTGGGTCTGAGTTGAACGGGGCTGGGCTGAGCCAATGAACCTCTCCGCCCCCTTCGTGCGGCGGCCGATCGCGACGCTGCTGCTCGCGCTCGGCCTGGCGCTGGCCGGGCTCTTCGCGCTGCGCCAGCTGCCCGTCTCGGCCATGCCGCGCGTCGACCTGCCCACCATCTTCGTCAGCGTCAGCCAGCCCGGCGCCAATCCGGAGACGCTGGCCGCGACCGTCATCGCGCCGCTGGAGCGGCAGATCGGCACCATCGCCGGCATCACGGAAATGACGTCGAGCGCCAGCACGGGCAGCGGCAACATCATCATCCAGTTCGACCTCTCCCGCACGCAGGAGAGCGCGGCGCGCGACGTGCAGGCGGCGGTGAACGCGGCGCGGCAGGACCTGCCCTCCGGCCTGCCCAGCACGCCCAGCGTGCGCAAGGTGAACCCGGCCGACGCGCCGGTGCTGATCCTGGCCATGACGGCGGACACGCTGACGCGCGCCGCCCTCTATGACGCGGCGGACAGCGTGGTGGCGCAGCGCCTGGCGCAGGTGCCGGGCGTGGCGCAGGTGCAGGTGGCGGGCGCGGCCAAGCCGGCCGTGCGCATCGCCGTGGACCCGGCCGCCGCCGCCGCCGCCGGCGTCGCGCTCGACGATGTGCGCACCGCCATCGCCAATGCCCATATCAACCAGCCCGTCGGCCTGATCGATGGCGAGGAGCAGGCGGCGAGCATCGCGGTGAATGACCGCCTGACCCGCGCGCCGCATTACGAATCCCTGGTGGTGAAGACGCAGGATGGCGCCATCCTGCGCCTCTCGCGCATCGCCAGCGTCACCGAGGCGGCGGCGAGCCGGCGGCAGATGGCCTGGTTCGACCAGCGCGAGGCCACGCTGATGCTGGTCTTCAAGCAGGCCGATGCCAATGTGATCGACGTCGTCAACGGCGTGCGCGAGATGCTGCCGCAGCTGCAGCGCTGGGTGCCGGGCGGCGTGCACCTCGATGTGATGAGCGACCGCTCCGGCACCATCCGCGCCAGTGTCGAGGAGGTGGAGTTCACCCTGCTGCTGACCATCGGCCTGGTGGTCGGGGTGGTGGCGGTGTTCCTGCGCCGCCTCGCCCCCGTCATCGCCGCCAGCATCACCGTGCCGCTCTCCCTCCTCGGCACGCTCTTCGTCATCTGGATGATGGGCTATTCGCTCAACAACTTCTCGCTGATGGCGCTGACCATCTCGGTGGGCTTCGTGGTGGACGATGCCATCGTGATGCTGGAGAACATGGCGCGGATGCGCGCGCGCGGCCTGCCGGTGCTGCAGGCGGCGCTGGAGGGCGCGCGGCAGATCGGCTTCACCATCGTCTCCATCACCGTCTCGCTCATCGCCGTCTTCGTGCCGCTGCTGGCGATGGGCGGCATCGTCGGGCGGCTGTTCCGCGAATTCTCCGCCACCCTCGCCATCGCCGTCGCCATCTCCGCCGTGCTGTCGCTGACGCTGACGCCGATGCTCGCCGCCCGGCTGGAGCGCGAGGGGGCGGAGCGCCCGCCCGGCCGCCTCGCCCGCGGCTTCGAATGGGGGATGGACCGCATCCTGGCCGGCTATCTGCGCAGCCTGCGCCTGCTGCTACGCTTCCGCCGCACCGCGCTGCTGGCCAGCCTCAGCCTGATCGGCGTCACCGTCTGGCTCTATGTCATCGTCCCCAAGGGGCTCTTCCCGGAACAGGATACCGGGCTGCTCGCCGGCTCCGCCCGCGCCGCGCCGGACACCTCCTTCGCCCGCATGAGCGACATCATGGAGCAGGCCACGCGCATCATCCTGCGCGACCCGGCGGTGGCCAGCGTCGGCGCGCAGATCGGCAGCGGCTTCGGCGGCGTCGGCAGCAATTCGGGCAATTTCTACATCACCCTCAAGCCGCGCGGGGAGCGCGACGCCAGCGCCGGCCAGGTGATCGACCGGCTGCGCGCGCCCCTCGGCCGCATCCCCGGCGCCTCGGTCTTCCTGCGCGCGCAGCAGGATCTCTTCATCGGCGGGCGGCCGGGGGATTCGCAATATTCCTACGTGCTGCTCGGCACCGATCTCGACTCGCTGCGCCAGGCGAGCGAGCAGATGGTGGAGGCGCTGCGCAACACCCCGGGCTTCTTCGACGTCTCCAGCGACCAGGAGCGCGGCGGGCTGGTCAGCCGCCTCGTGGTGGACCGCGACGCGGCGGCGCGGCTCGGCATCTCCATGCAATCACTGGGCGCGGCGCTGAACAACGCCTTCTCCCAGCGGCAGGTCGCCACCATCTTCGCCACGCGCAACCAGTACAATGTCGTGCTGGAGATCAATCCCGAGTTGCAGCAGGACGCGACGCAGCTCAACCGCATCTTCCTGCCCGGGCGCAGCGGGGCGCAGGTGCCGCTCTCCGCCGTGGCGCGGATCGAGCCGGGCATGTCGCCGCTGCGCGTCACCCACCGCAACCAGTTCCCGGCGGCAAGCATCAGCTTCAACCTGCCCGCCGACGTGGCGCTGGGCGAGGCACAGGAACGCGTCCGCGCCGTCGAGGCCAGCCTGGACCTGCCGCCCGGCATCCGCTCCGAATATGGCGGCAACGCCGCCGCCTTCCAGAGCTTCGCGCGCGACCAGCCCCTGCTCATCCTGGCCGCGGTGCTCTCCATCTACATCGTGCTCGGCATGCTCTATGAGAGCTACCTGCACCCGCTCACCATCATCTCCACCCTGCCCACGGCCGGCATCGGCGCGCTGCTGGCGCTGCTCGCCACCCGCACACCCTTCACCGTCATCGCGCTGATCGGCGTCATCCTGCTGATGGGCATCGTGAAGAAGAACGCCATCATGCTGGTGGATTTCGCCCTGGAGCACGCGCGCGAGGAAGGCGCGGATGCCGAGGCCTCCATCCTCGCCGCCTGCCGCGACCGCTTCCGCCCCATCCTGATGACGACGCTGGCCGCCCTCTTCGGCGCCGTGCCGCTGGCCTTCGGCACCGGCACGGGGGCGGAGATGCGCCAGCCCCTCGGCATCACCATCATCGGCGGCATGGTCGTGTCGCAATTGTTGACTTTGTACACAACGCCGGTGATTTATCTCGCCCTGGAGCGGCTCCGGCAAAGCCATCAGGCCAGCCGGCCCAAAAAGGGCTAAGGCGCCTTCGCTCCAAACCCTGGTCAACGAAATCAGCGCCATCAGGATCCCCCGGCCCTTCCCGCCGGCCAGCATGAGCGCCACGGCTGAAATTTGGAGAAGGCGATGAGCGGCGAGTTGCGTATGGATGCAACGGCGGAAACCCTGCTGCGGGAGATGGTCCAGATCCTGGCCGATCTGCGCCACCACAATGCCCTTGCCGTCGAGATGCTCGAACGCATCCACCGCGAACTGATCGCACAGCGCACGCGCCCCTCCCTCTCCGCCGGCGACTGAGGGCAGCGCCGCCCGCCCCGCGCATGGCCCGCCCCACCCCCGCTGGCGGGTTTTTCAGGGGCGGGACAAGGCGGGGGCGGCCCTCATGCGGGGCAGGGGTTTGCAGATCGGCCCAGTTGTGCCGAAATGGGATGAACGAACCGCCATTTTTGGCAACCCCACCGACAGAACGGACGTCCCCCCATGGTGTCACGTCGTGCTTTCCTGGGCGCCTCGGCCGGCCTGGCCGCGCTTCCCCTGGCCCGCCCCGCCCTGGCGCAGGGCAATGCCGCCCACACGCTGCGCTTCATCCCGCAGGCGGATGTCACCACCCTCGACCCGCTGGCCACCACCTCCTACGCCGTGCGCAACCACGGCCATCTCTGCTGGGACACGCTCTACGGCGTGGACACCGAGTTCCGCCCCCAGCCGCAGCTCGCCGAAGGCCATGTGGTGGAGGATGACGGCAAGCGCTGGGTCTTCACCCTGCGCGACGGCCCGACCTTCCACGATGGCGAGAAGATCCGCGCCAGCGACGCCGTGGCCTCGATCAGGCGCTGGATGGGCCGCGACACCCACGGCCAGACCCTGGCCGCGCGGCTGGAGGAAATCCGCGTCCTCGACGACCGCAAATTCGAGATCCGGCTGAAGCGCCCCTTCGGCGCCATGCTGGACGCGCTGGGCAAGTCCTCCTCCTACCCCTGCTTCATCTACCCGGAGCGCTTCGCCAACGTCTCCTTCACCACCCCCTTCCGCGAGGTGGTGGGCAGCGGCCCCTACCGCTTCAAGGCCGATGAGTGGCAGTCCGGCGCCAAGGTGGTCTACCAGCGCTATGAGCGCTACGTGCCGACCCCGGTGGGCCGGCCGGGTGTCACCGCCGGGCCGAAGCTCGCGCAGTTCGAGCGCATCGAGAAGCACATCATCATGGATCCCGCCACGGCGGGCGCCGCGCTGCAGTCGGGCGAGATCGACTGGTGGGAGCGCGTGGCGCCCGACCTGCGCCCGCTGCTGGCGCGCCGGCGCGATGTGGTGATCGACCGCATCGAGGGCAACGGCACCATGGTGATGCTGCGCCCCAACCACCTGACCGAGCCCTTCAACGACCCCGCCGTGCGCCGCGCCGTCTGGCCGGCCCTGAACCAGGCCGACTTCATGGCCTCGATCATGGGCGATGACCGCAGCCGCTGGCAGGATGGCGTCGGCTGCTTCCCCGCCGCCTCCTCCTTCGCCAGCAACGAGGGGCTCTCCGCCATCACCAGCCCGCGCAGCCTGGACGCCGCCCGCAAGGCGCTCCAGGCCACCGGCAAGGTGGGCGCGAAGACCATCATGCTGCACCCCGCCGACCAGGTGAACAACAGCACCCTCACCAGCGTCGCCACCGACCTGATGAAGAAGATCGGCTTCGCGGCGGAGGATGCGACCTCCGACTGGGGCACCATGCTCCAGCGCCGCGCCAAGAAGGAGCCGCTGGAGCAGGGCGGCTGGAGCGCCGTCGTCGTGCTCTTCGGCGGCGAGGACCTCGCCAACCCCGGCGGCCACCCGCTGCTGCGCGCCAATGGCCAGGATGCCTGGTTCGGCTGGCCCACCAGCCCCACCCTGGAATCCCTGCGCGACCAGTGGTTCGACGCCCCGACCCTGGACGCCCAGAAGGAGATCTGCCGCAAGATCCAGGCCCAGTTCTTCCAGGACGTGCCGTTCTGGCCGCTCGGCCTGTATTTCGTGGACAGCGCCTATCGCCAGGGGCTGAAAGTGGAGCGGCGCGGCATGTCCCTCGCCCTCAACGTCCGGCGCGAGGCCTGAGCGGAGGCTGGTTTCACCCTCTTGAGAGGGGCTTCGCCCCTCTCAAACTCTCCCGACCAAAGGCCTGAGGCCTTTGGAAACCCATTTGTGAGTCCCCCCTGATGGCGGGTGCAGGGGACCCCGTCCCCTGCCCAAGGGAAAGAATGGGGGGAGTTTGAGGGGGCAAAGCCCCCTCAAGCCCGGCCTCACCTGACAGGACGGGACGCAGGCGTTACTGTGCGCCCCCCTCAGCCTGGCAGAGAACCATGGACCCGGCAGCCCTTCGTGCCCACGCACAGCGGATCCTCCGCGACGCCACCATCCCCGAGCTTCCCAACCACTACGCCGGGAAGGTGCGCGACAATTACGACCTGCCGGATGGCAGCCGCGTCATCATCGCCACCGACCGGCTGAGCGCCTTCGACCGCATCCTCTGCACCGTGCCCTTCAAGGGCGAGGTGCTGACCCAGACCGCCCGCTTCTGGTTCGAGCAGACGCGCGACCTCTGCCCCAACCACGTCCTCAGCTACCCGGACCCGAATGTGGTGGTGGGGCGGCGGCTCGACATCCTGCCGGTGGAAATCGTCGTGCGCGGCTACCTCGCCGGCACCACCGGCACCTCCATCCTGACGCTCTACAAGGCCGGGCAGCGGGAGATGTATGGCGTGCGCCTGCCCGACGGCATGCGCGACAATGAACGCCTGCCCGCCCCCATCATCACCCCCACCAGCAAGGCCTTCGATGGCGGGCATGACGAGCCGCTGACCCCGGCCGAAATCCTGGAGCGGAAGCTGCTGACCCCGGCGCAGTGGGAGCAGCTCAGCCACTACGCCCTCGCCCTCTTCGCGCGCGGGCAGGCCATGGCGGCCGAGCGCGGGCTGATCCTGGCCGATACCAAGTATGAGTTCGGCACGGATACAGAAGGAAATATCATCCTGGCCGATGAAATCCACACGCCGGACAGCAGCCGCTACTGGAAGGCCGGCAGCTACGAGGCCCGCTTCGCCGCCGGAGAACGGCCGGAAAGCTTCGACAAGGACTTCGTCCGCAGCTGGGTGGCGGCGCGTTGCGACCCCTATAACGACCCGATCCCGGAAATCCCCGAGGAACTGATCCTCGCCACCGCCGCCGTCTATATCCAGGCCTTCGAGACGATCACGGGCCAGAGCTTCCAGCCGGAAGGCAATGGCCCGGTGCTGGAGCGCGTGCGCGCCAATCTGGCGCCGTTCTTTTCAAAGTAAGAGTTCTTTTTTGTAAAAAAGAACCAAAAAACTTTTCCAGTTGGCGTCCCGCTTCGGGCACGAAGCGGGACACAAAACTGAAAAAATATTAGCCGGCGAGCTTGGCGAGATCGCTGGCGGGCTCCAGCCCATTGTCGTGCAGGAATTCGACATAGCGGCCCGCTGCCACGCGCCGCTGCGCGTCATAGGCGCCAGGGTCGAAGCGCACCATGCGGCGCAGGCTGGCGCGCGTCAGCGGGCCGCTGATCTGGCCCAGCTCGATGAAGGGCACGCCGGTATTCTCGCACAATTCGCGCGTGCGGGAGTCGATGGCGATGGTCAGCCCCATGCGCCCCACCTGGAGCGCCAGCGCCACGCCGTGGTAGCGCGTGCCCACGGCCAGGTCATGGCGGCGCAGCGAGTCCATCCAGGCCGGCACGTCGAAATAGGCGCGGGCATAGCTGCGGCTCCAGGCCTTGAACTCCTCGAAGCTGTAATGCGGCACGGTGTGGTTGTGCAGGCCACGCAGGGCGTGCTCGCTCATGCCCTCGAAGATGCCGCGCGCCATTTTGAGCATCTCGGCCATGGACTGCACCACGTATTGCCCGGGGGCGATGGGGTCCATCATCAGGGTGATGAGCTGGTGCTCCACCTCACGCGTCGCCATCCAGGCCTGATGCCCCGCCGCCACCGAGAGGGCGCGCGGCAGGCCAGCCTGGGACCAATGGGCGTGGATCTGCTGGCCGAGATCAGCGGCGGTGTTCAGAAAGCAGGAAGGGCAGCCGCCGCTGAGCACATCGCCGATGCCCAGCTTTTCCAGCTGCCCGGTGGTGTAGGGGCCGCGGGTGTAGATATTGGCCCCCTGCCCGCCACGCGCGGCCGCGATGGCGCGCACCCAGCGCAGCGTCCCCTCGGTGGGGGCCACATCCTCGTCATAGCTCGCCGCCTGGGCACCCAGGCCGATCGCCACGATCGGCAGGCCGGACTTCTCCAGATTCTCCGCCATCGCCCCATAATTGGTGTGGCCGCCAAGCTGGTTGGCACAGGGGATGACGAGGAGGTCCGCCTCCCGGCGGAGCAGCTCGGCCGGGCTGCTCCAGCCCAGGAACGTCACCGGATTGCGGATCTGGCTGGCAATGGCGTGGACGAAGGCCAGATTGCCGGTGTTGTGGCCGCTGGCGGTGAAGAGGTGGTCGAAGGGCACATTGGCGTAGAGCCCGGTCGAGGGATATTTCCACAGGAAGCCCACGCGGGGCATGCCGCCCTGGCGGCGGAGCGGACGGGCTTCAGCCAGAGACTCGGACATGCAGACCCCTTCGTTTTGACCGCGGGACGGTTCCACGCGGATCGCATGGCGCCAGACGCTGATCAATGGCCCACAACCCAGGCTCGGCGGAGCGTGATCGTCAGCTGCGGCGGGGCGCGGGCTCCGGAGGGGGCAGCAGGCGGATGCAGCGGCTCATTTTCTCCGCCGCCATCCGGGCGCCGGAGAGGCTGATGGTCCAGTTCTCCTCAGGCAGGAGCACCTCCAGGCGCTGGCCCCGGTGCAGGGCGGCGAAGAGCCCGGCGATCTCGGCCTCAGCCACCACATGGATCTCGGCGAGGTCGCCATGGCCGGTGGCGTCCTTGGGCAGGAGGGCCTCCTGGTCGAAGCGCAGGCCGACACGCAGCTTCCGCCCCGCGGGCCAAGCCCAGCCCTCGCGGAAGAGATGCAGCACGAGGCCGGCATCCCCCAGATAGTGCTTGATGTGCAGGCCGCGATCCGGCCCGGCGGTGGCCCCCATGCCGCAGAGGGGAAGGCCCTTGTCCGAGAAGCCGGTGAAACTCTCCCAGGCGCCATCCTGCCCGAGGCTCTGCATCCGGGCCGAGGCCGCCGGAAACGCGATCCCGAGGAAACACCCCAGCAGCCAGAAGGCGGTCATGCGCGGCATGGAAACCCCCGATGAGGGCGGGCGGCCACAGCGCCCGGGTGCTGCTTCCTAGGGCATCTCAGAATGATTTCGCAACGAAAAACCACATACCCCAACCTGGGGATGATGCCGCTTTCTGACGAAAGTTTTTTGGTTCTTTTTTCCAAAAAAGAACCGCTTCGCGACCAGCGTCGCGGAGGCATCCGGATTTTCAGTCGCGGGAGATGGCGTCCCCAACGGAAACCCAACTGGCATTTTTAAGGGTCTGGGAGGCTTCTTACCATTACGCAAGTGCTTGATTTTATTTTTTTTAATGCAGCATATCGTATCATCATATCTCACGCCTGCGCGGCATGAATGTGGGGTATAATGTGGGGTGAAAAATGGGCCTGAACGATAGGGATTCCAACTCCCAAGACAGGGATTCCAACGCGCCGGCCGGGGAGGCCAGGGCCTCCAGCCGCCGCCGGCCTCTGACTCCCCTCGACATCAGGCACGCTGCGCCACGCGCGAAAAAATACCGCCTGCAGGATGGCAACGGCCTGGCGCTCGCGGTCTATCCGAGCGGCGCCAAAGTCTGGGAGCTGCGCACGGTCATCCACGGCAAGCGCTCCGATATGGGGCTGGGTGGCTGGCCTGCCGTCAGCCTGAAGGATGCCCGCGAAAAGGCCCGCGACCTGCGCGCCAGGGCGCGCGCCGATGGCAACCCCATCCAGGAGCGGCGGGACCAGCGCCAGGCCGCCCTGGCCGAGCAGCGCGCCCGCATCGAGGCCGAGGGCCGCACCTTCCGCGCCGTCGCCGAACTCTACATCCGCAAGGAAGCCCCGGGCTGGAAGAATGACCGCACGGCACAGCTCTGGCGTTCCTCCCTGGAGCTGCATGCCTTCCCCCTGCTGGGCAGCAGGCCGGTGGCCGAGATCGGGCGCGAGGATGTGCTGCGCGTGCTGGAACCGCTCTGGACCGACAAGCCGAGCGTCGGAAAGAAGGTGCTGGAACGTCTGGGCAGCATCCTGCGCTATGCCACTGTCCGCGGCTGGCGCAGCGGGGACAACCCGGCGGATCGCAGGATGCTGCGGACCATGGGCCTTTCGGCACAGCCGGGCAGCCGGAAACAGGCTTCCCTCCCCTGGGCGCAACTGCCGGCCTTCTGCCAGATGCTGGACCATCGGGAGGGCATCGCGCCCCTGGCGCTGCGCTTCCTGATCCTGACCTGCCTGCGCTCCAGCGAGGCGCGCGGCGTCCGGTGGAGCGACCTCTCCTTCGAGGGATCGCCGACCCTGACCATCGCTGGAGAGCGCATGAAGGGCGAGGCCTCCGCCCCGGTGGCGTCCCACCGCCTGCCGCTGTCCGCTGCCGCCCTGGCGACCCTGGCGCGGGCCTATACCCAGCGGACCGGGGTGGCCGCCGGGGCCGCCGATGTCCCTCGTCTGGCCCGACTGATGGGCGATACACTGATCTTCCCGAATGCGAAGGGCACCGCACCGCTGAGCGACATGGCGCTCTCCGCCGTGATGAAGCGCATGAATGAGGACCGCCCGGAAGGTGCCCCATCCCCCTGGCGCGATCCTGACGGGCGGGAGGCTGTGCCACACGGCTTCCGGGGCAGCTTCCGCACCTGGGTGGACGACACCCGCCCGGCAGATTCCTCAGCCGCCGAGAAGGCCCTGGCCCACAGGGATGACAGCACCGTGGAGGGGCGTTACCGGCGCTCCGACATGTTTGACCGGCGCATCCCGCTGATGGAGGCCTGGGGCGCCTGGTGCGCGGGCGAGGCGCAGCCGCAGCGCGGCACGATGCCGGCGGGTTCGGCCAGGGCCTGAGCCCTGGCGTTCTTCCCCGGCCCCTTCTGCCAAAACTGCCAAAACTGCCAAAACCCCCACCCTGAGCCGTGGGAGAGGGCCGCCAGACCTCTGCCAAAACCGCCAAAATTGCCAAAACCCCGCCACAGGCAGCGACTCCGGATCACCACAGATCCGAAATCAACTATTCGTGATTATTTTTAGGCTTTATTTCCTCGGTCTCTCTGTCCACTCTCAGCCTGTCACCGGGCGTATTGCGTCCGCACATCCTGTCTCACCCCGCCCGGCTTCCGGCGGGGTTTTTTATTGCCTGAACGCCGGCCCGTGGATCGCAGCGTCCTGTCCTTTCCAGGGCAAAGCTGCGGCCACAGCCACCGCCACACGCCCCGGAGAATGCTGTCCAGAACAGCATCTGACATGGCCACCACCCAAAGCCTCCCGGCAGCACGGGAAGGCTGACACTCCCGGAGAAGACCGCATGAAACCCCCCATCAAGCGCATCCGGCCTCGCCCCACCGGCAAGACGCCGGATGCCCGAAACACGCCCGCCGCCACCTCCGGCACGCCGCCGCAGAGGGCCAGCGGCACGCCAGAAAAGGAATTTTTTCCGGAAATTCCCCCCGGGAAAAGCCGCGCGCCGCGCCACACCCCGTCGGCGCCCGAGCCGACCAAGCCAGCCAACAAGCCCCTGACCTACACGATCGCGGGCGCCTGTCAGGTGACAGGGCTGTCGCGCGCCACGCTCTACCGCCACGCGGCCGCCGGGCGGCTGGAACTGGTGAAGGTGGGGGGCCGCCGCCTTGTTCCGGCGCAGAATCTGCGCCTGCTGCTCGGGCTGCCGGAATGACGGCACCCATGAAGACCCTGCCGGCCCTCTCCGCCGCGCCCCTCGGCCCGGCACGCACCTGGGAGACGAGCGTCCTGACCAGCGCCGACCTTGCCGCCCGCCTGAATCTCCGCCGCCTGCATAACGGCTCCTGGCGCGGCACCTGCCCCGCCTGCGGCTATCCCGGCACCTTCTCGCTGCGGGAACGGCAGGGCACCACCCTCTGGGCCTGCGCCTGCTGCCAGGATCGCGGCGCCCTCACGCGCGCCGTCCTGGCCGCGGCGGGCGGCACCTGGCAGCCGCCGGCGCCATGCAACCGCCCCACGCCCTGCGGCCTTTCCCCGGCCCGGAAAACCGCCCTGGCCATGGCGTGGTGGGGCGAGGCCCTGCCGGTCGAGGGCACCCCGGCAGAAGCTTATCTGCGCGCCCGGCACGTGCTGGCCCCCTGGCGGGCCGGCGCCCTGCCGCCCGAGGGGGCACCGCTGCGCTTCCACCCCCGCATCAGGCACCCGGAGGTCGAAGGGCTGTTTCCTGTCCTGCTGGCCCTGGTGCGCCGCGCCACCGATGGCGAGCCGGTGGCGGTTCACCGCACCTACCTGCGCCCTGATGGCAGCGGCAAGGCCGCCCTCAAACCCGACAAGGCCAGCTTTGCCCCGGTGGGCGGCGGGGTGGTGATGCTGCACGCCGCGCCCGCTGCCGGCCCTCTGGTGCTGGCCGAGGGGATAGAGACGGCGCTTTCCGCCTCTGCCCTGCTGGATGGCGCCCCCGCCTGGTCCTGCGTCTTCGCCGGCAATCTGGCCACCCTGGCCCTGCCTGCCGGCGCCCGGGACCTGATCATCGCCACCGACCACGACCCGCCCGGACAACGTGCCGCCGCCACCGCCGCCCGCCGCTGGAAGGCCGAGGGGCGCGATGTGCGCCTCGCCCTGCCTGATGCGGCGGACCGCGACTTCAACGACCTGTTGCGCGCCCGCCATGGCCGCGCCCCCATTCCGGAGATCCAGCCCCATGGCTGACGGCTTCACCCTCCACACTCTGCCCGAGGAGGCGGAAACGGCTGCGTGGCCCATGCTGCGCACCGAGATCGCCACCACAGACACCCTTGCACCGCCCCCGCTGCCGCTACAGCTCTTCTCACCCGCCTGGGCGCGCTGGATCACCCGGGCGGCCGACGAGGCGGGCGCGCCACCCGACTATGTGGCCGTGCCTCTGCTGGCGGTGGTCGGGGCAACCCTGGGCAATGCCCGGTGGGGCCGCCCCTGGGGGAAATGGCGGCAGCCTCCCGTGCTGAACGTCATCTGCGTCGGCAATCCCAGCGCCAACAAAAGCCCCGCCCTGAACATGGTGACGGAGCCGCTCTCCGAATTGACCCTTGCCCTGAACGGCGACTGGGATGAGCGCATGCGCCAGTTCCACACCGCCGGCCAGGAGGCGAAGGAATATCTCAGCCTCTGGCAGAATGAGGTGAAGGAGGCGGTGAAGAGGAAGCTGGCGCCGCCGCTCCAGCCCGCCGCCGCGCGGGAACCGGACAAGCCCGGCAAGCGCCGGGTGCTGAGCACTGACCCGACCATTGAAAGCGCCCGCGACCTGAGCCGGGCAAATCCGCGCGGCCTGCTGCTGTGGCGTGACGAACTGGCCGGCTGGCTGGCCGGGATGGGCCGCTATGGTGGCAATGGCACCGCCAGCAGCGCCGGCACCGAACGGGCTTTCTGGCTGCAAACCTATGACGGCAACCGCTGGACCGCCGACCGGGTGAAGGATGGCGACAACAGCACCGATATCCCGCACCTGACCTGGGGCATCCTCGGCGGCATCCAGCCGGACCGGCTGCATTCCGCCATGCTGAGCGGCGAGGATGACGGCCTGGCGGCCCGCTTTCTCTACATCTGGCCCGCACCGCTCTCCGGCCGGCCCCGGCGCCCCGGCGGCGAGGGCCTGCCCTTCCCGCTCATGCCGGCGCTGCGGCGGCTGCGGGAACTGCCCATGCCGGAGGGCGAACCCGTGCTGCTGCCCTTCAGCGAAGAAGCGGCCGAGGCGTTCAACGAATGGCGCGGCGAGGTGCGCGACCAGGAGGCCGCGGCCTCAGGCCTGCTGCTGTCCTGGCTGGGCAAGGTGCCGGGCATGGCCGTGCGCCTCGCGGTGATCTTGGCGCATCTGGACTGGCTGGTGGCCCCGGATGGCACTCCGCCGCCCGACCATATCGACGTCCGGACCGCGGCGCGCGCGCAGGCCTTCCTGCTGGACTATGCCTTGCCCATGGTGCGGCGCTGCTTCGGTGAAGCGGCCCTGCCGGAGGTCGAGCGGGACAGCCGCCAGCTTGCCCGCTGGCTTCTGCGCCAGTCGCCGCGCCCGGCGGTGCTGAACGCAAGAGCCCTGCGCCGCGATCCGAAAGGCCCGGGCCTTGCCACCGCCCCGCGCATCGAAGCCGCCCTGCGCGATCTGGCCGAGCTCGGATGGGTGCGCCCTGCCCTGGCGCGCGGCCCGGGGCGCCCGCGCTCAGACTGGGAGGTCCATCCCCAGCTTCTGGGCCTCCACGGGTGAGTGGGTGGCGCCGCCACCTGCCGCCACCGCCTGATACGACGCGGACCGGCGCGCCCGCTCTGGCTGCCGCCTATCAGAAAGCCCAGGCCGAGGCCCTGGAAGCCCTGACCTGGCCGGACCCTGAACTGGCCTGGGAGCGTGCCGAAATCGCCCGCGCCCAGGCCACAGAGGGCCGCCCCCTCGACGCCACGCAGCATCGCGCCCTGCTGGATGGGTTGCTGCGGGCAGCGAAGGGGGAAGGCCGACGAGGAAAGGCAATTGATAGGTTTTGTCGATCAAAGACATAATTATGATAGGTATAATTTATTTTTGTAGGGAATAAACCCTTTCTGCCCCCCGTGCTCCCTCCGCCCGAGTTGGCAGAAAACGGCTTTTTCCCTGACTTTTGGGTTCCGAAGGCACCGCAGCACGGGAAAACACAGCCCTTCATTGCCAGGAAGGATGGCTGTCTCTACGGTTATGCTGCCACTCTGGCTCCAAGGGTCCAGCCCCCGCTCCGCACCGGCCTATCGTGGAGAGGGAGGGAAGGAGGCACTCGGGTCGGTCGAGTGAGAGGTGAAATGACCCTCCGCCTTCCAGAGCGGCCAAGCCTTCCGGTCGTGCCCGGGCGTCCTGCGGCTACTGGAACTTGCAGATATCTCATGGCCCTGGGTGTCCGCCTGAAAGACCCAGGGCGGTATCCTGATAGGCTCGAAACCCTATTCAGCTGATCCAGGAATGCCGGCCCTCTTCCCAGAAAGCCATTAGGCCGGCCCTGGAGGCTGGGGTTGCCAAGAGGAAGGCTACCGCCAGGGCGTGGCTTTCCCTGTGTCAGGAAAATCCTGCCCGCGACGCTTCTCCTATACCCGGAGAAGGACAAGGCTCTATCCCGCTGACTTCTTCGTGCACCCTGCGCGGGCGCAGCTTGGCCTTTTTCCTTGGATTTTTACGGCTCAGGCATCGCAGTACGGGAAGCGTGCACTCATGAAAGTAGGTCAGTCAGTTCTGCCGGAATCGTTCTGAGAAGGCTCGCCGGACGCCTGCTCCTGCCGGCACAGCTCGGTTTCAATCGCATGCCTGATAAAAGCAGCCATACGGTTAGAACCCACCAGAGCGACAATCCGCTGGCGGACATCCTCCGTCAGGCGGACCATCGTTGGTTTGACGTTGAGAGGCGGGCGTCCCATCTGCCGACGAGTAAACGCAATCGGAAATCGCGTCAAAAAATCTCATTGCCGCAATTGCCGGTTGATCAATAACCGCTATCGGTTATCGTATACAGACACAGGCGCCAGAGGGCTTCATGGCTCAGCTTCGCATTGAGTTCGACCGTCAGGACGGTCAGGGCTGGCGGGTACGCTCCGAAGGCCAGTTTCCTGGCACCGCTGAGCAGGTGAAGGCTGCTCTGCCAAGATATGCGCTCCAGTATCCGCACAGGGCATTCCTCGACGGGGTGCTGGTTGCGGAGGCCGCGTCGCAGATCGGGGTGTACCCATCCTGCGATGGCGGCGGTTGACGGTCAGGCGGCGGCGGTCGCAGGCGCCTGAGTGCGCTTCCAGTTCCACGGTAGGAACTCGTCGAGCCTGGAGGCGGGGCGGTCAGCCACCCTGGCTAGCCCGCATAATTCACGGGTTGCCACCCATCCAGAACAAGACATTGAATTTTCAGGAAAATCTTCTGAAGCACAAAAATACGAGGTTTTTTTCGCAAAGAAATCCGCAAACCGGCCAGCCGCCTACAATCCCGTAGAGGCTGCCCTGGTCGGGGCAGAATTCGGGCTAGTACGTCAGCAAGCCAGGCGCGTGGGTCGACGTCGTTCAGCTTCGCGGTGGTGATGAGCGCATACATCATCGCGGCCTGCTCGCCGCCCCGATCACTGCCAGCGAACAGCCATGCCTTTCGACCGAGGGCGATGCCGCAGAGCGCGCGTTCGGCCGCGTTGTTGCTGAGGCAGATCCGGCCATCGCTGAGGAACCGGATGAATGCGGCCCAGCGCTTGAGGGCATAGTCCTTTGCCTTGGCGAGGTCGTTGTGACGCAACAGCCTGCTCCTGGCCTCCAGCATCCACGCATGGATGTCGGCAACCCGCAGTTCGACAACGCTCTGCCGGTGCGCGAGCCGACCGGCCGCCGAGCACCGGTTCACTGACCGTGACGCCCGGGCAAGGAGCTTATCCACATCCGCAGGCTCAGAGGGAAGCGAAAGTAGAACCAGACGGCGTAACTGATGATCTCGGCTGGGAACCGGTGGCCGGCATAAGTGGGGCAGGTGAGCGCGGCCCCAAAAAGCGCATAGCACCGGTTCACTTGCCCGATCCGCGCTTAACGAGCAGCTCCTGGCGAAGCCGCAAAGTCTAAGGCTTGGTAAAGGGCTTCGCGCAATTCAGTTTCGACTTCATTCCAGGTCGTAGCGGGCGCCGCTCGCGCGAGGATCTCGTCGACAATGCCATGGGCGCGCTCTACAGCACCGGGATCAGCGGACAGAATGCCTACAGGCACAGGGAAGCCACTGCCGTCCAGCGCCCCATGCACAAGCACTGCAACCAAACGGCGCGGAATGAGAAAGACCTCTAGGCCAGGCGGCACCCCTTCCGGATGCAGTGGCACAAATCTGTCGAAAGCGCCGCGCCACCGCTGCTGGAGCGGGCCACCGATGGTCGCGCCAGCACCAATGCTCGTATACTGCGGCTCAGGCCCGTCCTCGTCGGGCGGCTCCAGCTCACCCGTCAGCCCTGCAACAAACTCAGGGAGGCTGCGGTTGCTACCCCAATGAGGTAGCGCCGGCCTAAGCCAAAACACCAAAGGCGGACCGCTGGCCACCTTCTCGCGCTTCAGCAAGCGAATGGCGGCACTTAGTTGCCCGACGTTCTGGGCGGTCCATAGGGTACCGATGATCGGCACTGTCCTTCGGTTTGCCTGCACATCACCAGTCCTGCCCGCTCCATGACGGAAGAAGGCGAGGCGATCGAACCCGGCCACCCGGCGGAACCGAGCCGTCTGCTCGGGCGCCACATCTACAAGCAGCTTGTAGGCTTCGTCGGCCGTCCACGAGTGTTCAACCTCAAGGCTTCGGACAAAGGCAGCGCAGCTGGACACCACGTCCTCCCGCCCGGGGAGATCGTGGTCGGCGCTCCACTCCTGCAGATTCGGCTGCGTGCGCTTGGGCGTGTCCAAGGGCACGTCCACGCCGAGCGGAACTAGCGCGTCCCTGCGGCGGTCAGAGACGACATCATCGATTGTGTAGAGGGTCATGCCCTCTAGGTCCGTCCCGCGTCGGCCGATGTGAAGTTCGCGGAAGTGCCGCCGGAACGCATACCGGGCGGTCTCCGAAGCTCGAGCAAGGTTATCTTGCGAAAGGACCGGAAGTTCGGAGAGTGCCCGTGTGAAGGGAGTCAGGTGTTCCGCCTCGGCGGGTGCGAACGACACTACGTCAAAGTCGAATCTGCCACGCCGGGAGTGAACCTCGTATAGTTGTGGCCTGTCACCGCCCTTGTCGAATGCGGCCAACCCTGCGGCAGCCAAGTGCACCCGGCCACCCATGCGGAAGACCAAGCCGCGTCCCTCTGCTTCGTCAATCACGTACCGTGTCTCGGCTGCATCGAAGCCGAAAAACTCGGCAACAACATCCTCAAGCAGGTCGCCTGCCGTGCGGAGTAACCGCAGCAGGAACTCGTTTGTAAGCGTGTGCTTACTAGCTTCGGCGATCTTGTAGTTCACCAAGAAGGATCTGCAGGGCAAGCGCACATGGAGGCTGTCCACTGCTACCATCTCTCTGGCCGGTGCCTTCGCTCTGCGCGATAGCCTCAGCGTCCCACTTCCGGCATCTGGACCCGGCTTGGGACTGCCGGTGCTGCGGGCATCAGACATTCTCGACAATGCTCGCCTCCCCCTCATCGGCAAGGGTTTGCACGAAGTCGGCGACCCGAGCCATCGGACCGCCCTCGGGCCATCGGTGAAGGCTGCCGACGATCACGAGCCGGTCCCGGGCACGGGAGAGCGCCACATTGATGCGGTTGGCACGAGCCATGAAGCCTTCCTTGATGGTTCGGCCGCCTCCTTCGTCAGGCCCCCAGTCGTTGTTCCGGACCAGCGAGAGCACGACGATGTCGTTCTCCTTGCCCTGGTAGCTGTCGACCGTCTCTACCTTGCACGCCTGCCGCATCGCAGGGGTCAGCGACGCGAGAACCATCTTTCGACGGACCAGATCACGCTGAGCCGAGTACATGCAAATGACGCCGATTGCTTGGTGCTCATCCCGCCGCTGCCGCAGCCACTCATGGAACGGCGGGTGCTGGTCAAGGCGTCGAAGCAGATCGGCAACCGCCTCTGCCTCGGTCTCGTTGCAGAGACTCCTCTGGCCCTTGCCCGCAGAGGACTGAAATGCCGCAGCGCTTCTGCCGGAAGTATCGAACCATAGGATTGGCGCCTCGAAACCCGACGGTAGTGCCCCGGGTGGGACAACCGGCTCGCTGCGGCCGTGCTCAAGGCGTCCGCCGTAGAAGCTGTGGGACACGAGGCGTCCTATCGCCGGCAGCATCCGATACTGAACCCGCAGATCACGCCCAGCGACCGCGCCATAAGGGGATCCAAAGGCCCGCTCGAAGTCGCTCTGACGGATAGTGCCCTCAGGGATTGCGAGTCGCCGCGCCGTCTCATTGAGCACTGGGAGTTCATAGTGCGGCTCCAACTGCATATGGTCACCCACGAGGACTACCCAGCGGCCAGCCTGCATGGGGATGGCTAGTTCGCTCGCTGTGCAGCGCGCGGCCTCGTCGATCACCACGAGGTCGAAGCTACCAGGCAGTGGCGCAACGCTCGATCGCCCGAGCCCGACGCAGGTCCCGCAGACGATCTGGCGGGTTCCTACGAGGAACGACTCGAAGTTCCTGCGGCGGTTGCTCACGCTGTTTAGCCAATCACGGCAAAGCTCCGCCAAATTGAGTGCGCGTCGCACCTGCTCCCGCGATGTCCCGGGTGTCGCTTCGGCGAGCATGTAGACGAGGCGGTCGAATGCGCCGGGCTTTGCGAGTTCGGGCGCGGGGAGCGCCGGCAGGCCGTGCTGATCCATTAGCTGCCTGACTGTCTCGACCAGTTCCGCCGACCGGCCCTCCTGTGCTTCAGCCGTAATGGCATCGCCCTCCTCCGCGACGGTCTCTGCGATCCGCCGCAGGATCGGGTGCACCGTGGCCTCTAGGAAGAAGAAGTCGTCGAGGAAAGCTTCCGGTGCTCCTAAACGCCGCCCGAGTTCCAGGAGCTTCTCCCGGAGCCTCGCGCGGAACTGATCCCGGTAGCGCGCCTCCACCCGGGCCGAGTGAAAGGGAAGCAACGCCTCCGATACATTGCCCTCCTGTCCGACCCGGATGAGGTTGGGATCGCCGCCAAAGCGTCGGAATAGCCTCAAGATGGCTTCGCCCGCGTTGTTCACTGCCTCATGCGATTGGCTTGCGAGAAGGACGTTGCGCACGGCGCCGGTTGTGAGGGCGTGGTGAACCATTGCGGCAATGAAGGTGGTCTTCCCCGTCCCGGGCGGGCCCTGCAGCAAACCTAATGGACGCGACGCCCAAAGATCAGCCAGCGCAGATGCTTGAGAAGAGTTCAAGTTGTATCGGGCAGCGATCTCCTCAGGATTGGCGGGGGCTGGCTTTTCCGCGTAAAAACTTAGGGAACTTACATCCGTGTCCAGCGAAAAATACTCGACCAGATTTGGTACACCAGATTTCCGTTCCAGAATCAGATCAATTGCCAGTTGGCGCCTGTTCCGGCTGTCAGCCTCGCGGAGGCCTATCAGGCGCAGCTCGGACGGCTCCGTGAGCAACTGCCCCCGGTCGGCTGCCCAAGTTGCGGAGGCGTCGATTGCCAGGGCATCGGAATTGGTCTGATCAAGATCGAGGCGGCCAATCCGCCGCCAGTCCCCCGACTTCGTCCGGATTTCAACCTGCACCGGCTCGTCGGGGTCATAATCGATCGTGCCTGCTGTGAGTGCGTAGCCAACAAGGTGTCGCTTAAGCTTTTTGGAGAAGGAGCTTTCGTCGTCCGTCATGACGGTGGTGAATTGCTCGGCCTCGACCTCCAAAAGCGTGCGCCACAGACCCGATACATCGAGCTGCGGGACCGGCTCCGCGTCGGCCGTACCTGCCTCCAGATCCTCGCGCACAACAGACCGGTCACCAGCACTGCCACTCAGTCCATCATCTTGGGCGAGCAGGTCCGTCACAGGCGCCTTGGCTTCCGAAGCTCTGGAAAGCGCAGCGCGTATCTCCGGCAATTCCAAGAGGGGGTCGAGTCCCGTAAAATCCCGCGCCGCTCCGTCAGCTACCTCGACCACGCCGGCGAACGTCGTCTCCGCTTTCCGCTGGCGCCAAGCCACCTCCGACTGTGGGAGCGCTCTAACGGAGGCGGAACACACCAAACCGCGAGCCCGATCCAGCTCCACAACCAGCTCCGCGTTTGCTCCCGCTACCAGGATCCGCGGTCCGCGCCCGCGCGGGGGTTCCAACACCACATGGTAGTGCCCGTCGTCGGGAAGCAGCGTTTGGGGCGCTTGGCGCGGCAGCACGGCACGTAGGCGGAGCATAGTCTCCTCGGCACTGGGCGCGAGGATCTGGCCGATAGCCTCAACGAGAGGGCTCAGGCTGGCGAGCGGCGGTGGACCGGACCGGCAGACGTCCATGGCGGCGCGTAGACGGTCGGCACAGGCCTCTGCCAAGTCACAGGCAGCAAGAAGCTCGTCGACAACCTGAAGGACACTGTAGCGGTCGCGCTCCGCAGCCTCTGCTGCATAGGGCGGCGCGTAGGCTGGGGTTCGGAGCTCGCCGTCACCCGCAGCGGCGAGATCCAAAATATCCACGAGCACAGGCGATGCAGCGCCGCCGTCCTCGCGCACAACGAGGATATTTGTCGGACTGATGTCTCCGTGAGCGCTCCCGTTGTCGTGCAGCCGCCCCACCGTCTCGCAAAGTGCAAGGGCGAAGTGCAAGACCAGTTCCGGTTGGCGCCACCGCAGGGGGGCAGCGGTGCACTCCTCTGTAAGGTTGGGGGCGGCGATAAAGCGCTGGACGAGGACTACATTGTCCCCCGCGAATCCCGCCTGTACCGGGCCGCAGACGCCTACGATCTCCCGGCAGGCCAAGTGATCGGCCTTGTCGAAGAACGCGAGGAGGCGAGTTGCCTCCGTACGAAGGTCGCCAGCGTGCGACGCGCTCCAGTACTTCACTAGGAATGACTCACCGCTGCGGTCCGACCGGTAGGCGCCGAGCGAGCCCTCCTCGCGCAGCGTGTGCGTGGACGGGTACTCGCGGAACAGGGCCATGATGCTGGGCCATTTGCGGAAGCGCTCCAGCCTTTCGAGAGCCTCAGCAGACACAGGGCGTGCGCCGGTGGCCTCGTTGAAGGCGTCGAGCATCTCCTGGCCATCGGCGAACCGCTGCCCCGCCTCTAGCGCGAGGGCTTTCTCGAACCACCCGCGCAGATGCCGGAACCGACCATCGCCGTCCACTTCGGGCTTCCAGCTCGGCGCATCTTCCGGCGTGTTCCTGTGAGGCTGGACGCCGAAGGCCAGCTCGTGTGAGGCCACGCCGAGCAAGAACACGTCTTTTTGGAACGGTGTCGCGGTGATGCCGAGATGCGTCTCAGGGAGGACCGTGTCACCCGCCAGGAAGGAGAAACGTTCCTGACCGAGCGTGCGGAGTTCAGGATAGTGAGCGGCCAAGAGGTGGGAAAGCCGGACGGACGTCGGCAGTTCCAGCCAGATGCTGTGGAATCCGAGGTCGCAGTGCGCCACACCAAGGCGGTGCATCGTGGCGACGTGGTTCAGCAGGGAGCGGATTAGATCCTCTCTCGCGCGCTGCGGAAGCTGGTCGCCGTTGGCCCGAAGGAACTCGCGAAGCCTCCGGAGCGGCCGACGCTTTTCAAAAATTTCCCAATACCGAACGGTATTCTCGCGGTCGCGCGCCTTCGCCCGGAGGAGCGCCGCCTCCAGGTTGGGTGCCCTCTCCGTCAGAAAGGCAATAACACGCTGCTCCCGGCCCGCGATCTCACCGCGCGCTTCCTCGGCGGCGAAGCGGGTCGGCGCTTTGGAGAAATCCCACCGGCGCAGGAGCCCCGGGGACTTCCCGCCCCCCACCTCTTCAACGTCGAATTCGTCGTAAAGCCCGTCAGCGTGCACGAAGGTCGCATCCGAGCAGACGCGGTGATCGGCGTAGAGGAGTTCCTGCGGCCGGAAGCGTTCCTTTGCCCGGAAGAACGCCTCGAGCTTGTTCTTCCAGAAGCCCTCTTTATCGGTCAGCGGAAACGGCCGGGGCAGGCGCGTCGGCTCGCCCAAAAGGCGATACCGTTCTCTCTTGTCGGACACGGTCAGCGCGCGGCAGAGGTCATCCATCGTCACCACATACTGGCGCTCTTCCTCCGGCATCTCTTCGATGTGGCATTTGTTGGTGAGGATGACGCGTCCTTGGACGAATGGCTCTCGCACCGCAGCTTGGTCCCCCGCAACGGCGTTCCGGGACGCGCTAGCACGCACGAAGGCGCGTAGTTCACCAGCCATTATACGCGCGTTGTCGACGATCTTTAATGCTGGTGATGGCTCCATCACACGGCCATTCTGGTACCAAGTCTGACCGTCGCTCTTGATGGCGCCGCGCCAGTCCTTCAGGTCCGCGATCAGTATTCGATCATCGATGACGAGCACGACGTCGATCTGTCGAGGGCGATCCGCCCTCTGCAACATCTCCAAATTGGCAAACCCAAACCATTCCGAAGGCAGGCGGGTCCTTAGTGAGTCGATGCCGGTGACCTCGCGAGCGTGGATGCCTCGCGAGTTAAGCAGGTTGATTCGCATTCGACCGGCGTCGCTCCGGGTTTCTGGTCAGACATAGAAATCCGCCGTCCGCCAACTTATTGCGGGGCGCTTATCTGTTCATCTTACGCTACCAAACTGACTCTGCGCGACCCCGTTTTTTAGAGGTATGATAAATTAACGGGACGTGCGTTCGGGCATCCGTGCCGCCCTGGGTTGCAGGCGTTCTCTACTCTCAGCTGTCCCCATCCCGCATGCCGCAGGAGGAGCCTCGGATGCGAACCTACCTGCTCCCCGGCCACGCTTGGCGACGAGGCCCTCCGGCTTCACCTGGATGACGAGCTTCGCCAGGTCGAACAGCACGGCCTAGCGGAAGCGCATCTCTGGGTGCTGGGCGAGGGGTATCGCCAAGTTGGCGGGCTTGCCGGCGCAGTCCAGGCCACGCAACCGAAACGGGTGGCGACGCCCACCTGCCCCATTTATGCCGGCCACCGGTTCCCAGCCGAGATCATCAGTTACGCCGTCTGGCTCTACTTCCGCTTCCCTCTGAGCCTGCGGATGGTGGATGAGCTCCTTGCCCGGGGCGTCACGGTCAGCCACGAGACAGTGCGGCAATGGGTGCTCAAGTTCGGCCAGACCTTCGCCAACCAGATCCGGCGCAGGCTGCCCTATGTTGGTGACAAGTGGCACCTGAATGAGGTCGTAATCAAGATAGCCGGTGTGACGCATTGGCTCTGGCGCGCGGTGGATCAGGATGGGGTCGTGCTCGACATCCTCGTGCAGCGTCGACGCGATACGACGGACATGAATTCCTTTCCTCTTCAAGATATCCATCCGGGTGAATGACGAGCTCTACAGATTGGCAACGCTTTAAGCTCGTTAGTAACAACTGATAGTTTAGCGGCATCGTGAATCTGGCACTCCCAGATCTCGAACACACGCCATCCGGTGGCCTCCAACGCGGCGCGGTTCCTGGCGTCGCGGGCCCGGTTCTCGGCGAACTTGCCTTGCCAGAACTCCAGCCGGCTCTTCGGTGTCCGGGTCAATGGGCAGGCTGGATCGGGGTGCCGGTGCCAGAAGCACCCCTGCACAAAGACGGCGGCCTTGCGTGACGGGAAGACAATATCCGGTCGCCCCGGGAGCCGCTTGTCGTGCAGCCGGTATCGCAATCCAGCCTTGTGGAAGGCCCGCCGGACCCGTAGCTCCGGCTGGGTGTCCTTGCCCTTGATCCGCGCCATCTGAGTGCTGCGGGCGGGATCCACCGGCGCGGCGGGATCAGTCTTCCGGGCCACTTGCCTCGTCATCCCTGGGCCCGAGCACTTTGTCGCCCACCGGAGGTTCCGCGTCGTTCACCGCAGGTGGTCCCTCATCCTGCCGGAATGCCATCAGCACCTCCTCGAGCAGCATGGCGTGATCACGCCGCGGCGGCGTCTCCCGCAGGGTCTTCTCGATCCGCCGCTGGATTTCGTCCAAGCTGAGCGAATCCTGCAAGCGCGGATCGGCCGCCCAAGCACGACCGGGATGCACCACATCCCAGGGCGAGCGCTTGTTCGCGCGCGTGGTCGCCGCGTCGCCGTGCTTGCTCATGCCCCAGCAGGCCTTGGTCTCAGAGTTCCACAGCGGCCAGAACATCTGGATCAGGTGCTTCTCGGCGACTAGCTGCGCGTTGGTGGAGCAGACCAGCCTACGGCACCAGAAGTCCTCGAGCCTGAGCGGATGCAGGTGCGCGGGGAAGTCCGGTTCGGCGGAGGCGCGCGCCGCTGTGGCGATGGTACCGGCGTGCTCGGTGAGGCGTCCTGTCAGCCTCGGCCCCTGCTCGCGGGAGGTGCTGGCATCGTCCTTGGAGGGATCCGCCTTGCCGACATAGATGGGGGTCTCGGTGCCGCTGATCCCCGCGTAGAAGGGATGGTCGCCACGATAATAGATGGCGTAGACCCCGGATCCATAGGCAGGGCGCACCTCCGCGATTGGCATGAGCGGCTGGGCGAGCAGCGCCAATGAGACCATGCGGCCCACGGTCTTCGGATCGGAGGGATCGAAGCTCGCGCGGGGCATGCCGATCGGATCCGTCTCCGATCGGACCGCCTCCACCGCCTCGGCGTGCCTGGCCAGGCCGTCCCGGATGCGACGCACCACATGCGGGGTCGGCTCGTCGCCGGCGACGCGCAGCACGTCAGAGAGGGCGCGCTCCAGCGCGGCGAGGGCGGCTTTATCGGGAGGCAGGGCCATGCGCGGGGCGGCGTTCTTCGAGCTAGAGGAGTCGGGAGCGCCAAGGGTAGGGCCTGAATCGGCGAAGAACAAACCCAGGCTTGCCCGCCTCAAGCCGCCTGGCGGCCCTTCAGCTCCACGCTCGTCAGCATCTCCTTGAGCCATCGACCAGCTGCTTCCCCGAGCTGGGCGGGAACCGCATTGCCGAGCTGCCGCATGCTCTCCGTCCAGGAGCGCGGAAAGGCGTAGTCGTCCGGCAGGCCAACCAGGCGCGCGGCCTCGCGCGTGGTGAAGTAGCGGACGGTGCCGTCCTCCTTCACCATCATGTTCTCGCCGCCCGGAACCCCATGATCCCCGGCCTTCAGTGCCTTGGAGGGCAGGTCCAGGGGACTCCCGGTATGGCCCGGATAGACCCGCGCACCCGGTTGCGGGATGTGGTTGTTCCGGCCGTTCGGCTCACCGAGTCCATTCAGGGCGTCGCGCACGGTCATCCAAGGCTTCCCGGCCGGTGGCTCCTTCAACAGCCGCAGGCGCGCGACCCGCGCCAGGTCGCGCGAATCGGCCGGCTCCGATTGCGGCTTCATCCGGTGCCGCTTCCAGTAGTCCCCCGTGATAAACTGATCCCAGAGCAGGCGGTCGCGGGAGTGGGTGGGTGTCATGGTGGCGGGCGCGATGCCCAGGTGGGCAGCCACACCGAAGATCAGCACGCGGTGCCGGATCTGCGGCGCGCCATAGTCCGCCGCGTTCACAACCTGCCACAGGACGCGGTACTCCTCGCCGCCCTGGAACTGGCTGAGGCGCTCCAGGTGACCGGCGTAGGTCTCGCCCTCCCCCCGCGGCAAGCCGGGATGGGTGAGATGCAACACGATCCAGTCCAGGTAGCTGCGGAACCTGGGACCGGTGAGATTGCGCACGTTCTCGAACAGAAAGCCGTCGGGGCGCGCCTCGCGAATGGCGCGGATGGCCTCGGGCCACATGTCGCGATCATCCTCGTGGCCACGCTTCTTGCCGCCGATGCCGAAGGGCTGGCAGGGCGGGCCGCCGGAGATCACCGTGAGTGTGGAGGCGAGGGGCTGCCAGTCGATCTGCCGCACGTCCTGGATCGCGGAGACCGGCCAGGAGGCGACGTGCTCAACCCCCTTCGCCTTGTTGTGCTTCACCGTCTCCACGGCGTCATGGTCGTACTCAGCCATGAGGGCGTGCTCGTACCCGGCCCGGGACATCCCCAGCGCCAAGCCGCCACAACCCGAGAACAGCTCAGCGCTGCGCATGCTGGGGATCCAGCATCAGCGGCAGCATTGGGCCACCATTCTCTTGCTCGATCAGGCGCTCGGCGGCGCGGCGGACCAGCCAGGCGACCGTCATGCCCTGCTTGCGGGCGATCCGCGCCAGCTCGTCATGCTGGCTCTTGCTCAGCGTGACGCTCACCCGATGCGCGTCTCGGCCATCCTTGCCCAAGGTTCCCACTCCACAGCTGCAGTCCGCGGCACTCCGCGGCTCATAAGCTAGCATGGATCCTCCAACATATGAACAAGCTTCCGCGCGAGGACTGACCGGAGACCATTTAGAACATATCAAGAACAAGAACTGGAGCAAGAGGTCACCTCTGCGGCTCTGAACCGAGCTCGTGCGCATTGAGGGAGATGAGCACCGGAAAGCACGAAGGGCGCCCCAATCGAGGCGCCCTTCGGACTAGCGATGGTGGATCTGGTACCACAGCCAGCTCGTGTGGTTCTCTGGGACTAAGCGGCCATCTTCTGGGCTTCAGCCGCCTCCAACTTCTTTTTCAGTGACACGAGGCCCGAGCGTGGCTCAAGGCCGACCTGATCACAGAGCTGATAGCGCACAAGGTCGGCGAGATGTCGCGGGTGTTCGGAGCGAGTTGGAGATGGCCGGCGTCCTGACCCGCCCTGGGTTCCCCGGAGGCTGATTGGTTTGGATCATGCGGCCAGGGCTGGTGCATCCCTCGCAGCATAGTAAGGCGCCCAGGCTTCGGCGGGAGGAACGTTTACGATCGGCTCGAGGAGACGGTGGTTGTTGAACCAGGCCACCCGCTCGAGGGTGGCGTATTCAACGGCCTCCAGCGACCGCCATGGGCCGCGGCGGCGGATGACCGGGCTTCGTCGAGGCCATCGCCACGCGGTTCTGGTGCATCGAGCGCGGGGCTCCGCTGGAAACCAAGGAGCCAGGGCATTTCTTCGAGGCCACTCTGGCAGAATAGGCCATGCGGAAAGGCCACCTCTCTGAAACGGTGGTGGGGCCATTCCTCTGCGGCGGCAGGCTGAACTCGGCCTCGACCGCGAAAAGCCATCCGCCTGAGCTTACCCAAGGAGGGGAATGCACCTCCGCCGGAATTTTTCCGCCCTGCCATATCGGCAGACCCACCCCCAGCCTCTTTGGGGCACGGGGGGGGGAGTTTTGGCAATTTTGGCAGTTTTGGCAGAGGCGGCAGCGGCAGGCTGAAAGGTATCGTCCCGCTCGGGTCCGCCAGGAACGGACACCTCATGGCCCCGAGCACAGCCCACAGGCCCTGCCCGGGCGAGTGATCGCGTGCATCAAACCGAAAGTGGGCCTGATGGCGGCAACCGCCCCGGTGACGTAAGCCGAACTGAGGGCAGGGCAGGCCCGAAGCCAGTATCAGGAGCGGCTGACAGATAGGGTGGCGTGGATGATGGCGAGGGCGGAGGACCCCGAGGAAGCCGTCAGCACGCGCTGCCAGAAGATGAGGCGGCTGGGCCTCTGGCCGGAGCGGATCTATCCGGGGAGGCAGGCCCTGAACGCCGCATGGCAGAGCTTCTGGCCGGAACCATGATATGGCCCGCCTCTCCGCATCTGGCGGTTCCGTCGCAGAGCGGGGGAGCGCAGGCGAGCCAGGTGCCGGACATGGTAGAGACTGTCCAGGAGACGGCGCTGGAGGAGGCGCTGTCGATGGCCTTTGCCGATGCGCAATCTGCTGTAACCAGCCCGGCGAGGCCAGTGCGCCACCCCTTCGGCCGATCCGCACCTCCGCCAGGGTATGGCAGGCCGCTTTCCCATCGCGACCTGAGCCAGGGCACGGGGATGCGAGAAACCCCTTGCCTGGCATCACCCTCCCCGGCCAGGGCCAGGGGAGAAGCCTCGCTCCAGCCGTCTCATCACGGCTCACCACAGCGCGTGGGAAGTGTGGGGTATAATGTGGGGTGAGGTCGGGCCGAAAAAGAAAAAACCCTTCAATTTGAAGGGCTTATAGGGCAAAAATGGCGTCCCCAACGGGATTCGAACCCGTGTTACCAACGTGAAAGGCTGGTGTCCTAGGCCTCTAGACGATGGGGACAAGGCCATTTTGCCGGCCGGTCTGCGATGCATCACCGGGGCGGGCGCTTACTAGCCCAGCGCGGCCGGAGCGTCCAGCCCCGGCCACCGCTTTCCTGTGGAAAATCGCCTGAAATCAGGCGGGCGCGCCATCCTGAACGTGCAGGCCGGGCGTCACCGTGCCGTTCCAGGCCTCGGCGCGCAGCGTGCCGGCCAGATGCACCGGCGCGCCCCGGCTGTTCAGCAGCAGCTCGGCCAGTGGCCCGTCCTTGGCACGGAAGCAGATGGCCTTCAGCCTTCCCCCCCCCTCCCCTTCCAGGAAAGCGCGCACCGCCTGCCCCTCCTTGCCCACCCGGTCGGCGCGCGCGACGCGCACGCGGGGGAAGACGAAGCAGGGCTCCTCATTCCCGGCGCCGAAGGGGCCGAGGCGCGCCACCTGGGTCGCCAGCTCCGCCGTGGCGGCGGGCAGGCGCAGCGTGCCATCCACCACCAGGTCGGCGCTGCCAGGCAGCGCGGCGGCATGGGCCAGGCGCTCGTTCAGGAAGGCGTGGAATTCCTCGCGCCGCTCCACCCGGAAGGAGAAGCCCGCGGCCATGGCATGCCCGCCGCCGGTCTCCAGCAGGGCGGATTGCCGCGCCGCGATCACCGCGGCCCCCAGATCCACCCCCGGCACCGAGCGGCCCGAGCCCTTGGCCATGCCCTCCGCCATGCCGGCCACGCAGGTCGGGCGGTTGAAGCGCTCCTTCACCCGCCCGGCGACGATGCCGACCACGCCGGGATGCCAGCCCTCGCCGCAGATCAGCAGCACGGGGTGGCCGGCGGCGGCCTGCTCCTCCGCCTGGGCGAAGGCGGCGGCCAGGACCTCGCTTTCCACCTCCTGGCGGCGGCGGTTCACCAGATCCAGCCGCTCGGCCATCACGCGGGCTTCCACCGGGTCGTCGCAGGCCAGCAGGCGCAGGCCCAGATCCGGCTCGCCGATGCGGCCCGAGGCATTGATGCGCGGCCCGAGCAGGAAGCCCAGCGTATAGGCCGAGGGGGCGTCGCGCGCCTGGGCCACCTCCAGCAGGGCGGCGATGCCGGCGCGCTCGCCGCGCGCCATCACCTTCAGCCCCTGGGTGACGAAGGCGCGGTTCAGCCCCGTCAGCGGCATGACGTCGCACACCGTGGCCAGCGCCACGAGGTCGAGCAGGCCGAGCAGGTTGGGCTCGGCCCGGCCCTCGAAGAAGCCGGCGCGGCGCAGCGCGCGCAGCGTCGCCACCGCCGCCATGAAGCTGACGGCGGCGGCGCAGAGGTTGCGCAGGCCGGAGCCGCAGTCCAGCCGGTTGGGGTTCACCGCGGCGGCGATCTCGGGCACCGGGCCTTCCGCCTTGTGGTGGTCCAGCACCACCACATCGGCCCGCCCGCGCGCCGCCTCCAGCGCCGCATGGGCGGCGATGCCGCAATCGACGCAGACGATCAGCGTCGCCCCGCCGGCGCAGAGCGTGGCGATGGCGGCGGCATTGGGGCCGTAGCCCTCCTTCAGCCGGTCCGGCACATAGTGGCGCACCGGGCAGCCGAGATCGCGCAGGAAGCGCAGCATCAGCGCGCCGGAACAGGCGCCATCCACGTCATAATCGCCGAAGACGGCGACCGACTCCCCCGCCTGCACGGCGCGCGCCAGGCGCTCCGCCGCGCGGTCCATGTCGAGCATGACCGAGGGGTCGGGCAGCAGGGCGCGCAGCGTCGGCTCCAGGAAGAGCGCCGCCTGCTCCACCCCCACCCCACGCGCGGCGAGAAGCTGGCCGAGCAGTTCCGGCAGGTCGAGGCGCTGGGCGATGGCGAGGCCGATGCGCGCATCCGCCTGCCGCCACACCCAGCGCCGCCCGAGCGCCGAGCGGGAGACGCCGAGCACGGCCTCCCCCGCGGGTTCCACCGCCAGCCCCCCGGACGGAACCGCGTCAGCCGACAAAGGCGCTGGGCTTCAGGGAGAAGTTGTGGTGCGCCTCGATGTAGCGGACCGTGCCGGTCTTGCTGCGCATGATGATCGAGTGGGTATAGGCGGCCTGGGCGTTGATGCGGACGCCGCGCAGCATCGGGCCGGTGGTGACGCCGGTGGCGGCGAACATGACATCGCCCTTGGCCATCTGCTCGGCGGTCAGCTTGGCGTGCGGGTCGGTCAGGCCCATGCCGCGGGCGCGCTCGATCTGGCCGTCATCCTCATAGATCAGGCGGCCCTGCATCTGCCCGCCGATGCAGCGCAGCGCGGCGGCGGCCAGCACGCCCTCCGGCGCGCCGCCGGAGCCGAGATAGAGATCCACCCCCGTCTCCGGCTGCGACACGGCGATCAGGCCGGCGACATCGCCATCCGGGATCAGCATGATGCGCGCGCCCGCCTCGCGGCAGGCGCGGATGATCTCCTTGTGGCGGTCACGGCCGAGGATGCAGACGACGAGGTCGTTGATCTCGCACTTCTTCGCCCGCGCCAGCTCGCGCAGGTTCTCGTCCGGGCCGGCGTCGAGATCGACGATCCCCGCCGGCAGGCCGGGGCCGACCGCGATCTTGTCCATGTAGATGTCCGGCGCGTGCAGGAAGCCGCCATCCTCCGCCACGGCCAGGGTGGCGATGGAGTTCGGCCCGCCGGTGGCGCAGATATTCGTGCCCTCCAGCGGATCGACGGCGATATCGACCTTGGGGCCGCCGCTGCCGATCTTCTCGCCGATGTAGAGCATCGGCGCCTCGTCCATCTCGCCCTCGCCGATGACGACGGTGCCGCTGATGGCGACCGTGTCGAAGGCGCGCCGCATGGCGTCCACCGCCGCGCCGTCGGCCGCGTTCTTGTCGCCCCGCCCGATCCAGCGGCTGGCGGCGAGCGCCGCCGCCTCGGTCACGCGGACCAGTTCCAGGGCAAGGTTGCGGTCAACGGGTGTGGTGTCGCGCACGGTCATTCCTGTCTCTCCGGTCTCAGCGGCTCAAAGCGTTTCGATGCGGATCAGCGCCGGCGGCTCGATCACCGCCTCCAGCGCGCCGATGCGCTCCAGCGCCGCCCGCATGGCGGATTCCCGGCAGGCATGGGTGGTGAGCACCACCGGCACCGCCTCGCCCGGCGCGCGGCCGCGCTGGATCATGGATTCCAGGCTGACGCCGTGGTCGCGCAGGATGCCGGTGACATCGGCGATGACGCCGGGCCGGTCCAGCACCATCAGGCGCAGGTAGTAGGCGCCGTGGTGGCTGTCCATCGGCTGGGCCGGGCTGGCGGCCAGCGCGCTGCCCGCCGCGCCCCAGACGGGGGTGAGGCGCCCGCGCGCGAGGTCGATGAGGTCCGCCGCCACCGCGCTGGCGGTGGGGCCGGCGCCGGCGCCCCGGCCCTCCAGCACCAGGCGGCCCACCGCGTCGCCCTCGGCCACCACGGCGTTGAACACGCCGTCCACGCGGGCGATCGGGTGGCTGGCCGGCACCATGGCCGGATGCACGCGCACGGCCACGCCCGCCTCGCCCTGCTCGGCGATGCCCAGCAGCTTGATGCGGTAGCCGAGTTCGCCCGCCAGCTTGATGTCGAGGGCAGAGATGGCGCGGATGCCCTCCACATGCACCTCGGGGAAGGCGACGGGGCGGCCAAAGGCCAGGGCGGCGAGGATGGCCAGCTTGTGCGCCGCGTCCACGCCATCGATATCGAAGGAGGGGTCGGCCTCGGCATAGCCGAGCTTCTGCGCCTCGGCCAGGACATCGGCGAATTCGCGGCCCTGCTCGCGCATGCAGGTCAGGATGTAGTTGCAGGTGCCGTTGAGGATGCCGGTGACGCGGCGGATGCGGTTGGCCGCCAGCCCCTCGCGCAGCGCCTTGATGGCGGGGATGCCGCCGGCCACCGCCGCCTCATAGGCCAGGGCCACGCCCTTCGCCTCGGCCGCGGCGGCCAGCGCCGTGCCGTGCAGCGCCAGCAGCGCCTTGTTGGCGGTGACCACCGGCTTGCCGGCGGCGATGGCGGCCTCGACCAGCGCGCGGGCCGGGCCCTCGCTGCCGCCGATCAGCTCCACCACCACATCCACCTGCGGATCGGCGGCCAGGGCCTGCGGGTCCTCATACCAGCGCAGCCCGTCGAGGGAGACGCCGCGGTCGCGGCCGCGGTCGCGCGCCGAGACGGCGGTGACGACGATGGGGCGGCCGGCGCGGGCGGCGATCAGCGCGGCATTGTCGCGCAGCAGGGTGAGCAGCCCGGCGCCGACCGTACCCAGGCCGGCGACCGCGACGGAAAGCGGACGGGTCATTCTTTCACCAGTTCAGCGGAGGCGAGTTCGGCGGCCTCGGAGGCGGGGCCGCCATTGTCGGTGGCCAGGAAGCCGCGGATGCCGCGCAGCGCCTGGCGGATGCGGTGGGTGTTCTCCACCATGGCGATGCGCACATGGGTGTCGCCATGCTCGCCGAAGCCGAGGCCGGGGGCGACGGCGACCTTCGCCTTGGCCAGCAGCAGCTTGCTGAAGCCCACCGAGCCGAGATGCCTGTAGCGCTCCGGGATCGGCGCCCAGACGAACATGCCGGCCTCGGGCACGGGCACGTCCCAGCCCGCCTGCTTCAGCCCCTTCACCAGCACGTCGCGGCGCTCGCGGTAGAGCTTCCGCATCTCCTCCACGCAGTCCTGCGGGCCGTTCAGCGCGGCGACGGAGGCGACCTGGATGGGGGTGAAGGCGCCGTAGTCGAGATAGGACTTCACCCGCGTCAGCGCCGCGATCAGGCGCCTGTTGCCGGCGGCGAATCCCATGCGCCAGCCGGCCATGTTGTAGGTCTTGGACATCGAGGTGAACTCGACCGCCACATCCTTCGCCCCCGGCACGGCCAGGATGGAGGGCGGCGCCGCGTCGCCGTAATACAGCTCCGCGTAGGCCAGATCGGAGAGGACGAAAATCTCGTGCTTCTTCGCGAAGGCGACGATCTCGCGATAGAAATCCAGGCTGGCCATCAGCCCCGTCGGGTTCGAGGGGTAGTTGATGATCAGCGCCGTGGGCTTGGGCACGGAATGGCGCACGGCGCGGTCCAGCGCCTCCAGCATCGCCTCGTCCGGCGTGTGCGGGATGGAGCGCACCGAGGCGCCGGCGATGATGAAGCCGAACTGGTGGATCGGGTAGGAGGGGTTGGGCACCAGGATGGTGTCGCCCGGCGAGGAGATGGCGGAGGCCAGGTTGGCCAGCCCCTCCTTCGAGCCGAGGGTGGCGACCACCTCCGTCTCCGGGTCCAGCTCCACATTGAAGCGGCGGGCATAATAGCCGGCCAGGGCGCGGCGCAGGCCGGGGATGCCCTTGGACGCCGAATAGCCGTGGGTGGTGGGGTTCTGCACCGCCTCCACCATCTTCGCCACGATGTGCGGCGGCGTCGGGCTGTCCGGGTTGCCCATGCCGAGGTCCACGATGTCCTCGGCCCCTGCACGCGCGCGGGCCTTCGCCTGGTTCACCTCGGCGAAGACATAGGGCGGCAGGCGGCGGATGCGGTGGAATTCCTCGGTCATTTCTTTAGTCCGTGTGAATCGGGGCCGCGACCATAGAGCAGATGGCAGGCCCGCGGAAACAGCGGCGCAACGGCGGGCTGGGTTGCGGCGGGGGCGCGGGCGGAAGCCAAAGGACGAAGGCCAAAGGGCGAAGGCCAAAAGGCAAAGGGGGAGCGCACTAGAGGCGCGGCGGCGGCGGCACGGCGCCCAGAGAAGGAGGGGTAGGCGCCAGCATCTCGGCCGGGGGCGGGGGCGGCGGCGCACCGGGATCGGCCGGCAGGGCGGGCACGGCGCCGGGAGAGAGGCCAGGAGAGAGGCTGGGCCCGCTTCCCCCGCCCCGGGCAGGCGGCAGGCCCGGCGCCTCGGGCCGCACCGGCGGCGCGGCAGCCAGGCGCGGCGGCGCCGGCGGCGCGGCGGGGACCAGCCCCACCC
>NZ_JANFNY010000046.1 GCF_024437745.1 Roseomonas sp. GC11 | reverse complement strand
ACTTGGTGCCAATCAACAGCGGCCCTTCCGGCATAGGATACTCCCTTCGTGACCGGGGGGGGGGGCCCCCCCCCCCCCACACCTCCCCCGCCAGGAAACTGAGTTTCCTGGACCTTCCCTCAGTTCAGGCCCTCAGCTCAGGGGCACACCCTTCGACGTGCTGTACTCGAAATGCAGGGCCTCGCCCGGGAAGACGCGCGGGTGGATGGCATGCGCGGCCATCGCGGCCTCGGAAAAGCCCTGGAGGATCAGCTTCAGCTTGCCAGGATAGGTCGCGATGTCCCCCACGGCATGCACCCCCGCAATGTTCGTCATGCAGGTGGCGGGGTCCACCGCGATATGGCTGCGCTCCAGCCCCAGGCCCCATTCCGCGATCGGGCCAAGCTCCATCGACAGGCCGAAGAAGGCCAGGAGATGGTCGGCGGGGACTTCCTTTTCCTCGCCCTTCAGCGTGGCCAGCACGACCGACTCCAGCGCGCCATCGGTGCCGCGCAGGCCGTGCAGCTGGTAGGGGATGGCCAGCTCGATCTCGCCGCGCGCGGCGGCGGCCTCCATCTGGGCCACGCTCTCCGGGGCGGCGCGGAATTTCGGGCGGCGATGCACCACCGTCACCTTCGCCGCCACGTCCTTCAGGCTCAGCGCCCAGTCCACCGCCGAGTCGCCACCGCCGGCGATCACCACCCGCTTGCCGCGCAGCTCCTCGCGGCGGGAGACCATGTAGCGCACCGCCCCCGTCGCCTCGAAGGCCGGCAGGTCGTTCAGCGGCGGGCGGTTGGGGCCGAAGGCGCCCGCCCCGGCCGCGACGATCACCGCCCTGGCCCGCACCTCCTCGCCCTGGCTGGTGCGCAGGGTGAAGCCGCCCTCCGGCCGCTCCGCCAGCGCCTCCACCCGGCGGCCGAGCAGATAGACGGGGGCGAAGGGCGCCGCCTGCTCCTCCAGCCGGGCGATCAGCTCCGCCCCGGCGATGGCCGGGTGGGCGGGGATGTCGTAGATCGGCTTCTCCGGATAGAGCGCGGCGCACTGGCCGCCGATCGCCTCCAGCGTGTCGATCACCACGCATTTCATCCGCAGCATCCCGCATTCGAACACCGCGAACAGCCCGGTCGGGCCGGCGCCGATGACGGCGACATCGGCCTCGACCACGGCATGGGGGGCGGGCGAGTGATCGGGCATGGGTGCATGAACCTCCGTGTCTGGAGGCGGTGCATAAAGGCTTTGGCGCGCGGCGGCAAAGCCCGGCGATGGCGGGTGCTTGTGGAAGGCCTGGCAGGCCGGCAGATTGCGCGCCGCGATGCCCGAGACGCTGCACCTCCTCCTCCCCGACCTGGCCGCCACCGAGGCGCTGGCGGCGCGCGCCGCGGCGCTCGCCCGCCCGGGCGACGCCCTGCTGCTGGAGGGCCCGCTGGGCGCCGGAAAATCCGCCTTCTGCCGCGCCTTCCTGCGCGCCGCCGCCGGCGACCCGGCCCTGGAGGTCCCCTCCCCCAGCTTCACCCTGGTGCAGGGCTACGACCTCCCCCAGGGCCCGGCCAGCCATTACGACCTCTACCGCCTCTCCGGCCCCGACGAGCTGGAGGAGCTGGGCTGGGAGGAGGCGCGCGACGGCATCGTCCTGGTCGAATGGCCGGACCGCCTGGACTGGCTGACCCCGCCCGATGCCCTCCACATCACCCTGCGCCCGGAGGGCGAAGCCCGCCACGCCACCCTGACCGGCTGGCCCGGCCGCCTGCAGCGGCTTTTTGTGGCTGACTGAAGGCGGGGTCCCCCAAGGGAAGTTTGGGGGTGGCCCTGCCACCCCGGCGGGGGCCAGGGGGCGGAGCCCCCTGATTCTCCGCTTGGCAAGACGCGCCGGCTGCGTCACCTCCTGCCTCCAGCATGATGCCCGCTGACGATTTCCTCTCCGCCCATGGCTATGCCGGCGCCACCCGGCACCCTTTGCCGCAGGATGCCGGCCACCGCCGCTACACGAGGCTGGAGGGCGGCCCGCGCCCGGCCCTGCTGATGGACTGCACCGCCGCGCCGCTTGTGGGTCTGACGCCGGAGGAGGACATCATCCCCTTCCTCCGCCTCGCCCGCCACATCCAGGGGGCGGGCCTCTCCGCCCCGGAGATCCTGGCCGAGGCGGTGCCGGAGGGGCTGGCGCTGGTCGAGGATCTCGGCCCCGCCACCCACACCGCGCTGCTTGATGCGGGCGCCGAGCCGCTGCCGCTCTACCTGGAGGCCGTCGAGGCCCTGGCCGCGCTGCACGCCGCCCCCCCTCCCCCCGGCCTGCCCGGCTGGGAGGGTGCGCGCATGGCCGCCACCGCCGCCGCCACCTTCCTCGACTGGTGGTGGCCCGCCGCCCTCGGCGCCCCCGCCAGCGAGGCGCAGCGCGCCGAATTCATGGCCGCGATGGCCGCCATGCTGGCGCCCTTCACCGGCGCGGGCTGCCTCGTCCACCGTGACTATTTCCCGGCCAACCTGATCCGCCTGCCGGAGCGCGACGGCGCGCGGCGTACCGGCATCATCGACTTCCAGGATGCCGGACTCGGGCATCCGGCCTATGATCTCGTCAGCCTGCTGGAGGATGCGCGGCGCGATGTCGCCCCCGCGGTGCGGGAGGCGGCGCTGGCGCGCTACCTCGCCCTCCGGCCCGGGCTGCGGGAGGAAGAACTGCTGGCCGCCTTCGCCGTGATGGCGGCACAGCGCCACCTGCGCGTGGCCGCGCTCTGGGTGCGGCTGGCGCGGCGGGATGGCAAGCCGGGCTACCTGATCCACGGCCCGCGCTGCTGGGCGCTGCTGGCGCGCGCGCTGCGCCACCCCGCCTGCGCGCCGCTGGCCGCCTTCCTCGACCACCATGTGCCGGCCGCCCTGCGGCGCAACCCCGACGGCCTGACCAAGGATTTCGCCGCGTGATCACCCTCTCCTCCGCCATGGTCCTCGCCGCCGGCCTCGGCACCCGCATGCGCCCGCTCACCGAGGAGCGGCCCAAGCCGCTGCTGCGCCTGGCGGGGCGGACGCTGCTGGACCACGCGCTCGACCGCATCGAGGCCGCCGGCATCGCCAGCCTCGTGGTGAACGCCCACTGGTTCCCGGAGCAGGTGGAGGATGCCTGCGCCGCCCGCGCCAACCCGCCCCGCGTGCTGCGCGAGGAGCCGGTGCAGGAGACGGGCGGCGGCGTGCGCGATGCCCTGCCGCATCTGGGGGACGCCCCCTTCCTGGTCGCCAATGGCGATGCCTTCTGGCTCGACGGCCCGCGCCCGACGCTGGAGCGGCTGGCCGAGCGCTTCGACGCCGGGAAGATGGACGCGCTGCTGCTGCTGGTGCGCTCCGCCCTGGTGGATGGCGAGGTCGGGCGCGGCGATTTCCTGCTGGACCCGGTGGGCCATGCCCGCCGCCCGAGGGAGCGGGAGATCGCCCCCTATGTCTATGCCGGGGTGCAGATCGTCCATCCCCGCCTGTTCGAGAACGCGCCCAGCGGCCCCTTCGGCATGATGACGCTGTGGCAGCGCGCCATCGAGGCGGAACGCCTCTACGGCCTGGTGCATGACGGGGCGTGGTTCCACCTCTCCACCCCGGTCGATCTGCGCCGCGCCGAAGCCGCCCTGGCCAGCGGCCTCGCCCGCCCCCACTTCTGATTTTTTTTGTCAGGCTGCCGCCGTCTCCCGGCACGGCGGGACTCTTTTTCAGGCTGCCGCCATCTCCCGGCACGGCGGGCAAGGCTGCGGCGGGTGGCGCCGCATCCCCTCCCCTGGCATGGCGGGCAAGGCCAGCCCGCAAAGGAGACAGCGCACACCGCACCCGCGAGGAAGCCGGACAAAGCACCGGGAAAAATCTCCGGGAAAGCGGCAGCATTTTAATGCAAACCTAGCGCCTGCCCTGACAGGATGCCCGCGCCATGCCACAGCCCGTCTCCAGCGGCCACCTGCACACGCTGGACGCTCTGCGCGGCCTGGCTGCCATCGCCGTCATGCTGTTCCACATCAGCGGCGATGCCTTCCAGAACATGTTCGGACAAAGGCCGGCCGGGGACGCCTTCGCCGCCGGCTATAGCGGCCTCGACATGTTCTTCGTCCTCAGCGGCTTCATCATCCTGCACGTCCACCGGGCCGATCTCGGGCGGCCCTGGCAGGTACTGTCCTATCTGCGGCGGCGCCTCGCGCGCATCTACCCGCCCTACTGGGCCATCACCCTCGCCTATGCGGGCATCTTCCTCGCCACCGGCCAGGAGCTGGACCCGTATCGCCTCGTCTCCTCCCTGCTGCTGCTGCCCGGCCAGCCGCCCCTCCTCAGCATCGCCTGGACCCTGAGCCACGAGATGCTCTTCTACCTGCTCTTCGCCCTGGCCATCCTCTGGCCGCGCGCGGGGCTGGCGGCCGGCCTCGGCTGGGTGGCGGCCTCGCTGGCGGTGCCCGCGGGGCAGGGCTGGCTGGCCGATTTCCTCTTCGACCTCCGCCACGTGGAATTCCTCATCGGCGCCATCGCCGCCCTGGCGGTGCGCCACGGCGCCGTGGCCCGCCCCCTGCCCGTGGCGCTCGGCGGCGCGCTGCTCTTCGGCCTTTCCGCCGTGCTGGACACGGCCCAGGCAGGCTTCACGCCCCAGGCCCATATCCTGGCCTATGGGCTGGGCAGCGGGCTCATCATCGCCGGCCTCGCCACCGCCGAGCAGGCCGGGCGGCTCCGCGTGCCCACCCCCCTGCGCTGCCTCGGCGAGGCATCCTATACCCTCTACCTGACCCACCTCTCAGCCTACAGCCTGCTCGCCCGGCTGGCGCGGATGGCGCATCTGCCGGAGATCCTGCCGGGCTGGGCGCTGCTCGGCCTGCTGGCCGTGGCCATCACCGCCCTCGCCCTGCTGCTCTACCACACGCTGGAAAAGCCGCTGCTGCGCCTCTGCCGGCCCGCCCGCCCGCTGCTGGTGGCGGCCCGGCCCGCCTGACCGCGCCCCCGGCCTGAAGGCCCGGGGCCTTCACCCCACGCAGTCCAGCCAGGGGCCAAGCTGCCCTACCCGGCGGCGGATCAGCGCCGCGCGCTCGCGCAGCCAGGGGCCGGGCTCGGCGGCGGACCATTCCAGCGGCAGCGGCAGCACCACGGCCAGCTGCGCCGCCTGCTGTTCCGTCAGCTCTGCCGCGCCCGTGCCGAAGAAAGCCCGCGCCGCCGCCTCCGCGCCATAGAGGCCGGGGCCGAACTCGACGATGTTCAGATAGACCTCCAGCACCCGCCGCCGCGGCCAGAGCAGGGCGAGCTGCGGCGTCAGCCAGGCTTCCAGCAGCTTGCGCAGCGGGTCCCGCCCCGGCCACAGGAAGAGATTCTTGGCCACCTGCATCGTCAGCGTGCTGGCGCCGCGCGGGCGTTCCCCGTGAAACAGCGCCCGCACCTCCCCCACCAGGGCGGGAAAGTCGAAGCCCAGCATCTGCGCGCAGAAGCGGTTATCCTCCGAGGCGATGACCGCGCGCGGCAGGGCGGAGGCGATCGCCTCGTAAGCCACCCATTCCTGCCGGATCGGGTGGCCCTGCGCGGCGCGCAGCAGCATCAGCGGCGTCACCGGCACGGGCAGGGAGCGAAAGGCCAGGATCAGCAGCGCCGGGCCCAGCAGCAGCGCGAGGCCAAGCCGCCGCAGCCAGGGCCGGCGCGCCATCAGCGCCCGCAGGCCCCCGCGCGGTCGCGGTGTGACCAGGGAAAGGTGAAGCGTGACCCCGCCGCCCAGGCGCCGGCCCCGGCGGCCTTGGCCTCCGCCTCCTCGTCCCGGTAGCGGCCCTTGGAATAGCGCGTGCAGTCGAAGGCCAGGCCGGAGCGCACCATCTCGGCATTGAGGTCCACCAACTGCCCGCCCTGCTGGCCGCCTTGCTGGCCGCCTTGCTGGACCGTGCAGCTGGCCACGGTGCGGCCATGCGTCAGGCTGCCATCCGGCGTGCAGACGACCTCCCGCCCGCCGATCAGCGCGGTCAGCCGGTTGCGCGCCTCCAGCCCGCAGGCGAAGCGCCCGCCCTGCGGGCTCGGGCATTGCTGGTCATGCTCGAAGGCGTCGATGCCCTGCATCCGCACGCGGATGCCCGCAACATCCATCGTGTCGCCATCGATCACGCGCGGCGTGCCGGAAAAGCTCTGGCCGGGCGCCGCCGTCCGCTCGGCGCGCTCGGTGCGCGGGGCGGGGCCGGCCACCTCGCGCCCCATGCGGTTCCATTGCGCCTCGGTCAGCCCGCAGGCCCCGAGGCCACCCAGGATGCCAAAGGCCAGGATCGCCCAGGGGCGCAGATGCGGCGGCAGCGGCGGCAAGCGGTTCATGGCGGGAGAATCGCGGAAAGGTTGCGCATCCGGCAAGCCCTATCCGGCCTGGAGGCACAGCGGAAGGGGGGCGCGTGCCCACAGGAAGGCGGTTCTGCCGCCACGCCAACAGAACCGCCCCGCGGCCCTCCGGCCGCCCCCTTCAGCTCACCGCGACATAGATCTTCCGCACCGTCTCCAGCGTGCGCCACACGCCGCGATAGCCGGGCTTCATCACGAAGCTGTCCCCCGCCTTGTAGCGGACCGGCGCCTGGCCTTCCTCGACCAGCTCAATGACGCCTTCCAGGATATGGCAGAACTCGAACCCCTCGCCCTTGATGGACAGGGTCTCGCCCGGCGTCGCTTCCCACACCCCGGTGCGGATCCGGCCATCCTTCGAGCTGTCCTGCAGCCAGGTCCTGAAGCTGGGGTCGCCCGAGATGAGGCGCTCCGCCACCGGCTTCGACAGCGCCGGCTCGGCGTCCGGGTTGGGGAGGATGGTCTGCAGCAGGGCCATGTGATGCTCCATGGGCGTAAAGACAGGCGCCCATGCTGGACCGCCCCGCGCCGCAGCTTCTGTTGAAGCCGGGGCGGCAGGCGGCAGGATGCGCCGTCAGCGCTCCGGGGGATCCTCGGCGATGTCCTGGTAGGCGGCGGCCAGGCGGTCCGCCTGGTCGCCCAGCTGCTGGGCCAGGTAGCCGGAACTCGCCGAGAGCAGCAGCAGGACCAGGAGCTGTGTCCGGATCAGGCCGCGCCGGCAGCGACGGCCGAGGCTGGGGAGGGAGGTCATGTCGCTCATGCCATGAAAAATCGCCGGGGCCGCCCGCCGGTTGAGGGGCGGCTGCCGCACGATAGCGCGAGACGAGCCAGGAGAGTGTTATTTTTTAGATAGACAACCCAAAAATCTCTATTAGTTTTTCGTTTATAATTCTTTGGGCATTTTTGGGGCTAATCTAAAAGAAAAGTTAAAAAGCCAGCGCCGCCTCCTGCGGCGACAGCACGAAAGCCCCCCTCTCCCCCGCCATCGGCACCCAGGGGGAGGACAGGCCCAGCACCGTCTCCGCGCCCCCCAGGAACAGCACGCCATCGGGCGCGAGGTGGCGCGCCAGCAGGGCCAGGACATGCTCCTTGGTCGGCGGGTCGAAATAGATCAGCACATTGCGGCAGAAGATCACGTCGAACAGGCCAAGCCCCCGCTGCGGCTCCAGCAGGTTCGCCTCCTCGAAGCGCGCCATGGCGCGCAGCTCGGGCAGGATGCGCCACTTGCCGCCCTCCTGCCGGAAATACCTCACCAGCATCTGCACCGGCAGGCCGCGCTGTACCTCGAACTGGGTGAACACCCCCTCCCGCGCGCGCTCCAGCACCTCGCGCGACAGGTCGGTGCCCAGGATCTCCCCCTCCAGCCCCTGCTCGCGCAGCAGCATGGCGATGGAATAGGCCTCCTGCCCGGTCGAGCAGGCCGCCGACCACAGCCGCAGCCGCTGCCCCGCCGGCCGCGCCGCGCGCAGCTGCGGCAGCAGGCGGCGCAGATGGTCGAAGGGCTTGCCGTCGCGGAAGAAGCTGCTTTCGTTGATCGTCAGCGCCTCGGCGATCTCGCGCGCCAGGGCCTCGGCCCCCGGCGCGGCGGCGCGCAGGCGCTGCGCCAGCGCGTCGAGACCCGGCAGGCCCTCCCGCCGCAGCAGCGGCCCCAGCCGCCCCTCCAGCATGTAGTCCTTGTCCGGGGTCAGCACCATGCCGGAGCGCGCCCTCACCAGCGCGGCGAAGGTGGCGAAGCTGTCGGGGGTCATGCCCGGCCTCCGGCGGTGGATGATGCGGGGGTCAGGGGGACCCCGCCGTCTCGGGCAACAGGCCGAGCTGGGCCAGCTTGCCGGCCAGGATGCCGTCATCGAACGGCTTCATGATGTATTCCTGCGCCCCGGCGCCGAGCGCCATCAGGATGCGCTCGAAATCATTTTCCGTGGTGCAGAGCACGACAATGGGCTCGGCGGGGCCGAATTCGGCCCGCGCGGCCTTGAGGAATTCAAGCCCGTCCATCACCGGCATGTTCCAGTCCAGCAGGACAAGGCGCGGCAATTCGGCGCGGCAGGCGTCCAGGGCCTCCTGCCCGTCCGCCGCCTCCCGCACCACGGCGCCATGCCGCTCCAGCATGCGGCGCGCCACCTTGCGCACCACACGGCTGTCATCCACCACCAGGCAGGTCAGCGCGTCGTCCACCCCACCCATCTCCCCGTCCCAAGAGCCGGGGCATTCGAGACCAGGGACGTTTCCGCGATGTTAACCTTTCGCGGCGGCGTCCCCGGCCGCGCCGTCAGCCCTCCAGCGCGTGCGAGAGGGCGATCAGGTCCCGCGTATGCGGGTGCACCGCCTCGCCGGCGCGCAGCTGGCCTTCCGTCAGCACCTCGACGATCCGCCCGCCCTGCATCACCGCCAGCCGCTCGCAGAGATGCGCGATGACGGCGAGGTTGTGCGAGACCAGGATGCAGGTGAGCTGCCGCGCCTGCCGCAGATCGGCCAGCAGGTTCAGCACCTCCGCCTGCACGGAGACGTCGAGCGCGCTGGTCGGCTCGTCCAGCAGCAGCACGGAAGGGTCGGCGATCAGCGCGCGGGCGATCGCCACGCGCTGGCGCTGCCCGCCGGAAAGCTGGTGCGGATAGCGGAAGCGCGCGGTGCGCGGCAGCGCCACCTCCTCCAGCGCGCGGGTGATGCGCGCCTCCGCATCCGGGATGCCATGCACCTCCAGCGGCTCGGAGAGGATGCGGTCCACCGTCTGGCGCGGGTGCAGCGAGCCATAGGGGTCCTGGAACACCATCTGCACGCGCTTGAAGAAGGCGCGGTCGCGCTTCTGGCCAAGCGGCGTGCCGGCCACCGCCATGCCGCCATCCCAGCCGGCATTCAGCCCGGCGATGGTGCGCAGCACGGTGGACTTGCCCGAGCCGCTCTCCCCCACCAGCCCGAAGGTCTCCCCCGCCGCGACGCGGAAGGAGACGTCATGCACCACATGATTGGCGCCGAAATGGACGTTGAGATTCTCGACTTCGATCATCAACGCGGCTCCAGCCAGGCGGGGTCGCGGGTCAGCGTCGGCAGGCGGTCGCGCCGGACGGAGAGGCTCGGCATGCAGTCCAGCAGGCCACGGGTATAGGCGTGCTGCGCGCGGTGCAGGTCGCGCGCCGGCAGCTCCTCCATCACCTGGCCGGAATACATCACCACCACCCGGTCGCAGAAGCGGCTGACCAGCGGCAGGTCGTGGCTGATCAGCATCAGCCCCATGCCGCGCGCCGAGACGAGATCCTCGATCAGCTTCAGGATCTCGGCCTGGACGCTGGCATCCAGCGCGCTGGTCGGTTCGTCGGCGATCAGCAGGTCCGGGTTCGGCGCCAGCATCATGGCGATCATCACGCGCTGGCCCATGCCGCCCGAGATCTCGTGCGGGTAGGAGTCCAGCACGCGCCTGGGGTCGCGGATCTTCACCTGCTCCAGCAGGGTCAGCGCGGCCTCGCGCGCCTCGCGCTGGCCGCCCTTGTTGTGGGCCAGCCAGGCTTCGGCGATCTGCCGGCCCACCGTCATCACCGGGTTCAGCGAGTATTTCGGGTCCTGCATGATCAGGCCGATGCGGCCACCGCGCAGGCCGCGCATCTGCCGCTCGCTCGCGGCCAGCACATCCACGCCATCGAAGCGCAGGGCCTGCGCGCGGACGCGGGCCGCCGAAGGGAGCAGGCGCATCAGGGCGCGGCCGGTCACCGACTTGCCGGAACCGCTCTCGCCCACGATGCCGAGCTTCTCGCGGCCCATACCGAAGGAGATGCCGCGCACGGCGGCGTTGAAGCCGGAGGGTGTCGGAAAATCGACGCGCAGGTCACGGATTTCGACCAGGGAACTCATGTCATGTGCTCCTTGCCGTGGGGAAGGCGCCGCCTTCCCCACACCCCATCCGCCGGGGTGGCAGGGCCACCCCGGACCCCACCTTCAGAAAAAAGAATCATCGCTGCTTGGGGTCCAGAACGTCGCGCAGGCCATCGCCCAGCAGGTTGAAAGCCAGCGAGGCCAGGAAGATCGCGATGCCGGGAATCACCGGCACCCACCACTGCTCCAGGATGAAGCGGCGGGCGGTCGCGATCATCGTGCCCCATTCGGGGATCGGCGGCTGCGCGCCAAGGCCAAGGAAGCCCAGCCCCGCCGCCGTCAGGATGATCGAGGACATGTCGAGCGTGACGCGCACCGTCAGCGAGGGCAGGCACATCGGCGCCACATGCTTCCAGATGATGCGCCAGGGCGAGGCGCCCGTCATCCGCACGGCGGCGATGTAGTCGGTGTTGCGGATGGTCAGCGTCTCGGCGCGCGCGAGGCGGGCATAGGGCGGCCAGGCGGTGAGCGCGATGGCGATGACGGCGCTCTCCACCCCCGGCTTCATGGCGGCGACGAAGGCCAGCGCCAGGATCAGCCGCGGGAAGGCCAGGAAGACATCGGTGACGCGCATCAGCACGCGGTCCCACAGGCCCCCGGCATAGCCGGCGACGCAGCCCACCACGAGGCCGAGCGGCGCCACCAGGATGACCACCGCCACCACCATGCCAAGCGTCACCCGCCCGCCATGGACGAGGCGCGACCAGGTGTCGCGGCCCAGTTCATCCGTGCCGAGCCAGTGCGCGGCGGAAGGCGGGGCGAGGCGGTTGGCGAGGTTCTGCACGCCGGGGTCCTGCGTGGCCAGCAGCGGCGCGGCCAGCGCCATGGCGAGCATCAGCAGCACGATGGCCAGCCCCGCCACCGCCAGCCAGTTGCGGCGGAAGGCGAGCCAGAGCTGGTAACGCCGCCCCCAGCGCGCCTGGGCGCGCGAGCCGGGCGTGTCGGAGAGCAGCCAGGCCCGGGTCGAGGTCTCGGACATCACTTCACCCTCGGGTCGAGCAGGCGGTAGAGCAGGTCGGCCAGCAGGTTCAGCACGACATAGATCAGCCCGACCACCAGCGTGGCGCCGAGCACCGCGTTCATGTCGGCATTCAGCAGGGAAACGGTCAGGTACTGGCCGAGCCCCGGCCAGGAGAAGATCGTCTCCGTCAGCACCGCGCCCTCGAGCAGGCCGGCATAAGTCATGGCCAGCACGGTGACGAGCGGCACGGCGGTGTTGCGGAAGGCATGGCCCCAGACGATGCGCAGGCCGGACAGGCCCTTGGCGCGCGCGGCGGTGACATATTCGCTCTTCAGCTCGGCCAGCATGAAGGCGCGCGTCATGCGCGCGATATAGGCGAGGCTGAAGAAGGCCAGCACCCCGGCCGGCTGGGCCAGATGCCACAGCGCGTCGCGGAAGGCCGGCATGTCGCCGGCCAGCAGCGCGTCCAGCGTCAGGATGCCGGTGCGCTCATCCACCAGCCCCTCGAAATACAGGCCCTGGCGGCCGGGGCCGGGGGCGATCTCGAGCGTGGCGTAGAACAGCAGCAGCGAGACGAGGCCGAGCACGAAGACCGGCAGCGAATGCCCGGCGAGGCAGAACAGGCGGACCGCCTGGTCCACCCAGCGCCCCTGCCGCGTCGCCGCCCAGACACCGAGCGGCACGCCGATCAGCACGGCGATGAGGATGGCGAAGGTCGCCAGCTCGAAGGTGGCGGGGAAGAAGCGGGCGATGTCCTGGGTGACCGGGTTCGATGTCATCACCGAACGCCCGAGGTCGCCGCGCAGGATCTGCCCGAGGAAATGCCAGAACTGGACATAGAGCGGCTGGTCGAGGCCAAGCTCGAGCCGCGCGCGTTCCACCACATCCTGTGGAGCGCGGTCGCCGACGATGGCGAGCACGGGATCGATCGGCACGACACGGCCGATCAGGAAGGTGACAAGGGCCAGCCCGAAGAGGGTGATGGGCACACTGGCCGCGGTGGCGGACAGGGCCTGCAGGCGCAGTCGCGCCGCCGAGGGCCGGGCCCGCCCCCCGGACGGCACGGCCGCCCGGGGAGAGGTGTTTTCAATCATGCCTTGGTGATGTGCGTGTAGAAGTGGCGGTCATTCATCGGACCCATGTCGAAGCCCTTCACCCCGGCGCGGGAGACGGCGATCTCGATCTCCTGCAGCATCATGACGAAGGGCGAGGACTGCTGGTGGTCCTTCTGGAGCTGGAGATACATCTCCGAGCGCCGGGCGGGGTCGGTCTCCTTCAGGGCGGCGACGGTGCGGGCGGACAGCTCGGGGATCTCCCAGCTGGCGCGCCAGGCGAGGGTGCGGGCCCGCGCAGTGTCGCTGTTGTCGGTGTTGATGCTGAACGCCTCGGCATTGCTGTGCGGGTCGAAATAATCCGAGCCCCAGCGGACCATGGCGATGTCATGCGTGCGGGCGCGCGTCTTGGTGATGACGGCGCGCTGCTCGCCCGGCAGCATGCGCAGGCGGATGCCGATCTCGGCGAGGTTCGCCTGCACCGCCTGGGCGATGTCGGAGAAGGGCGCGGGCGAGGAATAGTCGAAAGAGACCTCGAACCCGTCGGCCAGCCCGGCCTTGGCCATCAGCGCCTTGGCCTCGGCGATGTTGTGCTGGAAGGGCGTGTCGGTCAGCGCGCCGGGCAGGCCGGCGGGCAGGAAGGCCTGCTGCACGGCATAGGTCGTCGGCACGATCGCCTTCTGGATGCCGGCATAGTCGATGGCCAGCTTGATCGCCTGCCGCACCTCGGGCCTGGCCAGGTTCGGGTTCTTCTGGTTCAGCGAGAGGTAGAGCAGGCTCGCCTTGCGGGCGGACTGCACGGTATAGGCCGGGTTGCCCTGGAGCTGCTTGATCTGGTCGGCGCCGAGGTTGCGGGCGATGTCATAATCGCCCTTGGTCAGGCCGAGCAGCTGGGCCGAGGGGTCGGCCACATGGCGCAGGATGATGCGCTTGACCTGCGGCGCCTGCACGGCGTGCGGGTTGGCCTCCAGGATGGCGCTCTCGCTCGCCTTCCACTGGCGCACGGCATAGCTGCCGGAGCCGGCGGAATTCTGCTTCAGCCAGCCATTGCCGAGGTCATCGCCCTGGGCGCGGGCCATCACCGCCGCCTTCTCCACCACCGAGCCGACAGCGGCCGAGAGGCAGTAGAGCAGGAAGGAGGGCGAGGTGGCCTCGGCCGTCTTCAGCACCACCGTCCGCGCATCGGTGGCGCGGATGCGCTCGGCCACATTCTCCTTGGTGAAGCCGAACTGGTTGATGATGAAGGCCGGCGCCTTGTTCAGCAGCACGGCGCGGGAGAGGGAGAAGGCCACGTCCTCGGCCGTCACCGGCTGGCCGGAGGCGAATTTCGGCCCCTGCCGCAGGGTGAAGGTGAAGGTGGTGTTGTTGTCCGACACCTCCCACTTCTCCGCCAGCTCGCCGGTGATCTGGGCCGGGTTGCTGTTCGGCGTGGTCACCAGCTTCTGGTAGACATTCGCCGCGATCTCGGAGGCCGTGTATTCAAAGGCTTCGTGCGGGTCGAGGGTGATGATGTCGTCGATCTGCTTGGCGAAGACCAGGACATCCCTGGGCGTCTGCGCCGCCGCGCCCTTGAGGGCGGCAGGCAGCGTGGCGGCCGCGGCCGAAGCCAGCAGCAGCGAACGGCGATTAAGCATTGGTTTATGAAACCTCCTGCAAGCGAGACGAATGTAGCGCGGGGCGGGGGGGGTACGCCACGGGGGGGACTGCTGCCCCTGGCGCCGGGCGGCCCGCCATGGCATGCGCTGGAGGCATGGAATACTGGCAGGATTTCGAGGCTCCCCCCGCCGCCACGGACCCCGCTACCGCCTGGCAGGAGAGCTACCCGGCCCTGATGCCGGATGGCCGGGCGCTGCGGCTGCCCTTGCGGGACTATGGCGCCATCGCAGTGACGGGCTTCATCGCCAACCAGGCGGGCTTCGCCGTGCTGCGGCCGGTCTGTGGCTGGATGGCCGCGGCGGCGCGGCCGCTGGGGGCGGAGGTGGTGGTGGGCCTGCCGACGCTGGGCCATGTCGTCGGCGCCGGGGTGGCGGAGGCGCTGGGCCACCCCAACTGGGTCGCTCCCGGCTATTCCCGCAAGAGGTGGTATGACCCGGCGCTGTCCGTGCCCACCACCTCCTCCACCAGCCCGGATGCGCGGCGGATGTGGCTGGACCCGCGCCTGCTGCCGCGCCTCGCGGGCCGCCGCGTGCTGCTGGTGGATGACGTGATCAGCACCGGCAGTTCCGCCCTGGCCGGCCTTTCCCTGCTGCGCCGCGCGGGGGTGGAGCCGGTGGGCCTTTGCGTGGCGATGGCGCAGGGCGATCGCTGGCGCCTGGACTGGCCCGCGCATCTGCCCGTGGCGGCCGCCTTCGCCACCCCCCTGTTCCGCCGCACCCTGTCCGGCTGGTGGCCGGACCCTGCCACGCGTCCCGCGCCCCTCCACCTGCCGCCTGAAAACGGATAGAAAAAAGAAGGGGGTGCGGGGGAATTCATTCCCCCGCTCTGGCTGTTTTGTTGTTTTGTCTGAGGAACACGCGATGTCCCGTCTCTGGCTTGTCCTGGGTGCCCTGAGTGGCCTGCTGGCGGTGGGCCTGTCTGCCTGGGCCGCGCATGGCCTGGCGCCGGCCCTGGACGCCGTGGACGCCGCGCGGGTGCAGAGCGCGCTGACGATGCAGGGCTGGCACGCGCTGGCGCTGCTGGCGACGGGCCTGCTGGCCGAGCGGCGGGAGGGCTACCTGCCGCATCTGGCCGGCGCCTTCTTCGCCCTGGGCAGCCTGTTTTTCTGTGGCGCCGTCTGGTGGCTGGTCCTGAACGGGGAATCGCTGGGCCGCCTCGCCCCCTGGGGCGGCACGGCGCTGATGACGGGCTGGCTCCTCCTCGCCCTGGCCGCCCTGCGCCGCCCTGCATCGTCCCCTGGCACGCGGCCGAGCCGATGACGATCCGCGCCGCCTATCTCGCCCATGAGGGCTTCGAGCGCGAGGTGGAGGAGGAGCTCCGCCGCGCCGGCATCGCCATTGCCCGCTGGCACGGCCCGCTGGCCCTGACCGAGGCGCCGCCGGTGCCCTCCGCCTGGGCGCTGGAGGTCTGGACCGACCCGCGCGAGATCCCCGTGCCCTCGATCAAGGGCGCGGCCTCGGCGCTGCGGGCGATCCAGCGCAACTGGTCGCTGGAGCCGGTGCTGCACCACCGCCGCGCCGCGCTGATCGAGGCGGCGCTGCCGCCGCTGAAGGGCCGCGCCCTGCGCTTCCCCGAGCCGGCGCCGGCCGGGCATCTCGGCGCCTGGACGCTGCTGGCGCCGGACCTCATGCTGGCCAGCCCGACCAAGACCAGCCCCTTCCTGCGCGGCGCCGTGCGCTTCGAGGAGGATCGCGAGGGCCCGCCCTCCCGCGCCTATCTGAAGCTGTGGGAGGCGCTGACCCGCCTCGGCCGCTGGCCCGGGCCGGGGGAGAGCGTGCTGGACCTCGGCGCCGCCCCGGGCGGCTGGACCTGGGCGCTGGCGCAGCTCGGCGGCCAGGTGACAGCGGTGGACAAGGCGCAGATGGACCCCGCCGTGGCCGCCCTGCCCAATGTCGCCATCCGCACGGAGAGCGCCTTCGGCCTGGAGCCGGAGAAGCAGCCGGCGGTGGACTGGCTGTTCAGTGACATCATCTGCTACCCGGCGCGGCTGCTCGCCCTGGTGCAGCGCTGGCGCGAGGCGGGGAAGGCCCGGAATTTCGTCTGCACCATCAAGTTCCAGGGCGAGACGGACCATGAGACGGCGGCGCTCTTCGCCGCCATCCCCGGCGCGCGCGTCTTCCATGGGGCGCACAACAAGCATGAGCTGATGTTCTGCCTGCTGGCGGAAGGCTGAGAGGCGCAACCGGCGGATGGGTTTCCAAAGGCCTCAGGCCTTTGGTGGCTGCGCGGCACTGCCGCGCAGGTGCAGAGAGGGGCAAAGCCCCTCTCATCAACCGGCGCGGCGTTGTCCCACCTGCCTCTCAGGCCAGCAGCAGCAGCGCGGCCAGCAGCAGAATCGCCCAATTGGCCAGGATGGCCGGGGCACGCAGGGCGAATTGCGCCGGCGAGGCCTCCGGCGCCAGCATGCCGAAGGGATGCATCAGGCGCGCCACCAGCAGGGCCAGCAGCAGGGCGCGCACCAGGGCGGGCGCGGTGCCCGCGGCCTCGTTCAGCCCGATCAGCAGCAGGGTGAGCGGGACATACTCGGCGAAATTGGCCTGGATGCGGATGAGGCGCTGCAGGCGCGGCTGCCCGGCATCGCCGTGATGCGCCCGGTAGCGGGCGCGGCCCATGGACACCGCCACGGACAGGGCCAGGAACAGCAGGCCCAGCAGGGCCGCGTAAAAGGTGGTGAGGGGCAGCATCACGGCGGGCGACTCCACAGGGAATGTTCTTTTTTGGAAAAAAGAACCAAAAAATTTTTTTCTGCCGGAGCAACGGAAATACCGGGGCCGCGTTCGGCGCAGGTGGAGAAAAACACTCATGCGCAAGGCGTGGTGGCTGGCCCGGCAGACCGTGCTGGGCTTCATCGAGGATGACGCGCTGAGCCGGGGCGCGGCGATCGCGTTCTACACCGTGACATCGCTGGCGCCCGTCCTGCTCATCGCCATCGCCATCGCGGGCAGCGTCTTCGGCGAGGAGGCGGCGCGGGGGGCCATCGTCGGGCAGTTGGGCGGGCTGATGGGGCCGGCGGGGGCGGAGATGGTGCAGGGCATCATCCTCAGCGCCTCCAACCCCAAATCCGGGCTGCTCGCCAGCCTGTTCGGGCTGGCCACGCTGCTGCTGACGGCCAGCGGCGTCTTCGGCGAGATCCAGGCCAGCCTGAACCGCATCTGGCGCACCGAGCCGCGCACCAGCCTGTCCCACCTGCTGCGGGCGCGGGCGGCGAGCCTCGGGCTGGTGGCGGCGCTGGGCTTCCTGCTGCTGGTCTCGCTGGTGGTGAGCGCGGCGCTCGCGGCGCTGGGCCATGCGCTGGATGGCCGCCTGCCCGCCGTGGCGGTGGCGGTGCGCCTGGGCAATGCGGTGATGTCCTTCGCCCTGGTCGCCCTGCTCTTCGCCGCCATCTACAAGATCCTGCCCGACCGCAAGCTGGAATGGCGCGACGTGGCGGTGGGCGCCCTGGCGACGACGCTGATGTTCAACCTCGGCAAGACGCTGATCGGCCTCTACCTCGGCAGCAGCGCCATCGGCTCCACCTACGGCGCCGCCGGTTCGGCCGTGATCGTGCTGCTCTGGATCTACTACTCGGCGCAGATCTTCCTGCTGGGGGCGGAGTTCACCAAGGCCTGGGCGATGCACCGCGATGCGCGCCGCTGGGCCGCCCGGACGGCGGAGGCCTGAGGGGAGAGGGGCGAAAGCCGGGAAAGGAGGGCGCCCGGCTGTGGGGCGCCCCCGGCGCATCAGGCGGCGCGCTCGGCCTCGTCGGCCAGGCGGAGCAGATGCTGGCCATAGGCGGTCTTGGCGAAGAGCCGGCCGCGCGTCCGCAGCTGCTCCACGCCGATGAAGCCGTTCAGGAAGGCGATTTCCTCCAGCGAGGCGATCGGCAGGCCCTGGCGCTGCTGGATGGCGCGGACGAACTCGCCGGCATCGAGCAGCGAATCATGCGTGCCGGTGTCGAGCCAGGCATAGCCACGGCCGAGCTGCTCCACCTGCAGCTCCCCCGCCTCCAGATAGGCGAGGTTGACATCGGTGATCTCCAGCTCGCCGCGCGGCGAGGGCTTCACGGCGGCGGCGATGTCGAGCACGCGGTTGTCGTAGAAATACAGCCCCGTCACCGCCCAGTTGGAGCGCGGCTGCGGCGGCTTCTCGACGATCGACAGGGCGCGGCCCGCCGCGTCGAACTCCACCACGCCATAGCGCTCCGGGTCGTCCACATGATAGGCGAAGACGGTGGCGCCCTTGGCGCGTTCCCGCGCGCTGCGCATCAGGTCGGACAGGCCGGCGCCGTAGAAGATGTTGTCGCCGAGGACGAGCGCCACGCTGTCCTGGCCCACGAAGTCGCGGCCGATGATGAAGGCCTGCGCGAGGCCCTCCGGCTTCGGCTGCACCGCATAGGTGAAGGAGACGCCGAACTGGCTGCCATCGCCCAGCAGCTTCTCGTACATGCCGAGGAATTCGGGCGCGGTGATGATCAGGATCTCGCGGATGCCGGCCAGCATCAGCACCGAGATCGGGTAGTAGACCATCGGCTTGTCATAAACCGGCAGGAGCTGCTTGTTCACCGCCAGCGTGGCGGGGTGCAGCCGCGTGCCGGAGCCGCCGGCGAGGACGATACCCTTCATCTCACTTGGTCTCCTGCGGCGCGGCGGCGGTCAGGGTGGGGCCGATCAGCGTGTCGAGCGTGTCAGAGAGGGCGAGGCGCCAGTCCGGCGCGGCGAAACCGTGCACGGCGGCGAGCTTCGCGCAGTCCAGCCGGCCATCGGCCGGGCGGCGCGCCGGGGTCGGGTAGTCCGCGGTGGCGATGGCCTTGAGCCGCGGCACCTTGTGCCCGCGCGCGGCGGCGCCGGCGAAGATCGCCTCGGCGAAGCCGTGCCAGGTGGTATGGGGCATGCCCGTCAGGTGGAAGACGCCGAAGCGCGCATCCCCCGCCGGCGCCGCCACCAGGGCCGGGGCCATGGCGCGCACCGCCGCGGCGAGGTCGGCGGCGAAGGTGGGGGCGCCATGCTGGTCGGCCACCACACCCACCTCGTCCCGCGTCGCGGCCAGGCGCAGCATCGTCCTGACGAAGTTGTGCCCGTCCGGCGAGCAGACCCAGGCGGTGCGCAGGATGACGCTGCGCGGATTGGCCGCCAGCACCGCCTGCTCGCCTTCCAGCTTCGAGGCGCCATAGACGCCGAGCGGGCTGGTCGGGTCCGTCTCGCGATAGGGCGCGCCCTGCTCGCCGGGGAAGACATAGTCGGTGGAGAAATGCACGAAGGGCACGCCGATGGCCGCCGCCTCGGCCGCCAGCCAGCCCGCGCCGTCACGGTTGACGGCATAGGCCAGGGCGGCATCGCTCTCCGCCTTGTCCACCGCCGTATAGGCGGCGGCGTTGACGACGAGATCCGGCTTCGCGGCCGCGACGGCGGCGGCGATGCTCTCGCGGCTGGTCAGATCCAGCTCGGGCGGCTCCAGCGCCACCACCTCATGCCCATCGGGCGGCAGGGCGCGCAGCAGGGCCTGCGCCACCTGGCCGAGGCGCCCGGCAACCAGGACCTTCATCAGGAGGCCGCCTTCGCCGGCTCGGCCAGCAGGCCGATGCGCTCGCCGCTATAGACGCGCTCGCGCAGCGGCTGCCACCACCAGCTGTTGTCGAGATACCAGCGGATGGTCTTCTCCAGCCCGCTCTCGAAATTCTCGGCCGGCTCCCAGCCGAGTTCGCGCTTCAGCTTGCTGGCGTCGATGGCGTAGCGCGCATCATGGCCCGGGCGGTCGGCGACGAAGCTGATCAGGCGGCGGTGCGGGCCGGCGGCATCGGGGCGCAGGCGGTCCAGCGTGTCGCAGATGGCCTGCACGACCTGGATGTTCTGCCGCTCCGAATTGCCGCCGACATTGTAGGTCTCGCCCACCTTGCCCCGGCGCAGCACGGTGATGAGCGCGGCCACGTGGTCCTCGACGAAGAGCCAGTCCCGCACATTCTCGCCCTTGCCGTAGACGGGCAGGGCCTTGCCATCCAGCGCGTTGAGGATGGTGAGCGGGATCAGCTTCTCGGGGAAGTGGAAGGGGCCGTAATTGTTGGAGCAGTTGGTCATCAGCGTCGGCAGGCCGTAGGTCTCGTGCCAGGCGGCGACGAGATGGTCCGACCCCGCCTTGCTGGCCGAGTAGGGCGAGCGCGGCGAATAGGGCGTCGTCTCGGTGAAGAGGCCGGTGGCGCCGAGCGAGCCGAACACCTCATCCGTCGAGATGTGCAGGAAGCGGAAGCCCGCGCGCTGCTCGGCCGGCAGCGCGTTCCAGTAGGCGCGCGCCGCCTCCAGCAGGGTGAAGGTGCCGACGATGTTGGTGTGGATGAAGGGCGCTGCACCCGCGATGGAGCGGTCCACATGGCTCTCGGCGGCGAGGTGCATCACCGCATCCGGCCGGAACTCGGCGAAGGCCTTCGCCATCGCCTCGGCATCGGCGATATCGGCCTGGAGGAAGCCGAAGCCCGGCTTGCCCTCACAGTCGCGCAGGCTGCGCCGCTCGCCCGCATAGGTCAGCTTGTCGACGACCAGCACGGCCTCGGTCTGCTCCTGCAGGACCAGGCGCCGCACCAGGGCCGAGCCGATGAAGCCGGCGCCGCCGGTGACCAGGATGCGCATGGGTATTCTCCTCGAGTAGGCGGCGATCAGAAATAGGCGGGAAGTTCGGCCAGCTTCGGCTGGCGGCTGTCCTTGTCGGACAGCACGGGCCCGCCGGGCGGCAGCGGCCAGTCGATGGCCAGATCCGGGTCATCCCAGGCCACGCCCTTGTCGCAGGCGGGGGAATAGTAGCCGGTCACCTTGTAGGCCACCTCGCAATCCGGCTCGAGGGTGCAGAAGCCATGCGCGAAGCCGACGGGGACGAAGAGCTGCAGCCCGTTCTCGGCCGACAGCTCCACCGCCACATGCTGGCCATAGGTGGGCGAGGCGCGGCGCAGATCGACCGCGACATCGAGGATGCGGCCGCGCAGGCAGCGCACCAGCTTGTCCTGCGGGTCGGGCTGGATCTGGAAATGCAGGCCGCGCAGCGTGCCGACGGGGGCGGAGGTGGAGAAATTGTCCTGCACGAACTCCGCCGCCAGACCGCAGGCGGCGAGGTCACGCGCGCTCCAGGTCTCAGAGAAATAGCCACGGGCATCGCCGAAGCGCCGCGTCGATACAAGGACAGGGCCTTCCATGGAGAAGCGCCGCAGGGAGAAGTTCCGCGACGAAGCCTCCGACACCAACGCCCCAGACCGGACAAAAGCCGCCACCGCCGAATCCATGTATATCCAGAGCCCTTGTGAGAGTTGCCTGATTGCAAAAATTGATCTGGAACAGGGTCGGCTGTCCATCCTTGATCTTTACACCAGAGACGACACGATAATTTGATCCTTTCTCACCCGCGCAGAAAAAATTCATGATCAGGATCACGCTTGGTTGCCGGCGCACCCCACCCACCCCGCATCCAGGGCAGCCGCAGCCCCCTCATCAACCAAGAGATGAAGCACCCCTGATGGCTTCCGGCGATGGTCCAGCGCCCCGGCCGTGGCACGCACTCCGGCGCGGCTTGGCGAAGCGGGAGAGAGGCCCTCCCCCAGCCTTCAGGCGTATTGCTGTTGACTCAGTTCCAGCGCGCCGGCGCAGAGCTTCAGCCACGTGTCATAAGAAATATCACGCGCGTTGCTGCCTGGGGCAAAGCGGTCGATTCTGCCATGGATCAGGCCAGGGCGAAGCATGCGGACAGAGCCGGCCTCGGCAGGATCCTCCGCCACTGAGACATAGAGCAGCACGGAACCGCCCGCCGCCTTGATCACATCATGCAGTTCAAGGACATCAGCCTCGCTGGTGGTCTGCACGAGGCGCGGCTTGTGAACGTAGATGTGCCGCCCCTCCGAGAGTTGCTTGCGCGTCCGCCGCAGCAGGTGCTGCACCTTGCCCATTTCCGCTTCCCAAATTGCTCTGCGTTCCGCCTCGGACAGCAAAAAGGTGAAGCGCTCCGCCGGCGTGGCACCGTGCGGATTCGTCAATTCAGAGCGAAGTTTGCTGTGCCACGCCACGTCACAAGACTGGTCAAAAACCATTCCAGCATTAAAAGGAAAAAGATTCTCAAAGGCATAAATATTTTCAAAATCAGCACGAATCAGTTTGATCAGAGCCTGGGTAGAGAGGATCTCAGCCCACCGGAAGAGCGTGCCAATATCGACCCCCGCGCGCTCTTGGACAAAACCAAACTCGCAATTCGATCCAAAACTTTCAAAATAATTTAGATACGAAATCGCACCCATATCGGACATAATCCTACTCCTCAGCAAACGGCCATCAACATAGCAAGCGCGTGCAGCATGCCTCAAAAAATTCCAGAGCGCAGCAGCCAGCAACCGGCGGCGAAGCCTCTCCCCGCTACAACCAGCATCACACTCGCGCGGGCGAGAAGAACAGTAAATTGACACGACCAACATAGGAATTTATGCTGCTTTTTAGTCGAAGAAGAGCCGAGAGAATACAATGCGAAATCCTTTTTTTGCTTCTCGTCCCGCTCGCGTAAACAATGAGGCAGCTGCAACGCTTGAAGGTATCGAGCGAGAGGTGGGCGGCAATACAGGAAATCTATTGTTTTTTTCGGCGTTGCGGCGCGTTATCTGCCATGAAACCCCTTCAAGCGGGTTGGAATTTGATCCCGATTATGTCCGCGCCAATCATGATGGCATCATCATCCCCGCAGCAAACTGGCTCATTGCGCAGCGAGACACTGGCAAGCTTGCCAGTCTCATCGAAAGGGCAGACCTCCCTACGGTCCTGGTTGGCATCGGCGGACAGTCGTTCACAGGAAAAATCCCAAACCTGCACCCCAACACCAAGCGCTTCCTGCACGTCGTTTCGGAGCGTTCGCACAGCATCGCCGCGCGCGGCACCTTCACCGCCGAGGTGCTGGCGCATAACGGCGTCAAGAATGCCGTCGTCACCGGCTGCCCCTCGCTGCTGTGGCATGTGAAGCACCCCGCCTCCGTCACCCGCACCGTGCCCACCCAGCCCACCAAGGTCGGCATCAGCGGTACCCGGCATGAAGACTTTGACAAGGATCCCGAAACGGGCGCGCCGGTGCCCTCCATCGGGATGGCGCTGCTGCGCCTGGCCTATTCGCGCGGCTTCGACTACATCGCCCAGACCGAGTTCGACCTGCTGCGCATTGCCCGCGGCGAACCCGCCAGCGCGGATGAGCCCAAGCAGGTCGGCGAGTTCCTGGGCGAGCACGACCCCGCCCGCGTCACCGCCTACCTGAAGCAGCATGCCCGCGTCTTCAGCGACGTGCCGAGCTGGATCGAATACAACGCCACGCGCGACTTCATCTTTGGCATGCGGCTGCACGGCGTCATCTCCTCCCTGCTGGCGGGCACCCCGGCGCTGCTCCTCATCCACGATACCCGCACGCGGGAAATGGCGCTCGAGGCCGGCATCCCGCATGTCGAGACCAAGGAGCTGGAGGGCAAGCCGATCGACGTCGAGGCCCTGGCCGAGCGGGCCGACTTCCGCCACTTCAACGCCGTGCAGGAGAAGTATTTCAAGCGCTTCACCGAGTTCTTCGCGAAGAACGGCGTGGCCACCAACCTGCCGAACTGACACCCCGCCGCCGGGGCGGGGAATGCCCCTCCCCCCGGCGGCGGCGCCTCCCCCGCTTGAAGCGCCGCGCAACCCGCCACATATCGCGCCCCGCTGACGCCTGAACCAACGAGGGGAGAATCACCGTGAGCGAGGCCCTGGAACGGCATGAATTCGGCGCCGAGGTGGGGCGCCTGCTCGATCTCGTCGTCCACGCCCTCTATTCGGAGCGCGAGATCTTCCTGCGCGAGCTGGTCGCCAATGCCGCCGATGCGGTGGACCGCCGCCGCTTCGAGGCGCTTTCCACCCCCGCCCTGATGCTGCCCGGCGAGGCGAAGCTGCGCATCATCCCGGACAAGGACGCGCGCACCCTGACGCTGTCCGACCCCGGCATCGGCATGGGCAAGGCGGAGCTGGTGCAGCATCTCGGCACCATCGCGCGCTCCGGCACCCTGGCCTTCGCCCGCTCCCTGGCCGAGGCGCCGGCGGCGGAGAAGCCCAGCCTGATCGGCCAGTTCGGCGTCGGCTTCTACTCCGCCTTCATGGTGGCGGAGCGCGTCGAGGTCACCTCCCGCCGCGCCGGCACGGAGGAAGCCTGGATCTGGGCCTCCGAGGGCCGCGGCGACTATACCCTGGCCCCCGGCACGCGCGCCGAGGCCGGCACCGACATCGTGCTGCACATGAAGGCCGATGCGGAGGAGTTCCTGGACCCCTGGCGGCTCCAGGCCATCATCCGCAAATGGGCGGACCACATCACCATCCCCATCACCGTGACGCGCGAGGGGGAGGAGGAGCCGGCCAATGAGGGCACCGCCCTCTGGCGCAAGCCCAAGGCCGAGATCACGGAAGACAATTACGCCGAGTTCTACCGCCACGTCGCCCATGCCTTCGACACGCCGTGGTCCACCCTGCACTGGCGGGCGGAGGGCACGGTCGAGTTCACCGCGCTGCTCTTCATCCCCGGCATGAAGCCCTTCCAGGTGCTGGAGGGGGAGCGGGAGAGCCGGCTGCGCCTGCATGTCCGCCGCATGTTCATCACCGACGAGGCCGCGCTGCTGCCGCCCTGGCTGCGCTTCGTGAAGGGCGTGGTGGATACCGAGGACCTGCCCCTCAACGTCTCGCGCGAGATGCTGCAATCCACCCCGGCCCTGGCGCGCATCCGCAAGGCGGTGACCAACCGCGTGCTCGCCGAGCTGAAGAACCGCGCCAAGGGGGGGGCCAAGGGGGAGGCCGAGGGGGAGGCCGAGGGCTACCAGGGCTTCTGGGAGAATTTCGGCGGCGTGCTGAAGGAAGGCATCTGGGAGGATGCCGAGCACCGGCAGGAAATCGCCGCCCTGCTGCGCTTCCGCTCCTCGGCGGTGGAGGGTTGGACCTCGCTGGCCGACTACATCGCCCGCATGAAGCCGGAGCAGGAGGCGATCTACCTCCTCGCCGGCGACAATGCGGCGGCGCTGGCGCAGTCGCCCCAGCTGGAGGGCTTCCGCGCGCGCGGCGTCGAGGTGCTGCTGCTCTCCGAGCAGATCGATGCCTTCTGGCCCGAGCGCCTGGCCAGCTTCGAGGGCAAGCCGCTGCGCAGCGTCACCCAGAGCGCGGCCGATCTCGACAGGCTGCCCCTGCCCGAGCCGGCGGAGGCGGCGGCCGATCTCTCCGCCCTGCTGCCGAAGCTGACCGAGGCGCTGAAGGACGGCGTCTCCGAGGTGCGCGCCAGCACCCGGCTGGTGGACAGCGCCGTGGTGCTGGCCGCCGGCAAGGGCGGGCCGGACCTGCAGATGCAGCGCCTGCTGCGCCGCGCCGGGCAGGAGAGCGGCGCCGGCCTGCCGGTGCTGGAGGTCAATCCGCGCCACCCGCTGATCCGCCGCCTCGCCGCGCAGGCCGGCGGCGCGGAGGACCTCGCCGGCATGGCCGGGCTGCTGCTCGACCTCGCCCGCGTGCAGGATGGCGATGCCCCGCGCGACCCGGCCGCCTTCGCGCGGCAGGTGGCAACGGCGCTGGCAGGGTAAAAAAAGGCGTTCTTTTTTAGAAAAAAAGAACCAAAAAACTTCTTTCAGTTGGTGTCCCGCCTCAGGCCTGAGGCGGGACACCAAAATGAAAGAAAGTCTTTTTGCTTCTTTTTCTTCAGAAAAAGAAGCAATTTCTCCTTCTCCTTCCCCGTTGACGGCCTCAACCGCCCGGCCGAAGGTCGCCCGGTTTTCTTTCTCCGACAGAACCGGACAACGCCATGACACGCGCATCCCTCACCCGGCGGGCGGCCCTGCTGGCCGGCCTGGCCCTGGCCGCCGCCCCTGCCGCCGCCGCCGAGATGCCGGCGCCGCAGGAAGGCCTCTGGGTCGCCCGCAACTTCCGCTTCCACACGGGCGAGACCCTGCCGGAACTGCGCCTGGGCTACACCACCCTGGGCAAGCCGGATGGCATTCCGGTGCTGGTGCTGCACGGCACCGCCGGCTCGGCCCGCAGCCTGCTGACGCCCGCCTTCGCCGGCAACCTCTTCGACCCGGGCCAGCCGCTGGATGCCAGCCGCTACTACATCATCATCCCGGACGCGCTGGGCGCCGGGCGCTCCGCCAAGCCGTCGGACGGGCTGCGCGCCGCCTTCCCGCGCTACAATTACGATGACATGGTCCAGGCCCAGTACCGCCTGCTGACCGAGGGGCTGGGGGTGAGGCATCTCGGCCTCGTGCTCGGGCACTCGATGGGCGGGATGCATGCCTGGCTCTGGGGCGTGACCTATCCGGAGTTCATGGACGCCCTGGTGCCCATGGCCTCGCAGCCCACCGCCATGTCCGGCCGCAACTGGATGATGCGCCGCCTCCAGGTGGAGATGATCCGCCGCGACCCGGCCTACCAGGGCGGCAACTACACGGAGCAGCCGCCGGCGCTGCGGCTGGCCAATGTGGTCTATGGCACCGCCACCAATGGCGGCACGCTGAACCTCCAGGCCGCCGCCCCGGACAGCGCCGCGGCGGACCGGCTGGTCGAGGCCCGGCTGGCCGCGCCACCGCCGAGCGATGCCAATGACTTCATCTACCAGTGGGAAGCCTCGCGCGATTACAACCCGGAGCCGCTGCTGGGCCGCATCAAGGCGCGCGTGCTCGCCATCAACGCCGCCGATGACGAGCGCAACCCGCCCGAGACGGGGCTGATGCAGGCGGCGATGCAGCGCATCCCGCGCGCGCGGCTGCTGCTGATCCCGGCCAGCGAGAAGACGCTGGGCCACGGCACCACCGGCAATGCCGGCTTCTTCGCCGAGGATCTGCGCCGCTTCCTGGCCGCGGCCGAGTGACACCCCCGCCGCCCGGGAGCTTCCCCGGGCGGCCCTTCGTGCCGGAGACGCCCCGCATGCCGAACGCGGCGGAACGCGCCTATGACTTCATCCGCCAGCGCATCCTGGAGGGCGGCTTCCCCCCCGGCACGCCGCTGCGCGAATCCGCCCTGGCCACCGAGCTGGGCCTCTCCCGCACCCCGGTGCGCGAGGCGCTGCGCCGCCTGCTGGCGGACGGGCTGGTGGAGAGCATCCGCAACCAGGGCACCTTCGTCACCGAGATCGGCGCGGAGGATCTGGAGGAGGTGTGGGACCTGCGGCTGATGCTGGAGGGCCACGCCGCCGCCCGCGCGGCGCGGCGCATCACCCCGGCGGGGCTGGCGGCGCTGGAGGCCCTGGCCGGGGCGATGGAGGCGCTGGACCCCGGCGCGCCGGAGGCGCCGCGCGCCTTCTCCGCGTTGAACAACCGCTTCCACATGACCATCGCCGCCGCCGCCGGGGCGCGCCGGCTGGAGGGGATGATCGGCCAGGCGCTGGAGGTGCCGCTGGTGCTGCTGAAGCCGGGGCTGACGCGGCAGGCGGTGGATATCGCCCATTCCAACCAGCAGCACCGGGAGCTGATCGCGGCGCTGCGCTCCGGGCAGGGGGAATGGGCGCGGCTGGTGATGCAGGCGCATCTGGCCTCCACCCGGCCGCGGCGGGTGTGAGGGGCCCGCCTTTGTGCACAACAAAGGCGGGCTTTTGGGTATTTTTTGGGCAAATCTGCGGATGAATTTGCCCACACCCTGACCCGATGGGCGAATCCGCATTCTCATCCCTTCTTCATTGTGCACAATGGCGGCACGCCGGTTCGCCGGAGCCCTCCCCTCACCGCCGAGGTGCCCATGCCCCGCCCCCTCCCCGCCACCGCCGCGGCCCGCCCCGCATGAGCCGCGAGCGCGTCCTCATCGCCGGCGCCGGCCCGGTCGGGCTGGTGGCCGCCACACTGCTGGCCGAGGCCGGCATCCCCGTCACCCTCGTCGAGGCGGAGCGCGAGCTTCCCACCGACCTGCGCGCCTCCACCTTCCATCCGCCGACGCTCGACATGCTCGACCGCCTCGGCCTCGCCGCGCCGCTGGTGGAACAGGGGCTGATCTGCCCGCAATGGCAGTTCCGCGACCGCGCCACCGGCCCCGTCGCCACCTTCGACCTCTCCCTGCTGAAGGACGAGACGGCCCACCCCTTCCGCCTGCAATGCGAACAGTGGCGCCTGGCCCGCATGCTGCGCGACCGGCTGGAGCAGCACCCGGACGTCACCCTGCTCTACGGCGCCCGCGCCACCGCGGCGGAGCAGGACGCCGATGGCGTGCGCCTGACCCTCACCCTGGCCGGGGGCGGGGAAGAGGTGCTGGAAGGCCGCTACCTGATCGGCGCCGATGGCGCGCACAGCGCGGTGCGCAAGGCCGCCGGGGCGGTGATGGAGGGGCAGACCATCCCGGAGCTGTTCCTCACCCTCTCCACCACCTTCGCCTATCACGAGGTGATGCCGGACCTCACCAGCATCGCCTATATCTCGGACCCGCAGGAATGGTTCGTGCTGCTGCGCACCGCCAGCCTGTGGCGCCTGCTGCTGCCCACCCCGCAGGATGAGCCGGAAGACGTGATGCTCTCCGAGGCGCGCATCCAGGCGCGCATGCAGGAGGTCTGGCCGCGCGCCGGCGGCTACGAGATCCGCCACCGCACCGCCTACCGCGTGCATGAGCGCGTGGCGGACCGCTACGTCTCCGGCCGCATCCTGCTGGCGGGCGATGCCGCCCATCTCAACAACCCGCTGGGCGGCATGGGCATGAATGGCGGCGTGCATGACGCCTTCAACCTGGCGGAGAAGCTCATCGCCGTCTGGCGCGGCGCGGACCCGGCGCTGTTCGGCCGCTATGAGCGGCAGCGCCGCAAGGTGGCGCTGGAGGTCGTCCAGGCCCAGACGCTGCGCAACCGCGCCACCCTCAACCAGCGCGACCCGGAAGTGCGCCGCGCCGCCCTCGACGACCTCCGCGCCACGGCGGAAGACCCGGCCCGGCACAAGGCCTATCTGATGCGAAGCTCCATGATCGCCTCGCTGCGCGAGCTGGACAGCGTCGCCTGATGAGAAGGGAGGGCCTGGGGAAGCCCCGCCTCCCCAGACGAAAAGATTGTTCCCTGGGGAGGCTCCGCCTCCCCAGACCCCTCCGCCGGGGGGACAGGGTCCCCCCGGACCCCGCCATCCGTTTGGCGCCAACGGATCGCGGGGTCCGGGGTGGCCGTGCCACCCCGGCGGGGGTTCAGGGGGCGGAGCCCCCTGCCCGGCCTTTACCCGGCCTGCGCCCCGGTGGCCTTCACCACATCGCGCCAGCGTTCCGTCTCGGCGGCCATGAAGGCGCCGAAGGCCTCGGCGCTGCCGGGCCGGGGAATGGCCCCCAGTTCCAGGTAGCGCGCGCGCAGCCCGGGCTCCTGCAGGCTGGCCACCACCTCCTGGTTCAGCCGGGCGATGATCTCCGCCGGCACGCCGGCCGGCGTCACCACGCCGAACCAGCCGGTGGAGGTGATGTCGATGCCCTGCTCCTTCAGCGTCGGCACCTCGGGGAAGCTGTCCAGCCGCTCCGTGCCCGTCACCGCCAGGGCGCGCATCTTCCCGGCCCGCGCCATCTCTGCCACCGCCGAGACGGATTGGAACAGCACCTGCACGCGGCCTTCCATCATGTCCGTGTTGAGCTGGCCGGAGGAGGAATAGGGCACGTGCTGCATGTCCAGCCCCGTCACCAGGGCGAACTGCGCCCCCGCCAGATGCTGCGAGGAGCCGGCGCCGACGGAACCGTAATTCACCTCCCGCGCGTGCTTGCGGGCATAGGCGATGAAGCTGGCCACGTCCTGCACCGGCAGGCTGGGCGAGACCACCATCAGGTTCGGCACCAGCGCCATCAGCGAGACCGGCAGGAAGTCCTTCTCCGGCACGAAGGGCAGGCTGGGGTAGAGCCAGCGGTTGACGGCGTTGGAGGCGATGGAGCCCAGCCCCAGCGTGTAGCCATCCGGCGCGCTGCGGGCCACCGCGGCCATGCCGATATTCGTCCCCGCGCCGGGGCGGTTCTCCACGATCACCTGCTGCCCCAGGCGACGCGACAGCGCCTCCCCCAGCAGGCGGGAGAGCACATCCCCCGCCCCGCCGGCCGGGCCGGGCACCACGAAGCGGATGGGCCGCGACGGCCAGGCCTCGGCCCGCGCCGCGCGCCCGGCCAGGGCGGCCCCCGCCACGGCGCCGGCCGCCGCCAGCACGCCACGCCGCCGCATCACAGAGGAAGGAAAGGAGATCGTCATGCCCGGGAACTCCTGAAGCAGGCTGTGCAAACCTATGCGCAACCATGCATGAACCGCGCCACTCCTGGCACGCCCCTTTTCACTCCGCCCGAAGGATCCTTCCGCCCATGACCGATGTGCTCGGCTACCGCCGCAAGTTCGGCGTCCTCGGCCCTTCCACCAACACCGTGGTGCAGCCGGACTTTGACGATATGCGCGTCCCCGGCGTCACCGCCCATTACAGCCGGATCTTCACCCCCAACGCCAAGGCCATCAGCGACGAGACCTTCAAGGCCGGCACGCAGAAGATCGCCGAGGGGGTGCTGGACGCCGTGGCCAGCGTCATGACCTGCGAGCCGCATTACCTGGTGATGGGCATGTCCGCCGTGACCTTCTTCGGCGGCAAGGCGGGGGCCGAGGCCTTCCGCGAGAAGATCGAGACGGCCTCGGGCGTTGGCATCAGCTGCGGCAGCCTGGCCACCACGGCGGCGCTGCGCGCCTATGGCGGGGTGCGGCGCATCGCCTTCCTCTCCCCCTACTACCCCGTCGCCAATGCCGAGGTGCGCCGCTACTTCGAGGAGGAAGGCTTCACCGTGGTGCGCGACACGCCCCTGCGCTGTCCCTCCTGGACCGCCATCGCCGAGGTCGGGCCGGAGCGCCTCCGCACTGTGCTGCGTGAACTCGATGGGGAGGATGTGGACGCGCTGGTGCAGGTGGGCACCAACCTGTCCATGGTGCGGCTGGCGGCGGCGGCGGAACTCTGGCTGGGCAAGCCGGTGATCGCCATCAACACCGCCACCTGGTGGCATGCCCTGCGCGCCAATGGCATCCAGGACAAGATCCAGGGCTTCGGGCGGCTTCTCGAAGAGTTTTAAGGCAGGAAGAAGCGTTCTTTTTTTGAAAAAAAGAACCAAAAAACTTTTATCCGTTAGCGTCCCACGTCTGGCCTGATGTGGAACGCCAAACTGAAAAAGTCTTTTTGGTTCTTTTTCTTCAGAAAAAGAACATTTTATATGAAATTTCTTGTCGATCCCCGCAGCATCAGCGTCCCCCGCAGCGAGATGACATCATCGGGCACGCGGGCGCCGCTGATATCGGCCACCAGCAGGTCGAGCCCGCGCGCCACCATGGGGGCCAGGGGCTGGGCCACGGTTGTCAGCCGGTAGGGCGGGCCGGCGGCGATGGCGATGCCGTCGAAGCCCGCCACGGACACATCCTCCGGCACGCGCAGCCCGGCCGCGCGCAGCGCGTCGATCACTCCCATGGCCAGGATGTCGGACACGGCGAAGACGGCATCGGGCCGCGTGTCCGGCGGCAGGGCCGCCAGGCGGGACCCGGCGGCATAGCCCGCCGCGTGGCTGGCCCCGCCCGGCACCAGCAGCGGCTCCGGCAGGCCGGCGGCGCGGAGGCAACGCGCGAAGCCCTCCGCCCGGTCCTGGTTGTTCGAGCTGTCCGGGTTGCCGGTGACGATGGCGAAGCGCCGGTGCCCGCCCTCCAGCAGATGCGCCGCCAGTTCCTCGCAGCCCGCGCGGTTGTCGCAGGCCACGGCGCTGGCGTGCAGGCGCGGCACGCGGTTGACCATGACGACCGGCACGCCATTGGCGGCGCAGACCGAGGCCGCGCGGGAGGAAAGTTCCGCCGAGGTGATCAGGCAGCCATCCATCTTGTACTGCAACAGGGCGGCGGCGGTGCTGTCCTCGATCGGGCCGCGGCCGACATGCAGCAGCAGCACGCGCAGTTCGCGCCGTGCCGCCTCCGCCACCACGGCCTGCATCATCTCGGCATAGATGGGGTTCTCGATGGGGCCAAGGACGAGGCCGATCAACTGGCTGCGCCCGCCCACCAGGGTGCGGGCCAGGGCATTGGGCGTATAGCCCGCCGCCTGGGCCAGGGCGGTGATGCGGTCGCGCATGGCGGGGGAGATGCGCGGATCCCCCTTCAGGGCGCGGGAGACGGTGGAGGCCGCGACCCCCGCCTCACGGGCCAGGCTGGCAATGGTGGCACGCGCCGGATTGTCCTGCATGGGCTTTGGGGTAGCAGGCTGCCGCGAAGCTGGCCAGTCTCCAGCGCGGGGCGATCAGCCCTCCGCCGGCAGGCCCGCCGCCAGCAGGGCCGCGCCGGCCCGCTCCAGCGCGCAGGCCGCCGCCTCGCCCCCCAGATAGGGCACGGCGGCGAAGGCGCCCTCCATCAGCACCAGCATGCCATCGCCCAGCCCCGCCGCATCCGCCGCCCCCGCCGCGGCGCAGAGGTCGCGCAGCATCGCCCGCACCTCCTGCTTGCGCGCATCGGCCACCTTGCGGGCCGGGTGCTCGGGGTCGGGGAATTCGACGATGGCGAGGCCCATCGGGCAGCCGCGGAAACCCGGGCTGCGCAGCGCCGCCGCCGCGGCGTGCAGGAAGGCCAGCGGCCGCTCGCGCACCGGCATCTCGGCGCGCAGCACGGGGCCGTACCAATCCTCCTCCGCCGCGCAATCCTCGCGCAGGATGGCCTCCACCAGCGCATCCTTCGAGGGGAAGGCCCGGTAGAGGCTCATCTTCGTCGTGCCGGCGACGCGGCAGACTTCTTCCACCCCCGTGGCGCGGATGCCCTGCCGGTAGAAAAGCTCCTTCGCCGCCTCCAGCACACGCCGCGCCGCCGGGCGCGGATCACGCACACCACAGGCCTTGGGCATCGCCGACTCGGTCACCGGAACCTCCTTGCTGCTGGGCCTCGCCCGGGCCTCGCGGTCTTGTGGGGAAAGCACCTTCATGGACCTCTTGCAATGATACTGACCGGTCCGTATCAATATGTGACAAACCGGTCGGTATCATTCGACCGTGGAGATAGGCAATGCCCACCCCCTCCCGCAAGATCCTGCCGGCGGCTCTTGGCCTGCTGGCGTTTGGTTTCTCCCCGGCCATCACCCCCGCCACCGCCCAGCCTGCTCCCCCCGCCGTCACCGTCGCCGAGCCGCTGCGCCGCACCGTCACCGAGTGGGACGAGCATGTGGCGCGGCTGGAGCCTTCCGCCCGCGTCGAGCTGCGCCCCCGCGTCTCCGGCCAGGTGCAGCGCGTGCATTTCCGCGATGGGCAGATCGTCCAGGCGGGTGACCTGCTTTTCACCCTCGACCAGCGCCCCTTCGTCATCGCCGCCGAGGCGGCGCGGGCGGAGGTGGCGGGCGCCCAGGCGCGGCTCGACCTCGCCCGGCAGGACAGCGACCGCACCGCCCCCCTGGTGCGCGACCGCTTCGCCCCCCAGGCCCAGATGGACAGCCGCCGCGCCGCCCAGCGCGAGGCGGAGGCGCAGCTGGCCGCCGCCCAGGCGCGGCTGCGCCAGGCGGAGCTGGACCTCTCCTGGAGCGAGGTGCGCGCCCCGCAGGCGGGCCGCGCCTCCGACCGCCGGGTGGATGCCGGCAACCTGGTGCAGGCCGGCGACACGCTGCTGACCACCATCCTGACGCTCGACCCCATCTATGCCGTCTTTGATATGAGCGAGGCGGATTACCTGCGCCTCGCCCGGCTCGGGGTGACGCGGCCGGAGGCGGCGCCCGCCGTGCAGCTCCGCCTCGCCGATGAGACGGGGTGGAGCCGCGCCGGGCGGCTCGACTTCGTGGACAGCGCGCTGGAGGGCCGCTCCGGCACGCTGCGCGCCCGCGCCCTGCTGGACAACAGGGACCTCCTCCTGGCCCCTGGCCTCTTCGCCCGGCTGCGCCTGCGCGCCGGTGAGGGCGAGGCGCTGCTGGTGCCGGATGCCGCCATCGCCGCCGACCAGGGCGCGCGCATGGTGATGACGGTGGCGGCGGATGGCACGGTGCAGGCCCGCCCGGTGACGCTAGGCCCGGTGGTGGACGGGCTGCGCGTGGTGCGCCACGGGCTTTCGCCGCAGGATCGCGTGATCGTCGCCGGCCTGCACCTCGCCCGCCCCGGCGCCCGCGTGACCGCCGAAACCGCCCCTCCCCGCCTCGCCTCCCGCTAATTTCTTTCAGGCTGCCGCTCCAGCGTGGCGAGGCGGGCCTCTTTTCTTTCAGGCTGCCGCTCCAGCGTGGTGAGGCGGGCCACTTTTCTTTCAGGCTGCCGCTCCAGCGTGGTGAGGTGGGCCGCTTTTCTTTCAGGCTGCCGCTCCAGCGTGGTGAGGCGGGCCGCTTTTCTTTCAGGCTGCCGCTCCAGCGTGGTGAGGTGGGCCGCTTTTCTTTCAGGCTGCCGCTCGCGGGCAGCGCGATCCAGCGCCGGCCGACAACGGAGGCCGGCCCTGAAAAAAACCTGAAAAAAAGCTGAACAGGGATACAGAACATGCGCTTCGCGCGCTTCTTCATCGCGCGGCCGGTCTTTGCCGCGGTGATCTCGATCGCGATCACGCTGATCGGGGCCATCGCCGCCTTCCGGCTGCCGATCAGCGAATATCCTGAGATCGCGCCGCCGACGGTGACGGTCACGGCAAGCTATCCCGGCGCCTCGGCCGAGGTGATCGCCGCCACGGTGGCAACACCGCTGGAGCAGGAGATCAACGGCGTTGACGGCATGCTCTACCTCACCTCGCAATCGACCGGCGACGGGCGGCTGACGGTGACGGTGGTGTTCCGCCAGGGCACCAATGTGGATTCCGCCCAGGTGCTGGTGCAGAACCGCGTGGCCGTGGCCGAGCCGCGCCTGCCGGAAGAGGTGCGCCGCCTCGGCCTCCAGGTGCGCAAGGCCTCGCCGGACCTGCTGATGGTCGTGCACATGCTCTCGCCCGATGGCTCGCGCGACCAGCAATACGTCTCCAACTACGCGACGCTGAATGTGCGCGACCGGCTGGCGCGGCTCGATGGCATCGGCGATGTGCAGATCTTCGGCGCGCGCGACTATGCCATGCGCATCTGGCTGGACCCGGCGCGCGTCGCCGCGCGCGGCCTGACGCCGGGCGAGGTGGTGGAGGCGCTGCGCCGCGCCAATGCGCAGGTGGCGGCGGGCGGGCTGAACCAGCCGCCCACCGGCGCCGGCCAGGGCCAGGCCTTCCAGGTGAATGTGCAGGCGCTGGGCCGCCTCGTCTCGCCCGAGGAATTCGCCGAGACGGTGGTGGCCACAGGCGCGGGCGGCGCGCCCGTGCGCCTGCGCGATGTCGCGCGCGTCGAGCTGGGCAGCCAGGACTACACGGTCAACGCCTATCTCGACAACCAGACGGCCACGGCCATCCCGCTCTTCCAGCGCCCCGGCTCCAACGCACTCGCCACGGCGGAAGCCGTGCGCAACACAATGGAGGAACTGTCGAAGAGCTTCCCCCCCGGCCTGAAATACTCGATCGTCTACGACACGACGCGCTTCATCGCGCAGTCGATGGAAGCGGTGGTGCACACCTTCGCCGAGGCGGTGCTGCTCGTCGTTGTTGTCGTCATCCTCTTCCTGCAATCCTGGCGCGCGGCGGTGATTCCGCTGCTGGCCATTCCCGTTTCCATCATCGGCACCTTCGCGGTGATGTCGGTGCTCGGCCTCTCGCTCAACACGCTGTCGATGTTCGGCCTGATCCTGGCCATCGGCATCGTCGTCGATGACGCCATCGTCGTCGTCGAGAATGTGGAGCGCCACCTGGCCGATGGCATGGAGCCGCGCGCGGCGGCGGAGCGCACGATGGACGAGGTGGGCTTCGCCCTGCTCGCCATCGCCCTCGTGCTCTGCGCCGTCTTCGTGCCCACGGCCTTCATCTCCGGCATCGCCGGCGCCTTCTACCAGCAATTCGCCGTCACCATCGCCGTGGCCACGCTGCTCTCGGCACTGGTGTCGCTGACGCTCTCCCCCGCCCTCGCCGCGCTGCTGCTGCGCCCGCACGGGCACCACGCGGCCACCGGCTGGCGCCGCTGGCTCGGCGCGCCCGTCGGCTTCTTCTTCCGGGGCTTCAACCGCCTCTTCGATGCGCTCTCCTTCGGCTATGGCCGCATGACGCGGCGGGTGCTGCGCTTCTCCGCCCTGCTGCTCATCCTCTATGCCGGGCTGCTGGCGGTGACGGGGCAGACGGTGCGCAGCACGCCCACCGGGCTGATCCCGCCGCTCGACCGTGGCTATCTGATCGCCGCCTTCCAGCTGCCGCCGGGTGCCGCGCTGGCGCGCACCGATGCCGTCATCCGCCGCGCTTCCGAGACGGTGCTGAAGATCCCGGGCGTCGAGGGCGCGGTGGCCTTTGTCGGCTTCGATGGCGCCACCTTCACCAACGCGCCCAATTCGGGCGTCATCTTCGTCACGCTCAAGCCGTTCGAGGAGCGCATCGCGCAGGGCCTCGCCTATGGCGCCATCCTGGGCGAGATGCAGGCGCGGCTGGCGCAGGAGCGCGAGGCGATGGCGCTCGTCATCCCGCCGCCCTCGGTGCCGGGCATCGGCACGGGCGGCGGCTTCAAGCTCTATGTGCAGGACCGCGCCGGCCGTGGCCCGCGCGCGCTGGAGCAGGCCACCCAGCGCGTCGTCGGCGCCGCCTTCCAGCGGCCCGAGATCGCCATGGCCTTCACCCTGTTCAACACCTCGACGCCGACCCTGCGCGCCGAGGTGGACCGCAGCAAGGCGGAGATGCTGGGCGTGCCGCTCTCCCGCGTGGCGGAGACGCTGTCCGTCTATCTCGGCTCGGCCTTCGTGAACGACTTCAACATTCTCGGCCGCACCTACCGCGTCACCGCCCAGGCGGAGGAGACGCAGCGCCTGACGCCGCGCGATGTCGCCCTCCTGCGCACGCGCAACGAGGCCGGGCAGATGGTGCCGGTGGGCGCCCTCGCCAGCTTCGAGGATGACACGGCACCCTACCGCGTGCCGCGCTACAACCTCTATCCGGCCGCCGAGATCCAGGGCGCGGCGAAGCCCGGCATGTCCACCGGCCAGGCCATCGCCGCGATGGAGGCCGTGCTGGCCAGCGAACTTCCCGAGGGCTTCGGCTTCGAGTGGACGGAAATCGCCCTGCAGGAGACGACGCAGGGCGACACGGCGCCGATCGCCTTCGGCCTCGCCGTGGTCTTCGTCTTCCTGCTGCTGGCGGCGCTGTATGAAAGCTGGCTGCTGCCGCTGGCGGTGGTGCTGATCGCGCCGATGTCGGTGCTGGCGGCGCTGATGGGCGTGCTGTGGCGCGGGCTGGACAACAATGTGCTGGTGCAGGTGGGGCTGGTGGTGCTGGTCGGCCTCGCCGCCAAGAACGCCATCCTGATCGTCGAGTTCGCCCGCGCGGCGGAGGCGGAGGGCATGACCCGCTGGCAGGCCGCCGAGGCCGCCGCCCGCACCCGCCTGCGGCCGATCCTGATGACCTCGCTGGCCTTCATCCTGGGCGTGCTGCCGCTGGCGGTCGCCACCGGCGCGGGCGCCGAGATGCGCCAGAGCCTCGGCACCGCCGTCTTCGCCGGCATGCTGGGCGTGACCGCCTTTGGCCTGCTCTTCACGCCCATCTTCTACGTCGTCGCCCAAACTCTCTCCGCCCGCTTCGCTTCCAGGCGGCCGCCCTCTCCCGCCGCGGCGGAGCATGGGGCGGAGGCACGGCACACCGGGTGAAAGGCCGTTCGAACAGGCGGCCCGCGCTGTTGAGAGGGGCTTCGCCCCTCTCAAACTCTCCCGACCAAAGGCCTGAGGCCTTTGGAAACCCATCTGAAGGCGGGTGCAGGGGACCCTGTCCCCTGCTGGGGGAGTTTGAGGGGGCAAAGCCCCCTCAAAGCCACAAGCACCCCCTGTGGAACCATCAATCCGCGTAAGTGCCAGCGGCCTCGATGATCGGCCGCCAGCGGGCGACTTCCTCGGCGAGGAAGCGGCGGTGGAAGGCGGGGGTGGCGTGCTCGGGCGGGGCTGGCTCGGTCACCAGTTCGGCGAAGCGCTGGCGCAGGCGCTCCTCGCGCAGGGCGGCGCGCAGCGCGGTGGAAAGGCGCTGCTGCACCGGCTCCGGCGTCTGGGCGGGGGCGTAGAGGCCATGCCAGGTGCTCATGGCGATGCCGGGGGCGCCGGCCTCGGCGGTGGTCGGCAACTCCAGGCCCGGCACGCGCTGGGCGCTGCTCACCGCATAGGCCTTCACCCGCCCCTCGCGGATGAAGGGCATCGTGTTGGTGGCCTGGTCACAGAAGATGTCGATGCGCCCGGCCATCAGGTCGGTGATGGCGGGGGCGCTGCCGCGGAACACCACGGGCGTCACCGCCGTACCGGCCGCGTGCTGCAGCAACATGCCGCAGAGCTGGTTGGCGCCACCCAGGCCGGAATGGGCGAGGTTCAATTTATCCCCCTGCTGGCGGATCTCGGCCATGAAGCCGGCGAGGTCGCGCGCCGGGAAGTCGGGCCGCGCGATCAGCGTCATCGCCGCGTTGGAAGCCAGGCCGAGCGGTGCGAAACTCTCCAGCACGGAGAAAGGAAGTTTGCGATAGAGCGTGGCCGTGCTGGCCATGCCGATATGGTGCATCAGCAGCGTATGGCCATCCGGCCGCGCCTGCGCCACGCGCGCGGCGGCGATGGTGCCGCCGGCGCCCACGACATTCTCCACCACCACCGGCTGGCCGAGATCGCGCGACATGCCCTCCGCCACCAGGCGGCTGATCACATCGGTCGGCCCCCCGGCGGAGAAGGGCACGGTGAGGGTGATGGCGCGGCTCGGGAAGCCCTCCTGCGCGCGCAGGGCGGGGGCGGCGAGCAGCGGCGGCAGCGCGGCCAGCAGGCTGCGGCGGGACAGGCTCATGGAGAATCTCCCTCGGGCGGCCGGCGTCGGCGATGCGCGCCTGGCTCGTTCTGGATGAGGGCCGCCGGGCGGAGCGCCCGCCGGCCCGGCCTCCGGCCCCGCTGGCGCGCGGGGCCACGGGAGGAACCGCGCCGCCGCTCAGGCGTTGCCGGCGCGGATCGCCTCGCAGACGGCCTCCGTCACCTCGCGCGTCGTCGCCCTGCCGCCGAGGTCGGGGGTCAGGATGCCGGCGCCCGTCACCTGCGCCACGGCGTGCATCAGCCGCGCGGCGGCGGCGGGCTCGCCCAGATGCTCCAGCATCTGGGCGCCCGTCCAGAAGGTGGCGACAGGGTTGGCGATGCCCTTGCCGGTGATGTCGAAGGCAGAGCCGTGGATCGGCTCGAACATCGAGGGGAAGCGCCGCTCGGGGTCGATATTGCCGGTGGGCGCCACGCCCAGGCTGCCCGCCAGCGCCGCCGCGAGGTCGGAGAGGATATCGGCGTGCAGGTTGGTGGCGACGATGGTGTCGAGGCTGCCGGGCTTCAGCACCATGCGCATCGTCATGGCGTCCACCAGCATCTTGTCCCAGGTGACGTCCGGGAATTCCTGTGAGACCTGCTCGGCGATCTCGTCCCACATCACCATGCCGTGCCGCTGCGCGTTGGACTTGGTGACGACGGTGAGCAATTTGCGCGGCCGCGCCTGCGCCAGGCGGAAGGCGTAGCGCATGATGCGGGTGACGCCGACGCGCGTGAAGATGGCGGTCTCGGTCGCCACCTCCTCGGGCAGGCCACGATGGGCACGGCCGCCATGGCCGGCATATTCGCCCTCCGAATTCTCGCGGACGATCACCCAATCCAGGTCACCCGGGCCGCAGTCGCGCAGCGGCGGGGTGATGCCGGGCAGGATTTTGGTGGGGCGGACATTGGCGTATTGGTCGAAGCCCTGGCAGATCGGCAGGCGCAGGCCCCACAGGGTCACATGGTCGGGCACGTCGGGGGCGCCGACGGCGCCGAAATAGATGGCGTCGAAGGGCTTCAGGCGCTCCAGGCCATCGGCGGGCATCATCACGCCGGTCTTGCGGTAATGGGCCGAGCCCCAGGGGAATTCCTCGACCTTCAGGCGGAAATCGCCGCAGCGGCGCTCCAGCGCCTCCAGCACCTGGAGGCCGGCGGAAATCACCTCGGGGCCGATGCCGTCGGCCGGGATGGCGGCGATGGCATATTCACGCATGCGCGTCTCCTCCTGGGGAGGCGAGTCCGGGGGGAAAGAATTCCCCCCGGCCCCCCATCTTTTTCTATCGGGGCCGGCCGCCGCTGGCGGCCGGCAGCCAGCATAGGGGGTGGCGGCGCGGAGGAGCGCATGCATAGGATTGTATAAGAGATTGATATAATCAGCTTGGCGGGAGGGTGTGCGGTGGAGTTGCGGCAGCTGGGCTGCTTCGTGGCCGTCGCGGAGGAACTGCATTTCGGGCGCGCGGCGGCGCGGCTGCACATGCTGCCTTCGGCGCTTGGGCGCCATATCCGGCTTCTGGAGGAGGAACTGGGGGCGCGGCTCCTGCTGCGCACCACCCGGCATGTGGCGCTCACCCCCGCGGGGCAGGCCCTGCTGGAGGAAGCGCGCATCGTGCTGGCCGCGGCCCAGGCGGCGGCGGCGCGGGTGCGCGCGCTCGGGGGCGGGGCCGCGCTGCGGCTGGGGGCGATCGACAGCGCGGCCTCGACCCTGGTGCCGCCGCTGCTCTCCGCCTTCCGGCAGCGCCACCCTGCGGTGGATATCCGGCTGACCGAGGAAAAATCCTCCCGGCTGCTGCCACAGCTGGAGGCGGGGCGGCTGGATCTGGTGTTCATCCGCACGCCGCCGGCGGGGTCGGGCCTCGCCTTCCGCGCGCTCGGGCAGGAGAAGCTGGTGGCGGCGCTGCCGGAGGGGCACCCGCTGGCCCTGAGAAAAAGCCTCGCGGTGCGGGACCTCGTGGGGGAAAGGCTGATCCTGCCGCCCCGCCATGCCCGGCCGCACAGCCACGCGCTGGTGCGCCATCTCTTCGAATCCGCAGACCTGCCGCCGCCCCGCCCGGCCCAGGAGGCGGCGGAAAAGCAGACGATCATCGCCCTGGTGGCAGCGGGGATGGGTGTGGCGCTGGTGCCGGAATGGGTGGCGCGGCTACAGGCCGAAGGGCTGGCCTATCGCCCGCTCGAAGCACCCCCGCAGGCGGCGCCGGAAGCGATCCTGGGCGCGGCCTGGATGCCCTCCCATGCCAGCGTGGCACGGGATATTTTTCTGGCGATGCTGGAGGGGCTCAAACGCAAGAACCCCGCTTGAGGGCGAGGTTCTTGCGTTTTGTTTTGATGGGATGCGGGGACAGGATTTGAACCTGTGACCTTCAGGTTATGAGCCTGACGAGCTACCGGGCTGCTCC
>NZ_JANFNY010000045.1 GCF_024437745.1 Roseomonas sp. GC11 | reverse complement strand
ATGGACCAGGGCCTGCGCTTCGCCATCCGCGAGGGTGGCCGCACGGTCGGCGCCGGCGTCGTCGCCCAGATCATCGCGTAAGCGGCAGCGGAAGAAGAGACAGGCGCCAGAACATGGACAGCCAGAATATCCGCATCCGCCTCAAGGCGTTCGATCACCGCGTGCTGGATGGCAGCACGCGGGAGATCGTGAACACCGCGAAGCGGACGGGCGCGCGCGTGCGCGGCCCGATCCCGCTGCCGACGGAAATCGAGCGTTTCACCGTGAACCGCTCGCCGCATGTCGACAAGAAGAGCCGTGAGCAGTTCGAGATCCGGACTCACCGGCGTCTGCTCGATATCGTCGACCCCACCCCGCAGACCGTGGACGCGCTGATGAAGCTCGACCTGGCCGCTGGTGTGGACGTCGAGATCAAGCTCTGAGGCCGGGGAGTAGAACACCATGGCCGCGAAGAATGGTCGCACCGGCCTGATCGCGAAGAAGCTGGGCATGACCCGGCTGTTCAACGACGACGGCTCGACCGTGCCCGTGACCGTGCTGCACCTGGACCAGGTGCGCGTGGTCGCCCAGCGCACGGAAGAGAAGGACGGTTACAATGCGGTGCAGCTGGGCTTTGGCCTGGCGAAGCCGAAGAACGTCTCGAAGCCCAACAAGGGCCACTTCGCCAAGGCGGGTGTCGAGGCGCCGAAGAAGGTCGTCGAGTTCCGCGTGGCCGCTGACGCCATGCTGGAGACGGGCGTGAAGCTCTCCGCGAATCACTTCGTGAAGGGCCAGATCGTCGACGTGACGGGCACCTCGAAGGGCAAGGGGTTTGCCGGCGCCATGAAGCGCTGGAACTTCTCGGGCCTCGAGGCGACGCACGGCGTCTCGATCTCGCACCGTAGCCACGGTTCGACGGGTAACCGTCAGGACCCGGGCAAGACCTTCAAGAACAAGAAGATGGCTGGCCATCTGGGCGTTGAGCGCGTGACCACGCAGAACCTGGAGGTCGCCGGTTTCGACCTCGAGAAGGGTCTGCTGCTGGTCAAGGGCGCGGTGCCCGGTGCGAAGGGCGGGTATGTGCTGGTGCGCGACGCGGTGAAGTCCGCGCGCCCGGCCGACGCGCCGTTCCCCGCGGCCGTGGCCTGAGGGTTAGGACATGCAGGTTCCTGTCATCACCCTGGATAACGGCCAGGCCGGCGAGATCGATCTCCCGGACGCGCTGTTCGCCGCCGCTCCGCGCGCCGACATCATGGCCCGCGTCGTTCACTGGCAGCTCGCCAAGCGCCGTGCCGGCACCCACAAGGTGAAGGGCATGGGCGAGGTCTCCGGCACGACGAAGAAGCCGTACCGGCAGAAGGGCACGGGTAACGCCCGCCAGGGCTCGCTGCGCGCGCCGCAGTTCCGCACTGGTGGCGCCGTGCACGGCCCGGTCGTCCGCGACCATGGCTACGCGCTGAACAAGAAGGTCCGCCGCCTGGGCCTGATCAGCGCGCTGAGCCAGAAGGCCGCCGAGGGCAAGCTCGTGGTGCTCGACACCGCCGCGCTGGGCGCCGACGCCAAGACCTCCGCCATGGCCTCCAAGGTCAAGGCGCTGGGCTGGAAGAGCGCGCTGGTCGTGGATGCGCAGGTCGAGGACGGCTTCGGCCGCGCCGTGCGCAACCTGAAGAACGTGAACGTGCTGCCCACGCTGGGCGCGAACGTTTATGATATTCTGAAGCATGACGTGCTGGCGGTGACCCGCCAGGCCGTCGAGGCGCTGAAGGAGCGGCTGGCATGAGCGAGACCGCGACCAAGAAGCCCGGCATCGTGATCTCGCGCGAGAAGATGTATCAGACCATCCTCGCGCCGGTCATCACCGAGAAGGCCACCGGCCTCGCGGAGCAGAGCCAGGTTACCTTCAAGGTGCCGCTCTCCGCGACCAAGCCGGAGATCAAGGCCTCGGTGGAGGGGCTGTTCGGGGTGACCGTCGTCGCCGTGAACACCCTCGTCATGAAGGGCAAGACCAAGCGGGTGCGCGGCCGTGAGGGCGTGCGCTCCGACTGGAAGAAGGCGGTCGTCCGCCTGGCCGAGGGCCAGAGCATCGACCTCACCACGGGGCTCGCTTAACGCCATGGCGCTGAAGCACTTTAACCCGGTTACCCCCAGCCTGCGCGGGACGGTCCTCATCGACCGTCGCGAGCTGTTCAAGGGCAAGCCGGTCAAGCAGCTGACGGAGGGCAAGAGCCACTCCGGCGGCCGCAACAATCATGGCCGCATCACCGTCCGGTTCCGGGGCGGCGGGCATAAGCAGTCCTACCGCGTGATCGACTTCAAGCGTCGCAAGTTCGACGTGTCGGCCACGGTGGAGCGGCTGGAATATGACCCCAACCGCACGGCCTTCATCGCGCTGATCAAGTACGAGGATGGCGAGCTCGCCTATATCCTCGCGCCGCAGCGCCTGAAGGTGGGCGACGTCGTGGTGGCGGGTGAGAAGGTCGACATCAAGCCGGGCAACGCGATGCCGCTCGGCTCGATCCCGGTCGGCACGATCATCCACAACATCGAGATGAAGCCCGGCGCCGGTGGCAAGATCGCCCGCTCGGCCGGCACCTATGCGCAGCTGGTTGGCAAGGATGCCGGCTACGCGCAGGTGAAGCTGATGTCCGGCGAGCTGCGCCTGGTGCGCGGCGAGTGCATGGCCTCGATCGGTGCGGTGTCCAACCCGGACAACCAGAACCAGCATATCGGCAAGGCCGGCCGCTCGCGCTGGCTGGGCCGCAAGCCGCATAACCGCGGTGTCGTGATGAACCCGGTCGACCACCCGCATGGTGGTGGTGAGGGCCGCACCTCGGGCGGCCGCCACCCGGTTACCCCGTGGGGCAAGCCGACCAAGGGTTACAAGACCCGCACCAACAAGCGCACGGACAAGCTGATCGTCCGTCGCCGCAACGTGACGAAGGGCTGACCGCGATGTCGCGCAGTGTCTGGAAGGGGCCGTTCGTCGACGGCTACCTGCTGAACAAGGCCGAAGCGGCGCGTGCTTCCACCCGCAACGAGATCATCAAGATCTGGTCGCGCCGGAGCACGATCCTGCCGCAGTTCGTCGGGCTGACCTTCGGCGTGTATAACGGCAAGAAGTTCATCCCGGTGCAGGTGACCGAGAATATGGTGGGGCACAAGTTCGGCGAGTTCTCGCCGACCCGCACCTTCAACGGTCACTCGGCCGACAAGAAGGCGAAGCGGGGCTAAGCGATGAGCAAGCCGAAGCACGAGCGCACGCTCGCCGAGACTGAGGCGAAGGCCGTCACCCGGAACATCCGGGTGAGCCCTCGTAAGCTGAACCTTGCCGCCGGGCTGATCCGCGGGAAGAAGGCGCAGGACGCGCTCGCGATCCTGACCTTCTCCAAGCGCCGCATCTCCCAGACCGTGAAGGCGACGCTCGAGAGCGCCATCGCGAACGCGGAGAACAACCACCAGCTCGACGTCGACCGCCTGGTCGTCTCGCGCGTGGAAGTGGGCCGCGCCATCGTGATGAAGCGCTTCCATGCGCGCGGCCGCGGCAAGGCCGCCCGGGTGGAGAAGTGGTTCAGCCACCTGTCCATCGTGGTTGCCGAGAAGCAGGCGGACGCCGAGCCGGCGCAGCAGGAGGCCGCGTAATATGGGCCACAAAGTCAATCCGATCGGGCTCCGGCTCGGCATCAACCGCACCTGGGACTCCCGCTGGTTCGCCGGCGAGGATTATTCCAAGCTGCTGCATGATGACCTGAAGCTGCGCAAGACCCTGAAGGATCGCCTGAAGGGCGCCGGCGTCTCGAAGGTGATCATCGAGCGCCCGGCGAAGAAGCCCCGCGTGACGATCCACGCCGCCCGCCCGGGCGTCGTGATCGGCAAGAAGGGCGCCGACATCGAGGTTCTGCGCAAGGACCTGGCGAAGCTCGCCGGGGCCGAGGTGGCGCTGAACATCGTCGAGATCCGCAAGCCGGAGATCGAGGCGCAGCTGGTGGCGGAGAGCATCGCGCAGCAGCTGGAGCGCCGCGTGGCCTTCCGCCGCGCGATGAAGCGCGCCGTGCAGTCCGCCATGCGCCTCGGCGCGGGCGGCATCCGGATCAATTGCGGCGGCCGCCTGGGCGGCGCCGAGATTGCCCGGATGGAGTGGTACCGCGAGGGCCGCGTGCCCCTGCATACCCTCCGCGCGGATATCGACTACGGCACGGCGACCGCGAAGACCACCTATGGCACCTGCGGTGTGAAGGTCTGGATCTTCAAGGGCGAGATCATGGCGCATGACCCGCTGGCGCAGGACAAGCGCGCCGCGGAGCAGGCGCCGCAGCGCTGAGGATAACAGACCATGCTTTCCCCGAAGCGCACGAAGTTCCGTAAGGCGCACAAGGGCCGCATCAAGGGCGTGGCGAAGGGCGGGTTCACCCTGTCCTTCGGCGGCTTCGGCCTGAAGGCGCTCGAACCGGAGCGCGTCACCGCCCGCCAGATCGAGGCCGCCCGTCGCGCGATCACCCGCGCGATGAAGCGCCAGGGCCGGGTGTGGATCCGCATCTTCCCGGACCTCCCTGTCTCCACGAAGCCGGCGGAAGTCCGCATGGGTTCGGGCAAGGGCGCGCCGGAATACTGGGTTGCCCGCGTCAAGCCGGGTCGCATCATGTTCGAGATCGATGGCGTCTCGCTCGAGACGGCGCGTGAGGCGCTGACCCTCGGTGCGGCGAAGCTGCCGATCAAGACCAAGCTCGTGACCCGCCTGGGCGCGGCGGAGGCCTGAGCCGATGACCAAGATCGTGGATATCCGCGGCAAGACCGCGGATGAACTGAAGGCGATGCTGCTGGACCTGCGGAAGGAGCAATTCAACCTCCGCTTCCAGCGCGCAACAGGCCAGCTTGAGGCGGTTTCCCGCATCAAGGTGGTGCGCCGCGACATCGCCCGTGTTAAGACGGTGCTGGCCGAGCAGTCCCGCTCGGCCGCCAAGGCCTGACGAGGAGACCCCGGCTATGCCGAAGCGCGTCCTCACCGGGCGGGTCGTCAGCGACAAGATGGACAAGACCGTGACGGTCCTTGTCGAGCGTCGCGTGATGCACCCGCTCTATAAGAAGTTCATCCGGCGCTCGAAGAAGTACGCCGCGCATGACGACGCCAACCTGTGCAAGGAAGGCGACGTCGTGGCGATCGAGGAGTGCCGTCCGATCAGCAAGCGGAAGACCTGGCTGGTGATCGAGCGCAATGGCGCCCCGGTCGTCACCCCGGGCTTCAACGCCGCGGCGGCCCAGGCCTGAGGACTGACGACCAATGATTATCGTTGAGTCCAACCTCGAGGTTGCCGACAACTCCGGTGCGCGCCGCGTGCAGTGCATCAAGGTGCTCGGCGGCTCCAAGCGGCGCACCGCCTCGGTGGGCGACATCATCGTGGTGTCCGTGAAGGAAGCGATTCCGCGCGGCAAGGTGAAGAAGGGTGACGTGCAGCGCGCGGTGATCGTGCGCACCGCCTACCCGGTTCGCCGCCAGGACGGTTCGGCCATCCGCTTCGACCGCAATGCGGCCGTTCTGATCAACAAGCAGAACGAGCCGATCGGCACGCGTATCTTTGGCCCGGTCGTTCGTGAGCTGCGCGCGCGCAAGTTCATGAAGATCATCTCGCTGGCGCCGGAGGTCCTGTAATCCATGGCCGCGAAGATCAAGAAGGGCGACCGCGTCCAGATCCTGACGGGGAAGGACAAGGGCAAGCGCGGCGAAGTGCTGCGCGTGCTGCCCGAGGAAGGCCGTGCCGTGGTGCAGGGCCTGAACATCGTGAAGCGCCATACCAAGCCGAAGGGCATGGGCCAGCAGGGCGGGATCGTGGAGAAGGAGGCCTCGCTGCACCTCTCCAACATCGCCCTGATCGACCCCAAGTCCGACAAGCCGACCCGCGTCGGCTTCAAGGTGCTTGAGGACGGCAAGAAGGTCCGGGTGGCCAAGGCCTCGGGCGAGGTGATCGACGCATGAGCGAGGCGAAGGAACTGCCCCGCCTGCAGCAGCTCTATGCTGAGGCGGTGCGGAAGAAGCTGGTCGAGGAGTTCGGCTACGGCAACCCGATGGAGGTTCCGAAGCTCTCCAAGATCGTCATCAACATGGGCGTTGGTGAGGCCGCGGGCGACCAGAAGAAGCTGGACGCCGCCCTGGCCGAGCTGACGGTCATCGCCGGCCAGAAGCCGGTGAAGACCCTGGCCAAGAAGGCGATCGCCGGCTTCAAGATCCGCCAGGGCCAGGCGATCGGCTGCAAGGTCACCCTGCGCCGCTCGCGGATGTACGAATTCCTGGACCGCCTGGTCACCATCGCGCTGCCGCGCATGCGTGACTTCCGCGGCATTCCTGGTAATAGGGGCTTCGACGGCCGCGGCAACTACTCGCTCGGCCTGAAGGAGCAGATCGTGTTCCCCGAAATCAGCTATGATAAGGTGGACGCGATCCGTGGCATGGACATCGTCTTCGTCACGACCGCGAAGACGGACAAGGAAGCCAAGGCCCTGCTGAAGGGCTTTGACCTCCCGTTCGTCAACTGAGTTTGGAAAACCGCCCGGATGGTCCGGGCAGGTTCCGGAGGATTTAGACCGCATGGCCAAGACCTCGGCTGTCGAGAAGAATCAGCGCCGCGAGCGCCTCTCGAAGCTGCATGCCGCCAAGCGCGCCGCCCTGAAGGCCACGATCATGGATCGTGACCTTCCGGTGGAGGACCGCTTCGAGGCGACGCTGAAGCTGGCGCAGCTGCCGCGCAATGGCGCGAAGGTGCGCGTGCGTCTGCGTTGCGAACTGACCGGCCGCCCGCGCGGCAACTACCGCAAGTTCAAGCTGAGCCGTAACGCGCTCCGTGACCTGGCCTCGACCGGCCAGATCCCGGGGCTCGTCAAGGCCAGCTGGTAAGGGGGGCCGCATGTCGCTGTCCGATCCGCTGGGCGATATGCTGACGCGCATCCGCAACGGGCACCGTGCCCGTCAGGCGCGCGTCACCTCGCCGGCCAGCCGTCTCCGTGCTGACGTCCTCGAAGTCCTGAAGCGTGAGGGGTACATCCGTGCCTACCGCGCCGAGCAGGTGCGTCCGGGCGTCTCCGTGCTGGACATCGAGCTGAAGTATTCCGAAGGCGAGCCTGCCATCAAGGAAATCGAGCGCGTCTCGAAGCCTGGCCGGCGCGTCTACGCGAAGATCAAGGAGCTGCCGAAGTTCTATAACGGGCTTGGCATTTCCATCCTCTCCACGCCGCGTGGCGTGATGAGCGACAACGAGGCCCGCGCTGCCAATGTTGGCGGCGAAGTCCTCTGCCGCGTGTTCTGAGGGAGGGCTAGGCATGTCGCGCGTCGGCAAGTATCCCGTTCCCGTTCCCGCTGGCGTCACCGTCACGCTGCAGGACAAGATCATCGCCGTGAAGGGCAAGCTGGGCGAGCTTTCGCTCCCGCTGACCGACGCGGTGGAGGTCGAGGTCGCGAACAACCAGGTGGCCGTCAAGCCGCTCGGCTCCGACCGCCGCAGCCGCACGCTGTGGGGCACCACCCGCAGCCTGATCAACGGCATGGTGATCGGCGTCTCCACCGGCTTCTCCAAGTCCATGGAGATCACCGGCACCGGCTACCGCGCCGCGGTGCAGGGCAGCGACCTCGTGCTGAACCTCGGTTACAGCCACGAGATCCGCTACCCCGTCCCGGCCGGCATCAAGATCTCCTGCGAGAAGCCCACCTCGATCAAGGTCGAGGGCGTGGACAAGCAGAAGGTCGGCCAGGTCGCCGCTGAGATCCGCGCTTATCGCGGCCCCGAGCCCTACAAGGGCAAGGGCGTCCGGTACTCGGACGAGGTCATCCTCCGGAAGGAGGGGAAGAAGAAGTAAGATGGCCGACAAGCTCGCTTTGCAGCAGCGCCGTCGCGCGCGCCTGCGCTACCAGCTGCGGATCAAGAGCGGCGGCCGTCCCCGGCTGTCCGTCTTCCGCTCTGGCAAGCACATCTACGCCCAGGTCATCGACGACAAGGCGGGCCGCACCCTTGCGGCTGCCTCCTCGCTGGAGAAGGCGCAGCGCGAGAGCCTGCGTACCGGCGCGGACAAGAACGCGGCCACCGTGGTCGGCAAGCTGGTTGCCGAGCGCGCCCTGGCGGCGGGCGTGACCGAGGTCGTCTTCGACCGTGGGCCTTACCTGTATCACGGCCGGGTGAAAGCCCTGGCGGACGGCGCCCGCGAGGGCGGGCTGTCGTTCTAAGGAGGCGCAGAATATGGCACGTGAACCGCGGAGCGGCGGCTCTGGCGATCGTGACCGTGGCCGTGGCCGCGGCCCCGAGCGCAACACGGAGCGCGAGGTTGGCGACGAGCTGAAGGACAAGCTCGTCACCATCAATCGCGTCGCCAAGGTGGTGAAGGGTGGCCGTCGCTTCTCCTTCGCCGCTCTGGTCGTCGTGGGCGATGAGAAGGGCCGCGTTGGCTGGGGCGCCGGCAAGGCGCGCGAGGTTCCGGAAGCGATCCGCAAGGCGACTGAGCGCGCCAAGCGGACCATGATCCGGGTCCCGATGCGCGAGGGCCGCACCCTGCATCACGATGTGATCGGCGAGTTTGGCGCCGGCCGCGTGATCCTGCGCGCCGCCCCGGCCGGTACCGGCATCATCGCCGGCGGCCCGATGCGCGCGGTGTTCGAGACGCTGGGCATGGGCGACGTCGTCGCCAAGTGCACCGGCACCACGAACCCGCACAACATGGTCAAGGCGACCTTCGCCGCCCTGACGCGCTGCACCAGCCCCCGCGCTGTTGCCTCGCGCCGTGGCAAGAAGGTGTCCGACCTGCTCGGCCCCCGCAAGGATGCCGAGCCGGCGCAGGAGGCCGTGAATGTCTGAGGCGAAGAAGACCGTTCGGGTGACGCAGATCGCGTCGCCCATCGGCCGCCTGCCCGGCCAGCGTGAGACGCTGATCGGCCTGGGTCTCAACAAGATCCGCCGTTCGCGCGAGCTGGAGGATACTCCGGCCGTGCGCGGCATGATCCGCAAGGTCGCTCACCTGATCCAGGTGAGCGAGACCACGGAGAAGTAACCATGAAGCTCAACGAGCTGCGCGACAACGAAGGCGCCCGCCTGAAGTTCAAGCGCGTCGGCCGTGGCATCGGCTCCGGCAAGGGCAAGACCTCGGGCCGCGGCGTCAAGGGCCAGAAGGCGCGCACCGGCGTGTCGCTGAACGGGTTCGAGGGCGGTCAGCTCCCGATCTACCGGCGCCTGCCGAAGCGTGGCTTCGTCAACCCGTTCCGCAAGGAATACGCGCCGCTGAACCTGCGCACCCTGCAGGCGGCGATCGAGGCCGGCAAGATCAATGCCAGCCAGCCGATCGACGAGGCGGTGCTGGAGGCGGCCGGCCTGGTCCGCACCGGCGCGAAGGTGGCGGGTATCCGCCTCCTCGCCCAGGGCGAGATCAAGCAGGCGGTGACCATCACGGTCGCCGGCGCCTCGGCCGCCGCGATCGCCGCGGTCCAGGCTGCGGGCGGCACCGTGACGGTGCTGGCCCCGGCCAAGGAAGAAGCGCCCGAGGCGTAAGGCTTGCGCCCCCCACACCTGGGGGGCTAGGTCTGCATCTCTGGGCAGGCATGCGGCGCCGCGGGTTCAGCCCCCCGGCGCCGCAGTCATGTTGAAGGGGCGAAATCATGGCGTCCGCCGCCGAACAGCTCGCGGCCAATCTCAATCTCGGCGTCCTGTCCAAGGCGACCGAGCTCAAGAAGCGCATCTGGTTCACGCTGGCCGCGCTGATTGTCTACCGAATCGGCACCTATATCCCGGTCCCCGGGGTGGATGCGTCGGTCATGGCCGAGATCCTGCGCCAGCATGGCGGCGGTATCCTGGGCATGTTCGACATGTTCACGGGTGGCGCGCTGGGCCGCATGACGGTCTTCGCGCTCAACATCATGCCGTATATCTCGGCCAGCATCATCATTCAGCTGATGAGCGCCGCCGTCCCGGTGCTGGAGGCCCTCAAGAAGGAGGGTGAATCCGGCCGGAAGAAGCTGAACCAGTATACCCGCTACCTCACCGTCCTCATCGCCATCTTCCAGGCCTATGGCATCGCCGTGGGGCTTGAGAGCATGCAGGGGCCCTTCGGCTCCGCGGTGTATGAGGCGGGGCTGTTCTTCCGCATCTCCTGCGTCACCACCCTGGTGGGCGGCACGCTCTTCCTGATGTGGATCGGTGAGCAGATCACGGCGCGCGGCATCGGCAACGGCATCAGCCTGATCATCTTCGCCGGCATCGTGGCCAATGTGCCCACCGCCCTGGCCTCGACGCTGGAACTCGGCCGCACCGGGGCGCTCTCGCCCTTCTTCATCGTGGCCTTCCTGCTGATCGCGCTGGCCGTCATCACCTTCGTGGTGTTCATGGAGCGGGCGCAGCGCCGGATCCCCATCCAGTATCCGAAGCGCCAGGTCGGCAACCGGATGTTCGGCGGCGAGAACACCCACCTGCCGCTGAAGCTGAACACCGCCGGCGTCATCCCGCCGATCTTCGCCTCCTCCCTGCTGCTGCTGCCGGCCACCTTCGCGGGCTTCGCCGGCACCCAGGAGGAGGGCATCATCAGCCGCATCGCCGCCGCCCTGGCCCATGGCCAGCCGCTCTACATGGCGTTCTACGTGCTGCTGATCATCTTCTTCGCCTTCTTCTACACCGCCGTGGTGTTCAACCCGGTGGAGACGGCGGACAATCTGAAGAAGCATGGCGGCTTCGTCCCCGGCATCCGCCCCGGCCAGTCCACGGCGGATTACCTCGACCGTGTGCTGACCCGGCTGACCGGCGTTGGCGCCCTCTATATGTGCGTCGTCTGCCTGCTGCCGGAAATCCTGATCAGCCAGTACGGCGTGCCTTTCTACTTTGGCGGGACTTCGCTGCTCATCATTGTGTCCGTTACGATGGACACGGTGGCGCAGGTGCAGTCTCATCTCTTCGCGCACCAGTATGAGGGCCTGATTCGCAAGGCCCGCATGGGAGGCCGCGGCGGGGCGCCGCGGCTGCGCTAAGGGGCGGACATGATGCGCAGGATCGCGGGGACAAAGCGGCGATGAACCTGATTCTTCTGGGGCCCCCCGGGGCCGGCAAGGGCACCCAGGCGAAGCGGCTGGAAGAGCGCCACGGCATCGCGCAGATCTCCACCGGGGATATGCTGCGCGCCGAGGTGAAGAGCGGCAGCGAGATCGGCCGCCAGGCCAAGGCGATCATGGAGCAGGGCGGGCTGGTGCCCGACGCCATCATCACCGCGATGCTGGCCAACCGGGTCTCGCAGCCGGACTGCGCCAAGGGCTTCATCCTGGACGGCTTCCCGCGCACCACGCCCCAGGCCGAGGCGCTGGACGTGATGCTGAAGGAGAAGGGCCTTCAGCTCGACCACGTGATCGAGTTGAAGGTGGACGATGCCGCGCTGGTCGAGCGCATCGCCGGGCGCTTCACCTGCGCCAAATGCGGCACCGGCTACCATGACAGCTTCAAGCCGACGGCCAAGCTCGGGGTCTGCGACTCCTGCGGCAGCACCGAATTCGTCCGCCGCGCCGATGACAAGGCGGAGACGGTGGCCGCCCGGCTGGAAGCCTACCACCGCCAGACGGCGCCGCTGCTGCCCTACTACGCGGCGCAGGGCAAGCTGAGCCAGGTCGATGGCATGGCCGCCATGGACGAGGTCGCCACCCAGATCGAGGCCGTGCTCGGCCGCTGAGGGCCGGGGCAGGAGGGGTGCTGCCCCTCCTGCACCTCCCCGCCGGGGGAACTGAGTTCCCCCGGTCCCCCACTTCCGTTTCCTTGTTGACTCACGGGCGCCCTGGTCGGTAAGACCGCGCCTCTCGCGGGCGGGGTCTCCTCGGCCGCGTAGACGGTTGCATCCGATTCACTACAGGGCCGGGTGTGACGATCACCTCGCCGGCCGTATTGCCGGTACGAACGGGGGCCCATGAGGCCCCAGGAGCAGGAATCGATGGCACGCATTGCAGGCGTGAACATTCCCACCAACAAGCGCGTTCTCATTTCCCTTCGCTATATCTACGGCATTGGCCCGTCGAACGCGAAGGTGATCTGCGAGCAGCTCGGCATCCCCGAGGATCGCCGCGTCAACCAGCTCACGGATGAGGAAATCCTCAAGCTCCGTGAACTGATCGACCGCGAATACCGGGTCGAGGGCGATCTGCGTCGCGAGAACGCCATGAACATCAAGCGCCTGATGGACATGGCCTGCTACCGCGGCCTGCGTCACCGCAAGGGCCTGCCCGTTCGTGGCCAGCGCACTCATACCAATGCCCGTACCCGCAAGGGCAAGGCCGTGGCGATTGCCGGCAAGAAGAAGGTGACGAAGTAAGATGGCCCGTCAGCCCACCGGTCGTCCGCGCAAGAAGGAACGCAAGAATATTGCGTCTGGCGTGGCGCACGTCCTCGCCTCCTTCAACAACACGATCGTCACCATCACCGACAGCCAGGGCAACGCCATCGCGTGGTCCTCGGCCGGCAGCCAGGGCTTCAAGGGCAGCCGCAAGTCGACGCCGTATGCCGCCCAGGTGGCCGCCGAGGACGCCGGCCGCAAGGCCCGCGAGCACGGCATGGAGACGCTGGAGATCATGGTCTCCGGCCCCGGTTCGGGCCGTGAGTCCGCGCTGCGCGCCCTCCAGGCCGTCGGCTTCTACGTGACGGCGATCAAGGACGTGACCCCGATCCCGCACAATGGCTGCCGTCCGCGCAAGCGGCGTCGGGTCTGAGGCGAGGCTGCAGGAGAAACCGAAGTGCTCGAGCGCAACTGGCGTTCCCTGATCCGTCCCGAGAAGCTCGATGTCGAGCCCGGGGCCGACCCCTCGCGCATCGCGGTGGTGGTGGCGGAGCCGCTCGAGCGCGGCTTCGGTATGACCCTGGGCAATGCGCTGCGGCGCGTGCTGCTCTCGTCGCTGCAGGGGGCGGCCGTGACCGCCATCCGCATCGATGGCGCGCTGCATGAGTTCTCCAGCCTGCAGGGTGTTCGCGAGGATGTCACCGACATCGTCCTGAACATCAAGCGCCTGGCCATCCGGATGCAGAGCGAGGGGCCGAAGCGCCTCCAGCTCACCGCGACCGGCCCCGGCGAGGTGACGGCGGGGCAGATCCAGACCACCGGCGACATCGAAATCGCCAACCCGGAACTGGTCATCTGCACGCTCGACGACGGCGCCAAGCTGTCGATGGAGCTGACCGTCGATGTGGGCAAGGGCTATGTCCCGGCCTCCGAGAACCGCCCGGAAGACGCCCCGATCGGGCTGATCCCGGTGGACGCCATCTATTCCCCGGTCCGCCGCGTGGCGTATCAGGTGCAGCCGACCCGCGTCGGCCAGCGCACCGACTACGACAAGCTGGTGCTGACGGTGGAGACGGATGGCACGGTGGCCCCGGAGGATGCGGTGGCCCTCGCTGCCCGCATCCTGCAGGACCAGCTTCAGCTCTTCATCAACTTCGATGAGCCGCGCGAGCGCAAGGTGGAAGAGGTGCAGGACGACCTGCCCTTCAACCGCAACCTGCTGCGCAAGGTGGACGAGCTGGAACTGTCGGTCCGCAGCGCGAACTGCCTGAAGAACGACAACATCGTCTACATCGGCGACCTGGTGCAGAAGACGGAGCAGGAGATGCTCCGCACTCCGAACTTCGGCCGCAAGTCGCTGAACGAGATCAAGGAAGTCCTCGCCTCGATGGGGCTTTCGCTGGGCATGACCGTGCCCGGCTGGCCGCCTGAGAACATCGAGGACCTCGCGAAGAAGATCGAAGAGCCGTTCTGATTTCGGCCACCTGAAGGAATAGACCAATGCGTCACGGTGTTGCCGGCCGGAAGCTCGGCGTCACGTCGTCCCACCGCATCGCCATGCTCCGCAACATGGCGACCAGCCTGCTGAAGCACGAGCAGATCACCACCACCCTGCCCAAGGCCAAGGAGCTGCGCCCCTATGTGGAGCGCATCATCACCCTGGGCAAGCGCGGTGACCTGCACGCGCGCCGCCAGGCCTATGCGCAGATCCGCGATCCGAAGATCGTGGAGAAGCTCTTCTCCACCATCGCCGAGCGCTACAAGGCTCGCCAGGGCGGCTACACCCGCATCCTGAAGGCCGGCGTGCGCTATGGCGACGCCGCCGACATGGCGGTGATCGAACTGGTGGAGCGCGATGTGGCGGCCAAGGGCCAGGACAGCGGCCCGAAGCCGGTTGTCGAGGCTGAGGCCCAGCAGGACGCGGCGTAAGACCCGCTTCCCGCTGCCAGGATATCGCCCTGCCTCGCCACGAGGCGGCGGCGGCCTGAACCGAAAAGCCCGGGGGATCCGTCCCCCGGGTTTTTTTGTGCTCTCGCGGGCTTTTTTGTGCTCTTGCCCTGGGGCCGTCTCCCGGGCTTCATGGCCGCCAGGAAACGAGGATGCCGCCCGCGATGCTTCATCCCTTGATGCCAGGAGCCCCGGCATGACGGCCGCGCTGCTCGGCCCGGGCGGGCTGGGGGAGGGGCCGGACCTGCCCACGGACCTTGAGGGGCGCATCGCCTTCCTCGCCGCGCCGACCGAGGTGGCGGAGCTGGCGCGGGACCAGTTCATCGCCCTGCATGGCCAGGCGGATCCGGAAGCGGCCGCGGTGGTCGTGGCGCTGGGCGGCGATGGCTTCATGCTGGAGACGCAGCACCGCTTCCTGGGCCGCAACCTGCCGATCTATGGCATGAATTGCGGCAGCATCGGCTTCCTGATGAATGCCTATCACGAGGATGACCTGCTGCTGCGCCTCGCGCATGCCCAGGCGGCCACGCTGCACCCGCTGCGCATGCGCGCCCTGGATGCGGCGGGGGCGGTGCGGGAGGCGCTGGCGATCAACGAGGTCTCGCTGCTGCGCGAGACGCGGCAGGCCGCCAAGATCCGCATCCTGGTCGATGGCAAGGTGCGGATGGAGGAGCTGATCTGCGACGGCATCCTGGTGGCGACGCCGGCGGGCAGCACGGCCTACAATCTTTCCGCCTATGGCCCGATCGTGCCGCTGGGCGCCAACCTGCTGCCGCTGACGCCGATTTCCGCCTTCCGCCCGCGCCGCTGGCGCGGTGCCCTGCTGCCGGCTGATGCCGTGGTGGCCTTCCAGGTGCTGGAGCCCGGCAAGCGCCCGGTGGCCGCGGTGGCCGACAATGTCGAGGTGCGCGATATCCGCTCCGTCGAGGTGCGGGAGGATCGCGGGGTGCGGATGACCATGCTCTTCGACCCGGATCATGGCCTGTCCGAGCGGATTATTGCTGAGCAATTTACGGTCTAAACAACAGAATCTTCTGTTTCTGAAGATTTTTTTTTCAGACTGCCGCCGTCTCCTGGCAGAGCGGGGTGCTGGACTGAAAAAGTTTTTTGGTTCTTTTTTTCAAAAAAGAACATCTCTCTACAATATTCCGAAGTGCCGCCATGTGCCGTGAAGTGTCAGCGGCCTGTTCCGGTATCCGGTATTTGTCGCTTATCCGTTTTCTGTGCCGTGTTGTTGTGGTGCTTTTTGGTGTGCCGGGTATTGCAGGGCGATAGTCATATTTCCCGTACCGGTTTCTTCTTGGATCGTTCAACGAACCGCAATCTAGCGACGGGGGGGCGTGCCTGCTACACTGGAGTGTGAAGAGGTTGTAACCTCCCGGGGGACGTAGTGATGATCATCAGGATGCGGGCGGCCGTCTTGGCCGCCGTTTCGGCGTTGGCGCTCTGCGCTGCCGCCCCCGCGGGGGCGCAAACTCTTACCATGGCGGTCGGGGCCCAGGTCACTTCGCTCGACCCGCATTACCACGCGCTGTCGCCCAACCTGGCCGTGGCGACGATGCTGTTCGACACGCTGACGCAGTTCGACTCCGAAGCCCGCATGCAGCCGGGGCTGGCCGAGAGCTGGAAGCCGGTGAGCGACACGGTGTGGGAGTTCAAGCTCCGCCCGGGCGTGCGCTTCCACAATGGCAACCCCTTCACGGCCGAGGACGTGGCCTTCACCATCGCCCGCGTGCCGGCGGTGCCGAACAGCCCCTCCTCCTACGCCATCTACACCCGCGCCATCGAGCGGGTGGAGATCGTCGACCCGCTGACGGTGCGCTTCCACACCCGCACGCCCTATCCGCTGCTGCCGAACGACCTGGGCCAGGTCGCCATCCTCGACAGGGAGACGCATGAGGGCGCCTCCACCGAGGATTTCAACAGCGGCAAGGTGGCGGTGGGCACCGGCCCCTTCCGCTATGTGAGCTTCCGCAGCGGCGACCGGCTGGAGCTGGCCCGCAACGACGCCTATTGGGGCGACAAGCCGCACTGGCAGCAGGTGCATTACCGCATCCTGCCCAATGACGCCTCGCGCACCGCCGCGCTGCTGGCTGGCGATGTCGACTTCATCGACCAGGTGCCGACGAGCGACCTCGCCAGCCTGCGCCGCAACGACAAGGTGCGGCTGGTCGAGAAGGACGGGCTGCGCATCATCTTCCTGGCGCTGGACCACCTGCACCCGCAGGGCTCGCCGCAGATCACCGACCATGAGGGCAAGCCGCTGCCGCGCAACCCGCTGCTGGATCTGCGGGTGCGCCGGGCGCTGTCCATCGCCATCGACCGCCCGGCCATCGCCGCGCGGGTGATGGAGGGCACCGCCATGCCCTCCGGCCAGTTCCTGCCCAACAATGCCTTCGGCGCCATCCCCGACCTCCCGGCGCCGAAGACGGATGCCGAGGCGGCGAAGAAGCTGCTGGCCGAGGCCGGCTATCCGCAGGGCTTCCGCATCACGCTGAGCGGCCCGAATGACCGCTACATGAACGATGCCCGCATCGTGCAGGCCATTGGCCAGATGTGGACGCGCATCGGCGTGCGCACGGCGGTGGATGCCCAGCCCTGGACGACCTTCATCGCCCGCGCCGGGCGCCAGGAACTCTCCGCCTTCCTCGTCGGCTGGGGCACCTCCTCGGGCGAGGCGTCGAGCCCGCTGCGCTCCCTCGTCGCCAGCTATGACCGGGACAAGGGCTTCGGCACCTCCAACCGCGGCCGCTACGCCAACCCGGAGGTGGACGCGAAGCTGGAAGCCGCGCTGCGCGAGCTGGATGACGCCAAGCGCGAGGGCCTGCTGCGGGATGCGACGCGCATCGCCATGGACGATGTCGGCATCATCCCGATCCATATCCAGAAGAACCTGTGGGCCATGCGGCCGACTCTGGTGCACGATTCCCGTGCCGACGAGCTGACCCGTGCGCAGGATGTGCGGCCCGCCAACAGCCCCGCCAACAGCACGGTGCGATGAACCATGGGTGTCTATCTTCTTCGCCGGCTGTTCCAGTCGGTGCTTGTGATGCTGGCGATGTCGGTCATCGTCTTCGTCGGCGTCTTCGCCATCGGCGACCCGGTGGAGATCCTGATCTCCCCCGATGCCGACCAGATGGAGCGTGAGCGCGCGATCAAGGCCCTCGGCCTCGACCTGCCGCTGTGGATGCAATACCTCTCCTTCCTCGGCAACGCGCTGCGCGGCGACCTCGGCCGCAGCTTCGTCTTCAACGAGCCGGCGCTGAAGCTGATCCTGGAGCGCATGCCGGCGACGCTGGAACTGGCCTTCGGCGCCATGTTCATCGCGCTGCTGATCGGCCTGCCGCTTGGCCTCTATGCCGGGCTCAAGCCGAATTCGACGGGCGCCAAGGCGGTGATGGCCGGCTCCATCCTCGGCTTCTCGCTCCCCACCTTCTGGGTGGGGCTGATGCTGATCATGGTCTTCGCCGTGCAGCTCGGCTGGCTGCCCTCCACCGGCCGCGGCACGACGGTGGAGATCCTGGGCATGCGCTGGTCCTTCCTCAGCTGGGACGGGCTGCGCCACATCGCCATGCCGGCGCTGAACCTGGCGCTGTTCAAGATCAGCCTCGTCATCCGCCTCACCCGCGCCGGCGTGCGCGAGACGATGCTGATGGACTATGTGAAGTTCGCCCGCGCCAAGGGCCTCTCGCCCGCGCGCGTGACCTATGTGCATGTCTTCAAGAACATCCTGATCCCGGTCGTCACCGTGGTCGGGCTGGAGCTTGGCTCGACCATCGCCTTCTCGGTGGTGACGGAGAGCGTCTTCGCCTGGCCGGGCATGGGCAAGCTGATCATCGACAGCATCAACGTGCTCGACCGCCCGGTGATCGTCGCCTACCTGATGATCATCGTGCTGATGTTCATCACCATCAACCTGCTGGTGGACCTCGCCTATTCGGCGCTGGACCCGCGGGTGCGGCTGGAGAACAAGTGAGATGAGCACGACCACCGCCAATCCCGCGCCGGCCGCCGCCAAGGCGCCCAGGGTCGAGACGCCCTTCCGCCGCTTCGTCTCCGAATTCTGCGAGAGCAAGCTGGCGCTGGGCGGGCTGATCGTCTTCGCCTTCATCGCGCTGATCGCCATCCTGGCCCCCCTGCTGGCGCCGCAGAACCCCTATGACCTGGCGCAGCTGGACATCATGGATGGCCGCCTGCCGCCGGGCAGTGAGGCCGGGGCCGGCTTCACCTACTGGCTCGGCACGGATGACCAGGGGCGCGACATGCTCTCCGGCATCATGTACGGGCTGCGCATCTCGCTGATGGTGGGCGCGGGCTCGGCCATCATCGCCTGCGCCGTCGGCGTCACCCTCGGCCTCGTCGCCGCCTATGGCGGCGGGCGGACCGACACGCTGATCATGCGCCTCGTCGATCTCCAGCTCTCCTTCCCCTCCATCCTCGCGGCGCTGATGATCCTGGCCTTCCTGGGCAAGGGCATCATGAACGTCGTGCTGGCGCTGGTGATCGTGGAATGGGCCTATTACGCCCGCACCATCCGCGGCACCGCCCTGGTGGAGCGCCGGCGCGAATATATCGAGGCGGCCCACTGCCTCGCCCTGCCGACGCACCGGGTGATCTTCCGCCACCTGCTGCCCAACTGCCTGCCGCCGCTGATCGTGGTGGCCACCATGCAGGTGGCGCGCGCCATCGCGCTGGAGGCGACGCTCTCCTATCTCGGCCTGGGCGTGCCCATCACCGAACCCTCGCTCGGCCTGCTGATCTCGAATGGCTATGAGTACATGCTCTCCGGCAAGTACTGGATCAGCTTCTATCCGGGCATCGCGCTGCTGGTGACCATCGTCTCCATCAATCTGGTGGGCGACCAGCTGCGTGACGTGCTCAATCCGCGCCTGAAGAAGTGAGGGACGGCATGGCCCAGACGATTTCCGCCACCGCCGGCGCCCCGACGCTGGAGGTTCGCAACCTGCAGACCCACTTCTTTACCCGCGCGGGCGTGGTGAAGGCGGTGGATGGCGTCTCCTTCACCGTCGGCCGGGGCAAGGTGCTCGGCCTGGTGGGCGAGTCCGGCTCCGGCAAGACGGTGACGGGCTTCTCCATCCTCGGCCTCGTGGACGCGCCGGGCCGCATCGTCGGCGGCGAGATCCTGTTCCACGGGCAGAACCTGGCGAAGCTCAAGGAGGAGGAGATGCGGCGCCTGCGCGGCAACCGCATCGCCATGATCTTCCAGGACCCGATGATGACGCTGAACCCGGTGCTCCGGGTCGACACGCAGATGATCGAGACGGTCCTGGCGCATGAGAAGGTGAGCAAGGAGACGGCCCGCCAGCGCGCCCGCGACACGCTGGGCATGGTGGGCATTCCCTCCCCGGATGAGCGGCTGAAGAGCTACCCGCACCAGTTCTCGGGCGGCATGCGCCAGCGCGTGGCCATCGCCATCGCCCTGCTGCACCGCCCCGAGCTGATCGTGGCCGATGAGCCGACCACCGCGCTCGACGTGACGATCCAGGCGCAGATCCTGGCCGAGGTGCAGAAGCTCTGCTCCCAGACCGGCACGGCGATGATCTGGGTGACGCATGACCTCTCCGTCGTCGCCGGCCTCGCCGACGACATCGCCGTCATGTATGCCGGCCGCGTGGTCGAGCGCGGCGCGGTGGCCGAGGTGCTGGACAAGCCCCTGCACCCCTATACCGCCGGGCTGATCGGCTCCGTCCCCAGCCGCAACAAGCGGGGCGAGCCGCTGCGCCAGATCCCGGGCATGACGCCCTCGCTGCTCAGCCTGCCGCCGGGCTGCGCCTTCCGCACCCGCTGCCCGCGCGCCGCCGAGGCCTGCCTGCAGGAGCCGCCGCTGGGCGAGATCCTGCCCGGCCGCGAGACGCGGTGCTTCCGTCCCTATCTGCCCGCCGGGGAGGCCGCCGCATGAGCACGCCGATCATCGAACTGAAGGGCGTCTCCAAGCGCTTCTCCAAGACGCTCGACTTCGCCGGCAAGATGGCGAAGAAGCTCGGCATGCCGGTCAAGGAAGAGACGGTGCACGCCGTCGATGGCGTGGACCTGACGGTGCGCAAGGGCGAGGTCGTCGGCCTCGTCGGCGAGTCGGGCTGCGGCAAGTCCACCCTGGGCCGCATGGTGGCCGGCATCATGCCGGCCAGCGCCGGGCAGATCCTCTGGCATGGCCGCGATGTCGCTTCCCTCTCCGGGGCGGAGGCGCGCAACGCCAAGCTGCAGACGCAGATGATCTTCCAGGACCCCTATGCCTGCCTCAACCCGCGCATGCGGGTGGCGGACATCGTGGGCGAGGCGCCGCTGGTCCATGGCCTGACGAAGCGCGGCGAGTGGGATGGCTATGTGGACAACCAGCTCCGCCGCGCGGGGCTGGACCCGGCCTTCAAGCGCCGCTACCCGCACCAGTTCTCGGGCGGCCAGCGCCAGCGCATCGGCATCGCCCGCGCCCTGGCGGTGCAGCCGGAATTCATCGTCTGCGACGAGGCCGTGGCGGCGCTCGACGTCTCCATCCAGGCGCAGATCCTGAACCTCTTCATGGATCTGCGGCGGGAGCTGGACCTCACCTACCTGTTCATCAGCCATGATCTCGGCGTGGTGGAGCATCTCTCCGACCGCGTGGTGATCATGTATCTGGGCCGGGTGGTCGAGGAGGCGCCGGCGGAAGCGGTCTTCAAGAACCCCAACCACCCCTACACCCAGGCCCTGCTCTCCGAGGTGCCGCGGATCGAGGCGCGCAAGAAGAGTTTTGCGGGGATCAAGGGTGAGATCCCCTCGCCGCTGAACCCGCCGAAGGGCTGCCACTTCCACCCGCGCTGCCCGCACGCGACGGAGCGTTGCAAGATCGAGCGCCCCGTCCTGCGCGAGATCGCGCCGGGCCACCGCAGCGCCTGCCACCTGAACGACGCCCACTGAAAAAGTTTTTTGGTTCTTTTTTCCAAAAAGAACCGCTGCCTGCCGTGCCGGGGGAGGAAACTCCCCCGGTTTTTTCATGGCTGTGCTTTGCCTTGGCCGCTCTTGCGCCCCTGCTGCGCCGCACCCATTCTCCGCGCTGAGCCGCTTATGAGACAGAGCGGTCACTCTCATCACGGAAGAAGCACGGATGCTGCTCGAAACCCTGCGCTGGCGCTACGCCACCAAGAAGATGGACCCCTCCAAGGCGGTGCCGGAGGAGAAGGTGGAGCGGATCCTGGAGGCCATCACCCTGGCCCCGACCTCCAGCGGCCTGCAGCCCTTCGAGGTGCTGGTGGTGACCAACCCGGAGGTCCGCGAGAAGATCAAGGCCATCGCCTGGAATCAGGCGCAGGTCACCGAGGGTTCGCACCTCCTCGTCTTCGCCGCCTGGGATAACTATACGGCGGAGCGCATCAACCGCGTCTATGACCAGATCACCGCCGAGCGTGGCCCGAATGAGGGGCTGGAGAATTACCGCCAGCGCCTGCTGGCCGGCTATCCGCAGCGCGACGCCCAGGTGAATTTCGAGCACGCGGCGCGCCAGGCCTATATCGCCCTCGGCCTCGCCCTGGCGGCGGCGGCGGAGGAGGGGGTGGACTCCACCCCGATGGAAGGCTTCGACCCGGCCGCCCTGGACGAGATCCTGGGCCTGCGCGCGCGCGGGCTGCGCTCCGTGCTGATCCTGCCGCTCGGCTACCGCGAGGCGGACAAGGACTGGCTGGTGAACATGAAGAAGGTGCGCCGGCCGCGCGCGGAATTCATCACCGAAGTGAAGTGACGAACTGGGGAGGCGCCGCCTCCCCAGACCCCTCCGCCGGGGTGGCGCGGCCACCCCGGACCCCGCGTTCAGAAAGTGCAAACTGATGGAGGGGTCCGGGGGGACCCTGTCCCCCCGGTGGGGGCCAGGGGGCAAAGCCCCCTGCTTTTTATTCCTCCGTCGCTTCCGCGCGCTTTATTCTTCTGTCGCTTCCGCGACGGGCAGGATCGAGGTTTCCTTGGCCGAGGTGATGGCCAGGATGGTCTCTGTCCGCTCCACCCCTTCCTGGCCACGGATCTCATCCGCCACGAAGCGCTCCAGCGCCGCCAGATCGGGCAGGCGCAGCTTCAGCAGGAAGGTCCAGGCCCCCGTCACATGGTGGCATTCCAGCACTGGCTCGGCCGCGCGCATGGCGAGGCGGAAGGCGTGCTCCTCCCGCCCCGGGCGCAGCGCGACGAAGACGAAAGCCAGCAGCGGGCAGCCAATGGCGGCGGGGTCGAGATCGGCGCGCCAGCCGCGGATCGTGCCGCGCTCTTCCAGGCGCTTGACCCGCTCCGCCGTGGCGGAGACGGAGAGGCCCGCGACCTTGGCCAGTTCGGCGAGGCCCGCCGCCCCGTTATCCTGCAGGGCGACGAGAATGTTCCGGTCGATGACATCCATGGCGCGAGTTTATCCGGCGTCCCGCCATCGCGAAACGCATAATCGCGCAAAAGAAAAGGCGGGAGGGTTTCCCCTCCCGCCCCATGCGCCCGCGCGGGCGATGGATCAGATGTAGTGCTCGGCCAGCGGCGCGAAGCCGTTGAAGCCCTGGCTGGCATAGGTGGTGACATAGGCGCCGGTGGAGAGCAGTTCCACGCGGTCGCCGCTCTCCAGCGCCAGCGGCAGGCGGTAGTTGGACTTCTCGTACAGCGTGTCGGTGCTGTCGCAGGTGGGGCCCGCGATGGTCACCGGCCCTTCCGCCGTGCCGTCATGCGGCGTGCGGAAGGCATACTTGATGGCCTCGCCCTCGGTCTCGGCCAGGCCGCCGAAGCGGCCGATATCGAGATAGACCCAGCGGACGGGGTCGTCCTTGCCCTTGCTGGAGACCAGCACGACCTCGGCGGAGAGCACGCCGGCATCGCCCACCATGAAGCGGCCCGGCTCGATCAGGATCTCCGGCAGGGCATTGCCGAAATGCTCGACCATGGCGCCCATGATGGCGGCGCCGAAATCGTCAATCTCCGGCACCTCGGAGCGGTAGCGCACCGGGTAGCCGCCGCCGAGATTGGCCATGCGCAGGTTGATCCCCGCCTCCTTGAGGTCGGTGAAGATCATCGCGACCTTGGCGATGGCGGCCTCATAGGCGGCGGTGCGGGTCTGCTGGCTGCCGACATGGAAGGAGATGCCATAGGGGTCCAGGCCCAGCTCGCGGGCCAGGATCATCAGCTCCTTCGCCATCTCGGCCTCGCAGCCGAACTTGCGGGAGAGCGGCCATTCGGCGCCGACATTCTCCACCAGGATGCGGCAATAGACCTTCGCGCCGGGGGCGGAGCGGGCGAGCTTGCGCAGCTCCGGCTCGGAGTCGAAGGCGAACATGCGCACGCCGGCGGCATAGGCGGCCTGGATGGCGCTTTCCTTCTTCACCGTATTGCCGAAGGAGATCGCCTCCGGCCGGGCGCCGGCGGCCAGGCACATGCGCACTTCCTCGATCGAGGCGGCGTCGAACTGCGACTGCAGGTCAACGAGCCGGGAGAGGATCGGCGCGGCCGGGTTGGCCTTCACGGCGTAGTAGATGCGCGCGAGCGGCATCGCGGCCTTCAGGCGGCCGTAATTCTCCGCGACGCGATCCACGTCGACGACAAGGCAGGGCGTCGCCGGTGCGGCGTCGCGCAGGAAGCGGGAGACCTTGGGGGTCATCGCACACCCTCCATCTCAAATAGGAGGACCGCCCCTGGAATGAGGCGCGGCCCCAAGTTGACGAAACGGTCGAACGAACCAGCGACCAAAGAGGGCCGGCTGCGGGCTTGCGCCCATCGCCGGGGTTGCCAGAACGCTTGACGTCGTTGCGTAAACCTTTGGCCGATCAAGGTCGGCCTGGGGCCAGAGGCACGTGCGTACTGCGTCTGCGGCGGCATATAGAGAGGTCCGCCCCCGCCGCAAAGAGTTTTCTCGGGGCGGACCCGGTTTTTTTCCGCATGCCTCCCCTGCGGCGCCGGAAACTTCACGAAGCCTTGCCCGGGCGGCTGGAAGCCTCACGCGCCGAAGCGCTGCGGCGGGCGAATCCCTCCTGTTACGATTCGCCGGGCCGGGCCCGCGCACCCGGCGCCCTCGGCGCCAGGTCATCCGGCACCTCCGGCGCCACGTCATCCGGCGCCTCCGGCGCCACGCCATAGAGGCGCTGGATGGCGCGCGCCGCCTCCCGCGCCTGGGCCTCGATCTCCGCCGGTGTCGCCTCGGGCGGCAGGCCGAGCGTGGCGCGGGTGAAGAGATGCCCGCGCAGCAGGGCAAAGAACTGGTCTGCCACCAGCGGCACCGGGGCCTCGGCGCGCAGCCGGCCGCGCGCGCGCTCCCCCTCCAGCCACTCCTGCAGCCAGGCCTGCAGCCGCTGCGGCCCGGCGCGGTAGAAGGCCCAGGCGAGGTCCGGGCTGCGCCCGCTCTCGGCCACCACCATGCGGTGCAGCGCCCGCACCTTGGGTTGCAGCAGGTAGGACAGCCAGTGCCGGCCGAGCAGCGCCAGCGATTGCTCCAGCGGATAGCTGTGGTCGGCCACGGCGCCATCCATCACCGTCTGCATGGCGAGGCATTTCTGCGCCACGATCTCGGTGAAGAGCGCGTCCTTGCCCGGGAAATGGGCGTAGAGCGTGGCCTTCGAGACCCCCGCCGCGCGCGCCACCGCATCCATCGAGACGGCGGCGAAGCCTTCCTCCAGGAACAGCGCCGCCGCCCCGTGCAGGATGGCGCGCCGCTTCGGCGAGGCTTCCGCGGGGAGGGAGGGGGAGGCCGGGGGGGTCTCCGGCCGCGAATCGAGGGCATCCGACATGATGGCGGTGGAGTAGGGGGGGCGGGCCTGCTTCTTCAAGGGAAAACTGTACGGTTCAGTTCAGTCTTGACGGGCCAGTATGAAAGGCGCATCTGCAACCCATCGCTGAACTGAACCGTTCAGTCGCAAGGTCGCCCCATGAACGCTCCCGTCTCCCCCTCCGCCGCCGCCGAGGCTGCCCGCGCCACCCCCGCCCCCCCGCAGGATGCGCCCTCCCGCCGCCGCTGGCTGCTGCGCCTGCTCCCCCTGGTGCTGCTGGCCGGCGGCGGGCTGGGCGGCGCGTGGTACTGGCAGGTCGGCCGCTTCCTGGCGGAGACGGATGACGCCTATGTCCAGGGCGATATCGCCGTGCTCGGCCCGCGCATCGAGGCCGATGTCGCCGCCATCCTCGTCTCCGACAACCAGCGGGTGAGCGCGGGGCAGGTGCTGCTGCGCCTCGATGACCGCGACGCCGCGGCGCAGCTCCGCCAGTCCGAGGCCGCCCTGGCCGAGGCGGAGGCCGCCATCGCCACCGCGCGCGAGACGCTCGCCCAGACGGAGGAGCAGCTGGCCTCCGCCAGCGCGCAGATCGAGCAGGCCCGCGCCGAGCAGGTGCGCGCCAGCGCCGATGCCCGCCGCACCGAGGCGCTGGTGGGTGGCGGCTGGTCCTCCCGCCAGACGGCGGACCAGACCATCGCCGCCCAGCGCAAGGCCGATGCCGCCCTGCGCGCCGCCGAGGCCGACCTCGCCGTGCGCCGCCAGGCCATCGTCGTGCAGCGGGCGCAGATCATCCAGGCCACGGCGCGGCGCGACCAGGCGGCGGCGGCGCGCGACCTCGCCCGCAACACCCTCTCCTACACCGAGATCCGCGCGCCCTTCGACGGCATCGCCGGCAACCGCGCGGCGCAGCTCGGCCAGCATGTGCGGCCGGGCCAGCAGCTCATCGCCGTCGCCCCGCTGCCCGGCGCGCTCTACGTCACCGCCAATTTCAAGGAAACGCAGATCGCCCGCATGCGCCCCGGCCAGCCGGCCGAGATCAGCGTAGATGCCATCCCCGGCCATGCCCTGCACGCGCGGGTGGACAGCTTCGCCCCCGCCACCGGCAGCCAGTTCAGCCTGCTGCCGCCGGAGAACGCCACCGGCAACTTCACCAAGATCGTCCAGCGCGTGCCGGTGAAGCTGGTGCTGGAGCCGGGCCAGAGCGAGGCCGCCATCGCCCGGCTGCGCCCCGGCCTCTCCGTGGTGGCGGAAGTGGACACGCGGGCCGACCCCGAGGCGCCGCGCGGCCTCTTCGCCGCCGCCGCCGCGACGCTCGGCCTGCGCTGAGAGGCCCGCCATGAGCGCCCCCGCCGTCGCCCCCCGGCCCGACGCGGCGGGGGCGCCCCCCCGTCCGCTGCCGGCCAGCCTCACCCCTGCCAGCCTCAACCCCGCCAGCCTCGCCTCCCCGCCGCGCCTGCCGCAGCTCGACACCGATGCCACCCGCTCGCCCCGCGCCCGGCTGGGCTTCATGGCGATGGTCTTCGGCATGTTCATGGCGATCCTGGATATCCAGATCGTCTCCGCCTCGATCTCCGAGATCCAGGCCGGCCTCGCCGCCAGCCCGGATGAGGCGAGCTGGGTGCAGACCAGCTACCTGATCGCCGAGATCGTGATGATCCCGCTCTCCGGCTTCCTCTCGCGGCTGCTCTCCACGCGGGTGCTGTTCACCGCCTCGGCGGTGGGGTTCACGCTCTGCTCGCTGGCCTGCGCCCTGGCCTCCAACCTTGGCATCATGATCGCCTTCCGCGCCGCCCAGGGCTTCATCGGCGGCGCCATGATCCCGACCGTCTTCGCCGCCAGCTTCCTGATGTTCCCCGGCCGCAGGCGCGCCGGCGCCATGGTCATCATCGGCCTCACCGCCACCATGGCCCCGACCCTCGGCCCGACCCTCGGCGGCTGGCTGACCCAGGCCTTTTCCTGGCACTGGCTCTTCCTCATCAACGTGCCGATCGGCGGGCTGATCGCCCTGCTGGTGTGGAACACGGTGAATATCGACCGGCCCGACCACAGCCTCCTCGCCCGGTTCGACTGGTGGGGGCTGCTCTTCATGGCGCTGTTCCTCGGCAGCCTGGAGTACGTCATGGAGGAAGGCCCGCGCTGGGACTGGCTCCAGGATGAGACGGTGGCCAGCCTCGCCGCCGTCTGCGCCATCTCCTCCGTGCTGTTCTTCTGGCGGGCGCTGACGCGGGAGGAGCCGATCGTGGACCTCCGCGCCTTCCTCAACCGCAATTTCTCGCTTGGCTGCGTGCTCAGCTTCACCATGGGCATCGGCCTCTATGGCGCGGTCTACCTGATCCCGCTCTTCCTCGGCCGGGTGCGCGGCTACAACTCCATGCAGATCGGCGAGGTGATGTTCATCACCGGCCTGTGCATGTTCTTCACCGCGCCGGTGACGGGGCGGCTGCTGGCGCGCTTCGACCCGCGGCCGATCCTGGCGGTGGGGCTGGTGCTGTTCTTCACCGCGCTGTGGATGACGGCGCAGCTCACCGCCCAGCACGGCTTCGCCGAGATGGCCTTCCCCCTCGGCCTGCGCGGCGTCGCCATGATGATGTGCATGGCGCCGATCAACCAGATGGCCCTCGGCACCCTGCCGCCGGCCGAGCTGAAGGGCGCCTCCGGCCTCTACAACCTGATGCGCAACCTGGGCGGCGCCGTGGGGCTGGCCATCATCAACACGATGGTGACGGACCGCTCCTACCTGCACCGCACCCATTTGGCCGAGTCGGTGAACTGGGCGCGCGATGCCGTGGGCCACTACCGTGACACCATGAGCGGCGCCCTGGCCGGCCGGCTGGGGGAGGGGGCGGCGGATATCGCCGCCCTGGCGAAGATCAAGGCCCTGGTGACGCAGCAGGCCCTGGTGCTGGCCTATAACGACACGCTGCTGGCCATGGCAGCGGCCTTCCTGGCCTCGCTGCCGCTGGTTCTCTTCCTGCGCCGGCCGCGCGGGGGAGGCGGCGGCGACGTGCACTGAGGGAAACCCACAGATGGGTTTCCAAAGGCCCCGGGCCTTTGGTGGCTGCGCGGCACTGCCGCGCAGGTGCAGAGAGGGGCGAAGCCCCTCTCAAGAGCTTCTCAGCGGATCAGCCCCGAGGCGAGCGGGCTGGACGGGTCCGCCACATAGTTGCGTGGCATCCGCCCGGCCAGATAGGCATGCCGCCCGGCCTCCACCGCCGCCTTCATGGCGCGCGCCATGCGCACCGGCTCCCGCGCATGGGCGATGGCGGAGTTCAGCAGCACGGCGTCACAGCCCAGTTCCATCGCCTGCGCCGCCTCGCTCGCCGTGCCGATGCCGGCATCCACCAGCACCGGCACCTTCGCGTTCTCGATGATCGAGCGCAGCATGAAGGGGTTGGTCAGGCCCAGGCCGGAGCCGATCGGCGCGCCCAGCGGCATGACGGCGACACAGCCCATCTCCTCCAGCCGCTTCGCCGCCAGCGGGTCATCGGCGCAGTAGACCATGACCTGGAAGCCGTCCTTGATCAGCGCCGCCGCCGCCTCGAAGGTGGCCGGCATGTCCGGGTAGAGGAAGGGCGGCGGGCCCAGCACCTCCAGCTTCACCAGATTCCAGCCGCCGGCCTCGCGCGCCAGTCGCAGGGTGCGCACCGCATCCTGCGCCGTGTGGCAGCCGGCGGTGTTGGGCAGGTAGGTGTAGCGCTTCGGATCGACGAAATCCTGCAGCATCGGCGCATTGGGGTCCGAGAGGTTCACCCGCCGCACCGCGACCGTCACCATCTCCGCCCCGCTGGCCTCGATGGCCGCGGCCGTCTCCTCCAGCGACTTGTAGCGCCCGGTGCCGACCACGAGGCGCGAGCGGAAGCGGTGGCCCGCCACCTCCCACGCATCATCCAGCAGGCCGTGGGTCGAAAGAGTGTCGCCGTCCATGGGTTCAGCCCCCGCCAATGAAGTGGACGATTTCCAGCGTGTCGCCCGCCGCCAGCGCCGTCGCGCCATAGGCCGAGCGCGGCACGATCTCCAGATTGCGCTCGACCGCCACCTTGCGCGTGTCCAGGCTCAGCGTGGCCAGCAGGTCGGCCACCGTCGCCGGTTGCCGGATGACACGGGCTTCCCCGTTGATCGTGATTTCGATGCTCTCCGCCATGTGCCGGAATGTGGCGCGGGCGCCGCTCCGGGGAAAGGGGGTGGTAAGAGATTAGCATTTCAATAAAAATCGAAATAAAATCATTTTTTAATAAAAACAATTTCTATGCTAAATTTATAACCATCTTGGGTGGAATTCCATTTTTTACCTTTTCATAGTCACTTTTATAAAGCATTAGAGTGCATTTATATATAGAACAATCTATTATTGAGCAATTTTGCATCAAATAAGCATTAAATATTTCGGAAGAATCATTTAATACAACAAGATCGCAATTAAAAAACGAAGTTCCTGTTAAAATTCCGCCTCCTGTTAATAGTATATTTGCTGGGCCAATTAATTCACATTTTGTAAATGTTTTGTTTTTTATTGTTCCTTCCATAGGGTGGGCAATCGTAGTGACTGAGATTCTTTTCATGTCAAATTGGTGATGTAGTGGGTTTATATTGTCAGAATTGTAAAGAAATTTTCTGGAAAATTGAATGTGTAAAATATTTTTATAAGAAAATACAGAAATAAAAATCGAAATAGACATAATTAAAAATGTAAAAATCCCCACAAAAATCCAACCAATGTAGCCATAATTATTTATTATAGATAAATTTTTAGAAAAATACGCTAATATAAAAGAAAAAGACCCAGTAGGCAAAACAATGGCAATCACGGATTTGAATTTTATTAATTTATCTAATACAGAAAACATAATTGAAATTCTCTTCATTTAAGACCTCATTATTTCAAATGAGGGGATTTTAAATATAATTTTTTAAAATTCAAACCAAAATTTGGTCGAGGCAGTGTTGGTAAAAAAAGTTGCGGACGTGCGGAGAAGCAACACATGTTGGACCATGAGCCAGCATGACCTGACGCTCCAGCTGCATCGCGCCATCGCGGAGATTCCGGCGGGCGCCTGGGATGCCTGCGCGGGGGGGGATAACCCCTTCGTCAGCCACGCCTTTCTGTCGGCGCTGGAGGAGAGTGGCTCGGCCAGCCCGCGCACCGGCTGGCTGCCGCAGCACATCGCCCTGCGGGATGGGGCGGGGCGGCTGGCCGCCGTGGCGCCGGCCTATGCCAAGAGCCATTCCTATGGCGAATATGTCTTCGACCATGGCTGGGCGGATGCCTTTGAGCGCGCGGGCGGGCGGTATTACCCCAAGCTCCAGGTGGCGGTGCCCTTCAGCCCGGTGCCGGGGCCGCGCCTGCTGGTGAACCCGGAGGTCGGGCTGCCGGTGGCGGCGCTGGCCCAGGCCATCGCCCAGGCGGCGGGGCAACTGGGCCTGTCCTCCGCCCATGTCACCTTCTGCGGCGAGGCGGAATGGGCGGCGCTGGGCGAGGCCGGGTGGCTGCAACGCCTCGGCACGCAGTTTCATTGGACCAATGCCGGCTATGGCAGTTTCGAGGATTTCCTGGGCGCGCTCTCCAGCCGCAAGCGCAAGCAGCTGCGGCGGGAGCGGCGGGATGCCCAATCCGCCGGGCTCACCTTCCGCGTGCTGCGCGGGGCGGAGATCACGCCGCGCCACTGGGCGGCCTTCCACCGCTTCTACCTCGACACGGTGGACCGCAAATGGGGCAGCGCCTACCTGACCGGCAGCTTCTGGCCCCTGCTGGCCGAGCGCCTGGGCGACCGGGTGGTGCTGATGGTGGCCGAGCAGGCGGGCGAACCCGTGGCCGGCGCCCTGAACCTGATGGGCCGCGACACGCTCTATGGCCGCAACTGGGGTGCCGCGGTGGAGGCGCCCTTCCTGCATTTCGAGCTGTGCTATTATCAGGCCATCGACTTCGCCATCGCCCATGGCCTGAAGCGGGTGGAGGCGGGCGCGCAGGGCCAGCACAAGATCCAGCGCGGTTACCTCCCGGTCCCCACCTACTCGGCGCATTGGATCGAGCATCGCGGCCTGCGCCGTGCCGTGGCTGATTTCCTGGCCGCCGAGCGCCCCGCGATCCTGGCCGACATGGCCGCCCTGGCCGAGGCCTCCCCCTTCCGCCAGGGCGAGGACGCCCCCTGACAGAAAAAAGATGGGGGTCTGGGGGAATTCATTCCCCCAGCCTTTTCAGCCTCTTGCCGTCTTGTGATGCCCCTGGCGCCGCGCCGCCCTCTACAGCCCTGCTGCCTGCGGCCTATCTTTCCGGGCATGCCGATCCCACCGATTCCTGCCCTGAATGCCGCCCTGTTCCTGGACCTGGACGGGACGCTGATCGAGATCGCCCCGCGCCCGGACGCGGTGGTGGTGCCCCCCTTCCTCCCTGGCCTGCTGGCGCGGCTGGCGGATCGCCTGGGGGGCGCGGTGGCGATTGTCACCGGGCGCGGCCTGGAGGTGGCGCGGGACCTGACGCAATCCCCGCCGATCGCCTTCGCCGCCGAGCATGGCACCATCGTGGATGCTTCCCTGCTGCCCGGGGCGGTGATTCCGCCGATGCCGCCGCCGCCCACGCCGCCGCAGGCCTGGCGCGAGCAGGCCGCGGCCTATGCGGCGGCGCATGGCCTGCTCTTCGAGCCGAAGAAATACGGCTTCGTCCTGCATTTCCGCGCCGTGCCGGAGCGCGGCCCGGCGGCGGCGGCCTTCCTCCAGGCCATGGCCGCGGGCACGGCGTTCCAGGTGATGCCCGCCCATGCCGCCGCCGAGCTTCGCCCGCATGGGCTGGACAAGGGCAGCGCCGTGCGCTGGCTGATGCGCCACGCGCCTTTCGCCGGGCGGCAGCCGATTTTCATCGGCGATGACGTGACGGACCAGTTCGGCATCGACGCCTGCGCCGAGCTCGGGGGCACGGGCTACCGCATCCCCACCGATTTCCCCGGCCCCTCGGCCGTGCATGGCTGGCTGGAGGGCCTGGCCGGGCGGCTGGCCGCATGAGCCCCGCCACGCCGGCGGCGCCCGGCGGCTTCTCCCCGCCCCGCCTGCCTCCCGCCGGGCCGCAGCCGCTCGACCTCGCCCCCGTGGGCAATGGCATCATCGCCGGGCTGTTCGACCGGCGCGGCCGCTGCTCCTGGCTCTGCTGGCCGCGGCTGGACGGGGACCCGGTCTTCTCCGCCCTGCTCGGCGGGGAGGAGCCGCAGGACGGCTTCATGGAATGCGAGCTGCTGGGCTGCACCGAAAGCCGGCAGGCCTACCGCCGCAACACCGCCCTGCTGGAAACCGAACTCTCCGACGGCCAGGGCAACCGCATCCGCATCACCGACGCGGCGCCGCGCTTCCGCCGCTTCGGCCGCGCCTTCCGCCCGCCCATGCTGGTGCGGCGGATCGAGCCGCTCTCCGGCCAGCCGCTGATCCGCCTGCGCATCCGCCCGCGCGCCCATTGGGGGCAGGACCGGCCGGTGCGCCGCGCCGGCTCCAACCACCTCCGCTATTTCACCGACGACGCGGCGCTGCGCGTCACCACCGATGCGCCGCTGGCCTGCCTGGCGGAGGAGGCGCCCTTCCTGCTCGACCAGCCCGTCACCCTCATCCTCGGGCCGGACGAGACGGTGCCGGAAGGGGCGGAGGCCATCGGCCAGGACTTCCTGCGCGAGACCGAGGCGTGGTGGCTGGACTGGACGCGCGGCCTGCACCTGCCCTTCGAATGGCAGGAGGCGGTGATCCGCGCCGCCATCACCCTCAAGCTCTGCACCTTCGAGGAGACGGGCGCGGTGGTGGCGGCGCTGACCACCTCCCTCCCGGAGGCGCCCTTCACCCAGCGCAACTGGGACTACCGCTATTGCTGGCTGCGCGACGCGCTCTTCACTGTGCAGGCGCTGAACCGCCTCGGCGCCACGCGCACGATGGAGGAGTATATCCGCTACGTCACCAATGTGGTGGCGCTCTCGCCGGGCGGGGTGCTGAAGCCCTGCTACCCGCTCGTCCCCTCCCTGCCGATGACGGAGCGGATCGAGCCCGCTTTGCCGGGCTTCCTCGGCATGGGGCCGGTGCGCGTCGGCAACCAGGCGGCGGAGCAGGTGCAGAACGACGTCTATGGCTCCGTCATCATGGCGGCGGCGCAGATGTTCTTCGACCAGCGCCTGCCGCGCCCGGCCGGCGAGCCGCTCTTCCGCCTGCTGGAGACGCTGGGCGAGCAGGCGGAGGCGCGCGCCCTCACCCCCGATGCCGGCATCTGGGAATATCGCGGGCGGGCGCGCATCCACACCTTCTCCGCCGCCATGTGCTGGGCGGGGATGGCGCGGCTGGCCGGCATCGCCCGCCATCTCGGCCTGCCGGACCGCGCCGAGCGCTGGGCGAAGGCAGCGCGGGAGCTGCACGCGGTGATCTGCGAGAAAGCTTTCCGCCCGCATCTCGGCAGCTTCGTTGAGAGCTTCGAGAGCGACGGCATGGACGCCGCCCTGCTGCTGCTGCCCGAGATCGGCTTCCTCCCCGCCACCGATCCGCGCTTCCTCGGCACGCTCGACACCATCGGCCGGCGGCTGCTGCATGGCGGCTTCATCTACCGCTACGACATGGCTGACGATTTCGGGAAGCCGGAAACCGCCTTCCTGGTCTGCTCGTTCTGGTACGTGGACGCGCTCGCGGCCGCCGGCCGTGTCGAGGAGGCGCGCACCATGTTCGGGAGCATCCTGTCGTGCCGGAATCACCTGGGGCTGTTGGCGGAAGATTTGGACCCGATCCGGAATCAGCTCTGGGGGAATTTTCCTCAGACCTATTCCCATGTTGGGCTGATCCTGTCGGCGATGCGCCTGAGCCGTTCGTGGGAGCACGGTCTGTGGGGCGGGTAGTCGTCGTCTCCAACCGCGTCGCGGTGCCGCGGCGCGGGGAGCCGGCGGCGGGTGGCCTGGCCGTGGCGCTGAAGGATATGCTGAAGGCCAGCGGCGGGTTGTGGTTCGGCTGGTCCGGCGAGACCCGGCCCGAGACCAGGCCCGAGACGCGCGCGGGGGCCACGCTGGAGCCGCGCCGGCAGCGCTCCGCCGGCATCGACTACGCGACCATCGACCTCTCCGAGGCCGATCTGAAGGGCTTCTACGCCGGCTACTCGAACAACACCCTCTGGCCGCTCTTCCATTTCCGCCTCGGGCTGATGGAGTATGACCGGCGCGAGGCCGCCTCCTACCGCAAGGTCAACCGCGACTTCGCCCAGGCCCTGCTGCCGCTGCTGGGGCCGGAGGACACCATCTGGATCCATGACTACCAGCTGATCCCGATGGCGGCCGAGCTGCGCGCCCTGGGGGCGAAGCAGCGCATCGGCTTCTTCCTCCATATTCCCTTCCCGCCCTGGGCCGTGCTCTCCGCCCTGCCGGATGCGGAGCGCCTGCTGCGCGACCTGCTGGCCTATGACCTGATCGGCGTGCAGACGCGGCGCGACCTCTCCGGGATGCTCAACTGCTTCCAGGACGGGCTGGGCCTAGTGCCGGATGCCACCGGCGGCGTGCGCGGCGAGGTGGCCGGGCAGATGCGGCGCGCCCAGCTTTCCGCCCACCCCATCGGCATCGACACCCGCGGCTTCGCCACCCTGGCGCGCAAGGCCGCCTATGGGCCGGAGACGCAGCGCCTCGCCGCCAGCCTGGGCGGGCGCTCGCTGATCGTCGGCGCGGAGCGGCTGGACTACACCAAGGGCCTGCCCCACCGCATGCGCGGCTTCGCCGCCCTGCTCGCCCGCTTCCCCGAGCATCTGAACAAGGTGACCTACCTCCAGGTCGCCGCGCGCAGCCGCAACGAGGTGGCGAGCTACCGCAACCTGCGGCGGGAGCTCGACCAGCTCGCCGGGCGGATCAATGGCGACTATGCCGAGTTCGACTGGACGCCGGTGCGCTACGTCGCCCGCGCCGTGGCGCGCGATACCCTGGCGGGCTTCTACCGCGCCGCGCGGGTCGGGCTCGTGACGCCCCTGCGGGACGGGATGAACCTCGTCGCCAAGGAATACGTCGCGGCGCAGGACCCGGATGACCCCGGCGTGCTCGTGCTCTCCAGCTTCGCCGGCGCGGCGGAAAGCATGGAGGGCGCCCTGCTCGTCAATCCGCTGGATGCCGAGGCCGTCGCCGAACAGCTGGACCGGGCCCTGAAAATGCCCCTGGCTGAGCGGCGGGAGCGCTGGGACAGCATGATGCGCGGGCTGGAGGAACAGACCGCCACGCGCTGGGCGGAAAGCTTCCTCGCCGAACTGGAGGAACTGCCCATCCCGGAGCAGGACGTGTTCTGGGAAACGCCAGCCAGGAACTGAGAGAGAAACAGAAAGAAAGACTCCGGGGTGGCAGGGCCACCCCGGACCCCGCCTTCAGGCTGCCGCCGCCCCCCGGCGCGGCGGGACGCTTCACTCCGCCCGGCGCAGCGCGCGGATGGCGTCGTCCAGATCCGCGGGCTCGGGGAGCCACAGGGCGTCCTCCGTCATCGCCTCGGCCAGGCGCTGCTTGTAGGCGGCGCGAGGGATCTCCGTCGCGCCGAACTGTGACAGGTGTGTGGTGATGAACTGCGTGTCCAGCAGCGAGAACCCGCCCAACCGCAGCCGCGCCACCAGATGCACCAGCGCCACCTTGGAGGCATCGCGGGCACGGCTGAACATGCTCTCGCCGAAAAAGGCCCCGCCCAGCGCCACGCCATAGAGGCCACCCACCAGCTCCCCCTCCTGCCAGGTCTCGACCGAATGGCCGTGGCCCATCGCGAAAAGGGTGGTGAAGAGGGTTTCGATCTCCGGGTTGATCCAGGAATCCTCGCGGCCCGGCGCGGGGGCGGCACAGCCGGCGATGACGGCGGGGAAGGCGCGGTCCACCGTCACCGTATAGGGGCCGTTCAGCACGGTGCGCAGGAGGCGGCGCGGCAGGTGGAAGCCCTCCAGCGGCAGGATGCCGCGCAGCTCCGGGTCCAGCCAGTAGAGGCGGCGGCCCTCCCGCGACTCGGCCATGGGAAAGAGGCCGGCGCGGTAGGCGCGCAACAGAAGCTCGGGGGTGATCTCCAGCGGGCGGCGCGACATGCGCCGCATCATGACCCGGCGGGCGGGAAGCGCGCCAGGATGCGCTCGGCCAGGGCGGGATAATTCTCGTCGAAATGGTGCCCGCCCTTGAGGCGGATGATCTGCGCCGGCGGGCTGGCGAGGCTGAGGCAGGCGGTTTCCTTCTCCTCCTCCGAGCCATAGACGCATTGCACCTTCTCCAGCGGCAGGCCGGGGATCTCGGGCGCCGTGGGCAGGGCGCTCGGCCGGCTGAGGCCGATGAAATCCCCCACCTTGATCTCGAAGGCGGCATCCCTGGCGAAGGCCAGCAGGCTGATGAGGGCGACGCGCTCCCTGCTCTCCGCCTTCATCCGGTTCCAGGCGAAGGGCAGCACATCGGCGCCGAAGGAATAGCCCACCAGCGCCACCTTCGGCATCTGCCACTTGGCGGCATAGAGGGCGATGACGCGGTCCAGCTCCGCCGCCACTTCCTCGGGCGAGCGGCGCTTCCAGAACCAGTTCAGGCAGTCGAAGCCCAGCACCGGCACGCCGCGGTCGCGCATGAAGCGCCCGATCTGCCGGTCGAGATCGCGCCACCCCCCATCCCCGGAGAGGATGATGGCGAAGGTCTCCCCTTTCTTCTGGCGGGGGTTCATCTCCACCAGCCAGGTGGAGGTATCGCGTTGTGCCAGTGCCGGCTGTGCCAGCACGCTGCCCGCCAGGGCGCCGAGCAACCCACGCCTGTTCATGCGATCCGGTCCCGTCTGCGCCGGGCGCCAGCGGCGCCCGGCCCTGAAAGAAAGAAGAAGGGGGGTGCGGGGGAATTCCTTCCCCCGCCCTTTCCCCTCAATCGCTTACTTCCCAATCACGCCACGCAGCCCGCCGGCCTGGAGCGCCGCGACATCGGCCAGCACCACCCAGGGGTCCAGCCCGCCGGGTGTGCAGAGGTAGCGGGGCTCCCAGACGGGTTCGAACTTGTCCTTGAAGGCGCGCAGCCCGCGGAAATTGTAGAAACGCTCCCCCCGCCGGAAGAGCAGCCCGCCGAGGCGGTACCAGGTGGGCGCCAGCCGGTGCGCGGCGAGGCCGGAGAGCGGCGCCATGCCGAGGTCGAACCAGGCATAGCCCTGGTCCTTGGCGCGCAGGATGAGCTTGAGGAAGAGGAAGTCCATCGTGCCGGGCGGCGTCACCGGGCGGTGGCGCATCAGGTCGATGGACATGTCCGCATGCCGCTCGGGCGTGTCGAGGATGGTGGCGAAGGCCAGGATGCGCCCTTCCGGCCCGCGCACCACGGCGATGGGCTGGGCGGCGACATAGGCCGGCTCGAAGGCGCCGAGGGAGAAGGCTTTTTCCCGGGCCCGGTGCTGCGCCAGCCACAGATCGGAGATTTCCTTCAGCTCCGGCAGCAGGGGCAGCACCTGATCGGGCGGCACCCATTCGAAGGTCAGCCCCTCGCGCTCGGCGCGGTTGAGGGCGCTGCGCAGCGGCTGGCGGGACTTGCCGGTGAGGCTGAACACCTCCAGCGGCACGCGCGCCGCCTCGCCCAGCTTCAGCGGCTGGAGGCCGGCATCGATGTAGTAGGGCAGGTTCTCCGGCCGCACCTGGTAGAAGGCGGCGCGCCCGCCCTGGGCATCGGCCAGCTCGACGAAGCGCCACACCATGTCCGCCCGCCGCGCCTTCGGCCCGACGGGGTCGGACAGCGCGATCCAGGACCGGCCGCGCCGGCCATACATGACGAAGGCATCCCCCTGCTCGCTGAAGAGCAGCGCCTTGTCCCCCATGCGGACGAGGTTGGCATCGGCGCGCTCCTGCCCGGCGGTGATGGCGGTGGCGCGGGCCAGTTCCTCGGGCGTGGCCGGGCGCACGGCGCTGCGCGCCGGCCGCATCAGCGCCCAGAGCCCGGCGGCGAAGAGGGAGAGCACCACGCCGAGCGTCGCCCGCATGCCACGCGGGGCGGAGGCGTCCAGCTCGAACTCCCACCAGAGATGGCGGGAATATTCCACGTCGCGATGGGCGAAGAAGAGCAGCCAGGTGGCGGCGCCGACCACGCCTGCCACGGCCAGCCACCAGCCGGGGGTGAAGCTCGGCACCATCATGCGGGCGCGGCGGTCGAAACGCTCACGCGAGGCCAGCAGGGCGATGGCGAGGAGGGAGAGCAGGCCCAGCTCCAGCTCGCCGCCGCCGCGCGCGATGGTGAGCACGAGGCCGCCCAGCGCCAGCACCAGGGCCAGCCACCAGGCGCCATCCAGCCGGTGCAGCAGCCCATGGGCGACGAAGAGCAGCAGCAGACCGCCCACGCTGGCGATGAGGTGGCTGGCCTCGAAGAGCGGCAGCGGCAGGGCGGGGGCGAGCAGCCAGGGCACATCCCCCGCCGGCGGGGTGACGCCGCCGAAGAGCAGCGCCGTGCCGGCGGCGAAGGCGGTGGCGCCGAGGAAGCGCGGCATCAGCCGGGTGGCGGAGCGCACGGCGCGCGTGCCGCCCTGGAGCAGATGCGCCCGGCGGCTGACCTCGAACCCCGCCAGCAGCAGCAGCGCGAGGCAGAGCGGCAGGGCGAAGTAGATCAGCCGGTAGAGCACCAGGGCCGAGGCCACCTCGTCCAGCGACACGCCGGTGTCGCGGAAGGCGAGGAGGACCACCGCCTCGAAGACGCCGATGCCGCCCGGCAGATGGCTGGCCGCGCCGATGGCGATGGCCACGGCATAGAGCGCCATGAAGAAGGGCAGGTCCACCGCGCCCTCGGGCAGCAGCACCCAGAGCACGGTGGCGGCGGCGCCGATGTCGAGCACCGAGACAAGCCCCTGGAAGACCAGCATGCGGGAGGAGGGCACGCGCAGCGCGTAGCGGCCGATGCGCACGCCCCCCGGCCGCAGCCGCCCGAGCAGCACGAGGCCGCCCAGCGCGCCCAGGACCAGCAGGGCGATGCCGCGCAGGGCCCAGGGCGGCAGGCCGGACCAGTCATCCACCGACTCGGCGGTGGCGAGCAGGCCGAGCGCGCCGCAGGCGAAGAGGCCGATGATGAAGCTGGCGGTGACGAAGACCAGCAGCCGGGTGATGGATTCCGGCTTCAGCCCGGCGGCGGCGTAGATGCGCCAGCGCACCGCGGCGCCGGTGAAGGCGCCCACCCCCACCGTGTTGCTGAGGGCGAAGCCGCAGAAGGCCGCCAGCATGGCGATGCGCCGCGGCACCGCCCCCGGCGCCACATGGCGCAGGGCGGAAAGGTCGTAGCCCATCATGCCGGCGAAGCTGAGCGCCGTGGCGCCGAGCGCCGCCGCCAGCACCCAGGGGCTGCGCCCGGAGAGGCCGGCCATGACGGTGGCATAGTCCAGCTCGTGCGACAGGCCGTGCAGCGCCAGCAGCGCCAGGGCGGCCATGACCGCCCCCGCGCCCAGCAGCAGCCAGGGGCGCAGCATGGCCCAGCGCCGCGCGCGCGGCGTCACCACCGGGGGCAGGGCTGCGCTGTGCATCGGCTCGGCGGGAGGCTGCATGGGGGTCAGGCCGTTCATCAGGCGTTCCCGAGAGATATGGGGCCGGCAGTCCTGTCACGACAAACGGCAGGCATGGCGACAGGCTGCGGTTCAGGAATAGCAAAATGATGAAGAGATAGTGGCAGGCCTGCCACGATGCCGGCGGGGCTGCCCGGCCGGGGCGGCGCGCCGGCCCGCCGCGCCGGAAGGCGGCGGGTGGCCCGCGGCGCCCGGACCGGGCGGCCCCGCCCGGGTGAGGGGCAGGGCCGGTAAGGGGCAGAGGTTGGGGCTTATCTGGTCCCGCCGCCCGCGCCTCTGCATGCGTATGTCGCATGGCTGGATGGCGGACGGCGCGCCTGCCCCCCCACTCCTCCCCCTGGCCTCCTCCCCGCGCGTCAGCCCTTCAGGCCGACGAAGCGCTCCAGCCAGTGGATGGTGTAGTCGCCCGACTGGAACTGGGCGTCCTCCATGATCCGCTGGTGCAGGGGCAGGGTGGTGCGGATGCCATCCACCACCATCTCCGCCAGGGCGCGGCGCATGCGGGCGATAGCCTCGGCGCGGGTCTTGCCATGCACCACCAGCTTGGCCACCAGGCTGTCATAGTGCGGCGGCACGGCGTAGCCGGAGTAGAGCGCGCTATCCACCCGCACGCCCAGCCCGCCCGGCGCGTGATAGGTGTTCACCCGGCCGGGGGAGGGCGCGAAGCTCTCCGGGTCCTCCGCCGTGATGCGGCACTCGATGGCATGGCCACTGAAGGAAATGTCGGACTGGGTGTAGCCCAGCTTCTCCCCGGCGGCGACGCGCAGCTGCTCCTTCACCAGGTCGATGCCACAGACCATCTCGGTCACCGGATGCTCGACCTGGAGGCGGGTGTTCATCTCGATGAAGGCGAACTGCCCGTCCTGCCAGAGGAATTCCAGCGTGCCGGCATTGCGGTAGCCGAGCTTCGAGAGGCCCGCCGTCACCTGCGCGCCCAGCGCGTCGCGCTCGGCCGCCGTCAGGGCCGGGCTGCCGGCCTCCTCCACCAGCTTCTGGTGGCGGCGCTGGAGGGAGCAGTCGCGCTCGCCGAAGTGGACGACATGGCCATGGGTGTCGGCCAGGACCTGCAGCTCGATATGGCGCGGCCGGTCCAGGTACTTCTCCATGTAGACGGCGTCATTGCCGAAGGCGGCCTTGGCCTCGGTGCGGGCGACGCGCCAGGCTTCTTCCAGCTCATCGGCCGAGTGCGCCACCTTCATGCCGCGCCCGCCGCCGCCGGCGGCGGCCTTGATCAGCACCGGGTAGAGGATGCGCTCGGCCACCGCGCGCGCCTCGTCGAGGCTCGCCAGCTCGCCATCGCTGCCGGGGACCAGCGGCACGCCGAGCGACTTCATCGCCTGCTTGGCGGCGATCTTGTCGCCCATCATGCGGATATGCTCGGCGGTGGGGCCGATGAAGGTGAAGCCGTGCGCCTCCACCATCTCCGCGAAATTGGCGTTCTCGGAGAGGAAGCCATAGCCGGGATGGATGGCATCCGCCCCGGTGATGCTGGCCGCCGAGAGGATGGCCGCCACGTTCAGGTAGCTGTCGCGCGCGGCGGGCGGGCCGATGCACACGCTCTCATCCGCCAGGCGCACATGCATGGCGGTGGCATCCGCCGTGGAATGCACGGCCACGGTGCGGATGCCCATCTCCTGGCAGGCGCGGTGGACGCGCAGCGCGATCTCGCCGCGATTGGCGATCAGCACCTTCTTGAACATCAGGGGCTGTCCTTACTCGACCACCACCAGCGGCTCGCCATACTCGACCGGCGAACCGCTCTCGACCAGGATACGGGTCACGGTGCCGGCCTTGGGGGCCTTGATCTGGTTGAAGGTCTTCATCGCCTCGATCAGCAGCAGGGTCTGCCCGGCGGCGACCCTGGCACCCAGGGTGATGAAGGGGGCGGCGCTTCGGTCACGCGTTTCCTGGACGGCCGCGACGCCAACGGCCATCTCGCCTTCCCCCGTGCGCGTTACCT
>NZ_JANFNY010000044.1 GCF_024437745.1 Roseomonas sp. GC11 | reverse complement strand
CGACGCGGGGGGCCCCCCCCCCCCCCACCCCCGCCGGGGAGGCAGGGCCTCCCCGGACCCCGCCCTCCGTGGCCCATCCTGGAGTGAACAGCAATGAGCATCCATCGCCGGCAGCTTCTGGCCGGGGCCGCAGCGGGCCTCGCCTTGCCCCATTTCGCCCGCGCCCAGGGCGGCAAGAGCAGCACGCTGCGCTTCATCCCCTCCACGCCGCTGCCCTCGCTCGACCCGATCGTGGCCACCAGCTACGTCATCCGCAACCACGGCTATCTGGTCTACGACACGCTCTTCGCCACGGATGCGCAGTTCAACATCCGGCCGCAGATGGTGTCCGAATGGCAGGTGGCGCCGGATGGGCTGGCCTGGACCTTCCACCTGCGCGCGGGGCTGTTCTTCCATGACGGCGCCCCCGTCACCGCCGCCGACTGCATCGCCTCCATCCAGCGCTGGAGCAAGCGCGACGCCTTCGGCCAGACCTTCGCCGGCTTCGCCGCCGGCTATACCGCCATCGATGCCCGCACCTTCCGCATCGACCTGAAGAAACCCTTCCCGATGCTGCCGGCCGCCCTCGGCAAGCTCTCCTCCAACGTGCCCTTCATCATGCCGGAGCGCATCGCCCAGACCGATGCCTTCAAGCCGATCAGCGAGGCCATCGGCTCCGGCCCCTGGCGCTTCGAGAGCCGGCAATGGGTGCCGGGGCAGAACGCCATCTACACCCGCTTCGAGAAATACACCCCGCGCGAGGAAGCCCCCTCCTGGGCCGCCGGCGGCAAGGTGGCGCGGATCGACCGCATCGAGTGGCTGGCGCTGACCGAGGCCTCCGCCGCCGTCGGCGCCCTCGTGCAGGGCGAGGTGGACTGGTACGAGCAACCGCCGGTGGACCTGCTGCCGGTGATCAAGCGCAGCCGCGACATCATCGTGCAGAATGTGCCGCTCGGCCTGATCCTGCTGATGCGCTTCAACCACCTGCAACCGCCCTTCAACAACCCGGGCATCCGCCGCGCGGTGATGATGGCGATGCGCCAGCCGGACTACATGCAGTCCGTCGTCGGCAGCCGCGACTATTACCAGGAGGCCAAGACCTTCTTCACCCCCGGCTCGCCCATGTCCACCGGCGCCGGCGGGGCGGAGGCCATGCAGGCCGATCTGGAGCGCGCCCGCGCCCTGCTGAAGGAAGCCGGCTACAACAACGAAAAGGTCGTGCTGCTGGCACCGGCGGACCAGCCCATCGCCTACAACCAGTCCCTCGTCACGCAGGAACTGCTGAAGAAGCTCGGCATGAATGTGGAGTTCATCTCCACCGACTGGGCCAGCTTCATCGGCAAGCGCGCCAATCGCGGCGCGCCGGAGCAGGGCGGCTGGTCGGTCTTCCACACGCTGTGGTCGGGCGCCGATGTGCTGAACCCGGCGCTGCACCCGCTCATCCGCGCCAATGGCGCCGCCGCCTGGTTCGGCTGGCCGGAAGACGCCACGCTGGAGAGCCTGCGCGACCAGTGGATCGCCACCGACAACGCCGCGCAGCAAAAGGACATCGCCGCGCAGATCGAGCGCCGCGCCTTCGAGGTGGTGCCCTACGCCCCCGCCGGGCTGATCCAGCAGCCCATGGCCTACCGCAGCAGCCTGACCAATATGGTGCTGGCGCCCGTGCAGTTCTTCTGGGAAATGGAGAAAAACGCTTAATGGCAGCATCTTCTTTTTCTGAAGAAAAAGAAGCAAAAAGACTTTTTCAGGCTGCCGCCCTCTCCCGGCACGGCGGGACGCCACACTGAAAAAGTTTTTTGGTTCTTTTTTTCAAAAAAGAACGTTTTCTTTTCCTGCTTCTTCCGCTTCCATCCCCCCGGAGGAAAGGCCGGTCCACCGAGGGGAGGACCCGGATGGGCGATATTTATCAGCAGCGCGGCTATGGCAGCCGGGAACTGGGCTTTGGCGAGAAGCCGGGCCTGGTGGTGGTGGATTTCCAGCGCGGCTTCACCGAGGCCGCCTTCCCGCTGGGGGGCGCACCGATGGTGGAGCGCGCGGTGGAAAACACGGTGCGGGTGATGCGCGCGGCGAAGCAGGCGGGGCTGCCGGTGATTGCCTGCGTCAACGCCTATGACAGCCCGCGCGCGGCGCCACACTGGAAGATCGCCGCCGTCTCCACCTACCGCCCCGGCGAGCCGGAGGCGGAGCTGGACCCGCGCATCGCCGCCGAGGCGCCGGATGTGGTGCTGGTGAAATCCGCGCCCTCCATTTTCTTCGCCACCCCGGCGGCGGCCATCCTGACGCGGGAGCGGGTGGATAGCGTGATCGTCACCGGCTGCATCACCAGCGGCTGCGTGCGCGCCAGCGTGAATGACTGCTTCAGCCTGGGCTTCCGCACCTTCGTCGCCGAGGATTGCGTGGGCGACCATGACGCGGAGGCGCATGCCGCCAATCTGCGCGATGTCGGGCGCCGCTATGCCGACATCATCGACAGCGCCCAGGCCATCGCCGCCATCGCGCGCTGGTCCCACCGAAACACCCCCCACTGATAGAAAAAAGAAGGGGGCAGAAAAAAGAAGGGAGCCTGGGGGAATTCCTTCCCCCAGCCTTCCCCCTCTTTGCCTTCTCCCCTACTTCCAACCCATGCTGACCTTCGAAACCTTGCAGGGCGCGGCCCTGCATCCCCTGCTTCCCGCCCTGGCGCGGCTGCGGATCGAGGTGTTCCGCGACTGGCCCTATCTCTACGAGGGCGACGAGGCTTACGAGGCCGATTATCTCCGCAGCTACGCGGAGTCCGCCGGCGCCGCCGTGGTGGTCTGCCGCGATGGCGAGACCCCCGTGGGCATCGCCACCTGCGAGCCGATGGCAGGCACCCACGCCACGGTGCGGGGGGCCTTCACCGCGGCCGGGCTGGACCCGGCGCGCTTCTGCTATTTCGGCGAGAGCGTGCTGCGCCGGGGCTATCGCGGCCAGGGCGCGGGCGTGGCCTTCTTCCGCCACCGCGAGGCGCAGGCGCGCGCGCTGGGCCTGGCCTATGCCACCTTCTGCGCCGTGCGGCGCGACCCGGCGGACCCCCGCCGCCCGGCCGACTACGTCCCGCTGGACGATTTCTGGCGCAAGCGCGGCTATACCCCCTACCCCGGCCTGACCTGCACCTTCTCCTGGCGCGGCCCGGGCGAGGCGGCGGAGCAGCCGCATACCCTCTCCTTCTGGATCAAGAGCCTGGACGGCGCCCCCCTGCCATGACGATGCTGCGCCTCGCCCTGATGCAATACCCGGTGGAACGGCCGGAGAGCGTGGCCGCCTGGGCCGCCAAGCTGGACCGCTGGCTGGCCGAGGCGAAAGCCCAGGGCGCCCGGATGGCGGTGATGCCGGAATATGCCTGCGCCGAACTCGGCTCGGCCTTGTGCGGCCTCTCCCCGGCGACGGAGGCGGAGGAACTCGCCGCCCTGGTCGCCGCCGCCCCCGCCATCCTGGAAGCCATGCGCGGCGCCGCGCGGCGCGCCGGGCTGTGGCTGGTGCCCGGCAGCCTGCCCATGCGCGACGCCGATGGCGCCATCCGCAACCGCGCCCCGCTGATCGACCCGGAGGGCCGCGCCGCCTTCCAGGACAAGCACGCCATGACGCGCTTCGAGGCGGAGCGCTGGGGCGTCTCCGCCGGCGCGGCGCCGGCGGTGTTCGACACGCCCTGGGGCCGCATCGGCCTGTCCATCTGCTACGACAGCGAATTCCCCGGCCATGTCCGCGCCCAGGTGGAGGCCGGGGCCTGGCTGATCCTGGTGCCCACCTGCACCGACACGCAGCACGGCTTCAACCGCGTGCGCTTCTCCGCCGCCGCGCGGGCGCTGGAGAACCAGTGCTTCGTCGCCGTCTCCCCCACGGTGGGGGAGGCCCCCTGGTCCGCCGCGCTGGACCAGAACCGCGGCGCCGCCGCCGTCTATGGCCCGATCGACCGCGGCTTCCCGGAGGATGGCGTCATCGCCCAGGGCGCGGCCGATGCCGCGCAATGGGTCTATGCCGATCTCGACCCGGCGCGCATCGCGGCCGTGCGGCGGGAGGGCGCGGTGTTCAACCACCGGGACTGGCCCGCCCCCTTCCCCACCCCGCGCCCGGCGGCCTTCGCATGACGCTGGTCTATCTCGTCGCCGGGGAGGCCTCGGGCGACATGCTCGGCGCCCGCCTCATCGCCGCGCTGCGCCGGCAGCGGCCGGATCTGGCCTTCGCCGGGCTGGGCGGGGAGCGCATGGCGGAGCAGGGCTTCGCCAGCCTTTTCCCGCTGGGCGAACTGGCGCTGATGGGCTTCCTGGAAGTGGTGCCCAAGCTGCGCCGGGTGATGCGCCGGCTGGACGAGGTGACGGCCGACATCGCCGCCCGCCGCCCCGCTTTGGTGGTGACGATCGACAGCCCCGGCTTCACCCTGCGCGTCGCCGCGCGGGCGCGGGCCATGGGCATTCCGGTGCTGCACTATGTCGCGCCGCAGGTCTGGGCCTGGCGGCCCGGGCGCGTGAAGAAGATCGCCCGGCAGGTGGATGGCATCCTGGCCCTGCTGCCCTTTGAGGCGCCCTTCTTCGAGAAGGCGGGCATTCCGGTGCGCTTCGTCGGCCATTCCATCCTGGAATCCGGGGCCGAGAAGGGCGATGCCGCGCGCTTCCGCGCCGCCCACGGGCTGCGGCCGGAGGAGCGGGTGCTGCTGGTGATGCCGGGCAGCCGCGGCGGCGAGATCCGCCGCCTGCTGCCCGTCTTCGGCGCGGCGCTGGCGGCGCTCTCCGCCCGGATGCCCGGTTTGGCCCCCCATGGCCTGCGGCCCGTCATGCCGCTGGCCGGGCCGGTGGAGGCGGCGGTGCGGGAGGGGGTGGCGGGCTGGCCGGTGCAGCCCCTCCTGCTGCGCGGTGTGGCCGAGAAATACGATGCCTTCGCCGCCGCGCGGGAGAATGGCGTGGGGCTGATCAAATCCGGCACTTCCTCGCTGGAGGTGGCGCTGGCCGGGGTGCCGATGATCGTCGGCTACCGGGTGAACCCGCTGACGGCGGCCATCGCCCGGCGGCTGATCCACGTGAAATATGTCAGCCTTGTCAATCTCCTGGCCGATGCGCCGGTGATCCCGGAATATCTCCAGGAGGATTGCACGCCGGAGCGGCTGGCCGCCGGCCTCGCCCGCCTGCTGGAGGAACCGGCCGCCGCCGCCGCGCAGCGCGAGGGCTTCGCCCGCGTGATGGACGGGCTGCGCCCGCCCGGCGGCATCCCCAGCGAGGCCGCCGCCGCCGCGGTGCTTGAGATGCTGGTGAGACAGGGCGCACAGAAGTAGAGGCAACCCCTCCGGGACAGGGACCCCCGGCCTGCCCTAGCTTCCTCTCCGGCGCCCGCAGCCCCGTGGCTGCCCGAAGAGGAATGCCAGAGGAGGAATGCCATGAGCGACGACGTGTCGCGCCTGCAGGCCGCGCTGTCCGGCCATCCTGGCCTGCGCGACCGCCTGGCCACCCCCGGCCTTGGCCTGGAGGAGGCGGGGCGCCTGCTGCGGGAGGCCGGGCTTACCGCCTCCCCCGCCGCGCTGGCCGCCCTGCTGGCGGAGCATGCCGCGCTGGATGATGCGCAGCTCGATGGCATCGCCGGCGGCTGGCAGCTGGGCGAGCTGGCGCAGCAGCAGCCCATCGCCCCCGGCCCCATCACCGATATCGACGATTTCGCGACGATCACCCCATGAGCCAGACCCCCGACACCCTGGCCCGCCTGCGGGCCGAGCACCCGGCCCTGGCGGAGGCGCTCTGCCGGCCCGGCCTGACGGTGGAGGACGCCCTGGCCATCGCCCAGGGCGCCGGCCTCAGCCTCACGGCGGAGGAATGGGCGCTGTGGCAGGCCAGCCCCCCGCTCGATGACGCCACGCTGGATCAGGTGGCGGGCGGATACACCATCACCATCGGCAATACCCAGCCGGGCGTGCGCTTCGCCATTTTCCAGCCGCCCGGCGGAAGCAATCCGGCCTGGGATATCATCCAGAAAGGCAAGTAATCTTCTTTTTCTTTCAGGCTGCCGCCGTCTCCCGTCGCAGCGGGACGCTGCACTGAAAAAAAGTTTTTTGGTTCTTTTTTTCAAAAAAGAACCTCTTGCTTCAGGCTGCCCTGCGCCGCGCCGCGTCATAGAGCGCGAGGCGCTTCGCCGCGGCTTCGGTCAGCCCGCCCGTATAGTCCAGCCCCGGATCGGGCAGGGCCTCGGCGAAGTGGCAGGCCACCTGCTGCCCCTCCGCCCCCACCGGGCGCAGCGCCGGCACCTCGGCCTTGCAGCGTTCCTGCGCGAAGGGGCAGCGGGTGTGGAAGCGGCAGCCGGGGGGCACGGCCATGGGGCTCGGCACATCGCCGCCCAGCGGGGTGACGCGGCCGCGCCGCGCCGGGTCCGGGTGCGGAATGGCGGCCAGCAGGGCGCGGGTATAGGGGTGCAGCGGCTTGGCGAAGAGCGCGTGCTTGCCCCCCACCTCCATCACCGCGCCCAGATACATGACGGCGATGCGGTCCGCCATGTGCTTCACCACCGCCAGGTCATGCGCGATGAACAGGTAGGACAGGCCGAGCCGCGCCTGGAGGTCCTTCATCAGGTTGACCACCTGCGCCTGGATCGAGACATCCAGCGCCGAGACCGGCTCATCGCACACCACCAGCTCCGGCTCCACCGAGAGGGCGCGGGCGATGCCGATGCGCTGGCGCTGGCCGCCCGAGAATTCATGCGGGTAGCGCTCCGCATGGAAGGGCTGGAGGCCGACGAGGCGGAGCAGTTCCTGCACCCTGGCGCGGCGGCTGGCGGCATCGCCGAGGCCGTGCACCGCCATCGGCTCGGCGATGGCGTCGCCCACCGTCAGGCGCGGGTTCAGGCTGGCATAGGGGTCCTGGAAGACGATCTGCATCTGCCGGCGCAGGGCGCGCAGCGCCGCGCCGCGCGCCTGCGTCACATCCTGGCCCTGGAAGCGCACGCGCCCGGCGCTCGGCTCGATCAGCCGCAGCACCAGCCGCGCGGTGGTGGATTTGCCACAGCCGGACTCGCCCACCAGCGCCAGCGTCTCCCCCCTGTCGAGGTGGAAGGAGACGCCATCGACGGCACGCACCGCCCCCACCTGCTTCTGCAGGATCAGCCCGCGCTTGACGGGGTAGTGCTTGGCGAGGCCCTCGACCTCCAGCAGGCGGGTCATGCGGCCTCCATGGCCAGGGAGTTCTCGATGGGCGCGCGCAGGCAGGCGGCGGCATGGCCGGGCACGATCTCGCGCAGCGGCGGCATCTCGCCGCGGCAGGGGCCGATGGCGAAGGGGCAGCGCGGATTGAAGCGGCAGCCCTCGGGGAAGGCGAAGGGCGGCGGCACGGCGCCGTCGATCGCCAGCAGCCGCTCCCGCTCCTCATCCAGCCGCGGCACGGAGCCGAGCAGGCCGAGCGTATAGGGGTGCTGCGGGTCCTCGAAGAGGGCGCGGGCGGAGGCGCGCTCGACGACGCGCCCGCCATACATCACCGCCACCTCATCGGCCATTTCCGCCACCACGCCGAGATCATGGGTGATGAGGATGATGGACATGCCCGTCTCCTCCTGCAATTCGCGCAGCAGGTCGAGGATCTGGGCCTGGACGGTGACATCGAGCGCCGTGGTCGGCTCATCGGCGATCAGCAGGCGCGGGCGGCAGGCGAGCGCCATGGCGATCATCACGCGCTGGCGCATGCCGCCGGAGAGCTGGTGCGGATACTCATCGAAGCGCCGCTCGGGCGAGGGGATGCGCACGCGCTTCAGCGCCGCGATCGCCTCCTCCCGCAGCTGCGCCGCGCTGGCCTTCGGCGAATGGACGCGCATCGCCTCGGTGATCTGCCGGCCGACAGTGTGGACCGGGTTCAGGCTGGTCATCGGCTCCTGGAAGATCATGGCGATCTGCCCGCCGCGCACCTGCCGCATCTCGGCGGTGGAGAGCGCCAGCAGGTCGCGCCCCTCCAGCAGGATGCGCCCCTCGGTGGTGCGGCCCGGCGGCGGCACCAGGCGCATGATGGAGAGGGAGAGCATGGACTTGCCGCAGCCGCTCTCCCCCACGATGCCGAGGGTGCGGCCGCGCGGCACGGAGAGGTCCACCCCATCCACCGCGCGCACCAGCCCGGCGGAGGTGCGGAAGCTGGTGCGCAGCCCTTCGACGCGCAGGAGATCGGGTGGCAGCAGATCCTGGCGAAGCAGATCCTGGCGAAGCAGATCCGGGGCCATCATGCCCACCGGAAGGTCGGGGGCGAGATCTTGTCCACCGGCCGGTGCGCCCAGTCCTGCTGCGGCGCGCGGTCGATGATGCGCTTCTGCGCCTCGTGCAGATGGGCGGCGGCGCCCTCATAATCCATGGTCATCACCTTGCCCTCCTTCACCAGCATCTGCCCCTCGACATGGACGGAGCGGATGGCGCGGTCGCCGGCGGCGTAGATCAGGCTGCGCATCGGGTCGCGGCCCGGGCGCATCTGCGGGTGGGTGACGTCCACCATGACGAAATCGGCGCGGCAGCCGGGGGCGAGGCGGCCGATATCCTCCCGCCCCAGCGCCTGCGCCCCGCCGATGGTGGCGGCGTCGAAGAGATCGGTGGAGGTCAGGCTGCGCGGATCGCCCGACTGGGTGCGGGCGAGGTAGGAGACGAGGCGCAGTTCATCCAGCATGTTGTGCGGATAGGTGTCGGTGCCCACGCCCATGTTCACGCCGCGCTTGCGGTAGCGGCCGAAGGAGCGCATGGCGATGCCGCGGCGGGCGAAGACGGTCGGGCAATGCGCCACCGTGGTGCCGGTGGCGGCGAGGCGGTCCAGGTCGTTCTCGGTGTGCCAGCGGGTGCTCGGGTGGTCGTCCAGGAAGATGCCGTGGCCGATGATCGAGCGTTCCGAGAGCAGCCCCATGCTGTCCAGCCAGCCGATCGGGGTGAAGCCGCTGCGGCGGGTGATCTCGTGGAACTCCACCACGCTCTGCGCCGCGTGGATCTGCCAGGAGAGGTTTCTTTTCGCCGCCTCCTGGAAGCTTTCCCGCAGAAGGGTCTCGGAGCAGGTGTCGATCTGCGCCGGCACCACCATGCCGAAGAGGCGGCCGGAGGGGTGCTGCTGCGCGCGCTCGATCAGGCGCAGCGCCTCGTCCATCGACTTCTCGCCGGCGGCCTCGTCCCATTCATATTCGACGACATGGCCGTTCTTGGTGAACCAGCGGGCGGAGCGGAACATGGGCGCGATGCAGACGCGCATGCCGCTCTCGGCCAGAAGGTCCAGCCAGGCGGGGTGCGCCATGGAGAGATCGGCCACCGTGGTGACGCCGGAGAGCAGCAGTTCCGACAGCGCCACGCGGACGCAGGAGGGCACGGCCTCCGCATCCGCGCGGAAGATCGGCATGTATTCGTAGAGGGAGGAATTGTAGAGGCCGGGGGAGCCGATCTCGTCGATCAGCCCCTTGTTCAGCGGCTCGCTGGAAGGGTGGCAGTGGATGTTGACGAGGCCGGGCATGACCATCATGCCCTTGCCGTCGATCACCTCCTCCGCCGGCCCGTCATAGCCACGGCCGACGAAGGTGATCTGCCCGTCGCGGAAGGCCAGCGTGGCATCCGTCAGATAGAGATGCTGCCGCGCCGTGGCGTCCCAGGCGATCACCAGATCGGCGTCGCGGATGACGGTGGTGGTCATGTCCCCTGCCCTTCCTTCCAGCGGTTCAGCGCGTCAGGCGCAGGTCGAGGCCCTTGTAGAGCCCGACGCCGTAGATTCCATGGGCGCGCGCGCCCTCCACCCGCTGCGCGGCGGCGACATAGAGATTCTCGCGCGCGACGGGGAACCAGACATTGTTGGTGCTGACGATGCGCTGCACCTCGGCGATGGCCTTGGCGCGCGCCTCCGCGTCCAGCGCCGTCTTGGCGGTGGAGAGCAGGCGGTTGGTCGCCTCGTCATTCCAGTTCATGCGGTTGGGCGTCGGCCGGTTGGCGCCGTCGAAGTAGAGCGAGAAGCCGTCGGTGGCCGAGATATAGGGATAGGACATCACGAAGCTGTCGAATTCCTGCGTCGCCAGCTTGCCCCAGGCCACGGTCGCGTCCCAGAGCTGGATGCGCAGCTCGATGCCGACGCGGCGCAGGTCGGCCTGCATCGCCTCGGTCAGGCGGCGCCACTCGGCGCCCTGGATGCCATAGACGTTGAAGCTGGCGCGCTGGCCGTCCTTCTCGCGGATGCCGTCGGCGCCGGGCTTCCAGCCGGCCTCGTCGAGCAGCTTCTTCGCCCCCTCGGGGTCGAAGGCGGGGACGAGCTTCGCCGCCTCCGCGTCATAGCCCATGGTGTTGGGGTTGAGGTAGGCGGAGGCCGGCTCGGCGGCGCCGAAGAACACGGCCTTGACCATGGCCTCGCGGTTCATCGCCATGTTGATGGCGCGGCGCATCGCCGGGTCGTTCATCACCGGCTTGTCCACCTTGAAGCCCATGAACCAGTCCCAGAAGTAGTTGGGCTGGGTGGCGAGCTTGATCCCCGGCACGCGCTGGAGCTGGGCGACGGCGAAGGGCGGCACATACTGGGTGATGTCGCCCTGGCCGGTCTGCAGCGCGGCGAGGCGGGTATTCGCCTCCGGGATGATGCGCCAGATGACCTTGCCGATCTGCGGGCTGCGGTTCTGGTAGATCGGCGGGCCCCAGCTGTAGTTCGGGTGCTTCGTGAGCACGAGCTCCTGGCGCGGCGTCCAGGACTGCCAGCAATAGGGGCCGGTGCCGTTGAAGCCCTGCACGCCGAAATTGGCGCCGAGCTTCTCCACCGTGTCCTTGTCGACGATCGAGGCGAAGAACAGGGTGAGCTGGTAGAGCAGCTCGCCATAGGGCTCGGTCAGCTCGTATTCCACGGTGTAGTCGTCCACCGCGCGGACTTCCTTCACCGGCCCCGCGCGCCACTTCACCGGGCTGCGCGTCTCGGGCGCGATCCAGCGGTTGATCGAATAGGCCACATCGGCCGCCGTCAGCTTCTTGCCGTCGCAGAAGGTGACGTCCTGGCGCAGCCTGAAGGTGTAGAGCTTGCCGTCGGGGCTGACGGTCCAGCTTTCCGCCAGGGCCGGGCGCACCGTCTTCTGGTCGAAGTCGAGCGAGACCAGGGTGTCGGCCATCATGTAGATGACCTCGCCCGCGCCGCGCGCGGTGGAGCGCGCGGGGTCGTAGCGGTCGGCGTCGATCTCGCGCAGGATCACCAGCGTGTCGCGCGGCGCGGCCTGGGCCAGGGCATCCGCCGCCGGCACCGCGGCGGCGAGCGAGAGCAGCGCGGCCCCCAAGGTCTTCCTCATGCACTCGTCTCCCATGGGCCCTTGGCGGGCCGTCTTGCGTCAGACACGAAGCCGCGGGTCGAGCGCGTCGCGCAGCGCGTCCCCCAGCAGGTTGAAGGCCAGCACCACCACGAAGATCAGCCCGCAGGGGATGACCGCGATATGCGGCGCGAAGAACAGGAAGTTGCGCCCCTCCGAGGCCATCGCCCCCAGTTCCGCCACCGGCGGCTGCGCGCCGAGGCCGAGGAAGGACAGCGCCGAGCCGAGCAGGATGACCTGCCCGAAGCGCAGCGTGGCGAAGACGAAGACCGGCGAGAGGCAGTTGGGCGCCAGGTGGCGCAGGATCAGCCGGGCATCGCTCATGCCGGTGGCGCGGGCGGCCTCGATATAGTCCTGGCGCATCACCACCAGCGCGGCGCCACGCACGATGCGCGCCATCAGCGGCACGGTGGCCACCGAGAGGGCGAGCACCACGGCCGGGATCCCCGGCCCCAGGATGGCGGCGATGGCGAGGCCGAAGAGGATGGCCGGGAAGGAGAGCAGCACATCCATCAGCCGCATCAGCAGCCCGTCCACGCGGCTGTAGAAAGCGGCGGCGAAGCCCACCACCGCCCCGCCGAGGCCGCCCAGCAGCACCGCGGCGAGGCCCATCATCAGCGTGATGCGCAGGCCGAAGAGCAGGCGGGTGATCATGTCCCGCCCCTGGCTGTCGGCGCCGAGCGGCAGGCCCGGCGTGCCCGGCACCGCCATGGCGGCGCCCAGGTTGTTGTCGAAGGGGTCGGTCGGCGCCAGCCAGGGCGCGAGGAGGGCGGCGCCCACCAGCAGCGCCACCACCAGGAAGGCGAGGGCCGCCACCGGCTCGCGCAGCAGGCGCTTCATCAGGCCCGGCCGGCGCGGCGGGGCGGCGGCGGCGGGGGCGGCGGTCGGCGCGGCCATGGCGTTGCTCCCGGACAAGGCTCAGCCCCCCCGCATGCGCGGATCGAGCGCGGCATAGAGCACATCGACCACCAGATTGACGATGATGAAGCCGAGCGAGAGCACGATGATCGTCCCCTGCGCCATCGGGAAGTCGGAGGAGAGGATGGCCCCCACCGCCAGCCGCCCGACGCCCGGCCAGGAGAACACCGTCTCGGTGACCACGGCGCCGCCGAGCAGGAAGCCGATCTGCAGCCCGATCAGCGTGACGACGGGGATCAGCGCGTTGCGCAGCGCGTGGTGCAGCACCACGGCGTGCTCGGAGAGGCCCTTGGCGCGGGCGGTGCGGACATGCTCGGCGCCCAGCACCTCCAGCACGGCGGTGCGCGTCATGCGCGCGACGGGGGCGATGAAGGTGCCGCCCAGCGTCAGCGCCGGCAGGGCGATGGACTGCCAGCCCTCCAGCGTCCAGAGCGGCCCGCCGCGCCCGGTGAAGGGCAGCAGCTGCCACTGGAAGCCGACATACCAGATCAGCATCAGGCCGAGGAAGAACACCGGCACCGAGCCGCCGGCGACGGAAAACGCCGTCACCGCGCGGTCCAGCAGCGAGCCGCGCCAGTAGGCGGCGATGGTGCCCATGGCGATGCCGATGGGGATGGACCAGAAGAGCGAGGCGAACATCAGCTCCAGCGTCGGGCCGATGGTGCCGGCGAGCTCCTGCGTCACCGCGACATTGTTGATGATGGAGACGCCCAGATCGCCCTGCAGCAGCCGCCAGAGATAGATGCCGAACTGCACGTAGAGCGGCTGGTCCAGCCCCAGTTCACGGCGGATTTCCTGCACCAGCTCCGCCGTGGCGGTGGGGCCGGCGCGGACGATGGCGGGGTCGTTCGGCACCACCTGCATCAGCAGGAAGCCGATCAGCAGCACCCCGAGCATCACCGGGATCGTCGTCAGCAGGCGCTGCAGGACGTGGCGCAGCATGGGCTCAGTCCGCCGCGCCAGCCAGGGGGGAGGCCAGGGAGGCGGCCTCGCCGTGGCGGTCGAAGATCGCGCGGCCGCCGCGGAAGGTGAGATCCGCCTGCGTCGCGAGAATCTCCTCCGGCGCACAGGCGAAAATATCGCGCGAGAGGATGGCGATATCGGCCTGCATGCCCGGCTCCAGCGTGCCGCGCTCGGCCTCGGCGAACTGGCTGTGCGCGCCGCACCAGGTGTAGCAGTGCACCGCCTGCTCGGGCGTCAGCGCCTCGGCCGCGCCCAGCACCGTGCCGCGGTTGGTCCGCCGCGTGACCATGCTGTAGAGGTTGATGAAGGGGTCCACCGTGCAGACCGGGCTGTCCGAGGAGGCGGCGGGGTGGTGCCCCTCCTCCAGCCAGGTCTTCATCGGATAGGCCACCTCGGCGCGCTCCAGGCCGAGATTCTTCACGTAGAGATCGCCGAACTCATACATGAAGACCGGCTGCGGCACGGGCAGGATGCCGTGGCGCAGCATGCGCCGCCGCTGGCCGGCATGGAGGAAGCCGCAATGCTCGATGCGGTGGCGCCGCCCGGCGATGGGATGCGCCGCGCTGTCCGCCGCCTCCATCCCCGCCAGCACCTGCTCGATCGCCGCATCGCCGATGGCGTGGATGTCGAGCTGCCAGCCCTGTTCGTGATAGGTGCGGAGCAGGGCGTGCATGGTCGCGTCGGGGAAGCAGAAAATCCCCGTGCCGCCGCCGGCGCTCTCCAGATAGGGGTCGAAGAAGGCGGCGGTCAGCCCGCCGGCCGAGCCATCGCCGAAGACCTTCACCGCGCCCCAGGCCAGCAGCGCCTCCGCCGTCGGCCCCGCGCAGACATTCGGGCGCAGCCCCGCCTCCCAGGCGGCGGCGGCGATGCCCTCCGGGTTGCCCGCCAGCACCTGCCACATGCGCTGCAGCAGGCGGCCCTCGGCCTCCGCGCGGCGATAGGCGGCGATCTCGGCGAGGCCCGCCGTCATGCCCACATTCATGTCGCTGGCCGAGGCGAAGCCGAGCGCGGCCAGGTTGCGCCCGGCCGCCTCGATGGCGTCCACCATCCGCGCCTCGGAGGGCGCGGGGATGATGTCGCGGATCAGCCGCATGGCGCGTTCCTGGAACAGGCCGGTCAGCCGGCCGCCCCGGCGCTCGATGGCGCCGCCCTCCGGGTCGGGCGTGTTGTGGCTGACGCCGGCGAGCTTCATCGCCGCCGTATTGGCCACCGCCACATGCCCGCAGGTGCGGGTGATCAGCACCGGATGGTCCGGCACCGCGCGGTCCAGCTCCTCCGCCAGCGGGTGGCGGCCGATATCCAGCTCGCCATGGTCATAGCCGCGGCCGAGGATCCAGCCGCCCTTCGGCGTGCCGCGCGCGGCGGCGGCGAGGCGCGACAGCACCTCGTCCAGCGTGCGCACCTCCTCCGCCCGCAGATTCACCTGCGCGAGGCCGAGGCCATAGGGCAGCAGGTGCATATGCGCTTCGTTGAAGGCCGGGATGGCGACACGCCCGTCGAGATCGACGCGGCGCGTGGCGGCGCCGGCCAGCGGCGCCACCTCCGCCGCCGTGCCGACGGCCAGGACACGGCCATCCTTCACCGCCAGCGCCTCGGCGAAGCCGCCCTCCAGGCCGCGGAAGATCCGCCCGGTGAGGAGGAGGTCGGCGCCCCCCATCCCTGCGCTCACCGTCTGTGCACTCACTGGCGCCAGTCCGACTTGCTGCCCTCGATCAGGCGCAGGGCGGAGGCCCAGGCCCATTCGCTGTGCTCCAGAGATTTCTTCGGGTCGCCGTTGAACTGCGCGGCGGTCTTCAGCCGCACCTCCTCCGGCGGCAGCACCAGCTCCGCCCCGCCCGAGAGGGCGGCGACCTGCGCCTGGCAGGCGCGCTCCAGGTAGTAGATCATGTTGAAGGCCTCGGGGATGCTGCGCCCCGTGACCAGCAGGCCGTGGTTGCGCAGGATCATCGCGCGGTGCTGGCCGAGATCGGCCACCAGCCGCTCGCGCTCGTCGAGGTCGAGGGCGATGCCCTCATAGCCGTGATAGGCGAGGTGGCCGTAGAACTTCAGCGCGTGCTGGCTGATCGGCAGCAGCCCGTGCTTCTGGGCGGAGACCGCGATGCCGGCGGCGGTGTGGGTGTGCACCACGCACACCGCATCCTCCCGCGCCATGTGCAGGGCGGAATGGATGGTGAAGCCCGCCGCGTTCACCGGCTTCGACTCCGGCGCCTCCTCCACGACATTGCCGTGCAGGTCGATCTTCACGAGGTCGGAGGCGCGCATCTCCTCGAACAGCACGCCATACTTGTTGATGAGGAAGTGGTGCTCCGGCCCCGGCACGCGCGCGCTGATGTGGGTGTAGATGAAATCCGTCATGCGGAAATGCGCGACCAGCCGGTAGAGCGCCGCGAGGTCGCAGCGGACGCGCCATTCCTCCTCGGAGCAGGCGATGCGCGCGGGCGGGGTGGCGATGTTCATGACCGAACTCCCTCAGGTTGAGGGAATGTCATCAGCCGGGGGAAAGCGCGTCAACCATGCGCATGCAGCTTTGCGGCGCAGCAAAAACCGCCTTGCCCGTGCCCCAGGCAAAACCCTGCCTTCCCCGCCCTTCCTGCGGGCAGGGGTGGCATCGCAGCGCGCGGCCACCGCGCGCCCTGCGATACTTCCAAGCCATAGCCTGGGAAAAACGTCAGCGCAACAACCCCGCCCGGGATTCCGCCGGGGATTTTGCCGCGCTGGCGCGCTTCTTGCCATCCTCCGCCCACCGACAGGAAGGATGAAGCCCCGTGTTTCAGAGCGTGCTCCAGAGCGTGTCCGAGCGCTTCCCCGCCACGCTGCGCCGCGCCCTGCTGGCGGCCTGCGCCGGCGCCGCCCTCGCCGCCGCGCCCCTCGCCCCGGCGGCGCGCGCCCAGGCCCCCGCTCCTGCTCCTGCCGGGACGCTGCGCGTCGTGCTCAGCAGCGAGCTGACCAGCATCGACCCGGTGCTCTCCACCGCCGCCTTCGTCCGCAACCACGGCTTCATGGTCTATGACCAGCTCTTCGCCCTCGACAGCCAGGGCGTGGCGCGGCCGCAGATGGTGGAGAGCGTCACCCGCTCCGAGGACGGGCTGCGCTGGCGCTTCACCCTGCGCGAGGGGCTGGCCTTCCATGACGGCACGCCCGTGCGCGCGGCCGATGCCGTGGCCTCCATCCGCCGCTGGGCGCAGCGCGACGTGGTGGGCAAGGCCCTGGCCGCCGCCACCGCCGCGCTGGAGGTGGAGGATGCGCGCAGCTTCACCCTCACCCTCTCCCGCCCCTTCGGGCTGGTGACGGAGGCGCTGGCCCGCCCCACCGCCAGCGCGCTGTTCGTGATGCCCGAGCGCATCGCCGCCACCCCGGCCACCACCGCCATCACCGACCCCACCGGCTCCGGCCCCTTCATCATGGAGCGCGAGAACTGGCGGGTGGGGGACCGCGCGGTCTATCGCCGCAACCCCGCCTATCGCCCGCGGCCCGAGCCGGCGGATGGCCTGGCCGGCGGCAAGGTGGTGAAGGTGGAGCGCGTCGAGTGGCTGGCCATGCCCGATGCCGCCACCGCCGCCAGCGCCCTGGCCAATGGCGAGATCGACTTTGTCGAGCACCCGGCGCCGGACCTGCTGCCCATGCTGCGCCGGGCGCGCGGCGTGACGGTGGGGCTGATCAACCCGGTGGGCAGCATGGCCTGGCTGCGGCTGAACCACAGCCAGCCGCCCTTCAACGACCCGCGCCTGCGCCAGGCGCTGCTACAGGCGATCGACCAGAAGGAAGTGCTCCAGGGCATGGGCATCCCGGCGGAGGACCAGATCGCCTTCTGCCCGGCCTATTTCATGTGCGGCACGCCGCTGGAGAGCGCCGCCGGCGCCACCGGCCTGCGGAACCCGGACACCACCCGCCTCCGCGCCATGCTGCGCGAGGCCGGCTATGACGGGCGGCCGGTGGTCTTCCTCAACGGCGCCGACCTGCCGCTGAACAATGGCGCCACCCTGGTGCTGGCGGAGCAGATGAAGCGCGCCGGCTTCAACGTGGATGTGGTGACGCTGGACTGGGCGAGCGTCACCGTCCGCCGCAACAAGCGGGAGGCGCCGGAACAGGGCGGGTGGAACCTCTTCGTCACCATCGCCAATGCGCTGGATGCGGGCAGCCCGCTCTCCAACCTCTTCCTGGCCAGCCCCTGCGAGGGTGGCCTGCCCGGCTGGCCCTGCGACGCGAAGCTGGAAGAGCTGCGCCGCGCCTGGTGGGAGGAGGCCGACCCGGCGAAGCGCGCCGCGCTGCTGGACGCGGTGCAGGCCCGCGCGACGGAGGTGCTGCCCTATATCAATGCCGGGCAGTTCCGCACCAATGCCGCCTGGCGCGCCACGCTCAGCGGATTGCTGCCGGCCACGGTGCCGGTGTTCTGGAACGTCGAGAAAAAATAATTTTTTTCAGGCTGCCGCCGTCTCCCGTCCAAGCGGGACGCCAGACTGAAGGCGGGGTCCGGGGAGGCCCTGCCTCCCCGGCGGGGGTGGGGGGGCGGCGCCCCCGCTCCTCTTTCTCAGTCGCGGTATCCCGGCTGTTCCCGGTCCATCTTCCGCTTCAGCGCCTGCCAGGGCAGCCAGCCCTTCACCGGCGAGTCCGCCGCCTGGGCGCGCACCCGCTGCACCACCTCCAGCGGCGGCATGGCCAGGGGGGCGCCGGTCGCCTGGGCCGCCGCCTGGATGCGGCAGGCCTGTTCCAGATAATACATCCAGTAAAACGCTTCCCCCACCGTGCGGCCGATGGTCAGCAGCCCGTGGTGGCGCAGGATCAGGCAGGGCCTGTCACCCAGGTCGCGCACGATGCGGTCGCGCTCCTCCATGTTGTCGTCGGCGGCGATGCCTTCGTACTCATGGATGGCCACGCGGTCGTGCAGTTCCATGCTCATCTGGTTGAGCGGCAGCAGCCCGCCCGCCTGGGCGGCGATGGTCATGCCGGCCAGGGTGTGGGTGTGCATCACGCACTGCGCCCGCTCCACCGCGCGGTGCACGGCGGAGTGAATGACGAAGCCGGCCGGGTTCACCGGCCAGCTCGTCTGCTGCAGCGGCGCGCCCTCGGCATCCACCACCACCAGGGAGGAGGCGGTGATCTCCTCGAACATCAGCCCGTAGGGATTGACCAGGAAGCGATGCCCCTCCCCCGGCACGCGCACCGAGAGATGGGTGTAGACGAGATCCGTCATCCCGAAATGCGCCAGCAGCCGGTAGGCGCAGGCGAGGTCCTCGCGCAGTTCCCGCTCGGTCAGCGGGCGGGCGGGGTCGGGGCGGACGGGGGGCGGGGGCAGGGCCATCAATAGCCTCGGGCGTGGTCGTAGAGATTGGGCAGCGGCCGGCCCGCCTCGAAATCGGCGATGGCGGCGGCGACATAGCGCGCCCGCTCCGCCCGGCTGGGCAGCGAGGCGGCGTGCGGCGTGACGATGATCTTCGGATGCGCCCAGAGCGGGCTTTCCGCCGCCAGCGGCTCCTCCGGGAAGACATCGAGCACCGCGCTGGCCAGATGGCCCGAGTCGAGCGCCGCCAGCAGGTCCGGGATCACCAGATGCGCGCCGCGCCCGGCATTGACCAGCGCGGCCCCGGCCGGCAGTTGCGCCAGCAGGGCGGCGTTGATCAGCCCGTTGGTCTCCGGCGTGGAGGGCAGCAGGCAGACCAGGATATCCGTGCTGGCCAGGAAGGCCGGCAGTTCCGCCGCCCCGGCGAAGCTGACGACGCCCGGCAGCTCCTTGCGCGAGCGCGCCCAGCCCTGCACCTGGAAGCCCAGGCCCTGGAGCATCTTCGCCGCCTGGCTGCCCAGGTTGCCAAGGCCCATGATGCCCACGCGCCGCTCCCGCGCGGTGAAGGGCACCTCCTTCGGCGCCCACACCCGCTGCGCCTGCGACAGCGCGTAATGCCGCGCGTCGCGCAGCAGGGAGAGGCAGGACCAGGAAATGAACTCGCCCATGCGCTGGGAGACGGCATCGCCGCCCATGCGCACCAGCGGCAGGTGGCGCGGCCAGGAGGGGTCGCGCGTGATGTGGTCCACCCCGGCGGCGGAGGAGAACACCACCCGCAGATTCGGCAGGGTCGCCAGCCAGCCCGGCTCCGGCTCCCACACCACGACGTAATCCACCTCTTCGGGGCGGACGCTCTCATCCTGCCACCAATGGGCCGAGAAGCGGGGGTCGATCGCCGACAGCGCGGCGCGCCACTCGGGCACAGCCGCCAGGCCACCGGACTTCACCAGGATCTTCACCACCTTGCTGCCTGTCCCTCTGCTGCAATGCGGCGGGAACCTGCCCGGCGGGGGCGCCGCCGTCCAGGGGGGGCGGGAGGCCCGCCACGGCCACCGGCAGCATTTCGAGGCGCAGGAAAGCCAACCGATTAACCAGCCTGTGCAAGGCATGTGCAAAGCCTTGCCATGCGCCATGCCCCGGCGCGACCCTGATGCCTGCCCCGCGACCACACGCCCCGATGCCCCGCCCCTGACGCCCAACGCCGAGACGCCGAGATCCGCATGACAAATCTGCAGACCCTCTTCGCCCCCGGCTTCAAGACCGAGCCCTATTGGTGGGATCTGGCCGAGCCCCTCCCCCGCGACAGCGGGGACGAAGCCCCCGAGATGCCGGACCGCGCCACCGTCATCATCGTCGGCGGCGGCTATGCCGGGCTCTCGGCGGCGCTGACCCTGGCGCGGCTGGGCCAGGACGTGCTGCTGCTGGAGGCGGAGCGGATCGGCTGGGGCGCCTCCTCCCGCAATGGCGGCATGGTCTCGGGCGGGCTGAAGCTGGCCGGATCGGTGCTCGGCAGCAAGCTGCCGCCCCCGGTGGCCCAGGCCATCGCCAAGGCCGCCGCCGACAGCTTCCCCTTCCTTGAGGATCTCATCCTGCGCGAGGCCATCCGCTGCGACTATGTCCGCTGCGGCCGCTTCACCCCCGCCTGGACCCCGGCGCATTACGACGCCATGGCCCGCCAGGCCCCCCTCATCGCCGAGCTGACAGGCCAGCCGACCCACATGCTGCCGCCCGACCGCCAGCGCGAGGTGCTGGGCAGCGACTATTACCATGGCGGCCTCTTCACCGAAGCGGCGGGCAGCCTCCACCCCGCCAAGCTCGCCCGCGGCATGGCCGAGGCCGCCGAGCGCGCCGGCGCCCGCCTGATGGACCAGACCCGCGTCCTGGCCATCACGCAGGAAGGGCTGCATTTCCGCGTCGAGACCACGCACGGCCCGGTGCTGAGCGATGCCGTGCTCGTCACCACCAACGGCTATACCCGCGGCACCGATGGCAGGAGCCCCATGCCCTGGCTCGCCCGGCGGGTGATCCCCGTCGCCTCCTACATGGTCGCCACCGAGGAACTCGAGCCGGAGGTGATGGACGAACTCTTCCCCGGCCGCCACGTCATCAGCGACAGCCGCCGGGTGCTGAGCTATTTCCGCCCCTCGCCGGATGGCAGGCGCGTGCTCTGGGGCGGGCGCGCCAGCTTCGCGCCCATCATCCCCCCCGCCGCCGCGCCCATCCTCCACCGCATGATGAGCCGCGTCTTCCCCGACCTCGCCGAGGCGCGGCTGACCCATGCCTGGACGGGCAATGTCGCCTTCACCTTCGACTTCCTGCCGCATATCGGGGTGGAGGAAGGCATCCACTACGCCGCCGGCTGCCAGGGCTCGGGCGTGGCCATGGCCACATGGCTCGGCCACAACGCCGCGCTGAAGCTCGCCGGCAACCAGGAAACCCCCTTCGCCCTCGACAGCCTGCCCTTCCCCACCCTGCCAGGCTACAGCGGCTCCCCCTGGTTTCTCCCCATGGTCGGCAACTGGTACCGGCTGAAGGACTGGATGGAGCGAAAGAGATAATTTTTTTCTTTTTCTGAAGAAAAAGAAACAAAAAGACTTTTCCAGGCTGCCGCCGTCTCCCGGCACGGTGGGACGCCAAACTGATAAAAGTTTTTTGGTTCTTTTTTTCAAAAAAGAACGTTCTCTTTCAGCGCATCAGCAGCATCGCCCGCCATTCCGTGCCCAACGCCGCATCCAGCGCGGCGGCGCCGGGGTAGAGGGCGATGGACCACGGCCCCATGCCCGTGGCCGAGAGCAGGCCGGGATAAATGGCGAAGCGGTAGTAGAGCAGCGCCCCCGCCACCGGGGCCACCAGCAGGCCCAGGCGGCCCAGCAGGTGGCGCAGCAGCACGGGCGCCAGATGATCCGCCAGGGCGAAGGCGGCGCGCCCGGGCGAGAGGTCGAGGCGGCGCTCCATCTCGTCCAGCGCGGCGCGCAGCAGGGTGCCGGCCATGCCATCGCCCGGCAGCAGGGCGCGGGCCCGCTCATGCTCGGCGCGGATCAGGCGGAACAGCACCAGCCGCGCCTGCGCCACCGGGGAAAGCCGCGTCACCGCCCAGAGCCGCAGATGCGGCGCCGCCACCCGCGCCCCCGCCACCACGCCATAGACCGTCCAGCCCAGCGCGCCGAGCACCACCAGCCCCGTCGCCACCCGCTCCAGCTCCGGCGCGCCCAGCCACACCGCCAGCGCGTGCAGCCCGAGCAGCGCCGCCAGCACGGCGAAGGAGGGCCAGACCGCGCCCACCACCTGCTCCACCACCGCCCCGTCCAGCAGGGCGCGGGCGAGCGGGCCGGAGAGGCCCTTGCCGCTCTCGAAAGCCTCACGGATCGGCGCGCCCCAGCGCGCGGCGGCCCATTCGCCCAATTGCCGCCCGGCCGCGCCCGCCGCCCCCGATAGCGGTCCTTCCACCATGCCCGCCTCCCTCGACCTGCCGGCGGAGTTTGTTAGCCTCAGGGCAAAACACAAGCCGGGCCCCGCATGGACGACGACCACGCCGACCTCCTGCTCGACCTCGCCGGGCTGTTCCTGGCCGTGCCGGCGCGCGCGCTGCGCCCGGTGGAGGCCGCCCTGCGCCGCCTGCCGGAGCAGGACCCGCCGCCGCCCCCACCCGGCGCCACCCCGCCCGTGCTGGCCGCCGCGGTGGAACGCGCCATCCGCCACCACGCGGCGGGGGGCGGCTTCGGCGCGGCGCAGCCGGACCTTGCCGCCGCCGCCCTGCGCGAGGCCGGCCACGCCCCGCCCGCCGAGGCCACCCTGGCCGAGCTGGAAGCCCTGGTGCTGGACCGCCTGGGCCAGGGCGAGACCACGCCGCTCGGCGGGCTGGCGCTGGCGGTGGCGCGGCTGCGGGCACCGCTGCTGGCGCGCGCGCGGCGGATGCGCCTGCCGCTCTCCGCCCCCATCTACCGGCAGGAGACAGGGCGGGAGGGGCCACGGGTGCAGGACTGGTTCTCAGCCATCGGGCAGGTGATCGGGCAGGCGCCGCTGCTCGTGGATTTCCAGAAACAGGCAGAGCAGGAGCGGCAGCGCATGGGCAAGGTGAACATCCTGCTGGCCGGCAAGACGGGGGTGGGCAAGAGCACGCTGGTCAATGCCGTGTTCGGCGCGGCGGTGGCGCAGACGGGGATGGGCCGCCCCGTCACCCAGGGCATCGCCTGGTTCGAGCCGCCGCACCTGCCCGTCCGCCTCTGCGACACCAAGGGGCTGGAGATGGAGGCCTTCCAGCCCACCCTCGCCGCGCTGGAGGCCGAGATCGAGCGCGGCAATGCCAGCAGGCAGTTCGACCAGCGCATCCACCTCCTGTGGCTCTGCATCAGCGAACCGGGGACGCGGGTGGAGGAGGGCGAGCGGCAGGTGGCGAAGCTCTGCGCCCGGCACGGCATTCCGGCGGTGGTGATCCTGACCAAGGCGATCGGCCCGCGCGCCTTCCAGGAGACGGTGCGGGCGGAGATCCCGGAGGCCCGCCACATCGTGCGCGTCCTGGCCGAGGCCTGGGAGGAGCGCGCGCCCTTCGGCCTGCCGGAGCTGATCGCCGCGACGGAGCAGGTGCTGCCGGAGGCGCGGCAGGCCGCCTTCATCGCCGCGCAGCAGGTGGATCTGGAGCGCAAGCGGCGGCGGGCGCTGAAGCTGGCGGCGGGCGCCGCGGCCTCGGCCGCCGCCGCCGCCGCCGTGCCGGTGCCGGTGGCCGATGCGGCGGGTATTTTCGCCGTGAATGTCGGCATGGTGGCGGCGATCGCCGTGGCGATGGGCGTGGCGATGGACCGCGACAACATGCTGGCCCTGGCGGCGAGCCTGGCCGGCGCGTTGGCGACCTCGGCGGGGGGGCGGATGGTGGCCGGGCAGGTGCTGAAGCTGATTCCGGGCGTGGGCAGCCTGCTGGGTGGCGCCATCACCGCGACGATCGCGGCGAGCACGACCTATGGCCTGGGCTATGGCTTCACGGAATATCTCTGCCGCTTCCACGCCGCGAAGGGCCACATGCCCGAGGGCGACGAGCTGAAGGAAGGCTTCCGCCGCTTCTGGGAAAGCTGGGGCGAAAAGGCGAAAGCGCCCCCCGCCTGATTGTTTTCCGTGCGCGCCCCGCCTTGCCAGGAAGGCGGGGCGCCGGTGGAAAAAAGTTTTTTGGTTCTTTTTTCCAAAAAAGAACTTTTCTGTTCTGACTTACAGCTTCTTCGCCCGGTCGAGCAGGGCGTCGAGCTTGGTGCAGGTGGCTTCGGTGACGTTGCCGTCGCCGACGGCGGCGTTCATCTCGGTCATGATGGCGGCGACGCCCTGGGCCTTGCCCTGGGTCTTGGAAGCGAGGGCCTCGGCGATGGCGGAGGCCTTCAGCATGGCGTCATCGGGGGAGCAGGCGGCGAAGGCGGTGGGGACGAGGGACAGGGTGATCAGGGCCGTGGCGGCGAGCGTCTTCAGCATGTCATCTCTCTGCGCGGTGGCTGGCGGGTTGCCCCGCCGGCCCGGAGGCTAACACCACCCTCCACGCCTGGAGCGTGGCGCTGCGCCTCATTCTCACGCCGCGCGGGCCTGCGTCAGGTGAGCAGCCCGTGGAACATCCGCGCCGCCGTCAGCGCCAGGAAGAGGGCGAAGGCGCGCTTGAGCATCAGCGGTGGGATGGTGTGGGCGAGGTGGACGCCCCAGGGCGTGGCGATGATGGAGCTGGGCACGATCAGCGCGAAGCCCACGAGGTTGACATAGCCGAGCGAGAGCGGCGGCAGGTGCGCCGCCCCCCAGCCGCCGGAGACGAAGCCGATGGTGGCGGGGATGGAGATGATGAGGCCGAAGACGGAGGCCGTGGCCACCGCCGCGCGGATGGGCGTGCCGAACATGGAGAGGATGGGCACGCCGACCGTGCCGCCGCCGATGCCCATCATGGCCGAGACGGTGCCGATGAAGCCGCCGATGCCCCAGAGGCCCGGCCCGCGCGGCGTGGTGTCGCGCAGTTTGAAGTCCACGCCGGTGAAGCCCATGTTCAGCGCCACCAGCAGGGCGATGGTGGCGAAGACGGCAGAGAGGGCATCGCCCTTCAGCCAGATGGCGAGCACGGTGCCGAGCGCCACGCCCAGGATCATCGAGGGCCAGATGGCGCGCAGCAGGGCGGTGTCGATGGCGCCCTTCGCGTGATGCTTGCGGGCGGAGACGATGGAGGTGGGGATGATGGTGGCGAGGCTGGTGCCCACGGCCAGCTTCATGCGCACCACCTCCTCGATGCCGAGCAGCGGGAAGACGTTGAACAGCACCGGCACGATGACGATGCCGCCGCCCACCCCAAGCAGCCCCGCCAGCGTGCCGGAGAGCAGCCCCGTCAGGGCCATGACGGCGGCCAGCGCGGCGAGCCAGAGGGGGTCGGAGAGCGTTTCCATGCGGGGCACCTTGGCGGGCGGGGGTTCTGGTTGCACGATGCCGTATCACTTCCCTTCTGGTCCGTCAGCCCGTGCCCTCCCTCGACTCCCTGTTGATCACCGATCCCTGGTTCTATGCGCTGGCGGTGCCGGCGCTGCTCATCACCGGCATCAGCAAGGGCGGCTTCGCCTCGGGGGGTGGCAATCTCTCGGTGCCGGCGATGGCGCTGCTGCTGCCGGCGCCGCAGGCCGCGGCCATCTCGCTGCCGGTGCTCTGCGCCATGGACCTCGCCGGGCTGCGCGCCTGGTGGGGGCGGTGGAGCGCGCGGGAGATGCGCGTCATCCTCCCCGGCGGGCTGGTGGGGATCGTGCTGGGCAGCCTGGCCTTCGGCGCCATGGGCGACCGGCTGACAAAGCTGATGGTGGGGGTGATCGCGCTTGCCTTCCTGGCGCGGGCGCTGTGGCTGGCGCGGCGTGGCACGCCCCCCGCCCCGGCGGCGCCCAGCGCGGTGCGCGGCGGCTTCTGGTCCATCGTCTCGGGCTTCACCAGCACCATCGCCCATGCCGGGGGGCCGCCGCTGGCGGTCTATCTCTACCCGCTGCGGCTGGAGCGGGCGCAGCTGGCGGCGACCACGGTTGTGTTCTTCGGGGTGGTCAACTACGCCAAGCTGGTGCCCTATGCGGCGCTCGGGCAACTCAGCCTGGGCAACCTGCTCACCAGCCTGGTGCTGCTGCCGCTGGCGCCGGTGGGCGTGCGGCTCGGCGTCTGGCTGCAGGGGCGCATCAGCGACAAGGTGTTTTATCGGTTGATCTACTCTCTTCTGGCGCTGACCGGCGGCAAGCTGGTGGCGGATGGGCTGGGCCTGTGAGCGGCGCGGCCCCTTTCCTCGGCGTGCTGGGCGGCATGGGGCCGCTGGCGAGCGCGCAATTCATGCTGCGGCTGACGCTGCTGACCCCCGCCATGCGCGACCAGGACCACCTGCCCGCGCTGCTGTGGTCCGACCCGCGCATCCCGGACCGCACCGCCGCCCGGCTGGGCCAGGGGGAGGACCCGCTGCCCTGGCTGCTGCGCGGGCTGCGCGGGCTGGAGGCGGCGGGCTGCGGCGCCATCGCCATTCCCTGCAACACGGCGCATGGCTGGTACGAGGCCATGCAGGCCGCCACCGCCCTGCCCATCCTGCACATCGTGGACGCGGCGGCGGAGGATCTGGCGCGGCAGGGCATCCGGGGCGGGCGCATCGGCCTGCTGGCCACGGCGGGGACGCTGGCCATGCGGCTTTACCAGCAGCGCCTCGAAGGGCGCGGCTATGACTGCCTGGTGCCGACGGAGGCGGAGATGGCCACCCTGGTCTCCCCCGGCATCGCGCTGGTGAAGGCCAACCGCGTGGCCGAGGCCTATGCCCCGCTGGCCGAGGCCGCCCGGGCGCTGAAGGCGCGCGGCGCGGCGGCGGTGGTGCTGGGCTGCACGGAAATCCCGCTGGGCATCCAGGCCGGGCCGGCGGCGGAGATCGGCCTGCCGCTGGTGGATACCATCGACGCGCTGGCGCTGGCGGCGCTGCGCTGGGCCGGGAAGTAGGTTTTAAATATCTTCTTTTTCTGAAGAAAAAGAAGCAAAAAGACTTTTTTCAGTTTAGCGTCCCGCCTCAGACCCGAAGCGGGACGCCAACTGAGAAAAGTTTTTTGGTTCTTTTTTTCTAAAAAAGAACGATAACTTTAAAACCCTTATTCTTCCAGCAGCGCCAGCGTATTCCGCGCCCCCATGGCGCGCGCCATCTGCGCGGCGGTGGCGCCGGAGGCATCGGTGGCGTTGCGGTCCGCCCCGGCGTCGAGCAGCTTCCGCAGCACGATATCCCGGTTGAACAGGGCGGCCAGCATCAGGGGCGTGCGGCCATCGGGGCCGGCGGCGTCCACCCGCGCGCCATGGGCCAGCAGGGCCTCCACCACCGCCGTGGCGTCCTTGAACACCGCCCCGGCAAGGGGGAGCTGCCCGCGGTCATTGGGCAGGTCCGGGTTGGCACCGTGGCGCAGCAGCAGGCGCACCGCCGCATCCTGCCCATGATAGGCGGCGAGCATCAGCAGGCTGTCCCCCTTGTCGTTGCGCAGGTCGGCGGGCAGGCCGTGGGCCAGGGCCTCCTCCAGCAGCGCCACATTCCCGGCGCGGGCGGCGTCGAAGAGGCGGCTGGCGAGGTCGCTCAGGGCTTCGGGGGTGTCATCGCTCATCGGCTGGGTTCTCCTGCGGCGGATATGGGGGCGGGGCGGGCGCAACGAAGGGGCGCCACCCCTGGACAAGCCCGCGCCACGGCGCGAGCCTGCGCCTTTCCTCCCGACTGCCGGAGCCTGGACTGCCTTGACCGCCATCGTGACCTCGCGCCGCCCCTGGGTGGGTGTTCCCGCCTGCCACCGTGACCTGGGCGGGCATATGCAGCATGCCACCCCCTCGCGCTACATGATCGCCCTGGCCGAGGGCGCCGGCGTCCGCCCGGTGCTGCTGCCCCCCCTGCCTGCCCTGGAGGTGGCCGAGGCGCTGGAGCGGCTGGACGGGCTGCTGATCCCCGGCTCGCCGAGCAATGTGCAGCCCGCCCTCTATGGCGGCCCCGCCGCGCCGGAGGGCGAGATGGAGGACCCGGACCGCGATGCCTTCACCCTGCCGCTGATCCGCGCCGCCGTGGCGCGCGGCCTGCCGGTGCTGGCCATCTGCCGTGGATTGCAGGAGATGAACGTGGCCTTCGGCGGCACGCTGCACAGCCGCCTGCATGTGCTGGACGGGCGCGACGACCATCGCGGCCATGGCGGCACCAGCGCGGAGCGCTACCAGATGCGCCATGACGTGCAGGCGGAGGGGCTGCTGCGCGAGATCACCGGGCAGGCGCGCTTCCGGGTGAATTCGGTGCACATGCAGGGCGTGGACCGCGTGGCCGAGGCCCTGGCGGTGGAGGCCGTGGCGCCGGACGGCACGGTGGAGGCGCTGCGCCCGAAGGAGTCGAAGGGCTTCCACCTCGCCGTGCAGTGGCACCCGGAATGGCGCTACCACGAGGACGCGCCGAGCACCGCGATCTTCCGCGCCTTCGGCGCCGCCTGCCAGGAGGCCGCGGCATGAGCGGCTGGAAGAAGAACGCCGGCAGCCCCTTCGCGCGCGAGAAGCAGCCGGCCCTGGCCAGCAGGGGCATGGTGGTGACGAACCACCCCGTGGCCTCGGCGGCGGGGGCGGAGATGCTGCTGGCCGGCGGCAATGCGGTGGATGCGGCCATCGCCGCGCTCTTCACCCTCTCGGTGGTGGAGCCGATGATGGTGGGGCCGCTGGGCGGTGGCGTCGCGCATCTGCGGCTGGCCGATGGGCGGCATCTGGTGCTGGATGGCCTCTCCACCGCCCCGGCGGCGGCGCGGCCGGACATGTACACCCCGATTTCCGACACCCTGCCGGACTACCAGGAGACGGAAGGGCGGAAGAACGCGCTGGGCGTGCTGGCCATGGGCGTGCCGGGCGCGCTGGCCGGCTGGTGCCAGGCCCTGGCGCAGCACGGCACCCTGCCGCTGGAGGAGGTGCTGCGCCCCGCCATCCGCGCGGCGGCGGAGGGCTTCCGCGCCACCGCCTATCTGGTCGGCGCCATCGCCGATGCGGCGGCGGAACTGGCGCTGGACCCGGGGCTGGCCGCCACCTTCCTGCCCGGCGGCGCCCCGCCCGAGGTGGGCGCGCTGGTGCGCCAGCCGGAGCTGGCGGCCTCGCTGCGCCTGATCGCCCAGCACGGCCCCGCCGCCCTCTATGACGGCCCGCTGGGAGAGGCCCTGGCCGGGCACATGGCGGCCTCGGGCGGGCTGATCACCCGCGCCGACCTCGCCGCCTACCGCGTGGTGGAGCGCGCGCCCGTCACCGGGCATTACCGCGGCTATGCGGTGATGGCGCCGCCGCCGCCCTCCTCCTCCGGCGTGCACATCACCCAGATGCTGAACCTGCTGGAGGGCTACGACATCGGCGCCCTCGGCTCCGGCAGCGCGGCCACGGTGCACCTGCTGGCCGAGGTGCTGAAGATGGCCTTCGCCGACCGCGGCGTGGCCACGGCGGACCCGGCCTTCGTCAAGGTGCCGGTGGAGCGGCTGACCTCCAAAGAGTATGCCGCCGAGCGCCGCGCCCTGCTGCGCCAGGACCGCGCGCAGGACTGGGCGCCGGGCATCCCGCCGGCCGAATCCGCCAACACCACCCATGTCACGGTGGCGGATGCGGCGGGCAACATCGTCGCCACGACGCAGACCATCAACAGCCTGTTCGGGGCGCGCTTCACCATCCCCGGCACCGGGCTGATCGCCAACAACTACATGTTCAACTTCGACCCGCATCCGGGCCAGGCGCTGTCGGTCGCGCCGGGCAAGCGGGTCTTCACCTCGATGGCGCCGACCATCGTGGCGAAGGACGGCAAGCCCTGCTTCGCCCTCGGCCTGCCGGGCGGGCTGCGCATCTTCGGCTCGGCCATGCAGGCGGTGATCAACCTGATCGACCACGGCATGGAGTTGCAGGACGCGGTGGAGGCGCCGCGCGTCTGGACCAACGGGCATACGCTGGAACTGGAGCCGACCATCGGCGCGGCGCTCGATGCGGCGCTCTCCGGCCTCGGGCACAAGGTGCAGCGGGTGAAGCATATCGGCGGCGGCATGGGCGCGGTGCGCTTCCATGACAACGGCATGATCGAGGGCGCCGCCTGCTGGCGCGCCGATGGCACGCCGGTGGGGATTTCCGGCGGCCTGGCCCGGCCGGGGGTGCGCTTTAACCCGGAAGTCAGGAATAAGGCGTAAAAAGAGACAGGGATAAAAAAAGGCCGGGGGAAGGAATTCCCCCGGACCCCCATCTTTTTTCTGTCAGAAAGCCCTCAGGGGCACAGGCAGCCATCCGTCGGGCCGGACTCGCCACGCACGATGTGGTGGTCGATCCACTCGGACACCAGCCGGCGCGCCTCGTTCACCGAGGCCTCGGGGTGATGAATCCGGTACAGCGCCGTGCAGGCGCGGAATGACGAGAGATCGTCATTCCCCGTCTCGCGCAGTTCGCGATACGCGGTCACCACCGCCCGCTCACACCGACGGGTGATGTGGCTGAAGTCGTTGCCCATCCGCTCTCTCCTGCAGTTGCGAGCCAAATGAGAATCACTCGCAACTCGTCCCGGCGGTTTTTATAAGCTCATCTGAATGGCTGTTCAAGTTTCCTCTGCGCGAGGAGGCGGCCATCAGGCCCCCTCCCCGCCCGTGCCGCTCAGGCGGCCGCCACCGCCTCGGCCAGGGCCTTGCCGACATCGGCGGTATTGGCCTGCCCGCCCATGTCGCGCGTGCGGGGGCCGCCCTCGGCCAGCAGCGTCTCGATGCTGCGGGTGATGGCGTCCGCCGCCTGCTTCTCGCCCAGATGCTCCAGCATCATCGCCCCGGACCAGATCTGGCCGATCGGGTTGCAGATATGCTTGCCGGCGATATCCGGCGCCGAGCCATGCACCGGCTCGAACATCGAGGGATGCGCCTTCTCCGGGTTGATATTGGCCGAGGGCGCGATGCCGATGGAGCCCGCCACCGCCGGGCCGAGATCCGAAAGAATATCCCCGAACAGGTTGGAGCCCACCACCACGTCGAACCAGTCCGGATGCTGCACGAACTGGGCACAGAGAATGTCGATGTGGAACTGGTCCGTCGTCACCTCGGGGTAGTTCTTCGCCATGGCGGCGAAGCGCTCATCCCAGTAGGGCATGGTGAAGGTGATGCCGTTGGACTTGGTGGCGCTGGTCACCTTCTTGCGCGGGCGGGTCATCGCCAGTTCGAAGGCGTATTTCATCACCCGGTCCACGCCCTTGCGGGTGAAGACGGCATCCTGGGTGACGAATTCCCGCTCCGTCCCGGCGAACATCTTGCCGCCGCTGGAGGAATATTCACCCTCGGTGTTCTCGCGCACCACGTAGAAGTCGATCTCGGCCGGGGTGCGGTTGGCCAGCGGCGTCTTGGCGCCCGGCATCAGCTTGCAGGGGCGCAGGCTGATATACTGGTCGAACTCCCGCCGGATCGGGATCAGCAGGCCCCAGAGCGAGATATGGTCCGGCACGCCCGGCCAGCCCACGGCACCGAGAAAAATGCTGTCGCTCTCGCGCAGCTGGTCGATGCCGTCTTCCGGCATCATCCGCCCCGTCTTCTGGTAGGTCTCACAGGACCAGTCGTAATGCGCCAGCTCCAGTTCGAAGCCGAAGCGCCGCGCCGCCGCGTCCAGCACGCGCAGCCCCTCGGGCACGGTCTCCTTGCCGATGCCGTCACCCGGCACGACGGCAATGCGGTATTTGCGGGACATGGGTCCTCCTCCAGTCAGGGCCGGCGGAGCGTGGCCGCACCGCCCCGGCAGGGCAAGGCCCCCCTCCCCCGCTCCGGCAGCAGCTTCTGCTGCGCGATGCCTCGGCGCGAGGGTTTCAAGGCAAGAGGTTCTTTTTTGAAAAAAAGAACCAAAAAACTTTTTTCAGTTCAGCGTCCCGCTTGGACGGGAGACGGCGGCAGCCTGAAAGAAAGTCTTTTTGCTTCTTTTTCTTCAGAAAAAGAAGATATCTATGATTTTAAATAAAAAAATAAACAAAAGTAAATCTATATCGCTACTTCCTCCATCCATCCCCGCGCCTGGATCTCGGCTGCCACCCGCGCCGCCTCATCCAGCGGCGCGCGCGGGAACAGCGCCGCGCCCGGGGCCAGGGGCCGGGCCTGCCCGGCGGCATAGAGGCTTTCCCACAGCCGGCGGTGGCGCGGCGCGGTGGTGGTCTCGGCGATGAAGACCGGCGCCGGGCTGGCCAGGGCCTCGCTGAGCATCGAGACCGAGTCGCCAGTGACGATGATGGCATCCGCCCAGGCCAGGAAGCCGGCATAGGGGTTGGCGCCGCCGCCGCCCCAGCCATGCAGCCGGTGCGGAACCCCCTCCAGCGCGGCGGCCAGGGCCTGGCGCGCGGCGGCACCGCTGCGGCGGGAGGTGGTGGCGAGCACGCTGCCGCCCAGGCCCGCCGCCTGCCGGCCGAGCGCGGCCGCCAGTGCCGGCTCCATCCCCTGCCCGCGCACCGCCCCGCCAAGCAGCAGCGCCACGCGCGGCCCGGGCAGCGCCGCCAGCTCCGCCCACTCCGCCCGCGCGGTGGCGAGCACCGCCGGCCCCATCCGGTGGCAGGCGCCGAGGATGGGGAAGAGGTTGGCGGCGGGCTTCGGCGCGTCATGCCGGCCGATCACCAGCAGGTCGAAGGACTCGGCGCCAAAGCCGGGGCGCATGGCATGCACCAGCCGCGCGCCGCGCCGCCCGAGCCAGCGCGCCACCGGCGCCGAGCGCCGCCCGGCCGAGATCACCAGCCCCGGCGCGGGGCCGAGCAGCGCCGCCCGCGCCCCCGGCGCCAGCCCCGCCAGCGTCGGCACCGGCCAGGGAATCCGCGCCAGCGCGCCCCATTCCAGCGGCAGGCTGCGGAAGGGCACGCCCAGCCGCTCGGCGATGCCGAGGGCCTGCGCCGCCGTGCCGGCGCGTGGATCGGCCAGCACCCAGACACCGGGAGACGCATCCGTCATGGACGCGCCCCGCACAGGGCGTTACCAACCGCCACCAAAGGAGACCCCGCCATGCCCTCGACCCACGCCTCTGATTGGGACCGCGACGCCGCCCTGACCGCCGCGCGCATTCTGCTGGAGATCAAGGCCGTCAACTTCCGCCCGGAAGAGCCGTATACCTTCACCAGCGGATGGAAGAGCCCGGTTTACATCGACTGCCGCAAAATCATTTTCTTCCCCCGCGCGCGCAACAAGATCATCGACCTCGCGGTGGAGAAGATCGGCCGCCACATCGGCTATGAGACGATCGAGGCCGTGGCGGGCGGCGAGACCGCCGGCATCCCCTATGCCGCCTGGATCGCCGACCGGATGATGGCGCCGATGTCCTATGTGCGGAAGAAGCCCAAGGGCTTCGGCAAGAACGCCCAGATCGAGGGCGATGTCCCCGAGGGCAAGCGCACCCTGCTGGTCGAGGACCTGACGACCGACGGCGCCTCCAAGATCCGCTTCGCCCAGGCCCTGCGCGATGCCGGCGCCATCTGCGACCACACCTTCGTCGTCTTCTTCTATGGCGTCTTCCCCGGCGGGCAGGAGCGGCTGAAGGACATCAACCTCAACCTCCTCCACCTCTGCACCTGGTGGGACGTGCTCGAGGTCTGCCGCGAGAAGCCCTATTTCTCCGAGGCCGCGCTGAAGGAAGTCCGCAAGTTCCTGGAAGACCCCACCGGCTGGTCCAAGGCCCATGGCGGCATCGGCTCCCCCGACGAAATCCAGACCGCTTGATTCTTTCTTTCAGGCTGCCGCCGTCCCGTTGAGAAGCGGGACGCAACACGGAAGCCGGGGGGCGGTTTGCATCGCCTCGCCGGGTTCCGCACCTCGGTGCACCCCTGGGCCCAGGCGATCGTGCCCCGTGCCGCGATCCCGTCCCGGCCATGACCGGCAGCTGACAAAAAACCGGCCATGACCGGCAGCTGGAAAAAAACTGGAAAAAAAGGGGGAGGGTGGGAAAGTGCGGCGAGACAGGGCCAGGACGGCCGTGGCCGGTGCCGCGCTCCCGTCCCGGCCATGAGCGGCAGATGGAACCGGCATGGCAAGGGTGGTGTTGGCGGGGTTGTTCGGGCTGCTCCCGGCGCTGGCTCTGGCCCAGGGGAATGGTGCCGGGAATGGTGCGGGGAATAGCCCGGCCGGGGGCACGCGCGAGAGCCTGACCATCGGCATCACGCAATACCCCTCCACCTTCCACCCCAATATCGAGTCGATGGCGGCGAAGTCCTATATCCTGGGCTTCGCGCGGCGGCCGATGACGGCCTATGACGCGGATTGGAAGCTCACCTGCCTCGCCTGTGAGCGGCTGCCCAGCCTGGAGAATGGCGATGCCGTGCCGGAGACGACGCCGGAGGGCAAGGCGGGCCTGCGCCTGACCTACCGCCTGCGCGAGGGCGAGCGCTGGGCCGATGGCACCCCCGTCTCGGCCGAGGATCTGCGCTTCGCCTGGGAGGCCGGGCGCGCCTTCGAGACCGGCTTCGGTCCCGCCGAGTTCTACCGCTCCGCCTATGAGCTGATCGTGGTGGACCCGCGCACGGTGACGCTGCGGCTGGACAAGGTGACCTATGATTTCGCTTCCCTCGGCGATTTCCAGCCCCTGCCCGCCCGCATCGAGCGCCCGCGCTGGGAGGCGGACCGCCGCGCCTATCGCAGCCGCACCGCCTATGACACCGAGACCACCAATCCCGCCCTGTGGAACGGCCCCTACCGCATCAGCGCCGTGCAGCCCGGCAGCGGCGTGACGCTGGAGCGCAACCCGCACTGGGCAGGCCCCGCCCCGGCCTTCGCCCGCATCGGCATCCGCGCCGTGGAGAACACGGCGGCGCTGGAGGCGCAGCTGCTGGCCGGGCAGGTGGACATGATCGCGGGGGAGCTGGGCCTGCCGCTGGAACAGGCGACCGCGCTGCAGAAGCGCAGCGGCGAGCGCTTCCGCTTCGCCTTCACCCCCGGCCTGACCTACGAGCATATCGACCTGCGGCTGGACAACCCGATCCTGGCCGACCGGCGCCTGCGCCAGGCCCTGCTGCTGGCGGCGGACCGGGCGCAGATCGTGGCGCGGCTCTATGACGGGCAGCAGGCCGTGGCCGCCAGCGGCATCCACCCGCGCGATGCCATGTTCGACCCGGACATCCCGCAATACCCCTTCGACCCCGCCCGCGCCGCCGCCCTGCTGGAGCAGGCCGGCTGGCGCATGGCGCCCGATGGCATCCGCCGCGACGCCAGCGGCCAGAAGCTCAGCCTGGAGTTCATGAGCACCGCCGGCAACCGCGCGCGGGAGCAGGTGCAGCAGATCCTGGCCGGCATGTGGAAGGCCGTGGGCATCGAGGCGCGCATCCGCAACGAGCCGCCGCGCGTCTTCTTCAGCGAGACGCTGAGCAAAAGGCGCTTCGGCGGGCTGGCGCTCTTCGCCTGGATCAGCAGCCCGGAGAGCGTGCCGCGCTCCACCTTCCATTCGGACGAGATCCCGCGCGAGGCGCGCAATTTCTCCGGCCAGAACTACACCGGCTACAGCAACCCGGAGGTGGACCGGCTGCTGGAGGCCATCCCGCTGGAGCTCGACCCGGCGAAGCGCCGCCCGCTCTGGTCCGCCCTGCAACGCCAGATCGCGGAGGACCTGCCGGTGCTGCCGCTCTGGCACCGCTCGGACGCCCATATCTGGCCGCGCTGGCTGGAGGGGGTGCGGCCCACCGGGCACCTCAATTACTCCTCGCTCTGGGTGGCGGAATGGCGGGCGCGCTGAGGCTGGCGGCGCTGCGCCTGCCGCAGATCGCGCTGACGCTGCTGCTGCTCTCCCTGGCCGCGTGGTTCGCCATCGGGCTGATGCCGGGGGACCCGGTGTCGCTCGCCCTCGTCTCCGACCCGCGGCTGACGGCGGAGGATGCCGCCCGGCTGCGCGCCCTGCACGGGCTGGATCAGCCCCTGCTCACCCGCTACCTGGCCTGGGGGGCGGGGGTGCTGCGCGGGGAATTCGGCTATTCGCGCCTCTTCGCCCAGCCGGTGGGGGCGGTGCTCTGGCCGGCGCTGCGCGCCACCCTGGCGCTGGTCGGCGCCGCCGTGGCGCTGGCGGCGCTGCTCGGCGTGGCGCTGGGCGGGCTGGCGGCGCGCCGGCCGCGCGCAGCGCCGCTGGTGCAGGCGGCGGCGCTGCTGGGGCAGGCGGTGCCCTCCTTCTGGCTCGGCATCCTGCTGGTCATTCTGTTCGCCGTCACGCTGGGCTGGCTGCCGGCGGGCGGCCTGCCGGAGCCGGGGCAATCCGCCCTGCCCTTCCTGGTGCTGCCGGTGGCCACCATCGCCTTCGGCCACATGGCCGCCTATGCCCGCCACGCCGCCACCGCGCTGCGGGCGGAGCTGGCGCGGCCGCACATCACCGCCGCCCGCGCCCGCGGCAATGGCGAGGGGCGCATCCTCTGGCGCCACGCCCTGCCCAATGCCGCCGTGCCGCTGCTGACCCTGCTGGCGCTCGATGCCGGCGCCCTGGTCTCCGGCGCGCTGGTGACGGAGACGCTCTTCGCCCGCCCCGGCATGGGCAAGCTGCTCTATGACGCGGTGATGGGCAATGACTACAATCTCGCCCTGCTGGCGCTGCTGCTGGTGGCGCTGGTGACGATGCTGGCGACGCTGGCCGCCGATCTCGCCCAGGCCTGGATCGACCCGCGCATTGGCGAGGGGCGATGACGCGGCTTCGCCTCGGCCTCCTGCTGCTCGGGCTGCTGGCGCTGGCGGCGCTGGCGGCGCCCTGGCTCGGCGCCGCGCTGGGGCGGGATGCCTTCACGCCGGATCTCTTCGCCCGCTATGCCCCGCCCGGCGGCGATTTCCCGCTGGGCGCGGATGAGCTGGGGCGCGACCTGCTGCTGCGCCTTGCCTATGGGGCGCGGGTGTCGCTCGGCGTCGGGCTGGCGGCGGCGCTGGCGGCCTCGCTGCTGGGCACGGGCATCGGGCTGCTGGCCGCCTGGCGCGGCGGCTGGGTGGATGCGGTGCTGATGCGGCTGGCCGATGGGCTGCTGGCGCTGCCGGCGCTGCCCATCCTGGTGCTGCTGGCGGCGATGGACCCGGCGAAGCTCGGCCTGCCGCGCGGCGAGGCGCTGACGGATATCCTGCGCATCGTCGCCATCCTGGTGCTGTTCGGCTGGGTGGGGGTGGCGCGGCTGGCGCGGGCGGCGGCACTCTCCCTGTTGGCGCAGGACTATATCCGCGCCGCGCGGGCGCTGGGCGTCTCCGAGGCGCGGCTGCTCTGGCGCCATGTGCTGCCTGGGCTGCGGGCGCCGGTGGCGGTGGCCTGCGCGCTCTCGGTCGCCGGGGCGATCCTGGCGGAGAGCGTGCTGAGCTTCCTCGGCCTCGGCATCCAGCCCCCCGCACCCTCCTGGGGCAATATGCTGGCCAATGCGCAGGAGGCGGTCTTCGCCGCGCCGCTGGCCGCTGTCTGGCCTGGCCTCGCGATCCTGGCCGCCGTGGCCGGCTGTGCCCTGGTGGCCGATGGCGTGGCGCGCGAGAGAGACCGATGAAGCTGCTGGACGGCCTTTTTTCCGTGGTGCGTGCCTATCTCGACATGGCGGCGTTCTTCCACTCGCTGAACAGGCTGGTGGGCTCGCTGATCATCCTCCTGGTCCTGGTGGTGGCCTATGGGCTGTGGCGGCGGCTGCGCCGCCGGCGCCCGGACTGAAAAAGTTTTTTTGGTTCTTTTTTCCAAAAAAGAACCTCTTCCTTCCTTCCCCTTGACCTTTCTCTCCCCCCTCCTGCATTCTTTCCAACAGAAATAATTTCTACTGGAAAGAAAATGTCTGCCCCCCTGCCGCTCACCGGCCTGCGCGTGCTGGATTTCGGCCACACCGTCATGGGCCCGTCCTGCGGCGTGGTGCTGGCCGATCTCGGCGCCGAGGTCATCCGCATCGAGCCGCCGGAGGGCGACCGCACCCGCCGCCTCGGCGGCTTCGGCACCGGCTTCTTCGCCACCTACAACCGCAACAAGGCCAGCCTCGCGCTGGACCTGAAGGACCCGCGCGGGCAGGCGGTGCTGCGCCGCCTCCTCCCCACCGCCGATGTGCTGGTGGAGAATTTCGCCCCCGGCACCATGGAGCGCCTGGGCCTCGGCTGGGAGGCGCTGCGCGCCATCAACCCCCGCCTCGTCTATTGCGCGCTGAAGGGCTACCTGCCCGGCCCCTATGAGGACCTCCCCGCGCTGGACGAGGTGGTGCAGATGCAGGGCGGGCTGGCCCATATGACCGGCCTGCCCGGCCGCCCCATGCGCGCCGGCACCTCGGTGGTGGACATCATGGGCGGTGTGTTCGGCGTGGTCGGCATCCTGGCCGCGCTGCGCCAGCGGGAGCAGACAGGCCAGGGCCAGAAGGTGCAATCCGCGCTGTTCGAAAGCGTGGCCTTCATGATGGGCCAGCACATGGCCGCCGGCGCCATGGCCGGGGAGCGCGTGCCGCCGATGACGGCCCGCCGCATCACCTGGGCCATCTACGACGTCTTCACCGCCGCCGACGGGCAGGTTTTCGTCGGTGTCACCAGCGACCAGCACTGGCAGCGCCTGGCCACCCGGCTCGGCCTCGCGGAGCTGGCGGCGGACCCGGCCCTGGCCGACAATGCCGGCCGCGTCGCCGCCCGTGACCGCATCATGCCCAGGCTGACAGACATCTTCAGCGGCATGACGGTGGCCGGGGTGCTGGAACTCGGCCGCGCCGCGCGCATCCCCTGCGCCCCCGTGGCGCATCCGGAGGATCTGTTCACCGACCCGCATCTCCTGGCCAGCGGCATCCTGGGCGAGACGCGGCTGCGCCCCGGCCTCGCCGCGCCCCTGCCGATGACGCCGCTGCGTTTCGAGGACGCCCCCCTCACCCTGCGCCGCCAGCCGCCCGCGGTGGGCGAGGGCGCGGCGGAAATCCTCGCCGCCCTCGGCATCGGCGCGGGGGAGCAGGCAGAACTGGCGGCGGCGGGTATCCTCGCCCTCCCCGACCCGGAGCCCGCCGCATGAGCCTGCCCGCCCGCATCGAGATCCGCGAGGAAGGCCCGCGCGAGGGCTTCCAGTTCGAGACGGGGGAGATCCCGACGGCGCGCAAGATCGCGCTGATCCAGGCCCTGGCCGGCACGGGGCTGCGGCGCATCCAGACGGTGTCCTTCGTCGATCCGCGCCGGGTGCCGGGCATGGCGGATGCGGAACGCGTCTGCCAGGGGCTACAGGCGGTGGAGGGCGTGGCCTTCGGCGCGCTCTGGCTGAATGCGAAAGGCTTCCTGCGCGCCCTCGTCGCGCCGAACCTCACCATCGATGGCAGCGTGTCCGTCTCCGCTTCCGAGGTGTTTGGCAAACGCAACCAGAACCGCGACCGGGAACAGGACCTCGCCGCCGCCGCCGCGCTGATGGCGCTCTATGCCGAGCACAAGGTGCCCTTCGCCCGCGCCACCATCATGGCCGCCTTCGGCTGCAATTTTCAGGGCGAGGTGCCGGTTGCCGCGGTGCTGGACCGCATCGCCGCCATCCTCGCCCTGGCCGGCGGGGCGGGGCTGGCGCGGCCGGTCATCTCCCTGGCCGATACCATGGCCTGGGCCACGCCGCACCGCATCGCCCAGGTGGTGGGCGCCGTGCGCGAAACCTGGCCCGACCTCGAACTCTCCCTGCACCTGCACGACACGCGCGGCCTGGCCATGGTGAATGCCTGGGAGGGGATGCGCCTCGGCGTCACCCGCTTCGATGCCGCCATTGCCGGGCTGGGCGGCTGCCCCTTCGCGAAGCACAGCGGCGCGGCCGGGAATCTCTGCACCGAGGATCTCGCCCTGCTCTGCGCGGAATCCGGCATCGAGACGGGGCTGGACCTGGACGCCCTGCTGGAGGCCGCGCGCCTCGCGGAAGACGTGGTGGGGCATCCCCTGCCGGGGCGGGCGAAACAGGGCGGAACACTTCATTCAAAGGTTTGAATTTCTTCTTTTTCTGAAGAAAAAGAAGCAAAAAGACTTTCTTTCAGGCTGCCGCCGTCTCCCGGCACAGCGGGACGCTGAACTGATAAACGTTTTTTGGTTCTTTTTTTCCAAAAAAGAACATTTTTCCTGCTGAAATTGCGAATGCCTCTCAACAACCCTAAAGAGAGGCCATGCTGTTCCGCCGCCGCACCCGCCGCCCTGCCGCTCCGCCGCCCCTGCCCTTGTCCGTGGTGCGGGAGGCCAGCGCGGAGCAACTCCAGGCGGCCTTTTCCGGCCCGCCGGAGGAGGCCGCGCGCTGGATCGCCGCCGCCGCCCGCGCCGGCATGACCGAGGGGCAGATCCTCTACGGGCAGATCCTGCTGGAAGGGCGCGGCGTGGCGGAGGATCGCGCGGCGGCGCTGGGCTGGTTTCAGGTCGCCGCCCAGGCGGGGGATCTGAAGGGCCTCACCATGGTCGGCCGCTGCCATGAAATGGGCTGGGGCACGCCGGTGGACCTGCCACGCGCCGCCGCGCTGTATCGGGAGGCGGCGGAAAAGGGCTTCGGCTGGGCGCAGTACAACCTCGCCACCCTGCTGGCGCGCGGCGCCGGCGTGGCGGAGGACCGGGCGGAAGCCCTGCGCTGGTTCCGCCGCGCCGCCGAGGGCGGCCACGCCAAATCCATGACCGTGCTCGGCACCTGGATGGAACAGGGCTGGGAAACCCCGCGCGACGTGGCGGCGGCCCATGCGCTCTATGCCCGCGCGGCGGAACTCGGGGATTTTCGCGCGCAGTATAATATGGGCAGCCTGGCCGCCGAGGCCGGGCGGGCGGAGGAGGCCCTGTCCTGGTTCCGCCGGGCGGCGGGGGCCGGCTCGCCCGGCTTCCTGGGCAAGATGGCCCGTGCCCTGGCCACCCGCCCCGAGCCACAGTTGCGCGCCTTCGGCGAAACCCTGCTGGCGGAGCTGATCCGCAAGGCCGGCCCCGCCGCCTGAGTCAGGCCCAGAAGGCCGCGTCATCCTCCAGATTGGCGGCGAAAAAGCTGGCCTCGCGGATGCGCACGCCGGAGGAGCCCCCGTCGGAGAAGCCATAGACCGCCATTTCGCGGCCGCGGATCAGGCGGCCCTCCTTCTCCGCCTGCCATTCGATGATAGCGGCGCAGTGGCGGCCGGTCTCGATCGTCTCGACGACGCGCAGGGAGAAGCTGCCCCCGGTGGTGGCGAGCGCCCGGCGCAGCATATCGATCACCGCATCCGGGCCGATGAGCAGGCCCATATGCTCGCCCACCACCGGCTCGGACCAGCGGACATCCGGCGCCAGCCAGGGCCGCAGCGCCTCCGGGTCATTCGCCCGCCGCGCCTCGTAGAAGGCCCGCACCCAATCACCCGGCCCCTGTCCCGACCCCTGTCCCGACCCCTGTCCCGACCCCTGTCCCGACCCTGGCCCCATCACACCCCCTCCACCAGCGACTCGCTTCCCTGCCCCGCGCCCCGCCTCCCCACAGGACGGCGGCAGCCTGAAAAAAATTAACCCATGGCGGGGAGGGCGCGGCCGCCGATGAGGCGGAGGATGCGGGTGGGGCGCTCCACGCCGAGCAGGCGGTGGGCGATCAGGATGACGCTGCGGCCCTCGGTGGCGCTTTCCAGGGTTTCGAGGAAGGCGCGCTCGGCCAGCGGGTCCAGCCCGGCGGAGGGCTCGTCGAGGATGATGAGATCGGCCGGGGAGAGCAGCGCGCGCGCCAGGGCCAGCCGCCGTCCCTGCCCGCCGGAGAAGCGGGCGCCGCCCTCGCCGCAGGGGGTGTCCAGCCCCTGCGGCAGGGCGCGGATTTCGGCGGCGATGCCGGCGCGCTCCAGGGCCAGCCACAGGGCGGCGTCGTCCGCCTGGGGCGCGGCCATGCGGAGATTGGCGGCGATGCTGTCATCGAACAGCCGCGCATCCTGCGTCAGGCAGGCGATGCGGGCGCGCACGGCATCGGCCGGAAGATCGGCCAGATCGACCCCGCCCAGGGTGAAGCGCCCGGCCTGCGGGGCCGCCAGCTTCAGCAGCAGCGTGGCCAGGGTGGATTTGCCGGCGCCCGAGGGGCCGAGCAGCGCCAGCCGCCCGCCCTCCGGCAGGTCGAAGCTGAGATCGGTGAAGACCGGCTCGCGGTCCTCCGCCCAGGCGAAGCGGACGCCCTCGGCGCGCAGGGTGTGGCCGCGCGGCGGGGCGGCGGGGCTGGCGGGCTCGGCCACGGGGGGCGGGGTGTCGGCGGCCTCGAACAGGCGGCGGGCGCTGGCGCCGGCGGCGGCCAGGGCGGTGCCGGCGCGCGGCAGCCCGGCCAGCACCTCCCCCGCCGCCAGGGCGAGGAACAGGCCAATGATGGTGGCGCCCACCGCGCCCGGCCCGCCGGCCAGCCCATAGCCCAGCGCGCCGAGCAGCGCCGCCTGGGCCAGCAGCGCCCCGGCGGCCCCGCCCCAGGCGGCGCGGCGGGTGAGCTGTTCCTGGGTTTCGGCCAGGGCGGCGGCGGAGACTTCCAGCCGGGCCAGGGCGCGCGGCTCGGCATTGGCGGCCAGCATGTCCTCGATGCCCAGCAGCGGGTCCACGGCGGCGGTGCGGAGCTGGCTCTGCGCCTCGGCCACGGCGGCGGCGCGCAGCGCGGCCACCAGCCGGCGCAGCGCCGCCTCCCCGCCCAGCGCCGGGT
>NZ_JANFNY010000043.1 GCF_024437745.1 Roseomonas sp. GC11 | reverse complement strand
CCACCGGGGCGGTGGCGCCCTCCGGCGTGGCGCCGCCCGCCACCGCGGCGCCGCGCAGCACCAGCGCCGCCCCCGTGGTGTCGAGCAGCGTGACGCCCGAGAGGTCGAGCCGGCGCGCGCCTTCCGCCGCGCGCAGCAGCCCGGGCCACAGCGCGCCAATGCCACGGGTGGTGAAGGCGCCGCGCAGGCGCAGCACCTCGCCCTGACGGTCGAAGCCCGCCGGTTCCGCCTGATCGATCATGCGGTGCAGCAGATAGGGCAGCGGCGCCACAACATTAAGCCCCGCTTCATCATGGCTGCCCCCCGCCCCTCATGCCGTTTCCGTGAGGAGATGCCCCAGCGCCGCCCGCGCCGCCGCCGCGCCGCTCTCCCAGGCCCCGGCCAGGGTGGCGGCGAGGCGTGGATGGCAGGCCTCCCCGGCGAAGCAGAGCCGCCCCCCCGCCAGCGGCGCGCCCAGCACCCCGCGCGCGGAGGCCCGCCCCGGCCGGGCATGCGAATAGGCGCCGCGCGCGAAGGGGTCCCGCCCCCAGTCGCTCGCCAGCCAGGCGCCTTCCTCATCCGCGGGGAGCAGGGCGCGGTCGGCGCGGGCGCCATAGGCGCGGCGCAGCTCCGCCCGCGCATGGGCCGCCAGCGCCGCCGGCCCCTCGGCCGAGAGCGCCCAGGCCGCCTCCCCGCCCAGGAAGCCCATCAGGTGGTCCTGGCCGAAGGGCCAGGCGATGAAGGTCATCGCCGCCTCGTCCTCGCGCGCCACCTGCCGCTCCAGCCCGGCGAAGGGGGCGAGGCCGAGACGGTCCGCCCCGCTGGCGCGCAGGCCGATCTTGCTCAGCAGGCCGAGCGGCAGGTCATGCGCCGCCTGCTCCACCGCCGGCGGCAAGGCGGGGTCGAAGCGCAGCGCGCCGGCGGCGAGCACGGCGGTGGGCACCGTCACGATGGCGGCACGCGCGGCGATGCGGCCGAAGCCGCCCTCCGCCACCACACGCCGCCCGCCCCAGGCGATGCGCTCCACCACCGCGCCACAGGCGATGGGCAGCCCGGCGGCCAGCCCCTCCAGCAGCGTGCCCACCCCCTCGGGCAGCAGCAGGTTGGGCGGGTCCAGCTGGGTGTCGAGGAAATCCCCCAGATCCATGGCGACGAGCGGCGCGGCGCAGATCACCGGGCCTTCCCAATGCGCCACGGTGGCGTCCCACGGGCCGCCGCGCGGCGCCGCCTCCCCGGCCGAGGCCGCCGGGCCAAGCCGCCCGCGCGCCGCGCGCAGGGCGGGGTGGAAGGCGGCATAGGCGGCGTCATAGGCCGCCATCTCCGCCGGGGTGGCGGGGCGGCCCGCCACGAAGCAGGCATGGCTGCGCACGGCGTCATGGTCGAAGGGCCGCGCCCCGGCGGCCTCGGCCAGCGGCGCCAGCGGGTTGTCCCCCGCCTGGTGCAGCCAGGTGGCGCCAAGGTCGAAAGGCGCGGCCAGGGTGGCGCGCTCCGTCCAGGCCCGGCCGCCGATGCGGCCGCGCGCCTCCAGCACCTGGCAGGCGCGCCCGGCGGCGCGCACCGCCCGCGCCGCCGCGATCCCGGCGGCACCGGCGCCCACCACCAGGATGTCGGTCTCAGCCACGGCGGTGGCGCTGCAGCGCCGCCTCGCCCCGGCGCAGCGCCGCGGCCTCGGCCAGCTCCGCCGGCACCACCCGCCGCCCCACCGGGAAGAGCGAGGCCGCCGCCAGCTTCAGATGCGCCCAGGCGAAGGGCAGGCCGATGATCGTCACCGCCGAGGCCAGGGCGAGGGAAAGATGCGACAGGCAGAGCCACAGCCCGGCCAGCAGGAACCACAGCAGGTTGGCCAGCAGCCCGAGCGGCCCGGTGCCGAGCGAGGGGCGGCCCGTCAGCTCCTCCACCGTGACAAGGCTGCGGCCGAAGGGCCACAGGCTGTAGCTGGCCAGCATCAGGCAGGCCCGCGCCCAGGGCAGGCCCACCACCGTCAGCGCCATCACCAGCGCCGCCAGCAGCCAGAGCAGCGCCGGGATGAAGCCCAGGCCGGGAATGTTCCACAGGATGTTCAGCAGCAGCGCCATGGGGGGTTCTCTCCTCGGCCCGGGCGCAGCAATGCGCCGGCGCGGCCCCACTTGCCAAGCACGGGCTTGAGAGGGGCTCCGCCCCTCTCTGCACCTGCGCGGCAGTGCCGCGCAGCCACCAAAGGCCTGAGGCCTTTGGAAACCCTTTCATAGCCCTTGGGCCAGGGCATGGAGGGGGCGTTTTAAAGCCGGTGGATGTCGTGCACCTGGATGCCGCTGCCCGGTGGCGGCATGGCCAGCCACTGGCCATGCTCCAGCGTCGCCCGCGTATCGGCCAGCCCGGCCTGCCAGTGCTCGCGCATCGTCTGGGCGGAGAACTCGTAATCCTTCGCCTGCCCCTCATAGACCTGCTGGCGATAGATCAGGTGCAGGATCACCACCTCGGGCAGCTGCTCCAGCTTCTGCCGCAGGGCCTGCTGGCGCTCATCCAGCCGCTCGGGCGGGATCAGCTCCAGCGCGCGCTTCAGCTCCATCTCCAGGCTGCGCAGGCGGCGGTGGTAGTCGGTCACGGCCCGGGTGCGGCTGCTGTAGCGGATGTCCTTCTCCCGCGCGAGCACGCCGGGCATGGAGCGCGGCACCGGCCCGCGCGCGCTGAACAGATCCACCTGGAAGGCCAGGGTGTTGCGCCCGTCCAGATTGTCCAGCAGATGCGCCAGCGGCGTGTTGGAGACGAGGCCGCCATCCCAGTAGTCATCCGTGCCGACGCGCACCATCGGCAGCGCCGGCGGCAGCGCGCCGGAGGCCATGACATGCGCCGCCGTCAGCCGCATCCTCGCCGTGTCGAAATAGGCGAAATTGCCACTGCTCACCTTCACCGCGCCCACCGAGAAGCGGATGCGCCCGTCATTCAGCCGGTCGAAATCCACCAGGGATTCCAGCGTCTGCCGCAGCGGCGAGGAATCGTAGAAGGCCGTGGCGGTGGGCGCCCCCACCGGCGAGGCCCAGGGGCTCGGCCAGTTGGGGGTGAAGAAACCGGGCTGGCCATGCAGCATGGTCAGCGCCGCCGAAGCCTCGTGCCGCCACTGGCGGAACACATCCCCCTGCGGCAGCGGGCCCCAGATGCGGTTGTCGGTGATCCTCTCCCAGAAGCTGCGCAGCGCGGCGATGCGCCGCTCCGGCGGGTTACCGGCGATCAGCGCGCCATTGATGGCGCCGATCGAAACCCCCGCGATCCAGTCCAGCGCCACCCCGGCCTCGTGCAGCGCCTCATAGACCCCGGCCTGGTAGGCGCCGAGCGCCCCACCGCCCTGCAACACCAGCGCCACGCGCCGGCAACCCTCCGGCCGCCAGGAACTGCCGCCGGGGTGATGCGGGTTGGTAACGGAGCCATCCATCAGGCCTCTCCTGGCGCTGCACTGCGGGGAGAGATGATGCGCCAGGGAGCATGAAAAAGCCCATGCCGGAAACTTCGGGGATACACGCAGCCTCGCCCGACAAAACTGTCTGTTCCCTGGGGAGGCTCCGCCTCCCCAGACCCCTCCGCCGGGGTGGCAGGGCCACCCCGGACCCCGCCATCAGAAAGCACCCAACGGATGGCGGGGTCCGGGGGGACCCTGTCCCCCCGGCGGGGTCCAGGGGCGGAGCCCCTGGCCTGCGCCTCAGAGCTTCAGCCCCAGCCTCTCGATCATCACCTTCTCCTCCGCATTGGTCTTGCGGGCGAAGGCGGCATAGTCCTCAGAGTTCATGTAGAGCGGCGGCATGTCGTAGCGGTCCAGCACCGCGACATGGGAGGGGTCCGTCAGCGCCTCGCGGAAGGCGGTGTCGAGCACCCGCACCACCGCCGGGTCCATCCCCTTCGGCCCGGCGATGCCATAGGGCGAGGTCGAGACGATATCGATGCCGCTTTCCTGCAGCGTCGGCACCTGCGGGAAGCGCTTGGCGCGCGTCGGCCCCCAGGTGACGAGCAGGCGCAGCCGCCCGTCCAGCACCATCTCCGACCAGCCCGAGGTATCGGCCAGTGCGTCGGTCTGCCCGCCGAGCAGGGAGGTGACATTCTCGGCGAAGCCGCGGAAGGGCACATGCACCCAGTCGATGCCCTGCCGCCCGGCGATCTGCTCCATGGTGATGTGCAGCGAGGTGCCGGCGCCCGGCGTGCCATAGGTGATCTTGCCCGGCGCGGCCTTGGCGGCGGCAAGGAACTCGCCGAAGGTCTTCCACGGCGCGTCCGCCCGCACCACCACACCGAAGAGATAACCGCTGATATGGCTGACCCAGGTGAAGTCCTTCATCGGGTCGAAGGGCGCCCGGCTGGCCATGTGCGGGTAGCGGAAGATGCTGATCGGCATCTGCGAGACGGTGTAGCCATCCGGCCGCTCATTGAGCAGCGCCTGGGCGCCCAGGATCCCGCCGGCGCCGGCGCGGTTCTCGACGATCACCGGCTGGCCGAGGCGGCGCCCGGCGGCCTCGGCGAAGGCACGCAGCTGCACATCGGTGGTGCCGCCCGCGCCCCAGGGCACGATCAGCCGCACGGGGCGGGCGGGGAAATTCTGGGCCAGGGCAGGACGGGACAGCGCGGGCAGGCCCGCCATCGCGGCGGCGCCCCCCAGGGCGAGCAGGCCCCGGCGGTTCATCTTGGTCGTCATGTTTCCTCCGGCGGCCGCTCAGGGCGGCCGCATCGGCCGCCAGCTTAGCGCGAAAAGGCCACCCCGCCGCAACCTCCCGCATCCCCCGGCGCCCCGCTTCCCACTTCTCGCTTCCCTGGGGCTTTCCGGCAGGAAACCCAGGCTCAAGCTGATGCCGAAGGCGTGATGCCACCCCGGCGGGCCAGCCTATCGCCGCCGCCAGGGTGGGCGGTATCCTGCACCGCAATGACCAATTCCAGCCCGCCCCCTCCGAAGGGCCTGCGCTGGCATCTGCGGGAAGCGACCCAGGACCTGCATGCCGAGGCAGACCGCCTGGCCGGTCGCTTCGCCCTGGACGCCCGCGACGGCTATGCCGCCTTCCTGCGTGCCCATGCCCTGGCCATACCAGGGCTGGAGGCCGCCTGTGCGGCGGCGCTGGGCGCCGAATGGCCCGACTGGCCGGCCCGCGCCCGCACCGGCGCCCTGAAGGCCGACCTCGCCACCCTCGGCCACCCCGCCCCGGCGCCGCTTCCCCCCCCGGCCCTCGGGCGGGAGGCCGCCCTGGGCGCCGCCTATGTGCTGGAGGGCTCCCGCCTCGGCGGCGCGCTGATGCTGCGCCAGGTGCAGGCCGCGGCGGACCCCGTGCTGCACCGCGCCACCGCCTACCTCGCCCACCGCCCGCAGGGCGATACCTGGCCGGGATTCGTCACCCGGCTGGAGCGCGCCCTGCCCGGCCCCGAGGGCTGGGCGGCGGCGGCGGAAGGCGCCCGCCATGCCTTCGCCCATATGCTGGCGGCGCTGCGCCTCCCCCCCGCCCCCAACCCCGAGACGCATCCCGAGACGCATCCCGAGACGCACCCCGCTGGCGCCCCACCCCGGGCGGCGGCGGCCCATGTCTGACCCCTTCCGCCAGTTCACCCACCCCGACGCGATCGACCTCAGCCAGTGCGACCGGGAGCCGATCCACCTCCTGGGCGGCATCCAGCCCATCGGCTTCCTGCTGGTGGCGGGGCCGGACTGGGTGGTGCGCCGCGCCTCGGCCAATGCCGGGCAACATCTCCGCCTGCCGCCCGAGACCCCGCTGCTGGGCGCGGGCCTGCGCGGGCTGCTGGCGCGCGAGGCGCTGCACCAGATCGGCGGCCGCCTCCACCTGCTGCGCGGCGCGGCGGCGGTGGAGCGGCTCTTCGGCATCGTGCTCCAGCCGGGTGGCATCGCCTATGACCTCGCCCTGCATTCCGGCGAGGGCGGCGAGATGGTGCTGGAGGCCGAGCCTTCCGACCTCGACGACGCGCTGGAGGCCGGCACCACCGTGCGCGGCATGATCGCCCGGCTGAACCAGGCCGAGGGGCTGGACGGCCTCTGCCGCGAGGCGGTGCGGCAGATCCGCGCCCTCACCGGCTTTGGCCGCGTCATGCTCTACCGCTTCGCCGCCGATGGCGCGGGGGAGGTGGTGGCGGAGTCCCTCGCCAGCTTCATGCCCTCCTTCATGGGGCTGCGCTTCCCCGCCTCCGACATCCCGCGCCAGGCGCGGCGGCTCTATGAGAAGAACCTGCTGCGGCTGATCGCCGACACCGAGGCGCCGCCCGTGCCGGTGCTGCCGCTGCTCGACGCGCACGGCCAGCCGCTGGACCTCTCCCTCAGCGTGCTGCGGGCCGTCTCGCCGGTGCATGTCGAATACCTGCGCAACATGGGGGTGCGGGCCTCCATGTCCATTTCCGTGCTGCGCCGGGGGCGGCTCTGGGGCCTCATCGCCTGCCACCATGCCGAGCCGCTGCGCGTGCCCTTCGAGCGCCGCACGGCGGCCGAGCTGTTCGCCCAGGTCTTCGCCCTCGCCCTGGAAAGCCGCGAGCGCGAGACGGAGCAGGCGCGCGATGCCGAGGCCGGCCGCGTCCACCACCGGCTGATGGCCGCCCTTGGCGCCCTGGGGCCGGGCAGCCAGTCCCTCGCCGATATCCTGGAGACCCTGGCGGAGCTCATCCCCTGCGACGGCATCGGGCTGTGGAGCCGGGGCAGCACGGCGCTGCGCGGCCACGCGCCGGGGGCGGAGGCCTTCACCGGCCTCGCCGCCTTCCTCAACCGCGCCGCCTCCGGCACCCTCTACGCCACCCACTGCCTGGGGGAGGCCTATCCGCCGGCGGCGGGGCCGGAGGTGGCCGGGCTGCTCGCCATCCCGCTCTCCCGCGTCCCGCGCGACTATCTGGTGTTCTTCCGCCGGCCCATGATCCACGCCGTCACCTGGGCGGGGGACCCGGCCAAGCCGGCGGTGCCGGAGGGCGGGCGCATCGGCCCGCGCGCCAGCTTCGCCGCCTGGCGGGAGATGGTGGACGGCCAGAGCCGCCCCTGGGATGAGAATGACCTCGCCCTGGCCGAGCGGCTGCGCCTCACCCTGCTGGAGGTCGTCCTGCAGCTGACCGACATGGCCGAGCGCGAACGCCGCGCGGCGCAGGCGCGGCAGGAAGTCCTCATCGCCGAGCTGAACCACCGGGTGCGCAACATCCTGGGCCTGATCCGCGGGCTGGTGACGCAGAGCCAGGCCCAGGCCACCACGGTGGAGGAATTCGCCGCCATGGTGGGCGGCCGGGTGCAGGCCCTGGCCCGCGCGCATGACCAGATCACCACCGACCACGGGCGGCCCGCGCCGCTGAAAGACCTCGTCCAGGCGGAGGCCGCCGCCTATGCCGGTGCCTCCGCCGATGCGGCCGGCTGGCAGGAGCGCGTGCAGCTCTGCGGCCCGCCCGTGCTGCTGGAGCCGGGCGCCTACACCACCCTGGCGCTGGTGATCCACGAGCTGATGACCAATGCCGCCAAATACGGCGCGCTGTGCGGCCGGCATGGCCAGGTGCGGCTGCGCTGGTCCCTGGCGCCGGATGGCGCGCTGGACCTGCACTGGGAGGAGGAGGGCGGCCCGCCCGTGCGCCCGCCCCGGCGCCAGGGCTTCGGCACCACCATCATCGAGCGCGCCCTGCCGCACGACCTGAAGGGGGAGGCGGAACTGCGCTACGCGCCGGAGGGGCTGCGCGCGCGCTTCCGGCTGCCACCCGGCCATGCCTATCCCGGCCGGGAGGCAGCGTCCGCCCCCGCCGCCCTGGCCGCCGCCCACCCCCTGCCCGCCCCGCCGCCCGTCACCCTCTCGGGCCGCGTGCTGCTGGTGGAGGACAATCTGCTGATCGCCATGGATGCCGAGGAGCAGCTCCGCCGCCTGGGGGCGGAGGCCGTGGAGGTCGCCGCCAGCGTGCAGGCGGCGCTGCGCAGCCTCGAACAGCTCCGGCCGGATATCGCCCTGCTGGATGTCCATCTCGGGCGGGAGAACAGTTTTCCCGTGGCCGATGCCCTGCGCGCGCGCGGCGTGCCCTTCCTCTTCGCCACAGGCTATGGCGAGGCGGCCATCTTCCCGGAGCGCTTCCGCGATGTGGGGGTGGTCAGCAAGCCTTACACGCCGGCGGATATGCAGGCGGCCTTGCTCAGGCGCTTAAATTCCGCCCCCTAAACCGTCTTTTTTTCAGGCTGCCGCCGTCTCCCGTCACGGCGGGACACGATACGGATCCATTTTCCAGGCTGCCGCCGTCTCCCGTCACGGCGGGACGCGATACGGATCCATTTTCCAGGCTGCCGCCGTCTCCCGTCACGGTGGTACGCGATACGGATAAAAAGTTTTTTGGTTCTTTTTTTCAAAAAAGAACCTCTTTCCTTTTTCCTTCAGGCCACGGCGGCCTTCTGCCCATCCTGGCCGAAGAGGCGTTCCGTTTCCTCGGCGGGCATGGCGGCGCCGAAGAGGTAGCCCTGGCCGATATGGCAGCCGAGGCTGCGCAGCAAATCCGCCTGCCCGGTTTTTTCCACGCCCTCGGCGGTGATTTCGATGCCGAGGCCCTGGCCCAGGCCGAGGATCGACTTGACGATCTTCATCTGCCGGTCGTCCTCCAGGCAGTTGCGGATGAAGCTGCGGTCGATCTTGATGACGTCGAAGCTGAACATCACCAGCTGGCTGAGGCTGGCATAGCCGGTGCCGAAATCATCCAGCGCGACGCGGATGCCGCGCTCGCGCAGGGCGGTGATGGTGGCCTGGGCGACATCGGCCTCCCGCACCAGGGCGCTTTCGGTGATTTCCACCTCCAGCCGTTCCGGCGGCAGGCCGGCGGCCTCGATGGCGCGGAAGACGCGCTGCGCCAGCCGCGGGTCGCCCAACTGCATGGCGGAGAGGTTGAAGGCCAGCCGCACCGTCGGCGGCCAGCGCATGGCGTCGCGGCAGGCGCGCTGGAGAAGCTGGTCGGTCAGGCGGTGGATGAGCCCGGTGCGCTCGGCGGCGATGATGAAGACCTCGGGCGAGACGCGGGTGCCATCCTCCTGCCACCAGCGCGCCAGCGCCTCGAAGCCGATGACGTGGCCCGTCTCCAGGTCGATCTGCGGCTGGTAATGGGGGCGGATGACCTCGGCCTGCACCGCCTCGCGCAGGGATTGCTCCAGCCGGGCGCGGGCGGTCTGCTTCTCCCGCATTTCCGTCTGATAGACGCAGAGGCCGTTGCGCTCTTCCTGCCGGGCGGCGAGCAGCGCGGCCTCGGCGCATTGCAGGGCCTCGCGCAGGGTGGCGCCGTGCTGCGGCACGGCGGCGATGCCGATGCTGGCGCCGACCTCCACCCGCCGCCCCTGCAGCCGCACCGGGCGGGAGAGGTTGCGGATCACCCGGCCGGCCTGCTGCTGCAGCACCGGCAGGCTGATATCCTGCAGCAGGATGACGAACTCATCCCCGCCCGGGCGGCCGATCCAGGCATTGGGGAAGATCTCGCGCAGGCGCTGCGCCGCCTCGGTCAGCAGGGCATCGCCGGCGGCGGAGCCGTGCAGGTCGTTGACGGCGCGGAAGCCATCGAGGTCGATATGCATCACGCCGCCGACGATCGGGCTCGGCAGCTTGAGATGCTCCTCCAGCCCGGCCCGGTTGGGCAGGCGCGTCAGCGGGTCGTGCAGGGAGAGCCATAGCGCGTCTTCCTGCGCCCGCTCTCGCGCCCGGCACTCCCGCACCATGTCGGTGACGCGGCGGATGGCATAAACGAAGCCGCAACAGCCGGTGCAGAACAGGCCGGTGAACAGCTCATCGAGCTCCCAGTCCTCATGCTCGGCAATGAAGGCCGCGAAATGATCGAAGGCATCGAAGCGCACGGCCAGCGCCGTGGAGGCCAGGGCGACGCCCAGCAGCCATACCGCATCCGTCGCCGCCCGGTGCCGCCACCATCTCACCGCGCAGTCTCCTTATCGCTGCCCGCCCCGCTGCGAAGCGGCTGGGGCGATCATGCCATTCTCTGCACCCAGCATGAAAAGAGGGTTAAACGCTGGGGCGCACTAAACGCTGGGGCGCACCGCTTTCCTGCGCCCCCGCGCCAAACGCCCCACCCAGGCTTACATATCGCGCTTACATATCGCGCTCACATCTCCAGCGCGCGCCAGCCAATATCGCGCCGGCAGAAGCCACCCGGCCAGCGCACCGCATCCACCGCCGTATAGGCCGCATCGCGCGCCACGCGCAGCGTCGCGCCGGTGGCGGAGACGCCCAGCACGCGCCCGCCCGTGGCCACCAGATGGCCCTGCTCGTCCCGCGCCGTGCCCGCATGAAAAACCTGCGCGCCCGGCACCTGCGCCGCCTGCTCCAGCCCCTCGATCACGCTGCCCCGGGCATAGGCGCCGGGGTAGCCCCGCGCCGCCATCACCACCACCATCGCCGCCTCGGCCGACCAGCGCAGGGCGAAGCGGTCCAGCTCCCCGTCACAGGCCGCCAGCAGCGCCGCCAGCAGGTCCGACTGCAGGCGCAGCATCAGCACCTGGCATTCCGGGTCGCCGAAGCGGACATTGAACTCGATCAGCTTCGGCCCGGCCTCGGTCAGCATCAGCCCGGCGAAGAGCACGCCACGGAAGGGCGTGCCGCGCCGCGCCATTTCCGCCAGCGTCGGGCGGATGATGCGGTCCATCACCTCGGCCTCGATCGCGGGGGTGAAGGCGGGGGGCGGGGAATAGGCGCCCATGCCGCCGGTGTTCGGGCCGGTATCGCCATCGCCCACGCGCTTGTGGTCCTGCGCGGCGGCCATGGGCAGCGCCGTCTCCCCGTCGCACAGCGCGAAGAAGGAAACCTCCTGCCCCATCAGGCACTCCTCGATCAGGAGGGTGCTGCCGGCGGCGCCGTGCACCTTGTCCTCCATGATCTCGGTGATGGCCTGCTCCGCCTCCGCGACCGTGGCGGCGACGACGACGCCCTTGCCGGCGGCCAGCCCGTCCGCCTTCACCACGATCGGCGCGCCCTTGGCGCGGACATAGGCGCGGGCGGCCTCGGCCTCGGTGAACTGCGCCCATTCGGCGCCCGGCACGCCGGCGGCGGTCGCCACCTCACGGGTGAAGGCCTTGCTGCCCTCCAGCTTCGCGGCGGCGGCGGAAGGGCCGAAGCACTTCAGCCCGGCGGCGGCGCAGGCATCGGCCAGGCCCAGCGTCAGCGGCGCCTCGGGGCCGCAGACCACGAGGTCCACCGCCCGCTCCCGCGCGAAGGCCACCAGCGCCGGGACATCCTCCGCCCCGATCGCCACGCATTCCGCAACCTCGGCGATGCCGGCATTGCCCGGCGCCACCCAGAGCTTCGTCAGCAGGCCAGAGCCGGAGAGCGCCCAGGCCAGGGCATGTTCGCGGCCACCGCCGCCCACCAGAAGAACCTTCATCCCGCAACCCTCTCTCGGCACACGCGGCGGCGCCGCTAGCATGGACAGGACAGGGACGAAAGAGGAAAGATTATATTTTAAATCAATAGGATATTCTTCTTTTTCTGAAGAAAAAGAAGCAAAAAGACTTTCTTTCAGGCTGCCGCCATCTCCCGGCACAGCGGGACGCTACAATGAAAAAAGTTTTTTGGTTCTTTTTTTCAAAAAAGAACACTTTCCTTCCCTGCCTTGGCCCCCCTGGTCCACCCGGCTAATCTCCCGCCCATGGACACCGACGCCGAAGCCCCCCCGCGCCCGAGCAACACGCCGGAATTCACGGTTTCCGAGATCAGCGGCGCCATCAAGCGCACGCTGGAGGGGGAGTTCGGCCGCGTCCGCGTCCGTGGCGAGATCACCGAGCTGAAGGCCTATCCCTCCGGCCATATCTATCTCGCGCTGAAGGATGAGGGCGCGAAGATCCGCGGCATCATCTGGCGCTTCGCCGTGCCGCGCCTGTCGCTGAAGCCCGAGAACGGCATGGAGGTCATCGCCACCGGCAAGGTCTCCGCCTATGGCGAGCGCAGCGACTACCAGCTGATCATCGACCGCCTGGAATTCGCCGGCGAGGGCGCCCTGCTCGCCCGCATCGAGCAACTGAAAAAAAAGCTGGCGGCGGAAGGGCTGTTCGAGCCGGGGCGCAAGAAGCCCCTGCCCGCCCTGCCGCGCACCATCGCCGTGGTGACCAGCGAGAAGGGCGCGGTCATCCAGGATATCCGCACCACCATCGCCCGGCGCTTCCCGCGCCACCTGCTGCTCTGGCCGGTGCCGGTGCAGGGCCAGGGCGCGGCCGAGCAGATCGCCGCCGCCATCGAGGGCTTCTCCCGCCTCCCCGCCGGCTTCCCCCGGCCGGATGTGCTGATCGTCGCGCGCGGCGGCGGCAGCCTGGAGGACCTGATGGCCTTCAACGAGGAAATCGTCCTCCGCGCCGCCGCCGCCTGCCCCATCCCGCTGATCTCGGCCGTCGGGCACGAGACGGACACGACGCTGATCGACTTCGTCTCCGACCGCCGCGCGCCGACGCCGACCGCCGCCGCCGAAATGGCCGTGCCGGCGCGGGCGGAGCTGATGGCCGCCCTGGCCCAGAGCGCGGCCCGGCTGGCGCAGAGCGGGCTGGCCGTGCTGGACCGCGGCCGCCTGCGCCTCTCCCGCGTCGAGGCGCGGATGCCGGACCTGCCCGCCCTGGTCGGCGCCGCCCGCCAGCGGCTGGATGACAGGGCGGAGCGCCTGGCCCTGGCGCCGCGCGCCCTGCTCGCCCGCAAGCGCGCGGCGCTGGACGCCATCGCCCCCCGCCTGCCCCACCCGCGCGAGACGCTGGCCGGGCATGGCCACACCCTGTCCCTGCTCGAGGCCCGCGCCGGGGCGGCGCTGCGCCGCCTGCTGGACCGCCGCCACGCCGCCCTCGCCCAGCGGCAGGACCCGCGCGGCGGCCTCGAATCCCGCCTGCGCGAGGCGCGCACCCGGCTGGAAGGGCTCTCCGCCCGGCTGGAAGGCGCCTCCTACCAGGGCGTGCTGGCGCGCGGCTTCGCCCTGGTGCGCGCCGAATCGGGGGAGGCCGTGACCAGCGCCGTGGCCATCGCCGAGGGCGCCCGCCTCACCCTCACCTTCCAGGACGGCACCCGGCAGGTCACCGCCGGGGCACCGCCCGCCGGCGGGGGCGAAACGCCCCCCGCCGCGCCGCCATCCCGCCGGCCACGCCGCGCCGCGCCTTCCCAGGGGTCCCTGCTGTGAACCGCCTGCTGCACCGCCGCCACGCCCTGCTCGCCCTGGCCGGGCTGCTGCCCGCCGCCTGCGCCGAGGCCCAGAATCAGACGCAGAATCCGTCACAGAACGCCTCCGCCCCGCTGCTCGACCTGCCGGCCCAGCCGCCGGCGCAGGGCGCGCTGGTCATCGGCCGCACCCGGCCGGGCAGCCGCGTCAGCCTCGATGGCCGCGCCGTCTCGGTGGCGCCGGATGGGCGATTCGCCTTCGGCTTCGGGCGCGAGGCCGGGCCGGAGGCCGCGCTCACCGCCACCGCGCCCGATGGCCGCACGGAAACCCGCCGCCTCAGCGTGGCGAAGCGCGACTGGGACATCCAGCGCCTGAACGGCCTGCCCCCGGCGATGGTCAGCCCGGATGCGAAGCAACTGGCCCGCATCAATGCCGAGCGCGCGAAGCTGGCCGAGATCCGCAAGCTGGACAGCCCGCTGACCTTCTTCGCCGAGGGCTTCGACTGGCCGGCACGCGGGCGCATCAGCGGCGTCTATGGCAGCCAGCGCATCCTCAATGGCGAGCCGCGCGCGCCGCATCTGGGGCTGGACGTGGCCGTGCCCACCGGCACCCCCTGCCACACCATGGGCCCGGGCCGCGTCGTGCTGGCGGAGGACCTCTATTTCACCGGTCACACCGTGCTGATCGACCATGGGCATGGCGTGGTCAGCCTCTATGCCCATCTCTCCGCCATCGATGTGCGGGTGGGGCAGATGCTGCCCCGCGGCGAGCGCCTGGGGGCCACCGGGGCCACCGGGCGGGTCACCGGGCCCCATCTGCATCTCGGTTTGAACTGGTTTGCCACCGCGCTCGATCCGCAACCGCTGTTGCCGGGTTGATGGCGGCAAGAATCTTTCAACCTGCCATCAAAAAAACGCGTCTCTTTCATCTTCGCGTAAGCATTGGGACGGCATTGGAATCGCATGACGCTCCTCGCCTTCCACCCCCGCCCCACCATCTCCCCGGAGACCCTGCGCGACGCCGGCAGCATCGAAGCCCCGCTGGTCGCGCTCTTCGACACGCCGCTGGCGGCGGATGAGGGGATACGCGCCGCCGGCGCCACGCCGCTGCGGCAATATGCGCCGGGCGTCGTCATCCTGGCGCCGCGCCCGGGCCTGCGCGAAAGGCTCTATGCCGCCGGGGCCATGCTGGTGGTCGGCTAGGATCCCGGATATGCGAGAAGCGGTTCTTTTTTGAAAAAAAGAACCAAAAAACTTTTTCAGTGCAGCGTCCCGCCGTTCCGGGAGACGGCGGCAGCCTGAAAGAAAGTCTTTTTGCTTCTTTTTCTTCAGAAAAAGAAGATTGCCGCTTATTGCTGATAAACGCTGCGCGGAAAGCGCCGGTGCAGCCACAGCCATTCACCGGGCCGCTCGCGAATCCAGGCCGTCATCCGGTCATTGATCTGCTGGCTGAGTTCGCGGCCATCGGCGATTCGGTCGCCGCTCTCCGGCGGCACCAGCGGCGGCTCCAGCGCCACACGGAAATGGCAGGGCCCGAGGCGCTGCACCCGCGCCGGCACCAGCGGGCAGGCGAAGCGCAGGGCGAGGTCCGCCGCGCCGGTCGCCGTCATCGCCGGCTGGCCGAGCAGGGTCAGTTCCGCCCCCTCATTCAGCTTCTGGTCCACGAGCAGCCCCAGCGCATGCCCGTCCGACAGGTGCCGGAGCACCTGCCGCGCCCCGCGTGAGCCCTTGGGGAAAAGCTGGAGCGCCACCCCGCCGCGCCGCATCTCGTGCAACACGTCGTCCACCAGCGGGTTATCCGGGGCGCGGTAGAGGCTGGCCATGTTCAGCCCCACCGCATGCGCCGCCAGCGGCAGCGTCTCCCAATTGGCCAGATGGGCGGAGACGAAAATCAGCCGGGCGGGGCCGGGCGGCAGGTTCTCCTCCCCCGCCAGTTCCCAGCCGGGGCCGGGCTCGCCGGGGGCGAGGCGGCGCAGCCGCGTCAGATGCGGCAATTCCATCACCGTGCGGCCGAGATTCTCCCAGGCATCGCGCAGCACCGATTCGCGCCAGGCGGCATCGCGCTCCGGGAAGGCCAGGGCGAGGTTGCGCCGCCCGACATGGGAGACAGGCAGCCACGGCCCCACCCCACGCAGCACCGCGCCGCCGAGGCCCGAGGCCCCCACCGGCCCCAGTGCCCGCGCCAGCGCCAGCGCGACCCGCGCCAGCGCCGCCTCGATCCGCCACCGCACCCGCCGCAGCCGTGATGTCCATCGTCCTCGCATGAGGCGCCTTCTGCGGCATCGCGCCGCGTTTGGCCAGCGCCGCCACCGCCCGCGCACATGACACGGCTCTGGCGCGAGTTTCATGCGGCACGGCATGGATTACAGGACGTTCATGACTATATTGGGGGGACGATGAGCATATCCCGGAGGATGTCTTCCATGCGCGCACCCGCCCGGCTGCTGGCCGGTCTCGCGGCGCTTGCCCTGGTGCTGGGCCCGGCCCTGGCGGAGGCCCGCCCCGGCGGCGGCGCCAGCTCGGGCAGCCGTGGCAGCCGCACCTTCTCCCCGCCGCCCGTCACCCGCACGGCGCCCGAGGCCCCGCGCAGCTGGGACCGCACGGCCCAGCAGCCGCAGACCCAGGCCCCGCGTCCCGGCATGGCCACCCCTGCGCCGCAGCGCGGCGGCCTGTTCGGCGGCTTTGGCGGCGCCCTGCTGGGCGGGCTGATCGGCGTCGGCCTCGGCGGGCTGCTCTTCGGGCATGGGCTGTTCGGCGGCATCAGCGGCCTGGGCGGCATTCTCGGCCTGCTGATCCAGGTGGCACTGGTCGTGCTGCTGGTGCGCTTCGCCCTGCGCTTCTTCCGCAGCCGGCAGCCGGCCATGGCGGGCGGGCCGCAAGGGATGAACCGGGGCATGGCACGCGAGGGGCAGCCGGCCGAGGCGCCCCGCGCGCCCATGGGCGGCGGCGCCGGCACCACGCCCGTGCAGGTGACCCCGGCGGACTTCCACGCCTTCGAGACCCAGCTGCGCGAGATCAACGCCGCCTGGTCGCGCCGGGACCAGGCCGGGCTCGCCCGGCTGGCGACGCCGGAAATGGCCAGCTACTTCGCCCAGGACCTGCGCGACCTCGATGCCCGTGGCTGGCGCAACGAAACGCGCGACGTGCAGCTGGAGCAGGGCGACCTCTCCGAGGCGTGGCGCGAGGGAGAGGTGGAATACGCCACCGTCGCCATGCGCTTCAGCCTCGTCGATGTCACCTATGACACGCAGGGGCGCGTCGTCGAAGGCGACCCCACGCAGCGCACCAAGGCCACGGAACTGTGGACCTTCACGCGGCGGCGCGGCGGGCCGTGGCTGCTCTCGGCCATTCAACAGGCCGGGTGAAAGACTGAAAAAAAGTCCGGGGCGCTGCCCCGGACCCCGTTGGGGGGACAGGGTCCCCCCAAACCCCGCCTTCTGGTGCCGCAAAGCGGCACACAACCTCTGGTGCCGCTTTGCGGCACACGTCTTCTGGTGCCGCTTTGCGGCACGGGCGTTGCTTCCCGGCATGCAGGCTGGCACAGCCATGCCAGAGAGAGATGCCAGAGAGACACATCAGAGAGACCGGGAGGTTTTCATGCTCATCACACGCCGTGGCCTGATGGCCGGCACCGCCGGCGGCCTGCTCGCCCTTCCGCATATCGCCAAGGCCCAGGGCGGGTTGACGCCGGTGAAGTTCTGCCTGGACTGGGCCTTCCAGGGGCCGCAGGCACCCTATCTGCTGGCGGCCGAGCGCGGCTTCTTCCGCGATGAAGGCATCGCCATCACCATCGACCGCGGCTTCGGCTCGGGCGACACGCCCGTGAAGGTGGCAAGCGGCGCCTATGAATTCGGCATCGCCGATCTCTCGCCCGCCATCCGGCTGCGGCTCTCGGGGCAGGCGCCGGACCTGATCGCGCCCATGGTCATCCAGCAGGGCAGCCCGCTCGCGGTGATGGCGCTGAAGAAATCCGGCATCACCAGCCCGAAGCAGCTGGAGGGCCGCAGGCTGGCCGCGCCGGAGACGGATGCCGGGCGGCAGCTCTTCCCCGCCTTCGCCAAGGCGGCGGGGATCGACATGGGCAAGATCTCCTGGGTCACCGTCACGCCGCAGCTGCGCGAGCCGATGCTGGTGCGCGGCGAGGCGGATGCCATCACCGGCTTCGAGATTTCCGGTGTGTTCAGCCTGCGCAACCTGAACGTGGCGGAGGGCGACATCGTCTCGATGCGCTATTCCGATGCCGGGGTGACGCTGCTCTCCACCGCGCTGCTGGCCAAGCGCGCCTATGCCGAGGCCAACCCGAAGCTGGTGACGGGCATGATCCGCGCCCTGGCGCGCGGCCATGAGGCGGCGTGGAAGGACCCGGACGCCGCCATGGAGGCCCTGGTCAAGCGCGACGCGACCGCCCCCAAGGCGCTGGAGAAGGCGCGGATGCTGGCCAATTTCGCCTTCATCCGCACGCCGGAGGCGCTGGCCGGCGGCTATGGCAACCTGCCCCTGCCGCGCGTGCAGGCCGCCATCGACACGGTGCGCGACGCCTTCGCCATCACCACGCCCCTGTCCGCCGCCGACCTCTATGTGGCCGACTTCCTCCCCCCCGCCGCCGACCTGAAGCTGTCCTGACCGCCTGCCGGCCGCCATCGGCGGCCGGCCCTGACAGAAAGAAGAAGGGGGCCTGGGGGAATTCATTCCCCCAGCCTTTTTCTGTCCACGCCTTTTTTCTTTCCTCTCTTTTGTCTCCTTCCCCCCGGGTCTATCCCTCCCCCTGTCCGCAACAGCCTGGAGAAGCGCCATGACCCGTCCCAAGCCTGTGATGCTTGTCATCCTGGATGGCTGGGGCTGGCGGGAGGAGGCGGCCGACAATGCGGTGCGGCAGGCGAAGACTCCCTGCTTTGACCGCCTCTGGGCCGAGAGCCCGCGCAATTTCCTGCACACCAGCGGCCATGATGTGGGCCTGCCGGATGGCCAGATGGGCAATTCCGAGGTCGGGCACCTGAATCTGGGCGCCGGCCGGGTGGTGATGCAGGACCTGCCGCGCATCGACAGGGCGGTGGCGGATGGCTCCATCGCCACCCTGCCCGCCGTGACCGACCTGATCGCCCGGCTGAAGGCCAGCGGCGGCACGCTGCACCTGATGGGCCTGCTCTCGCCGGGCGGGGTGCACAGCCACCAGGGCCATGGCCTGGCGCTGGCGAAGGCCTTCGCCGCCGCCGGCATCCCGGTGGCCGTGCATGCCTGGACGGATGGCCGCGACACCCCGCCCGACTCCAGCCCCGGCTATCTGGCCCATTTCGAGCCGCATCTGCCGGCGGGGGCGCGCATCGCCACCGTCACCGGCCGCTATTTCGCCATGGACCGCGACAAGCGGTGGGAGCGCGTGCGCAGCGCCTATGACGCCATGGTGGAGGGCCAGGGCCAGCGGGCGGAGAGCGCCGCGGCCGCCATCGCCGCCGCCCATGCCGCCGGCAAGACGGATGAGTTCATCCCCGCCAGCGTGATCGGCGGCTATGCCGGGATGAAGGATGGCGACGGGCTGCTGTGCTTCAACTTCCGTGCCGACCGGGTGCGGCAGATCCTGGCGGCGCTGCTGCTGCCGGGCTTTGACGGCTTCACCGCGCGCCGCCCCGCCTTCGCCGGCTGCGCCGGCATGACGGAATATTCCAGCGCGTTGAACCCGCATCTGGCCACGCTCTTCGCCCCGCAATCCATGCAGGACATCCTGGGCGCCGTGGTGTCGCGGGCGGGCCTCACGCAGCTGCGCATGGCGGAGACGGAGAAATATCCGCACGTCACCTACTTCCTGAATGGCGGCGAGGAAGTGCCCTTCCCGGGCGAGGAGCGGATCATGGTCCCCTCCCCCAAGGTGGCGACCTATGACCTCCAGCCCGAGATGTCGGCCCCCGAGCTGACGGAGAAGGCGGTGGCGGCGATCGCCTCGGAAAAGTTCGACCTGATCGTGCTGAACTTCGCCAATGCCGACATGGTAGGCCATACCGGCAGCCTGGACGCTGCCACCCGCGCCTGCGAGGCGGTGGATGCCGGGCTGTCGCGCCTCGCGGAGGCGGTGCTGTCGCGCGGCGGGGCACTGCTGGTGACAGCCGATCACGGCAATGCCGAGCTGATGAAGGACCCGGCGACGGGCGGCCCCTACACGGCGCACACCACCAATGTGGTGCCGGTGCTGCTGGCCGGCGGCCCGGCCGGGGCGGCGCTGCGCGAGGGGCGGCTGGCCGATGTGGCGCCGACGCTGCTGGCGCTGCTCGGCCTGCCGCAGCCGGCGGCGATGACCGGGCGGAGCCTGCTCGCCTGAGAGCCGGTTGGAACATTCGGAGCGCTGCTGGCCTTGAGGGGGCTTTGCCCCCTCAAACTCCCCCAGCAGGGGATAGGATCCCCTGCACCCGCCTTCAGAAAGGGTTTCCAAAGGCCTCAGGCCTTTGGTGGGGAGAGTCTGAGAGGGGCAAAGCCCCTCTCAGGAGCACCCGCCCATGCTGAAGCGCCTGCGTGCCCTGTTGCCGGAACGCGCCCTGGCGCTCGATATCGGCGTGCTGTTCAGCGGCTTCACCCTGCAACTGCTGACGCAGGTGGGCTGGCTGGTGCTGGCGCTGCGCGTGCTGGGGCCGGATGGCTATGGCCTCTTCGCCAGCCTCACGGCGGTGACGGTGGCGCTCTCCTTCCTCGTGGGCCTGGGCAGCGACCAGCTGCTGATCCGCCATGTCGCGGCCGAGCCGGCGGCGCTGCGGCGCTGGCTCGGGCATGGGCTGCTGGCCACCACCGCCACCGGCCTGCCGCTGGCGCTGCTGCTGCTCCTGCTGCTGCCGCTGGCCGAAATCGGGCGCATCGGCACCGGGCCGCTGCTGGCCGTGCTGCTGGCGGACCTGCTCTGCGGCCGCTACGCCAATCTCTGCACCGTGGTGGCCATCGCCACCGGGCAGGCGGGGCGGCAATCCCAGGCCACGGTGCTGGTGGGGGCGCTGCGGCTGGCGGCCATCGCCCTGGCCGGGCTGCTGCCGGGCGGGCTCAGCATCGCCGCCTGGGCCTGGTGGTATCTCGGCGCCTCCACCCTGGCGGCGCTGGGCTGCCTGGCGCTGGTGGTGCGCGACCATGGCTGGCCCATCCCCACCTGGATCAACGGCCACTGGCGCGAGGGCACGGCCTTCGCCGCCGAGGCCGCGCTCCAGGCCTCCGTGGCCGATCTCGACAAGCCCATCGTGCTCCAGCTCGCCGGGCCGACCGAGGCGGGGCTCTACGCCGCCACCTTCCGCATCATCGGCACGCTCTACCTGCCGCTGCGCGCGCTGGGCTATGCCTTCTATGGCCGGCTCTTCCGCCGGCCGGAGGCGGAGCGCCCGGCCTATGGGCTGCGCATGCTGCCGGCCGGGCTGGGCATCGGGCTGGCGGCGGCGCTCGGCGTGCTGCTCTGCGCCGACCTGCTGCCGCTGATCTTCGGCCCCGCCTATGCCGCGCTGCCGCCGCTGCTGCGGCTGGTCTGCCTGATGCCGGCCGCCTATGGCGCCTTCTACCTCGGCGCCGATGTGCTGAGCGCGACGCGGCGCCAGCCGCTGCGGCTCGGCATCGTCACCCTCTCGCTGGCGCTGACCCTGGCGCTGTGCTGGCTGGCCGTGCCGCTGGCGGGCATCGAGGGCGCCTCGCTGGCGCGGCTCGGCGTGCAGGGGCTGGCGGCGCTGGCCGTCTGGGCCTTCGCGCTGCGCCGCCTGCCCCCCGCCCCCGCTCCCACCGGAAGCCCCGCCGCATGAGCGACCCCAGCCCCGCCACCAGCCCCGCCTGGAGCGGCGCCACCCCGCGCCTCTCCCTGCTGGTGCCAACCTATGACCGTGACATCCGCCCCCTGGCCGGGGAGCTGATGGCCGGCATCGCCGCCCTGCCGGAGCCGGGGGCGGTGGAATTGCTGGTGCTGATCGACGGCAATCCTGGCCTGACCGGGCAGGAGGCGATCCTGGCCGAGGCCGCCGCGCGCGGCGTGGCGGCGGGGCTGGCGGTGGCGCCGGGCAATCTGGGCCGGGCGGGGGCACGCAATGCCCTGGCGCGGCTGGCGCGCGGCCAGGTGGTGCTGTTCCTCGATGCCGACAGCCTGCCGGACGCGCCGGATTTCGTCGCCCGTGCCCTGGCGGCGGCGGCGGAGCACCCGGGCGCCGTGGTCTGCGGCGGCCGCACCGGGCTGCGCCTGCCGCCGCCGCCGGCCGATGCGCGGCTGTTCCACACCCACAGCCAGAAGCGCGAATGGCTGCCCGCCACCCGGCGCAACCAGGACCCGGCGGGGCATTTCCTCTCCGCCAATTTCCAGATCGACCGCGCGCTGTTCCTCGCCACCCCCTTCGACGACCGCTTCCGCGGCTGGGGCTGGGAGGACACGGAATGGGCGCTGCGCATCGCCCCGCGCGCGCCGCTGCTGCACATCGACAACAGCGTCAGCCACATGGAATTCCACCGCGATGCCGACTGGCTGGGGCGGCTGGACCGCTCGGTGGAGAATTACCGCCTGCTCTACACCACCCACCCGGAGGCGGTGCGGCGCCACCGCATCTTCCCGCTGATCCAGGCGCTGCGCCCGGTTTCGGGCTGGCTCTGGCCGCGGGCGCTGCTCTGGCGCCTGGCGCTCTGCCCGGCTTTGCCCCCCGCCTTTCGCCTGCATGTGGCCAAGCTGCGGCAGGCGCTGGTCTATGGTGCGATCCTGTCGCCGTAGCGGCCTTTCTATCGGAAGGTCCAGGAAACTCGGTTTCCTGGTGGGGAGAGTTTGAGAGGGGCAAGGCCCCTCTCAACGCGCTTCTCTTCACCTGATCTTAAGGTGCAGTGCAGCAAAACGAGACTCATCGCAGAAGATGGAGGCTCGTTTGAAAAAACCGCTCAAGGCTCTGATCAGCTGGCTCTCGCCACGTGGCTACAAGCCCGAGAGGCACTATATGCGCGGCCGCAAGGCGGACTGATCCCCGCTTTCCTCTGTTCCCCGGCCCGGCCCTGTTCCACGTGAAATCGCGGTTGCCTGTTACCCCTGTGCAGGCCAGAGATTCCCGCTTCCAAGACGGAAAGAAAACAGTTTAAGCTTAAACAAACAGGGGAGTTCGGGAGATGATCGAGAGGCGTGGCTTCCTGGGAGCCGCCGGCGCGCTGGCGGCTGCCCCCTTCCTGGCGCGGCCGGCCCGGGCCCAAGGGACGGCCCTGAAGATCGGCATGATCACCACCCTGTCCGGCCCCGGCGGCTATCTCGGGCAGGACATCCGCGATGCCTTCGCCCTCGCCCTGGAGATGCAGGGCGGCCGGCTGGGTAATACACCGGTTCAGCTCCTCGTCGAGGATGACGCGCTCAAGCCCGGCCAGGGCAAGCAGATCGCCGAGCGCTTCATGAAGAACGAGAAGATCAAGCTGCTCACCGGCGTGGTCTTCTCCAACGTCCTCGGCGCCGTCGCGCCGGATGTGCTCGATGCGGGCGGCATCTATGTCAGCCCCAACGCCTCGCCCTCCACCTTCGCCGGGCGCGAGTGCCACCGCAATTTCTGGTCCATCGCCTGGCAGAATGACAGCCTGCACGAGAGCGCCGGCCAGGCCGCCGTCAATCTCGGCTATAAGAAGATGTTCATCCTCGCCCCCAACTACCAGGCGGGCAAGGATGCCATCACCGGCTTCAAGCGCCTCTACAAGGGCGAGATCGTCGGCGAGGTCTATACCCGCCTCGACCAGACGGACTACGCCGCCGAAATGGCGCAGATCCGCGCCGCCCAGCCGGATGCCGTCTACCAGTTCCATCCGGGCGGCCTCGGCATCGCCTTCCTGAAGCAATATGTGCAGGCGGGGCTCTCGCAGAGCATCCCGATGGTGCTGGCCGAGCCCTCCATGGACGCCACCACCCTCGGCGCCGTGGGCGAGGCCGCGCTCGGCATCCACGTCACCGCCCACTGGAACACGGATTTCCCGAACGAGGCCAACAAGCGCTTCGTCAGCGCCTTCATGGCCAAATACAACCGGGTGCCCACCTACTACGCCCAGCACGGCTATGACACGGCCCTCGCCATCGGCGCCGCCCTCGCCGGGACGGGGGGCAAGGTGGACGACACCGAGGCCTTCCGCCGCGCCATGCTGCCGGCGAAGTTCGAGAGCACGCGCGGCAAGTTCGCCTTCGGCCCCAACCAGCACCCGGTGCAGGACTGGTACCTCGTGCGCGTCGAGCGCGGCGCCGATGGCAAGCCCGCCCTCGTCACCAAGGGCCGCGTGCTGGAAAACCACGGCGACGCCTATGCGGGGCAGTGCCGGCTGTAAGGCCGCCCTGGCAGGAGCCAGCAGAGAAAAATAAGAAAAGCGGCGGGGGAAAGTATTCCCCCGCACCCCCTTCCTGTCTGTCAGGGCCGGCGGACGCTGTCCGCCGGCAGGCTTCGGAGAACCGCATGGGCCTGCTGCTGGAGCAGCTCCTCAACGGCCTGCAGCTCGGCGTCATGTTGTTCCTGCTCGCGGCGGGGCTGACGCTGGTCTTCGGCATCATGGGCGTCATCAACCTCGCCCACGGCTCGCTCTACATGGTGGGCGCCTTCGCCTCGGCCTGGGTCGCCACCAAAACAGGCTCGGCCCTGGCGGCGCTGGCGGCGGGGCTGGCCGCCGCCGCCCTCACCGGCATGGCGGTGGAACTCCTCGTCCTGCGCCGCCTCTACGCGCGCGACCACCTGGACCAGGTGCTGGCCACCTTCGGGCTCATCCTCTTCTTCAACCAGGGCATGGTCCTGCTCTTCGGCCGCCAGCCGCTCTTCGTCGAAATACCCGCTGCCCTGCGCGGCGCGGTCGAGCTGGCGCCGGGCCTGCCCTACCCCGCCTACCGCCTCGCCATCATCGCCGTCGGGCTGCTGGTGGCGGCGGGGCTCTACCTGCTCATCCAGCGCACCCGCACCGGCATGCTGGTGCGCGCCGGCGCCACCCACCGCGAGATGGTGCGCGCCCTCGGCGTCGATATCCGCCTGCTCTATACCCTGGTCTTCGGCCTCGGCGCGCTGCTCGCCGGCCTCGCCGGGCTGATGGCCGGGCCGATCTTCTCCGTGCAGGTCGGCATGGGGGAACAGATCCTCATCATGACCTTTGTCGTCGTCGTCATCGGCGGCATCGGCTCGGTGCGCGGCGCCCTGGCCGGGGCCGTGCTGGTCGGGCTGGTGGATACGCTGCTGCGGGCCTATCTCCCCGCCGCGCTGCGCGGCGTGATGCAGGGGCCGGATGCCGATGCCCTCGCCGCCGGCCTCGCCTCGATGGGAGTCTATCTGCTGATGGCCGTGGTGCTGCTGCTGCGCCCGCGCGGGCTCTTCCCCGCCCATGCGTAACCGCCTGCGTTCCCGCCTGCCCTCACGGGACGCGGTGGCCCTCACCCTGCTGCTCGCCCTCGCCATCGCCCTGCCCTGGCTGGCCGAGGCGGCGGGCAACCCGGCCGGCATCGCCCTGGCCACCCGCATCGCCATCTACGCCCTCGCCGCCAGCGCGCTGAACCTCGCGCTCGGCCAGGGCGGCATGGTCAGCTTCGGCCACGCCGCCTTCTTCGGCCTCGGCGGCTATGCCGTCGGCATCCTCTACGCCCACTGGTCGTGGCAGGAGCCGCTCCTCGGCATCCTGCCCGGCACCGTCTCGCTGCCCCTCACCCTGCTGGCGGCGGTGGGGCTGGGCGGCCTCGCCGCGGCGGCCATCGGCGCGCTCAGCCTGCGCACCAGCGGCGTGCAGTTCATCATGATCACCCTCGCCTTCGCGCAGATGCTCTTCTTCCTCTTCGTCTCGCTGAAGGCCTATGGCGGGGATGACGGGCTGAGCGTGCGCCGCCAGGGCGAATTCCCCGGCCTCTCGCTGCGCGACCCGGCGCAGCTCTACTGGCTCTGCCTCGGGCTGCTGGTGGGCTGGCTCGCCCTGCTGCGCCGCGTCACCCGCTCCCGCTTCGGCCAGGTGCTGGCCGGCGCCCGGCAGAATGAGCGGCGGCTGCGCGCCCTCGGCCTCACGCCCTACCCCTACAAGCTGGCGGGCTTCATCCTCTCCGGCATGGGCACCGCCCTGGCCGGGGCGCTGATGGTCAACCAGGCCCGCTTCGTCAGCCCCGACATGCTGCACTGGACCAAGTCGGGCGAGCTGATGATCATGGTCATCCTCGGCGGCGTCGGCACGCTGCTCGGCCCCGTCTTCGGCGCCGCCGCGCTGGTCGGGCTGGAATCCATCCTCTCCGCCTGGACGGAGAACTGGCAGATCATCCTCGGCCCCATCCTCCTCCTCGTCGTCCTCTTCGGGCGCGGCGGGCTGATGGCGCTGCTGCGCCGGGTGCTGCCGGCATGACACCGCTCCTCACCCTCGACGATCTCCGCAAGAGCTTCGGCGGGCTGCGCGCCACCGATGGCCTCTCCCTCACCGTCCTGCCCGGCGAGCTGCACGCGCTGATCGGCCCCAACGGCGCCGGCAAGACCACCGCCATCGGCCAGATCACCGGCGAGATCGCCCCCGATTCCGGCCGCATCCTCTTCGAGGGGCGCGACATCACCCGCACCCCCGCCGCCCGCCGCGTGCGCCTCGGCCTCTCGCGCAGCTTCCAGATCGTGCAGCTGCTCGACGCCGCCACGGCGGAGGACAATGTGGCCCTGGCCGTGCAGGCGCGTCAGGGCCATTCCTTCCGCTTCTGGGCCGATGCCACGCGCGATGAGAGCCTGCGCCACCCGGCGCGGCTGCTGCTGGTGGAGGCGGGCCTGCCCCCGGCGCGCTGGGACCTGCCGGTGGCCGATCTCTCCGCCGGCGAGCGCAAGCAGATCGAGCTGGCCGTGGCCCTCGCCGCCCAGCCCCGCCTGCTGGTGCTGGACGAGCCGATGGCCGGCCTCGGCCCCAGCGAATCCCGCGCCATGACCGAGACGCTGCAACGCCTGAAGGGGCAGGTCGCCATCCTCCTCGTCGAGCACGACATGGAGGCAGTCTTCGCCCTGGCCGACCGCATCTCGGTCCTCGTCTATGGCCGCTGCATCGCCACCGGCACGGCGGCGGAGATCCGCGCCAACCCCGAGGTGCGCGCCGCCTATCTGAGCGAGGAGGATGCCGTCTGATGCTGGAGGTCTCCGGCCTGCGCGCCGGCTACGGCGCGAGCGAAGTGCTCTTCGGCGTCGATCTCACCGTGCGGGAGGGCGAGGTCGTCACACTGCTCGGCCGCAACGGCATGGGCAAGACCACGACGGTGCGCGCCATCATGGGGCTGAACCCGCCGCGCGGCGGCCATGTCGGCTTTCGCGGCGCCGCCCTGGTGGGGCAGCCGCCCGAGGCCATCGCCCGCCGCGGCATCGGCCTGGTACCGGAGGGGCGGCAGGTCTTCCCCACCCTCTCCGTGCGCGAGAACCTCGTGGCCACCGCCGCCAACCGCGCGGCACACGCCACGCCCTGGACCCTGCCGCGCCTCTACGCCCTCTTCCCCCGGCTGGAGGAGCGCGCGGCGCAATCCGCCCGCACCCTCTCGGGCGGGGAGCAGCAGATGCTCGCCATCGGCCGCGCGCTGATGACCAACCCGCATCTGCTCATCCTCGACGAGGCCACCGAGGGGCTGGCCCCCGTCATCCGCGCGGAAATCTGGAACACCCTCGCCACGCTGAAGCAGGCAGGGCAGGCCATCCTGGTCATCGACAAGAATCTGGCGGCGCTGACGCGGCTGGCGGACCGGCACCACGTGCTGGAAAAAGGCCGCACCGTCTGGAGCGGCACCAGCGCGCAGCTCCAGGAGAATGCCGAGGCCGTGCGGCGCTGGATCGGCGTCTGAGGCAGCGCGCGGTCTTGAGAGGGGCTTCGCCCCTCTCAAACTCTCCCCACCAAAGGCCTGAGGCCTTTGGAAACCCATCCGTGAATCCCCCCTGATGGCGGGTGCAGGGGACCCCGCCCCCTGCTCAAGGGAAAGAATGGGGGTGTTTGAGGGGGCAAAGCCCCCTCAAGCTTTCCAGCCACCAGAAAGAGGCCCCCCCCGATGACCACCCTCTATCGCGGCATGGACCGCGCCACGCTCGACCGCGAATACAATGCGCGCGCCACCGTGCCCGATATCGGCCCCATCATCGCCGAATACCGCGGCCGCACCGACCACGCCCGCGCCACCCTGGCCTGCCACCTCGATATCCCCTACGGGCCGACCGGAGCCGAGCGGCTCGATGTCTATCCAGCGGCCACGCCGGGGCCGGCGCCGGTTTTCGTCTTCATCCATGGCGGTTACTGGCGGCTGCTCGATGCCGCCGATTCCGGCTTCATGGCGCCCTACATGACGGCGCGCGGCGTCTGCGTCGTCGCGGTGAACTACGCCCTCGCCCCCGGCGTGACGCTCGACGAGATCACCCGCCAGTGCCGCGCCGCCCTCGCCTGGATCCATGCCAACATCGCCCGGCATGGCGGCGACCCGGCGCGCATCCACGTCTCGGGCAGCTCGGCGGGCGGGCACCTGGCGGGGATGCTGATCGCGGGGGGGGACTGGCCCGCCGCCTTCGGCCTGCCGCCGCGCCCGGTGGCCGGCGCCACCCTGCTCTCCGGCCTCTTCGACCTGGAGCCCATCCGCCTCTGCCACGTCAATGACTGGATGGCGCTGGACGAGGCCGCCGCGCAGCGCAACTCCCCCCTGCTGCTGCCGCCCCCCGCCCCCATCCCCGTGGTGCACAGCGTGGCCGATACCGAGACCGCCGAATTCAAGCGCCAGACGCATGACCACGCGGCTTTCTGCGCCCTGGCCGGCTGCCCCACCCACACCGTGGTGGCGCCGCCCGGCTCCAACCACTTCGACATCGTCTTCCAGCTCTGCGACGACACGCCCCTCTCCCGCGCCACCCTCGCCGCCATGGAAGTGTCACCACAGACGCTTTGACACGGCGCCGCGCCGGTGCTCCCTGCCGCCCTTCCGCGGCGGGGAAGGGGCGAGGCATGACGGATGGCTGGGACGAATCGGCGGCGGCCTGGATCGCCGATATGGGCGAGGCCGGGGACTATGCCCGCGAATGGGTGCTGGACCGGCCCATGCTGGCGCTCTGCGCCGGGGCGCGCCGCGCGCTGGATGTCGGCTGCGGCGAGGGGCGCTTCTGCCGCCTGCTGCGCGCCCGCGGCACCGCCGCCACCGGCATCGACCCGACGGCGGCGCTCCTCGCCACCGCCCGCGCCCGCGACCCGGAAGGCGATTACCGCACCGGCCGCGCCGAGGCGCTGGATTTCCCCGATGCCAGCTTCGACCGCGTCATCAGCTACCTGACGCTGATCGACATCCCCGACCTGCGCGGCGCCGTGGCCGAAATGGCCCGGGTGCTGGCACCGGGCGGGCAGTTGGTGATCGCCAACCTGAATCCCTTCCTGACCGCCGCCGCGCCGGAACACCGCATCCGCGACGCCAGCGGGGCGGAGCATCTGCGCGTCGATCGCTACCTGGAGGCACGGGCGGAATGGGTGGGCTGGCGCGGCATCCGCATCCGCAACTGGCACCGCCCGATGCAGGACTACATGGCCGCGCTGCTGGAGCAGGGCCTGCGCCTGCGCCACTTCGCCGAGCCCGCCCCCTGGGGCGGCGACCCGGAGCGCGCCGCGCGCTACCGCGGCGCCCCCTGGTTCCATGTCATGGCCTGGGAGAAGGACTGAGCAGCCCTCTCCTGGGGAGGCTCCGCCTCCCCAAACGAAAAGAAGACTCTCTGGGGAGGCGCTGCCTCCCCAGACCCCTCCGCCGGGGTGGCACGGCCACCCCGGACCCCGCGTTCCGTTGGTACACAACTGATGGCGGGGTCCGGGGGGACCCTGTCCCCCCGGCGGGGGTACGGGGGCGGAGCCCCCGGAACACGCCTCACACCAGCGTCACCCGGGTTTCCTCTTCCCCGCGCGCGACGCTGAGGCCGAGCGCCTCCAGGCTTTCCACCACGGCCTCGCTCGCCGCCCAGTTGGCGATGAGGGTGGCGCCATCGAGCACCAGGGCGGGCTTCACCCCGGTGGGCAGGGCACGGGCGCAGAAGGCGAGGTCGATCAGCGCCACATCCACCGCCGGGCGCGGCGGGACGATGGTGGCGGTGGCGCGCTTCTCCACCGGCAGGGGCTTGCCCGCCGCCTGGGCCAGCACCGGCCGCACCGCATCGAGGAACTTCCCCGAATCCAGCGGTGACTGCTCCGCCGGCCGGCCGATGCGCAGATAGGCACGCAGCAGCGCCTCCATATCCTTCGCCCCCTGGCTGGCGCGCTGCAGCCGCACCGCCGCCCTGTCCTCCGGCGGCAGGCTGGCGAGCACCGAATCCAGATTGGCCTGCAACACCATGAACAGGTTGTTCAGCGCATGCTGCATCGGCCGCGCCAGGGCGAAGAGATGCCCGGCGGCCTTGCTATCCGGGGCATTGCCGGCGGCGGGGGCATCGGTCATGGGCGAAGCTCCTCCAGGATGTCATGGAACAGCCGGGCCGGCAGGTTGCCGCCGCTCACGCTGTCCATCGGGCTGCCATCGTCATTGCCCAGCCAGATGCCGATGACCAGGGTGTCCGTGAAGCCGATGAACCAGGCATCGCGGAAATCCTGCGTCGTGCCGGTCTTGCCGGCCACCGCCTGCCCCGGCACGGCGGCGGCGCGGCCGGTGCCCTGGCGCACCACGGCGCCCAGCATGCGGCGCATCGCCACCACCTGCTCCGGCGCCAGCACGCGCTGCGGCGCGGTGCGCGGCACGGCCAGCACGCGCCCCTCCGCCTCCGCCCGCGCCACGCCATAGGGGGTGACGCGCCAGCCGCCATTGGCGAAGGCGGCATAGGCCGCCGTCATGTCGAGCAGCGTCACCTCCGCCGTGCCCAGCGCCAGCGAGGCATTCTCCGGGAAGCTTCCGGAAACGCCGAGGCGCCGCGCCACCTCCGCCATGGCGCGCGGGCCGCCGCCCAGCATCATCACCCGCACGGCGGCGGTGTTGACGCTGTGGGCCAGCGCCTCCTCCAGCGTGATCTCGCCGCGCGCCCGCCAGTGGCCATTGCCGGGGGACCAGCGGCCAAGCGTCAGCGGCGTGTCCGCCACCATGTCCCCCGGCGCCGCGCCATGCTCCAGCGCCGCCAGATAGGCGAAGGGCTTGAAGGCGGAACCGGGCTGCCGCCGCGCCGTGGTGGCGCGGTTGAAGGGGCTCTGCCGGTAGCCGCGCCCGCCAGCCATGGCGCGCACCGCGCCATCCTCGGCGGCGAGCACCACCACCGCCCCCTGCCCCGCATGCGCCGCCTGCCCCGGCCCGGCCAGCAGCGCCTCCAGCCGCGACTCCACCACCGCCTGCGCCCGCAGGTCCAGCGTGGTGCGCAGCACGAGATCCCCCGTGCCGGGATAATCCTCCGCCAGATCATCCTGCACCCAGTCGGCGAACCACCCGGCATCGCCGGAGGGGCGCGGCGGCAGGCGCATGCGCTCCTTCTCCTCGGCGGCGCGGCGCGGGGTGAGCAGGCCGGCATCGGCCATGGCGTCCAGCACATCGGCCCCCCGGCGCATCGCCGCATCCGGCGCGGCGCGCGGGTTGAGGCGGGAGGGCGCCTTGGGCAGCCCGGCCAGGATCGCCGCCTGCCACAGCGCCAGCCGCGCCGCCGGCACGCCGAAATAAAGCCGCGCTGCCGCATCCACCCCATAGGCCCCGGCGCCGAGATAGACGCGGTTCAGGTAGATCTCCAGCAGCTGGTCCTTGGTGAAGCGCCACTCCAGCCAGAGCGCCAGCAGCGCCTCCTGCACCTTGCGCCGCAGGTTGCGCTCCGGCGTCAGGAAGAGGTTCTTGGCCAGCTGCTGCGTCAGGGTGGAACCGCCCTGCACCACCCGCCCGGCGCGCCAGTTCGCCACCGCCGCGCGCGCCAGCCCCTGCGGGTCCAGCCCGAAATGGCTGCGGAAGCGCCGGTCCTCCACCGCCATCAGCGCGGCGGGGAGAGAGGGTGGCAGGTCGGACAGCCGCACCGTCTCGCCATAGAGGTCGCCGCTGGTGGAGAGCAGCCGGCCATCCGCCGCCTCCAGCGTGACGGAGGGGCGGCGGGTGGTGGCCAGGGCGGCCTCCGGGCGCGGCAGGTCCCAGGCGAAGAAGGCCAGCGCGCCGCCCAGCGCGAAGACGCCCCAGACCAGCAGCACCGGCAGGGCCCGCAGCACGCGGCCGAACAGCCCGCGCCGGCGCGGCGGCGGCGCGGCCTCGGGGCGGCGATCCGCCCAGCGGGAGGCAGAGCGGGTGGCGGGGCGGGTGGTGGGGCGGGCGGCGGAGGCGGGCGGGGCCGGCTGCGCCGCGCGCGCGGTGGGGCGGGCCATGCCGGGCCTATAGCACGCCCGGCCACGCCATACCCGGTGGACGGCCAGGCCCACGCCATGCAAGCTGCGCTCCCCTGTGAGACGCCAAGAGAAGAAAACGGCATGCGGCGATGGTTTTTGCTGGCTTTGCTGCCCTTGACCCTGGCCGCGGGCCCGGGCACCGCCGCGGAGCCACCGCCGGACAGCCAGGCCTGCCGGGGGCAGTGCGGCGCCACCCTGCCCCGCCGCGCCGACAACCCGCAAAGCGTGCAGACCTGCCTGATGCGCTGCCAGGCGCTGGAAGGGCGGCGCAACCTGCCCTCGCTGCGCCCACCCCCGCCGCCCCGCGCCAATGCCAGCCGGGGCGTGCCCCCCCCCGGCACGCCACTCCCCGGCGCCGCCACGACGAGCCGCGTCGGCGCCATCTACCTCGCCGCGCCGCCATCGCCCCGCTACGGGCTGGTCGCCGGGATGGACCGCATCACCGCCCACCGCCTCGCCGAAAGCCAGTGCAAGGGCACCGATGGCACGCCCTGCCGCCTGGGGCTGGAATTCCAGGACCGCTGCGGCGCCGTCGCGCAAGGGGTGACACCGCGCGGCATCATGCTGACCGACGACCCCAGCACCTACCTCGTCGTGCTCTCCACCACCGGCAGCGGGCCAACCCCCGCCGATGCCGACCGCGAGGCCCTGGCCGATTGCCGCCTCCGCCACCGCAACGCCATCTGCCGCGTCGTCGCCACGCGCTGCCAGCCGTGAGGGCAAGGAAAAGAGTTCTTTTTTGGAAAAAAGAACCAAAAAACTTTTTCAGACAGCAGGGGGGTGGGGAAGCACGGCTTGTTCGCGGGCGGGTCCTGCCGCAGGCTGCGCGGCAGATCCGGCAAAGGCGTGATCCATGAGCCACCTCGTCCATCGCAGCCTGCGGCAGGACCCGCCCCTGGCGGTTTCGGGGCAGGGCATCTGGCTCAGGGATTCGCTCGGGCGCGACGTGATCGACGGGTCAGGCGGGGCCGCGGTCGCCTGCCTGGGGCACGGCCACCCGCGCGTGGTCGAGGCCATGCGCGCGCAGATGGAACGGCTCTGCTACGCCCATACCAGCCTCTATAGCTGCGAGAGCGCGGAGGCGCTGGCGGACCATCTCGTCGGGCAGGCGCCAGGGGGCTTGACCCATGCCTATTTCGTCTCCTCGGGCAGCGAGGGCACGGAAGCGGCGCTGAAAATGGCGCGGCAGTATGTCCTGGAGATCGGCCAGCCGGAGCGCCACCGCGTCATCGCCCGGCGGCAGAGCTACCACGGCAACACACTGGGCGCGCTGGCGGCGGGCGGCAACGCCATGCGCCGCGCGCCCTATGACCCGCTGCTGGCCGGTGCCTTCAGCCATGTCTCGGCCTGCTACCCCTATCGCGGGCGGGCGGAGGGGGAGGATGATGCCGCCTATGTCGCCCGCCTCGCCGCCGAACTGGAAGAGACGTTTCAGCGCCTCGGCCCCGGCACGGTGATGGCCTTCATCGCGGAGACGGTGGTGGGGGCCACGCTGGGCTGCGTCGCCGCGCTGCCGGGCTATTTCCGGGCGATGCGCGCGGTGTGCGACCGCCACGGCGCGCTGCTGATCCTCGACGAGGTGATGTGCGGCATGGGCCGCACCGGCACGCTGCACGCCTGGGAGCAGGAGGGCATCACGCCCGACATCCAGGTGATCGCCAAGGGGCTGGGCGGCGGCTACCAGCCGATCGGCGGCATCCTGGTCTCGGGCCGGGTGGTGGCGGCGCTGCGCGACGGCTCGGGCGTGTTCAGGCACGGCCACACCTACCAGGCGCACCCCGTGGCCTGCGCCGCCGCCCTGGCCGTGCAGCAGGTGATCGCGGAGGAAGGGCTGGTGGCGCGCGTGGCGCAGCGCGGCGCCCAGCTGGAAGACGCCCTGACCCATACCCTCGGCAACCACCCGCATGTGGGCGAGATCCGTGGGCGCGGCCTGTTCTGGGCGGTGGAGCTGGTGGCCAGCCGCGCCGATAAGACGCCCTTCCCCCCTGCCCTGGCGATCCATGAGCGGGTGCGCGACGCGGCCCTGGAGGAGGGCCTCGCCTGCTACCCGATGAATGGCACGCTGGATGGCCGGCTGGGTGACCACGCGATCCTGGCGCCCCCCTACATCGCGACGGAGGAGGAGATCGCCGAGATCGCCGCCCGGTTTGGCCGCGCCGTGCGCCGCGCGGTCACCCTGACAAACTGACAAAGTCTTTTTGCTTCTTTTTCTTCAGAAAAAGAAGTTTTTTCAGTTTTCTATCACCCCTTCCATCACGGACACGCAGCTTCCCCCCACCCAGGCCCGAATTTCCCCACTGACCCGCTCCGCCCGGGCGAGCAGCAGGCTGGGCCGCCCCATCGCCTCCCCCTGGCGCACCCGGAGCGTGAGGGAATCGCCCCCCCGCCGGTGCAGCCACCACGCCGTGGCGGCGGCGGTGGCGCTGCCGGTGGCCGGGTCCTCATAGGCGCCGCGGATGAAGCAGCGGGCGTGCAGCCCCTCCGGCCCTTCCGGCACGCAGGCATAGATGGCGCGGCGCCCGGCGGGCAGGCGCAGCGCGGCGAAGGCCGCCGGGTCGGCCTGGGCGCGGCCGAGGGCACCGGTATCGCACAACTCCACCACGCAGAAGGGCAGCCCCACCGAGGGCAGGGCCGGCGGCGCCGCGATCTCCTCCGGCGCCAGGGAGAGGCAGCGGGCGATCAGCGCCGCATCGGGCACCGGCTCCAGGCTGAAGGGCTCGGGCGCCGCGAGTTCCGCCCCCACCACGGCGCCGCCCTGGCGCAGCAGCCGCACGGGCACGAGGCCCGCCTTCTCCTCAAAGGTATAGCTCTCCGCCTGCGCCGCGCCGGGGCGCCGGGCAAGCGCCACGGCGGTGCCGACATTCGGATGCCCGGCGAAGGGAATCTCCTCCTCAGGCGTGAAGATGCGCACCCGCGCCGTATGGGCCGGGTTCTCCGGCGGCAGGACGAAGGTGGTCTCGGAGTAGTTGAACTCCCGCGCGATGGCCTGCATCGCGGCATCGGAGAGGCCTTCCGCCTCCAGCACCACGGCCAGCGGGTTGCCGCCGAAGCGGGTGTCGGTGAAGACGTCGAGGGTGACGTAGCGGCGCGCGACCATGGCGGTTTTCTCTCAGTCCCAGAAGTGGCGGCAGGATTCGAAGCGGGCTTGCACCCCGGTCACGCCGATGTCGCGCAGCTGCTCGGGCGTCAGGTCGCGCAGCGCCGCGCGCGTGGCGCGGTTGCGGGCCCAGAGTTCCAGCCGGGCCAGCCACCGTTCCCAGACCGTGCGGGGGCGGCGATTGCTCTGAGGTCCAACGTAAATTGCTCCGACATACATGGTCGTACTTCCAGCGTTCCTGTCGGAGCAATTCATGGCGCGGCGCAAAAAATGCTTCAACCGGAGAATTGCACTCGGTACAATTCTCCGCATGACGGATTTCCGCCTCCTCGCCGACCGCTATGCCGCCGATCTGGCGGCGGATCTCGCCGCCGGCCGCCGCCGCCCGGGGGAGCGGCTGCCGCCCAGCCGCGACTACGCCCACCGCCAGGGCATCGCCCCCTCCACCGCCAGCCGCGTCTATGCCGAGCTGGTGCGGCGCGGCGTGGCGGTGGGGGAGGTCGGGCGCGGCACCTTCCTGCGCTCCACGGCCCTCACCGGCACCGCCCAGGGCACCACCCAGGGCACCACCGAGGGCACTCCCGGCAGCGCTGCCCACGGCGCCGCCCCTGGCGCCACCTCCACGCTGGGGGTGGCCTTTGGCAGCCCCCTCGGGGCCGCGCCCCTGCCCGCCCTGCCGGCCCGCGAGGTGGCCGGCAGCAGCGTGGTGGACCTGGAGGTGAATTTCTGCGTGCTGCCCGACCAGGCGCCGCTGCTCACCCCCGCCCTGCGCCAGCTGGCCGAGCCTCAGGCACTGACCGAAGCCCTGCAGCGCGCCGACACGCGCGGCACGCCCGAGGCCCGCGCCGCCGCCGCCCTCCTGCTGGCGCGCGGCGGCTGGCAGCCGGAGCCGGAACGCATCCTCTTCGCCGGGCGCGGGCACCAGGCACTGGCCACCGTCTTCACCGGGCTGGTGGCGCCGGGGGAGCGCATCGGCTTCGAGGCGGTGACCTACAGCATGGCCCGCAGCATGGCGCCGCGCCTCGGCCTGCAAACCGTGCCGGTGGCGATGGACGAGCACGGGATGCGGCCGGATGCGCTGCGGGCCGCCCACCGCGCGCACCCGCTGAAGCTGGTCTATGTGCAGACGGCGCTGCACAACCCGCTGGGCATGACCATGCCCGCCGCGCGCCGCGCCGAACTCGCCGCCATGCTGCGGGAGCTGGACCTCATCGCGGTGGAAGATGCCGTCTATGCCTTCCTGGAGGAGGAGGAGAGCCCGCCCCTGGCCGCCCTGGCGCCAGAGCGGGTGGTGATGGTGGACAGCCTGTCCAAGCGCGTCGCACCCGGGGTGACGCTGGGCTTCCTGGTGGTGCCGCCGGCGCTGCGGCACCGGCTGGCCCCGGCGCTCCGCCTGGGCGGGTGGATGGCCTCCGGCATCGCCCTGGCCTGCAGCACCCTCTGGATGCAGGGCGGGCAGGTGGCGGAGCTGGTCACCCGCAAGCGCGCCCATGCCCGCGCCCGCAACGCCCTGGCGCGGCGCATCCTAGCCGGCGAGGGCGGGCTGAGCCTGCGCGGCGGGCCCAATGCCTACCATCTCTGGCTGGAACTGCCCCGGCCCTGGCGGGCGGAAACCTTCGTGGCGGCGGCGGCGCGCCGGCGCATCGCCGTCTCGCCCGCGGCGGAATTCGCCGTGGGGCCAGGGCACGCGCCGGATGCCGTGCGCCTCGCCCTCGCCGCGCCGGAGGACGCCGCCCTGCGGGACGCGCTGGAGACGCTGCGCGACCTCGCCCTGGCCGGGCCGGAAGCCGGCGGGGTGGAGTGACGCCGCCGCCCGGCCTCAATGCAGCAGGAAGCGCCGGGCGATCAGCACATAGAGGAAGAAGGACAGGATGATGGCGCCCATGGCCCCCAGGTAGATCCCCTGGTCCTGCGCGCCATGGCCGTAGGAAACCAGCCCGACCAGCACCACCAGCAACGCCCGGTGGCCCCAGAGAAACGCCTGGGCCGAGCGGTTGGCCGGGGCATAGGTGATCACCCCCCGGCGTTCGAACAGCATCTTCTCGCGCATGGCACATGCCTCCCTGCCACGCCGGGAAGGCTACACCATGGTTGCGGCATGAGAACAGAAAAACACAAGGGCTTTGTTTTTAGTGAATTTTGTAAAGAATGTTCTTTTTTGAAAAAAAGAACCAAAAAACTTTTTTCAGTCAGCGTCCCGCCTCGCCGGGAAACCGCAGCAACCCGAAACAGCGTCCCGCCTCGCCGGGAGACAGCGGCAGCCTGAAAGAAAAAAATCAGAGGCCCAGCAGGTCCAGGGTGCGGCCGATGATGCGCGCCTCGTCGAAGCGCTCCACGGCGCGGGCGCGGCCCGCCGCGCCCATGCGGGCGCGCAGCGCGGCATCACCGGACAGGGCGCGCAGGGACTCGGCCAGGGGGTCCACCGTCAGGGGGGGGACCAGGAAACCCGTCTCGCCCGGCACCACCTGCTCACGCGGGCCACGGATGTCGGTCGCCACCACCGGCAGCCCGGTCAGCATCGCCTCGATGACGGACATCGGCAGGCCCTCGAAATGGCTGGGCAGGCAGAAGACATCCGCCGCCGCCAGCAGCCGCGCCACATCGGTGCGGTAGCCCAGCAGCCTCAGGCGCGGGCCAAGTTCCCGCCGGGCGCGGGCGAAATCCTCCGCCATGTCGGGGCCGTGGTCGGTGGGCAGGCGCTCCCCCACCACCCAGAGCGTGGCATCCGGCACCGCCTCCATCGCCCGCAGCAGCTCCGGGTGCCCCTTGTGCCGCACCAGGCGCGAGACGATGACGACGACGCATTCCCCCTCCGCCGCGCCCAGCTCCGCCCGCAGCGCGGCGCGCGCCGCCGGATCGGGGCGGAAGCGCGCCGGGTCCCGCCCATTGCCAATGCCCACCGCCCCGCGCGCGATGCCAAGGCGCCGGGCATCCGCCGCCTCCTCCTCGCTGACCGTCAGGAAGACATCGGTGGCCCGCCCGCCCAGCCATTCCAGCCCGAGCGACAGGCCCCGCCGCCACCCCGGCCCCGGCTGGTTGAACAGGAAGCCATGGCCGGTATAGGCGATGCGCGGCACCCCCGCCGCCTTCGCCGCCGCCCGCGCCAGCAGGCCGGAAATCGGCATATGCGCGTGGACGAGGTCGAACCCCTCCTCCCGGAACACCCGCAGCAGCGCGGCAAAGGCCCGCGCCTGCGCCAGCGGGTTCAGGCTGCGCGCCATCGGCACCGGAATGATGCGGAACCCCTCCGCCCGCGGCACGTCGAGCAAAGGCCCCTCGGCACAAAGCCCGACCACCTCATGCCCCCGGTCCCGCGCCCCGCGCATGACCGGCAGCACGAAGTGCCGCATGGCGAAATCCACATTGCAAACCTGCGCCACCTTCATTTTTTTCCAGCTGCCGTTTCTTTCAGCTGCCGCTCAGGGCCAAGACGACGGGTGCTCTCCCGCACCGGGGCGCTCGGGCCCCAGGGAGCAGACCGGCGGGAGCAGGGAGGGCTGGCGCCCGCGGTGCAACGGGTACCACCGGCGCCACGCCCGCCTTCCCGCGCCCCACCTCCCAACCCGGGAGCGGCAGCCCGAAAAAAATCAATCGTCGGGGTTGGAGGGGTTGGGGAGGTTGACGCGGCTCAGGGCCCACTGGACGGAGGGGGTTCCCGGCTCGGCGGTGAGGACGACCTGGGAGGTGCGGCGGGGTTCGCCGGCCATGAAGACGCTTTCCTCCACCGCGAGGCGGGCGCGGCTGGCGCGCAGGCGCCAGGAGGCGCCGGAGGGCAGGCGGAGCAGGACGGCATTGTCCTCCTGCTGCGGGCTGGCCACCACGCCGGGGTGGAGGTGGAAGCGCACGACATAGGCGGGGATCTCCTCCGCCTCGACGGAATCCTCACCGCGCAGGTCGTCGCCCGATTCGGAGAGGTAGAGGCGGCGGCGGTGCAGCGCGCCGAAGCCGCGCTTGTAGCCGTCATGGCTGGAGTCGAGCCATTGCGCGCCATTGGCTTCCTGGCGCTCGGCCTCCACCGATTCGGGGCGGCGGCCGAGGCCTTCCTCGCGCAGCTCGCTGCTGTTCGTCTCGTCGAGGATGAGGGTGGAATGCGCGGCGGTGGCGCGCAGCGCGTCGCGCCACGCGCCTTCGGCGGCCGGGGCGGCGCCGCAATTGACGATCAGCCGGTCCCGCCCCACCGACATCTCGAAGGCGAGGGTGCCGGCATGGTGGAAACGGTCCGGCTGGCGCGGCAGCCCGCCGCTGCCGGCGGTGGCGCGGCCCTCGGGCGGCGGGCCGCAATCGACGATGACCAGGGTGCGCCCGGCCTGGAGGCGCTGGAACCCGGCCTCGGGCAGGATCAGGGGGGCGCGGCCGCGCGCCTGGCCCTGGGTCAGCACGAGGTCCACCAGGGCGGCGCCCTCGTCGCGCGTGCCGTTGAACAGGGCGAGGCCACCATCGCCATGGCGGAAGAGGCGCAGCGCCGGGGCGGCGCGGTCCAGCGCCAGGGCGAGGTGCGGCGGCGCCTCCAGCCCGGCGCCGTGCAGCAGGTTGCGGATCTCGATCAGGTCCTGCACGGCAAGCAGGAGCTGGCCCGGGCTGCGCTCGACATGGGCGCCATCGGGCAGGATCTGGCGCTCGATCTCCTGCGGCAGGACGCGCAGGCAGCGGGCGACCCAGGATTCCTCCCCGAGTGCCACGGAAGCGGCGAGGGCCCCCTTCAGCGCGGCGAGGCCGCCGCGGTGCCGCGCCTCGGCCGGCAGGGTGGCGACGAGCAGCCGCGCATCCTGCGCCAGCCGCACCATGAGGGCGCGGCGGAAGCCATCCTCGGCGGTGGCGGCCAGGAAGTCCCAGTGGCCGAGCCAGGCGGAGAGGCGGGCGCCCGCCACCTCCGGCGCGGCGGCGATGGGCTGCTCACAGCCCTGGGCCAGCCAGTCGGCCGTCAGGTCGCGGGCGCGCAGGCGGGCGCCATCGGTGCCGAGGGCGCGCAGGTCGCGCAGCCAGGAAAAGCCATGGACGGCGGCGCGCCAGACGGCGGAGCCGCTGCCCTCCCCCCAGCCCTGGCCGCCTTCCTCGGCGGGGGAGAGCGGGCGGGTGGTGCCGCAGACCTCGCATTCCCCGCGCAGCAGGCGGTGGCCGCGCGTCGCGTCGCCGGGCCAGAGGTCGCGGAAGGCACGGGCCGGGGCTTCCGGCACCTTGACCGGCCGCAGACCGGCGATGACCTTGCGGGCGCCGCGCAGCCATTCCGACATCAGCCGGCGCCTCCGCGCAGGGTCTTGATGGCCTGGGCATAATCGGGCGCGCCGAAGACCGCCGTGCCGGCCACCAGCACATCGGCGCCGGCGGCGATGCAGGCGGGGGCGGTCTTCGCCGTCACCCCGCCATCGACCTGGAGGGCGATGTCGCGGCCGGTGGCGTCGATCATGCGGCGCAGGGTGGCGATCTTGGGCAACTGGCTCTCGATGAAGCTCTGCCCGCCGAAGCCCGGGTTCACCGTCATCACCAGGATGAGGTCCACGAGGTCCAGCACCGGCTCGATGGCGGCGGCGGGGGTGCCCGGGTTCAGCACCACGCCGGGCGAGACGCCAAGGGCGCGGATGGCCTGGAGCGAGCGGTGCAGATGCGGGCCCGCCTCCCCATGCAGGCTGATGCGCTCCGCCCCCGCTTCCGCGAAGGCGGCGAGGTAGGGATCGACGGGGGCGATCATCAGGTGGACATCGAAGCACATCCGGCTGTGGCGGCGCAGGGCCTTCACCACGGCGGGGCCGAAGCTGATGTTGGGCACGAAGTGCCCATCCATGATGTCCAGGTGGAGCCAGTCGGCACCGGCGGCGTCGATGGCGGCGACTTCCTCGCCCAGCCGCGCGAAATCGGCGGCCAGCAGGGACGGAGCGATTTTGACCGGGCGTGTCACGAGTATCGTTATGCCTTTTGGCCAGAAGCGGGACAAGCTGCGCCAGGAGGGGGAGAGTCAGAAATGGTAAGGATTTAGCCGGGCGCCTCGCGCGCAGGAAATGAAATTTCCTTCCTGCGGTTCGCCACAGAGGCGAATGCATCAATTCGAGACGCGCGAGGCCGTGCAGAACTCGCCATTTCGGTTTTTCCCCCATGTTTGGTTCCCCCCGGGCGGCGGGGTCCGGGGGGACCCTGTCCCCCCGGCGGAGGGGTTTGGGGAGGCGGAGCCTCCCCAAGAGGGTGTTATCCGGCGCGGAAGCGGGCGACGAAGAAGCCGTCCATCCCGCCCTGCTCGCCCCAGAGATCGGGGCGTGTGCGCAGCCATCCCTGCGGCGACAGCGCGTGTTCCAGCCCAGGCACTTCCTCCGGCCGGATGGGGTCTGGCAGCAGCCCGGCGGGCGGCTGCGCGGCCTGGGCCTCGCCTTCTTCCGGCTGGAGCGAGCAGGTGGCGAAGACGAGGCGCCCGCCCGGTGCCAGCAGCCGCGCGGCGGCGGCGAAAAGCTGGCGCTGGAGTCCGGCCAGGGTGGCGATATCCCCCGGCCGCTTCAGATGCGGCACGTCCGGGTGGCGCCGCATGGTCCCGGTGGCGCTGCATGGCGCGTCGAGCAGGATGGCGTCGAAGCGCGTGCCCGGCTCCCATTCGGCGATATCGGCCTGGACGGCTTCGACCTCCAGCCCGAGGCGGGCCATGTTCTCGCGCAGGCGGGCGAGGCGGGTGGCGTCGCGTTCCACCGCCGTGACGCGGGCGCCGGCGGCGGCGAGCTGCGCCGTCTTGCCACCGGGCGCGGCGCAGAGATCGGCCACGCGCATCCCCGGTGCCACGCCGAGCAGCCGGGCCGGCAGGGCGGCGGCGGCATCCTGCGCCCAGGCCGCGCCTTCGATGAAGCAGGGCAGTTCGGTGATGCGGGTGCCGGCGGGGAAGCGGGCGGTGCCGGTGGGCAGCATCAGCGCGCCCTCGGGCGCGGGGGTGCCGGGCTTCAGCGAGAGGTCGAGCGGCGCCGGCAGGCGGTGGGCGCGGGCGATGGCGCGCACCGCCGGGCCATAGGCGCCATGCCAGGCGGACCAGAGCCAGCCGGGGGTGTCCAGCCGCTCGCCATCCAGCTCCTCCAGCGCGGCGGGGCCGGCGGCGGCGACCTTGCGCAGCACGGCGTTGACCAGCCCGGCGAAGGGGCGCGGCACGAGGTCCACGCAGCTCGCCACCGCCGCGTGGGGGGGCGTGTCGAGCAGCAGCAGCTCGGCGGCGCCGATGCGCAGGGCCTGGGTCACCTCCGGCGGCGGCTCGCGGCGCAGGGAGGGTTCCAGCACGGCATCGAGGCTGCCCAGGCGGCGCAGCACGGCGGCGGCGATGCGGTGGGCGGCGGCACGGTCGCGCGCCTCGGCGGGGGGCAGGGCGTCCAGCGCCTCCTCCAGCCCGCGGTGGCGCTCCAGCACGGCGGTCAGCAGGGCGAGGGCGGCGGCGCGCGTCGGGTTGCGCGGCGGGCGGCCGCCAGCCCCTCCCCCGCCGGGATTCCCCCCACCGGGGCCACGGCCACCGCCCCGGCCCGATCCGCCATGGCCCGCGGGGCCGCCCCGGCCGCCACCGCCCCGCGGGC
>NZ_JANFNY010000042.1 GCF_024437745.1 Roseomonas sp. GC11 | reverse complement strand
TCGGCGCTGTGCGCGCTGGAAGACAAGCAGCCGGAGCTGGGCGAGCAGGCGATCCTGCAGCTGATGGCCGAGGTGGATCGCTACATCCCGCAGCCGGAGCGTCCGAAGGATCTGCCGTTCCTGATGCCGATCGAGGACGTGTTCTCGATCTCGGGCCGTGGCACGGTGGTGACCGGCCGCGTCGAGCGTGGCATCGTGAAGGTCGGTGAGGAAGTCGAGATCGTCGGCCTGAAGGCGACGGTGAAGACGACGGTGACCGGCGTCGAGATGTTCCGCAAGCTGCTGGACAGCGGCGAGGCGGGCGACAACATCGGCGCGCTGCTGCGCGGCACGAAGCGCGAGGATGTGGAGCGCGGCCAGGTTCTGGCCAAGCCCGGCTCGATCACGCCGCACACGAAGTTCAAGGCTGAGGCGTATATCCTGACGAAGGAAGAGGGCGGCCGCCACACGCCGTTCTTCACCAACTATCGCCCGCAGTTCTACTTCCGCACGACCGACGTGACGGGCGTGGTGCAACTGCCGGAAGGCGTGGAGATGGTGATGCCGGGCGACAACGTCGCCATGGACGTCGAGCTGATCGCGCCGATCGCCATGGACCAGGGCCTGCGCTTCGCCATCCGCGAGGGTGGCCGCACGGTCGGCGCCGGCGTCGTCGCCCAGATCATCGCCTGATCCAGGCCGCGCGCGGCACTTCCCCCGGGGAGTGCCGCGACGCGGGAAGAAGCCCGCCTCGCCGCCCCATCCGGGGCTGGCGGGCGGGCTTTTTTCATGCCTTCCGCCTCTCCCTCTCCCTCTCCCTCTCCCTCTCCCTCTCCCTCTCCCTCTCCCCTGGGCTGCCGCTCCTTCGGGGCGCCCTTGCATCCCGGCGGCGGCTGCGCCTTCATCCGCCGGCACGGGCGATGAGCAGGAACGATGCCGCTTGAAGACCCCAAGGCGATGGACTTCCCCAGCCTCGCCGCCTTCACCGAGGCCTATTACAGCGGCGCCTTCCGCCGGCTGGTGAAGAAGCTGCTGGTCGATGGCTGGCTCTGCGAGGAGCCGCTGCCCTATCTGCGCTTCCTGCAACTGGTGCTGCGGCCGCGCTGGAGCCTCGCCTGGCGGCCGCACGCGCCGGAATTCGCGGCGATGCGCGATGGCCTGATGCGCGTGCTGGAGCAGGCCCAGGCGCCGCTGCTGCTGCACCCGCCGCAGGAGGAGCCGGGCGGCGGCGAGGACACCATCCACATCAGCTGGCACACGCTGGGCCGCAGGCCGCGCACCTGGCACTACAAGGCGGCCTATCTGCCGCACCGGCTGCATTTCGAGCGGGATGGTTTTTCCGGCTCCTCCGAACTCTGCCGCCTGCCGTTGAAGGACATCACCCGCGTGCCGGCGCCGCTGGCCGGGGCGCACCACGCCGCCCTGCTGCGCGACTACGCGGCGGCCGGCCTCTCCAAGCACGCGCAGAACCCGCAGGCGCCGCCGCCGCGCGCGGAGGATTTCGTCTTCGTGCCGCTGCAACTGCCCAATGACTCGGTCATCGGCTTCAAGCGCTTCGAGGCGGATTACGTCACCGGCATGCGCACCGCCATCGAGGCGCTGGCCGCCGCCGGCCTGCCGGTGGTGGTGAAGCGCCACCCGCATTGCCAGGACCGCGCGGTGGAGCGGCTGCTGGCGGGCTATGCCGGGCACCCGCGAATCGAGGTCAGCGAGGCCTCGGTCCATGTGCTGCTGCCGCGCTGCCGCTGCGTGGTGACGCTGAATTCCGGCGTGGGCTTCGAGGCGCTGGTCTATCTCCGGCCCGTGGTGACGCTGGGCCGCGCCGATTACGGCCGCGCCGGGGTGGAACTGGACGACCCCGCCGGCGCGGCGGAGGCGGTGTGCCAGGCCGTGGCCGGGCAGGATACGCTGCTCGTCCGGCAGATGGTCTTCACCGCCACGGAGCGCTTCCAGATCGACACGCGCTCCGGGCGGGCCTTCCAGCGGCAGGTGCTGCGCGCCCTTTGCCAGCACGCGATGGAGCGGCCGGAGCGCTGAGCGCGCCATCCCGCGCAGTTTCCTGGAAAGCCTGGGGAAAAAGGGCGGGAAAGGCGGGCAAAAGGCCGGGCCGGGCTCTCTGGACATCGCCGGCCAAGTCAACTATAGACGCCTCCTCGCGCAGCGATGGCGCAGCGCAGGGGCGTAGCTCAATTGGCTAGAGCGCCGGTCTCCAAAACCGGAGGTTGGGGGTTCGAGACCCTCCGCCCCTGCCAGCCGCCCAGGGATCTTGCCCTGGCCTTCGCCGTGCGCGGCCGGGTCTTGCGGGGTGGCTCCGGTCCGGATGCCGCCCGCGAAGCGTTTCCCCACGGACCATTCCGGTCAGCCACCAGTCCGGCAACCAGTTAGGGTAGCGATTTTGGCGAAGCTCGATCCCGCGCTGTTCATCCGCGATGTGCGGCAGGAGGTGGCCCGAGTCACCTGGCCGTCGCGCAAGGAAACGCTGATCACCACCGGCCTCGTCCTGGCGCTGTCCGCCGTGGCCGCGGTGTTTTTCCTGCTGTCCGACAAGCTCATCCAGTTCCTGGTGAGCCTGCTCTTTGGCTTCGGTGCCTGAAGGCGGAGCGAGATCCATGGCCGACATGAAGTGGTACGTCGTTCACGTCTATTCGGGCTTCGAGAAGAAGATCGCGCAGCAGCTCAAGGAGCAGGCGGCCCAGAAGGGCCTCGCCGACCAGTTCGGTGACATCCTCGTCCCCTCCGAGGAGGTGACGGAAGTCCGCCGTGGCCAGAAGATCAGCTCCGAGCGCAAGTTCTTCCCCGGCTATGTGCTGGTGAAGATGAAGATGTCGGACGAGGCGTGGCACCTGGTGAAGGACACGCCCAAGGTCACCGGCTTCCTCGGCGCCCGCAACAAGCCCAGCCCGATCTCCGAGGCCGAGGCCCTGCGCATCGTGCAGCAGGTGCAGGAAGGCGTGGACAAGCCCAAGCGCCCCGCCGTCGTCTTCGAGGTGGGCGAGCAGGTGCGCGTGGCCGATGGCCCCTTCACCAGCTTCAACGGCACGATCGAGGAAGTGGACGAGGAGCGCGGCCGCGTGAAGGTCTCCGTCTCCATCTTCGGCCGCGCCACGCCGGTCGAACTGGAATACGCCCAGGTCGAGAAGGTCTGAACCCGGAGCCCGCGCCATGCTGCAAAAGGCGCGGGACCATTGGCGGAGGCTGCTGGCTTCTCCGGGCGGCGCGGGTCATGTGGCCCGCGGCATCGGCGCTGGCGCTGCCGCCGCCATGCTGCCCGCCTTCGGGCTGCATCTGATCTTCGCCGGCGGCTTCGCCCTGCTGCTGCGCGGCAGCCTGCCCGTCGCCGCCGCCAGCTGCGTCGCCCTCGGCAATCCCCTGACCCATGCCGTGCTGCTGCCCGCCGAATTCGCCCTCGGCCGGGTGCTGCTGCCGCCCCGCTTCGAATTCCTGCCCGAGCATGGCCCCGCCTGGCTGCTCGCCGCGCTGCCGGCGGCGGAGGAAACCGTGGCGGGGGGAATCGTGCTGGCGATCCTCGTGGGGGTGGCGGCCTATTGGGCGGCCAGCCGGGCGCTGCGGGGTGGCGCCTCTACCCCGGATCCCCGGTAATGTTCTTTGGGGAGGCTCCGCCTCCCCAAACCCCTCCGCCGGGGTGGCACGGCCACCCCGGACCCCGCGATCTGATGGCGGGGTCCGGGGGGACCCTGTCCCCCCGGCGGGGTGCGGGGCGGAGCCCCGCTTAAGGTGCCACCACGCTCACCGTGGCCGTCAGCCCCGGAATCAGCCGCACCCCCTGCGGCAGCGGGTCCAGCGCCACGCGCACCGGCACGCGCTGCGCCAGCCGCACCCAGGAGAAGGTCGGGTTCACATTGGCGATCAGGCCCGAGGTGCGGTCGCGGTCCTCGATGCCCCCGGCGATGCTCTCCACATGCCCACTCAGCGGCGTGTCCTGCCCCATCACGGTGATCCGCACGCGGTCCCCGGGGTGGATGCGGGCCAGCTTGGTTTCCTCGAAATAGCCCTGGACATGCAGGCTGGCGGCATCGACCAGCGCCATCACCGCGCTGCCGGCCGCGACATAGGCGCCGGGGCGCAGCGTCAGGTTGGTGATGGTGCCTTCCGCCGGGGCGCGGATCTCGGTGCGCTCCAGGTTCAGCCGGGCGACATCGCGCGCTGCCTCCGCCTCGTGCAGGGCGGCCTGGGCCGTGGCGGCATCGGAATGCGCCTGGTCCTGCCGCTGCTGGGAGACGATGCCGGTGTCCAGCCGGTCATAGCGCCGCTCGTCGCGCCGGGCGCGATCCAGCGAGGCGGCGCGGCTTTCCACCACGGCTTCCGCCTGTTGCAGCGCCAGGGTGAAGCGCGTGCGGTCCAGCCGGAAGAGCGGCTGGCCGGCTTGCACCCGGGTGTTGTCCTTCACCAGCACCTCGGCGACGAAGCCTGAGACATCCGGCGCGACGCCGATGATATCGGCGCGGACACGGCCATCCCGCGTCCACGGCGCCTCCATGTAGTAGCGCCAGAGCTGCCAGCCCGTGAGCGCCGCGGCGGCGACCAGCAGCAGCGTGACCAGGATGCGGGTGAGGGTGGCGAAGAGGGGCTTCATCGGGGCAGGCTTTCACCAAGGGCGGCGACCCCGCCCAGGACCAGGAGGAACAGCGCGAAGTCGAAAAGCGGTGCGTGCCAGACCAGGCGGTAGGCGCCGGCGGCCTGGAGCAGCCGGCGCAGCAGCGCCACCACCGGCAGGGCCAGCACCGCCCAGACCAGCAGCGCCGGCAGGTAGATGCCGTAGAGGTCGATCTCGGCGATCATGCGGGCAGGCTTTCGGCGGGCGTGGGGGAAGGGGGCGGGAAGGGCGAGGGCGCCTCGGGCAGCAGCGCCAGCCGCAACCCGCTGAGCGACAGGGCGGCGAGGCGCGCGGCGCGCTCCGGCAGGGCGAGGCAGGCGGCCAGGGCGGCATCCAGCCGCGCGCGCAGCGCCTCGGGCGGGATCTGCCCGCGCGCCTCGGCGGCGACGGCGCGCAGCGCGGCCTCCAGCGTGGCGCGCGTGGCCTCGGGCAGGGCGGGCATCTCCCGCCGCAGCCGCAGCACGTTCAGCGCCGCGCGCAGGTCGGCGAGTTCGGACACCGGCACGGTGCGCGCATCCACCGCCTGCAACCGCGCCGCCAGGGCCTCGAAGCGGTCGAGCATGACATTGAGCAGGCGGCGCAGCTCGGCCGGGGCCTGGCCCTCGGCGAGGCGGGCGAGGTCCAGCCGGTCCGCCCGCGCCAGCCGCGCCACGCGCCAGCCGACGCCGAAGGCGCGCAGCAGCCGCGCCGTCAGCAGCGCCAGCAGCAGCCCGCCAATGGTGGCGAAGCCGCCATCGGCATAGCCGGCGAAATCGGCGCTGTAGGTCTCCTGCAGGTTGATCACGGCGGGGATGGTGACGGTGCAGGCCAGGGCCGGGGCCATCACCGCCGGCTGCGGGATGAGGGCGGCGGTGGGCAGGTAGAAGGCGGCGAGCACCAGCAGCAGCGGCAGGAAGCCATCGATCCGCGGCAGGATGGCGAACTGGTAGAGCCCGGCGACCAGCACGGCGATGATGGCGCCCTGGATGAACTTGCGCAGGGCCGGGGCGGGGTCGTCCAGCTGGGCGAAGATGCAGAGGGCGACGCCGCCCATCATCGCCAGGCTGGCGCCGTGCGACCAGCCGGTGCCGATCCAGAAGGCGCCACCGATCAGGATGGCCAGCGCCGCGCTGCCGCCGGAGAGGGCGACCAGCAGCGGGTCCACATGGCCGGGCGGGCGGTCATCGAGATCCGGGGCGGGGGTGCCGGCCTCGCCGGCCTGGAGGCGGGCGGTCAGCACCACGCTTTCGCGCCAGTGGTCGAGGAGTTCGCGCAGGCGCTCCACCAGCCCCTCCCGCAGCAGGGCGGCCCAAGGGTCCGGTACCTGGGGGGCGGTGCGGGCGGCCTCCTCCAGCCGGGCTTCCAGGCGGCGGGCGCCCATCAGCCGGGCGGCGTCGGGCGGGTTGCCGGCGCTCTCGGCCAGCCAGGCGGCGAGGTCGGCCAGCAGCGGCGCCAGGGCGGCGGCGGCGGCGGGGTCGCGCGTGGCGAGGGCGCGGCGGCGCTCGCCGATGGCGGTGAGCAGGGTGGGCAGGGCGCGGGCATGCTCGTGCAGCCGCCCGGCCCAGAGCAGGGCGGCGCCGCGGCCGCGCGCCTCGTAGCGCGCCTGCTGGAACAGGGTGGCGAGGGTGGCGCCATCGCGCGCCACGCGGCGGCGCTCGGCGGCGAAGCGGGCCGGGTCATGCGCGCCGCCCAGGCTGTCCGCGCCGAAGCGGGCGAGGTCGGCCAGCCAGACGCGGCTGGCGGCCAGCAGGCGCGGCGCGCCATGCTGCGGGAAGAGCACGGTGTGCATCAGCCAGGCGCAGAGGATGCCCAGCCCGATCTCGATCATGCGCGAGATGGCGGTATCGAACACCGTCCCCGGCTGATCGACGATGGGGAAGCAGATCAGCGCCGCCGTGTAGCCGGAGAGCATGAAGCCATAGGCGCGCGGCGTCGGGTCGTAGAGCGAGGCGGCGAGGCAGAGCCCGACCCAGAGGGCGATGGCCAGCACGAAGAGCGGCGGGGCCGAGCCCAGCGCCGGCAGGGCGAGGATGGAGAAGATGCCGCCGCAGAGGGTGCCGACGAGGCGCCACACCGCCCTGGCCCGCACCGCCCCGGCGGTGGGCTGGGCGACGATGTAGACGGTGGCCATGGCCCAGTAGGGCCGCGAGAGGTCGAGCGAGAAGGCCACCCAGAGGGCGAGCGCGGCGGCGGCGAAGCTGCGGGCGGAGAAGAGCCAGTCCGCCAGGGAGGGCCAGCGCGGCATGGTCAGGCGCGCTCCGGCGCGGGGCTGCGGGGGTGGGCGGCCGGCGTGCGCTCCTGCGGCCGGGCGAGTCGCGCGCTGATGCCGAGGAGGACGCGCAGCGCGGCGTGGACATCCTCCGGCGCGGCCGTGGCCAGCAATTCGGCGCGGAGCTGGTCGAGCAGCGCGGTGGCCTCGGCGGCGACCAGGGCGCCGCGTGGCGTCAGGTGCAGGTGGCGGGCGCGGCGGTCGGCCGGGTCGGGCCGGCGCTCGACGAGGCCGGCGGCGCCGAGCTGGTCCAGCAGGGGCACCAGGGAGGGCTGCTCGATGCTGAGGGCGGCGGCCAGGGTGGCCTGCCGGCAGCCTTCCCCGGCATGGCCTTGCAGCAGGAGCAGGGCGGTGGCCGTGGCGTGGCTGAGGCCGAGCGGCGCCAGCCGCAGATCCGCCTCCCGCCGCCAGGCGCGGGTGACGCTGATGAACAGCCCGCCGAAGCGGCGGAATGTTTCTGCCAGATCCGGGGTGGGCGGTTCCGGTGGCGGCGAATCCGGCGGAAGGGGAGGAGGTGCGGCGGGCATGGGGAAATAGATAGCCCCCTAATTATTAGCCTCCAGTGAAAACTCCTGCCACCCTGCCATGGCCTTGGCGCATGGGCGTCGGGTGCGCCCCTGACGGAAAAGGTTTTTTGGTTCTTTTTTGCAAAAAAGAACGCCTCTTCTGCCTGGCCTCCACCCGGTTTCCGCGCGGTGGGCAGCCATGCGCGTGCCGGGGATGAAGATCGTCTGGACTCTCGCGCGGCGGCCCTGTATAGGCGCGCCTCCGCCGCCATCCCGCCTGCCGCGCGCTGTTGCGTGCCCGGAAGGGTGCGGCGTTTTCGTCAGGGACGCGGGAGGCCCGGCCAGGGCCGACAGCACCGCGCGCCTCTGAGAGCAGAGGAAGTCATTATGGCTAAGAAGATCGTCGGCTACATCAAGCTGCAGATCCCGGCCGCCAAGGCGAACCCGTCGCCGCCGGTCGGCCCCGCGCTGGGTCAGCGCGGCCTGAACATCATGCAGTTCGTGAAGGAATTCAACGCGGCGACGCAGCAGATGGAGCCCGGCACCCCGACGCCGGTCGTCATCACCGCGTATTCGGACCGCACCTTCTCCTTCATCACGAAGACGCCCCCGAACACCTACTTCCTGCTGAAGGCGGCGAAGCTGGAGAAGGGCAGCCAGACCCCGGGCAAGGGCGGCGTGATCGGCCGTCTGACCAAGTCTCAGCTCCGCGAGATCGCGAAGGTGAAGATGAAGGACATGAACTGCACGGACATCGAGGCCGCGGTTCGCATGCTCGCTGGTTCCGCCCGCTCGATGGGCATGTCCGTGGTGGAGGGCTGATCCATGGCCAAGCAGGGCAAGCGCCTGAAGGCGATCTACGCCAGCGTCGACCGTGACAAGCTCTACCCGCTGGTGGACGCCATCGGCACGGTGAAGTCCAACGCCAAGGCGAAGTTCGACGAGACCGTCGAGATCTCGATGAACCTCGGCATCGACCCGCGCCATGCCGACCAGATGGTGCGCGGCCTCGTCGGCCTGCCGCACGGCACCGGCAAGACCGTGCGCGTGGGCGTCTTCGCCCGCGGCCCGAAGGCGGAGGAGGCCAAGGCCGCCGGCGCCGACGTGGTGGGCGCGGATGACCTCGCCGCCCTGGTGCAGGAAGGCAAGATCGAGTTCGACCGCTGCATCGCGACGCCGGACATGATGGGCTTGGTCGGCCGCCTGGGTAAGATCCTCGGCCCGCGTGGCCTGATGCCGAACCCCAAGCTCGGCACCGTGACCATGGACGTCAAGGGCGCCATCGCCGCCGCCAAGGCCGGCCAGGTGGAGTTCCGCGCCGAGAAGGCCGGCATCGTGCATGCCGGCATCGGCAAGGCCTCCTTCAGCGCCGAGCAGCTGATCGAGAATGCGCGCGCCTTCATCGAGGCGATCCAGCGCGCCAAGCCGACCGGCGCCAAGGGCACCTATGTGAAGAAGGTCGCCGTGTCCTCCTCCATGGGCCCCGGGCTCAAGGTGGACGTGGCCACCCTCTCGGCCTGAGCCGGGGGTGATGAGATACGCGCCGCCCTCGCAGGAGGGCAGGCGCGGGCAAGGGGAAGGGGTTCGCTCCTTCTCCTGACACCTGTCAGAGAACGCATGTGGCCCGATCAGGGGCCTTAAGGGGGCGCTGCCCCGCAGGCGTGAGATGGGGATGCCGAGAGATGCAGGCCGTTTCCGCCGCGCGCGGGACGGCGTGATGCTTGGTCTTCCGCAGACTCAGACAGGCGAACCGGGGTGCGTCCATCCGGGCGTGCCCCCGTGTGAACCGGCCGGGGCCCTTCCAAAAGGCACCGGTCACCGTGTGGAGACGGGAGTTGGATCGTACGGAGAAGCGTGCGTTCGTGGCCTCCCTCGCGACGGTGTTCGCCGAGACGAACTTCGTGCTCGTCGCCCAGAACAAGGGCATGACGGTCGCGGATGTTTCGAATCTGCGTCGCCAGATGCGGGCGGCGGGCGCGACGTATAAGGTCGCGAAGAACCGGCTGGCCACCCTCGCCCTCGACGGCACCCGCTTCCAGGGCATCTCGCCGCTGCTGAAGGGCCCGACCGCGCTTGCGTGGTCGGCCGACCCTGTGGCCGTGGCGAAGACCGCCGTGGAGTTCGCCAAGGGTAACGACAAGTTCGTGATCCTGGGCGGGGCGCTCGGCACCCAGGTCCTCAACGCCGATGGCGTGAAGGCCCTGGCTGCGCTGCCCTCGCTCGAAACCCTGCGCGCGCAGCTGGTGGGTCTTATCCAGACCCCCGCGACGCGTATCGCCGGCGTGCTTCAGGCGCCCGGTGGTCAGGTGGCTCGGGTGCTGGCGGCTTACGCCAAGAAGGACGAGGCGGAAGCGGCCTGAGGGCCGTTGCCACCGATCGCGGAAGACCCCCGGTGGGCCAGCCTATGCCAACCGGGGATTGCATTCATCACGCCAAGCGATTACATCGAAGGATAGAAAACCATGGCCGATCTCGCGAAGCTGGTTGACGAGCTGTCCAGCCTGACCGTTCTGGAGGCTGCCGAGCTCTCGAAGCTGCTGGAAGAGAAGTGGGGCGTCTCCGCCGCCGCTCCGGTGGCTGTTGCCGCCGCCCCGGCTGCTGCCGCTGCCGCTCCGGCTGCTGAGGAGCAGACCGAGTTCACCGTCATTCTGGCGAACGGCGGCGACAAGAAGATCAACGTGATCAAGGAAATCCGCACCATCACCGGCCTGGGCCTGAAGGAGGCCAAGGATCTGGTCGAGGGCGCGCCGAAGACCGTGAAGGAAGGCGTCTCCAAGGACGAGGCCGCGAAGATCAAGAAGGTCCTCGAGGAGAACGGCGCCAAGGTCGAGATCAAGTGAGGCCCTCCGGTGGCGTGGCGCTCCCCGGAGCGCCGGCCGCCGGGTGTGGCTGAGCGTGATACGACGCACAGCGAAACGGGCGGGGACCCCCTCGGGTCCCTGCCCGCGACTGCGTTGCGGGCGGCTTGGTCGCCGCGCGTGATGATCGGGTACCCGCCGGCCGGGGCGGTTGGGCCGGAGCGAAGGGAAGCAGGACGGGCATGAACGCGATCACGAAGTCGTTCACCGGGCGGAAGCGCATCCGGAAGTCTTTCGGGCGGCTGCCCGAGGTGGCGCCGATGCCGAACCTCATCGATGTGCAGCGCGCCTCCTATGAGGCCTTCCTGCAGATGGGGGTCGATCCGGATGCCCGTACGAATACCGGGCTTCAGGAAGTGTTCAAGTCGGTCTTCCCGATCGACGATTTCGCGGGCCGGGGCCGCCTGGAGTTCGTCCAGTACGAGCTCGAAGAGCCCAAGTATGACGTGGAAGAGTGCATCCAGCGCGGGCTGACCTTCGCCGCGCCGCTGAAGGTGCGCCTGCGCCTGATCGTCTGGGACGTGGATGAGGACACCGGGTCCCGCTCTGTCCGCGACATCAAGGAGCAGGATGTCTACATGGGCGACATGCCGCTCATGACGGACAACGGCACCTTCATCATCAACGGCACCGAGCGCGTCATCGTCTCGCAGATGCACCGCTCGCCGGGCGTGTTCTTCGACCACGACAAGGGCAAGACGCACTCCTCGGGCAAGTATCTCTTCGCCGCGCGCGTCATCCCCTATCGCGGCTCCTGGCTGGACTTCGAGTTCGACGCCAAGGACATCTGCTACGTCCGTGTTGACCGGAAGCGCAAGCTGCCCGCCACGACGCTGCTCTATGCCCTGGAGTCGGCCCATACCGAGAAGCTGCGCGCCGAGCGCGGCGATGCGGCGCTGGAGCCGGGCGAGGTCCGCGGCATGGATGCCGAGGAAATCCTCAACACCTTCTATGGCCAGGTGGTGTTCAGCCGCGGCCAGAAGGGGTGGAGCCGGCCCTTCGAGCCCGAGGCCTTCCGCGGCATCAAGCTGCTGGAGAACCTCGTGGACGCCGCGACGGGCGAGGTGGTGGCCGAGAAGGACACCAAGATGACCCCGCGCGCCGCCCGCAAGATCGCCGAGGGCGGCACGAAGGAAGTGCTGGTCGGCCGCGCCGATCTGCTCGGCCGCTACGTGGCCGAGGATCTGGTGGACCACAACACCGGCGAGATCTGGGCCGAGGCCGGCGATGAGCTGACCGAGGCGAAGCTCTCCGCCATCGAGCAGGCCGGCATCGACGCCCTGCCGACGCTGGCGATCGACCAGACGGTGGGCCCGTGGCTGCGCAACACCCTGGCGGTGGACAAGAACAGCGCCCGGGACGAGGCGCTGATGGACATCTACCGGGTGATGCGCCCGGGCGAGCCGCCGACCCCCGAGACCGCCGAGGCGCTGTTCAAGGGCCTGTTCTTCGACGCCGAGCGCTACGACCTCTCCACGGTCGGCCGCGTCAAGATGAACATGCGCCTGGGCTTCAGCCTGGAGGATGTGCCGGACCACATCCGCGTGCTGCGCAAGCAGGACATCATCGCGACGGTCCGCACCCTGCTGGAGCTGAAGGACGGCAAGGGCCAGATCGACGACATCGACAATCTCGGCAACCGCCGGGTGCGCTCGGTCGGCGAACTGATGGAGAACCAGTACCGCGTCGGCCTGCTGCGCATGGAGCGCGCGATCAAGGAGCGCATGGGGTCGGTCGATATCGACACCGTCATGCCGCATGACCTGATCAACGCGAAGCCGGCCGCCGCCGCGGTGCGCGAGTTCTTCGGCTCCTCGCAGCTGTCGCAGTTCATGGACCAGACCAACCCGCTGTCGGAAGTGACGCATAAGCGCCGCCTCTCGGCGCTTGGCCCGGGCGGTCTGACCCGCGAGCGCGCCGGCTTCGAGGTGCGCGACGTGCACCCGACGCATTACGGCCGCATCTGCCCGATCGAGACGCCGGAAGGCCCGAATATCGGCCTGATCAACAGCCTCGCCACCTTCGCCAAGGTGAACAAGTACGGCTTCATCGAGACGCCGTACCGCCTCGTGAAGGACGGCAAGATCACCGGCGCGCCGCGCTACCTCTCCGCCATGGAGGAGGAGAAGCTCGTCGTCGCCCAGGCGGATGCCGAGGTCGACAACGAGACGGGCGAGTTCAAGTCCGACCTCGTCTCCGTGCGCCAGGGCGGTGACTTCCGCCTGGTGAAGCCGGAGGAGGTGACGGCGATCGACGTCTCGCCGAAGCAGCTGGTTTCCGTCGCCGCGGCGCTCATCCCGTTCCTGGAGAACGACGACGCCAACCGCGCGCTGATGGGCTCCAACATGATGCGTCAGGCGGTGCCGCTGGTCCGCTCCGACGCGCCGCTGGTGGGCACGGGCATGGAGGCCGCGGTGGCCCGCGACTCCGGCGCGACCATCGTGGCGCGGCGCGGCGGCGTGGTGGACAGCATCGACGGCGCCCGCATCGTGGTGCGCGCGACGAGCGAGGAGGATGGCACGACGCGCGGCGTCGACATCTACCGCCTGCGCAAGTTCCAGCGCTCCAACCAGAGCACCTGCATCAACCAGCGTCCGCTGGTGAAGGTGGGTGACCAGGTGGCGGCGGGCGACATCATCGCCGACGGCCCCTCCACCGAGCTGGGCGAGCTGGCGCTGGGCCGCAACGTGCTCGTCGCCTTCATGCCGTGGAATGGCTACAACTTCGAGGACTCCATCCTCATCAGCGAGCGCATCGCCAAGGATGACGTCTTCACCTCGATCCATATCGAGGAATTCGAGGTGATGGCCCGCGACACCAAGCTGGGCCAGGAAGAGATCACCCGCGACATCCCGAATGTGGGTGAAGAAGCCCTGCGGAATCTCGACGAGGCCGGCATTGTCTATGTCGGCGCCGAGGTGAACCCGGGCGATATCCTTGTGGGGAAGGTCACCCCCAAGGGCGAAAGCCCGATGACGCCGGAAGAAAAACTGCTGCGCGCCATCTTCGGCGAGAAGGCCTCCGATGTGCGCGACACCTCGCTCCGCCTGCCCCCGGGCACGACGGGCACGGTGGTGGATGTGCGCGTGTTTAACCGCCGCGGCGTCGACAAGGACGAGCGCGCCATGGCGATCGACCGCGCCGAGATCGAGCGCCTCGCCAAGGACCGTGACGACGAGAAGGCCATCCAGGAGCGCAGCTTCCATTCGCGCCTGCGCGAGAAGCTGCTGAACCAGAAGGCCTCGGGCGGCTTCAAGGGCGTCAAGGCGGGCACCCAGATCACCGATGAGGTGCTGGACCAGTTCGCCAAGGCCACCTGGCGCCAGATCGGCGTGCAGGACGACGCCGTGATGGTCGAGATCGAGGCGCTGAAGCGCGAATTCGACGCCGCCGTCGAGAAGCTGCAGAAGCGCTTCGAGTCCAAGGTCGAGAAGCTGCAGCGCGGCGACGAGCTGCCGCCCGGCGTGATGAAGATGGTCAAGGTCTTCATCGCGGTGAAGCGCAAGCTGCAGCCGGGCGACAAGATGGCCGGCCGCCACGGCAACAAGGGTGTCGTCTCCCGCGTCGTGCCCGTCGAGGACATGCCCTTCCTGGAGGATGGCACCTCGGTCGACCTCGTGCTGAACCCGCTGGGCGTGCCCTCGCGCATGAACGTGGGTCAGATCCTGGAGACGCATCTGGGCTGGGCCTGCGCCAATATCGGCAAGTCCATCGGCGAGCTGGTCGAGGATTACCGCCGGGCCGGCGCGGCGCGCGAGGCGCTGCTGGAGAAGCTCCGCGATGTCTATGGCGATGAGATCTATGGCCGCGACATCGAGGACATGTCCGAGGACCAGCTGATCGAGCTGGGCGAGAATCTGCGCAAGGGCGTGCCCATCGCGACGCCGGTCTTCGACGGTGCCCGCATGTCGGACATCGAGCGGATGCTGGACAAGGCGGGGCTCGACACCTCCGGCCAGAGCCGCCTGATCGATGGCCGCACCGGCGAGTATTTCGAGCGCAAGGTGACCGTCGGCTACATCTACATGCTGAAGCTGCACCACCTGGTCGACGACAAGATCCACGCGCGCTCGATCGGGCCTTACTCGCTCGTCACCCAGCAGCCGCTGGGCGGCAAGGCGCAGTTCGGTGGCCAGCGCTTCGGTGAGATGGAGGTCTGGGCCCTGGAAGCCTATGGCGCCGCCTACACCCTGCAGGAAATGCTGACGGTGAAGTCGGACGACGTGTCCGGCCGCACCAAGGTGTACGAGGCCATCGTGCGCGACCAGGACAGCTTCGAGGCCGGCATCCCCGAGTCCTTCAACGTGCTCGTGAAGGAACTGAAGTCGCTGGGCCTGAATGTGGACCTGGAGAACCGCGCGGCGTGACCGTCTCGCCTCGCCCGAACCATTTTTTGCTCAGCCGCGCCGGGGTTGCCCCGGCGCGGCGGCCTCACCTTGAGAGGACGGCCGCATGAACGAGCTGATGAAGATCCTGGGCCAGACCGGCCAGGCGATGACGTTCGATCAGATCAAGATCACCATCGCCAGCCCGGAGCAGATCCGCTCCTGGTCCTATGGTGAGATCAAGAAGCCCGAGACGATCAACTACCGCACCTTCAAGCCGGAGCGGGACGGGCTTTTCTGCGCGCGCATCTTCGGTCCGATCAAGGACTATGAGTGCCTGTGCGGCAAGTACAAGCGGATGAAGTTCCGCGGCATCATCTGCGAGAAGTGCGGCGTCGAGGTGACGCTGGCCAAGGTGCGCCGTGAGCGCATGGGCCATATCGAGCTCGCCTCGCCGGTGGCGCATATCTGGTTCATGAAGAGCCTGCCTTCGCGCGTTGGCCTGATGGTCGACATGTCGCTGAAGGAACTGGAGAAGATTCTCTACTTCGAATCCTACGTCGTGCTGGAGCCGGGTCTGACCGACCTGAAGCTGCACCAGCTGCTGACGGAGGAGCAGTACGTCTCCAAGCAGGACGAGTTCGGCGAGGACGCCTTCTCCGTCGGCATCGGGGCCGAGGCGGTGAAGCAGATGCTCGCCGCCATCGAGCTGGAGAAGGAGAGCGAGCGGCTGCGCGCCGACCTCAAGGACACCACCTCCGAGGCCAAGCGCAAGAAGCTCGTCAAGCGCCTGAAGATGATCGAGTCCTTCCGGGAGGGCGGCGCCCGTCCGGAGTGGATGATCCTCGACGTCGTGCCGGTCATCCCGCCCGAGCTGCGCCCGCTGGTGCCGCTGGATGGCGGACGCTTCGCGACCTCCGACCTGAACGACCTCTACCGCCGCGTCATCAACCGCAACAACCGCCTGAAGCGGCTGATCGAGCTGCGCGCGCCGGACATCATTGTGCGCAACGAGAAGCGCATGCTGCAGGAGTCGGTGGACGCGCTGTTCGACAATGGCCGGCGCGGCCGGGCGATCACGGGGGCCAATAAGCGCCCGCTGAAGTCGCTCTCCGACATGCTGAAGGGCAAGCAGGGCCGCTTCCGCCAGAACCTGCTCGGCAAGCGCGTCGACTATTCGGGCCGTTCGGTGATCGTCGTCGGTCCCGAGATGAAGCTGCACCAGTGCGGCCTGCCGAAGAAGATGGCGCTGGAGCTGTTCAAGCCCTTCATCTACTCGAAGCTTGAGAAGTATGGCCACGCCACCACCATCAAGGCCGCCAAGCGGATGGTGGAAAAGGAGCGTCCCGAGGTTTGGGACATTCTGGAAGAAGTCATCCGCGAGCACCCGGTGATGCTGAACCGGGCGCCGACGCTGCACCGCCTCGGCATCCAGGCCTTCGAGCCGGTGCTGGTCGAGGGCAAGGCGATCCAGCTGCACCCGCTGGTCTGCACCGCCTTCAACGCCGACTTCGACGGCGACCAGATGGCCGTGCACGTCCCGCTGAGCCTTGAGGCCCAGCTGGAAGCGCGCGTGCTGATGATGTCCACCAACAACATCCTCAGCCCCGCCAACGGCAAGCCGATCATCGTGCCGAGCCAGGACATCGTCCTCGGCCTCTACTACCTCTCGCTGGAGACGCCGGAATTCCGCGCCGCCGCGAAGGAGCTGGAAGAAAACCGGGCGCTGATCCGCGCCGCCGAGCAGAAGGGCGGCAAGGATCTGAGCCCGGCGGAGATCGCCGCGCTCAACCACCGCCCGCATGTCTTCGGCGATCTGGGCGAGGTGGAGCAGGCGCTCGCCTCGGGCGCCATCACGCTGCACACGGCGGTGATGGCCCGCGTGCCCGGCCCGACGGTGCAGAACCCGAAGCGGACGGAGACGGTGCTCACCACCGCCGGCCGCATGATGATGGGCGCCCTGCTGCCGCGCGACCCGCGCACGCCCTATGCCCTGGTGAACCGCCAGCTCACCAAGAAGTCCATCTCGGACGTCATGGACGCGGTGTACCGCCATTGCGGCCAGAAGGAGTCGGTGATCTTCGCCGACCGCCTGATGGCGCTGGGCTTCCGTCAGGCGGCCAAGGCCGGCATCTCCTTCGGCAAGGATGACATGGTCATCCCCGATGAGAAGGAAGGCCTGATCGCGCGCACCAAGGCCGAGGTGAAGGAGTTCGAGCAGCAGTATCTCGACGGCCTCATCACCGCGGGCGAGCGCTACAACAAGGTCGTCGACGCCTGGTCGCGCTGCACCGACGAGGTTGCGGGCGCGATGATGAAGGAGATCTCCAAGCAGGAGGTGGGCAAGCCCATCAACAGCGTCTGGATGATGTCCCATTCCGGCGCCCGTGGCTCGCCGGCGCAGATGCGCCAGCTCGCCGGCATGCGCGGCCTGATGGCCAAGCCCTCGGGCGAGATCATCGAGCAGCCGATCATCGCCAACTTCAAGGAAGGCCTGTCCGTCCTGGAGTACTTCAACTCGACCCACGGCGCCCGCAAGGGCCTCGCGGACACCGCGCTGAAGACGGCGAACTCCGGTTACCTGACCCGCCGCCTGGTGGACGTGGCGCAGGACTGCATCATCGTCGAGGTCGATTGCGGCACCGAGCGCGGCATCACCGTGCGCGCCGTGATGGATGGCGGTGAGGTCGTCTCCTCGCTCTCCGAGCGGATCCTGGGCCGCACCGTGCAGCGCGACATCTTTGACCCGACCACGGGCGAGCTGCTCTATGCGCGCAACACGCTGATCCAGGAGCCCGAGGCGGAGCGCATCGAGAAGGCCGGCGTCGAGGAAGTCTATATCCGCTCCGTGCTGACCTGCGACGCGCGCTCGGGCGTCTGCGGCCACTGCTATGGCCGCGATCTGGCGCGCGGCACGCCGGTCAATATCGGTGAGGCCGTGGGCGTCATCGCCGCCCAGTCGATCGGCGAGCCGGGCACGCAGCTGACGATGCGCACCTTCCACATCGGCGGCGCGGCGACGCGTGGCGCCGAGCAGTCGGCGGTCGAGGCGACCGGCGACGGCACGGTGGTGGTGCTCAACCGCAACGTCGTGGCGAACAGCCAGGGTGCTGCGATCGTCATGGCGCGCAACTGCGAGATCGTGCTGAACGACGGCAATGGCCGCGAGCGCGCCCGCTACCGCGTGCCCTACGGCGCCAAGCTGCTGGTGCAGGAGGACGGCCTGGCCGTCACCCGCGGCCAGAAGCTGGCGGAGTGGGACCCCTTCACCCTGCCGATCATCACCGAGAAGAGCGGTACCGTCGAATATGCCGACCTGATCGAGGGCGTGACCCTGGTCGAGCGGCAGGACGAGGTGACGGGCCTCTCCTCCAAGGTGGTGGTGGACTACAAGCAGGCCGCCAAGGGCGCCGATCTGCGCCCGCGCATCATCCTGAAGGATGAGCGCGGCAATATCGTGCGCCTCGCGAACGGTGCTGAGGCCCGCTACTTCCTCTCCCCCGACTCGATCCTGTCGGTGGACAATGGCGCCACGGTCCAGGCCGGTGACGTCGTGGCCCGCCTGCCGCGCGAATCCTCGAAGACCCGTGACATCACCGGCGGTCTGCCGCGCGTCGCGGAGCTGTTCGAGGCCCGCCGGCCGAAGGACCACGCGATCATCTCCGAGATCGACGGCCGCGTGGAGTTCGGCAAGGACTACAAGGCCAAGCGCCGCATCCTGGTGGTGCCGGAGCAGGTGGGCGACGAGCCGCCGGTGCCGCGCGAATACCTGGTGCCGAAGGGCAAGCACGTCTCGGTGCAGGAAGGCGACTATGTGAAGGCCGGCGACCCGCTCGTCGACGGCCCGCGCGTGCCGCACGACATTCTGCGGGTCCTCGGCGTCGAGGCGCTGGCGAACTACCTGGTGAATGAGATCCAGGACGTCTATCGACTGCAGGGCGTGAAGATCAACGATAAGCATATCGAAGTGATCGTTCGCCAGATGCTGCAGAAGGTGGAAATCCTCGATCCGGGCGACACCACCTTCCTGGTGGGCGAGACGGTCGAGCGCATCGAGTTCGAGATGGAGAACGAGAAGCTGCTCGCCCGCAAGGAGCGCCCGGCGCGCGCCGAGCCGGTGCTGCAGGGCATCACCAAGGCCTCGCTGCAGACCACCAGCTTCATCAGCGCCGCCTCCTTCCAGGAGACGACGCGGGTGCTGACCGAGGCGGCGGTGGCCGGCAAGGTCGACTTCCTGGCGGGTCTGAAGGAGAACGTGATCGTCGGGCGGCTGATCCCGGCGGGCACGGGCTCGGTGATGAACCGCCTGCGCGCGCTGGCGGCCCAGCGCGACGGCCAGCGGCTGACCGGCCAGGGCGCGCTGCCCAAGCCGGGGGCCCAGGCGGCCGAGTGATCCGCGGCGGGGGGGGGGGGGGGGGGGGCGGGGCCCCCCCCCCCCCCCCCGCCGCCCCTCGCGCGACGACCGGCAGGAGCCGCGCTCCTTCTCCTTCGACGGCGGCAACGGCAAGTCGAAGGGCCCGGACCCGGACAGCCCCTTCGCCGTGCTGGCGCGGCTGAAGCTCGGCAAGGACTAAGGCCCGCCCGCCGTGCCGGAGACCGAGGACCGGGACTGGCAGCGACTCGACAAATGGCTGTGGTGCGCGCGCGTCGCCAAGACCCGCGCGGACTGCGCCCGGATGATCGAGCGCGGCCAGTTCCGCCTCAACCGCCAGCCGGTGGAAAAACCCCACGCCAAACTCCGCCCGGGCGACGTCCTCACCCTCGCCCTGGGCAGCCGGGAGGACGGCCAGATCCGCATCTGGCGCGTCCTCGCCCTGGCCGAACGCCGCGGCCCCGCCCCCGAAGCCCGCACCCTCTACGAAGATCTTTCTTCCGGGCTGCCGCTCCAGCGCTGAGAGGCGGGACACGGCACTCCACCGGAGCAGCCCCGGCGCAGGAGCGCTGCCCGCGCTTCCCTCTCTGGCGGCACTCCGGCCCAGTGCCGCGTCCCACCGCCCCACGCTGGAGCGGCAGCCTGAAAAAAACGCTGGAGCGGCAGCCCGAAAGAAGGGTTGCCTGGGGGAGCGGGAGGGGCCATTTCTCGCGCGCGCGAGATACCCCCACACGGCGCACAGAGGGACACCGGACCGTGGCTTACGTCGTCACCGAGAACTGCATCCGCTGCAAGTACATGGACTGCGTCGAGGTCTGTCCGGTGGATTGCTTCTATGTCGGCGAGAACATGCTGGTCATCCACCCGGATGAATGCATCGACTGCGGCGTGTGCGAGCCGGAATGCCCGGCCGAGGCCATTTTCCCCGACAGCGACGACAAGTCGACCGACTGGGCCGAGCTGAACCGCACCTATTCCCAGCAATGGCCGAACATCACCCGCAAGGGCGAAGCCCCGGCCGATGCCGAGGAATGGAACAGGAAGCCGGGCAAGAAGGCGCTCTTCGACCCCAACCCCGGCACGCCCTGAGGCGCGCCAGCGCCCGCCGGCTTCGGCCCGCCCCCCCTCCGCCTGCCCTGCCCCCGGCCGCCCCCGGGGCAGCGCAGCGATTCGGCCCAGGGTGACGAAGGGCGTTTTTTGTGCTATGCAAGCCGCTCGGTGAAAGAGCGGCCGGTTTTCTGCTGCCTTTCGCTTCCCGGGTGCGTGATGCGTCAGACCGGCCCGGTCCCGGCCGGAATGGTCGCTCTCCCCCGCACCCTCGGTTCGCAGGAGTTCAGAGCGGATGAAGCCACCCGCCGGCGCGAAATCCCCCATCAAGCAACCCGAGCCGGCCGCGGCCGAATCCCGAACCTCCCCCCGCAGCTTTCCCGGACGGCGTCCTGGCATGGCAGAAACCCAGTCTCCCTCCCCCACCGAAGGCGTCGCCGCCGGCCCGGCCCGGCCCGCGCCGCCGCCCAAGCCCCTCGGCAACCCCGGCACCGATTTCAAGGCGGGCGACCATGTGGTCTACCCGACCCACGGCGTCGGCCAGGTCCAGGGCATCGAGGCCATGTCGGTGGCCGGCACGGAACTGAAGGTGATCATCGTCACCTTCGAGGAAAACCGCATGACCCTGCGGGTGCCGCTGAACAAGGCGGCCTCCTCCGGCCTGCGCAAGCTGGCCAATACCAGCATGATGGGCGAGGCACTGGAAACCCTGAAGGGCCGCGCGCGCATCAAGCGCACCATGTGGTCCCGCCGCGCCCAGGAATACGAGCAGAAGATCAACAGCGGCGACCCCGTGCAGATCGCCGAGGTGGTGCGCGACCTGCACCGCAACGCCGGTCAGCCGGACCAGTCCTTCTCCGAGCGCCAGATCTATGAACTGGCCATGGACCGCCTCGCCGCCGAAGTCGCGGCGATCGACGGCACGGACAAGAACGCGGCCATGAACAAGCTGCTGGAACATCTGAAGCAGGGGTGAAGGGCGGGAGGGCTCCTGCCCTCCCAGACCCAAACTGAAAGAAAGCTGGGAGGGCTCCGCCCTCCCAGACCCTCCGGCCGGGGGGACAGGGTCCCCCCGGACCCCGCCTTCAGAAAAAAGCCCCCCATAGAAAAAGCCCCCGGGGATCGCTCCCCGGGGGCCTTTTTGCGGGCGCTGGAGCCGCCGGCTCAGTCCTGCTGGCGGACGCCAACGAACTGCAGCAGCAGCTGGAACAGGTTGATGAAGTTCAGGTAGAGCGACAGCGCATCGAAGACGCCGCGCTTCGCCGCCTCATCCGTGCCCTCGGCATAGGCGTATTCCAGGTAGTCCGCCTTGATGCGCTGGGTGTCATAGGCCGTCAGGCCCACGAAGATCACCACGCCCAGCACGCTGATGGCGAAGGCCAGCGCCGAGGAACCGATGAAGATGTTGACCAGGCCGGCAATCATGATGCCGATCAGGCCCATCATCAGGAAAGAGCCCATCTTCGTCAGGTCAGACTTCGTGGTGTAGCCATAGAGGCTGACCGCCGCGAACATGCCCGCCGTGATGAAGAAGGTGCTGGCGATCGACGCGCCGACATAGACGCGGAAGATGTTCGCCATGCTTGCGCCCATCGCGGCACAGAACACCCAGAACAGCGCCTGCACCGAGGTCTTGCTCATCCGGTTGATGCCGAAGGAGAGGACCAGGACGAAAGCCAGCGGCGCGAACATGGCCGCATAGCCCAGGATGGTCGGCTGCGTCGCGATGCCGCGCGGGGTGCGCACCACCGTGTAGAACAGGTCCGCCGCCGCGGTGTTGGCGATCAGGAACGCCACGATCGCCGTCAGCAGCAGCCCCGACGCCATCCAGTTATAGACGCGGAGCATGTAGGTCCGCAGCCCGGCATCGATGGCGGCCGCGTCGGCGGTTGCCACGCGGCCCCAACCGGGCGCGCCCGTCGTGAAACGATAGTCGGGACCAGAGGCCATAGGGTTCAAGACTCCATCGCTGCGCGGGAGATCCGCGACTTGGGTATGATATATGGACTATCTGTAATCTGGTTCAACGAGAAAGAGCGACACCGGTCGCGCCTCAGAGCGGTTTTCATCCGGCGGCCTCACTCGTTGCGCAGCATCGGGGCGGGCCGGGCACGCAGCGCGAGGGCCGTGCCGGCATAGCCCAGAAACAGGGTCAAGGCCACGCAGCCCAGGATGGTGCCCGCCAGCGTCCCCGGCAGGAAGACCCATTCCGTCCGCATGACAAAGCGCGCCACGGCCCAGGAGGCGGCGCTGCCCGCCGCCGCCGCCAGCAGCCCGGCGGTCAGCCCGACCAGCCCGAACTCCACCATCCAGGCGGCGCGGATCTGCGCCCGCGTGGCCCCCACCACCTTCAGCACCACGGCATCGCGCAGGCGGCGGTGCTGGGTGGCGGCCATGGCCCCGGCCAGCACCAGGGCGCCGGCCAGCAGCGTCAGCCCCGCCACGGCGGAAAGCGCGACGCCCAGCCGCTCCAGCAGCCCCGCCACCGCCTCCAGCGCATCCCGCACGCGGATGCCGGAGACATTGGGGAAGGCATCGGTCAGCGCCCGCAGCACGGCGGCGTCCTGCGCCGGATCGTTGCGCAGGGTCGCGATATGGGTATGCGGCGCCGCCTCCAGCAGGCCGGGGGAGGCCACCAGCACGAAGTTCAGCCCCAGCCCCTGCCACTCGATCCGCCGCAGGCTGCTGATGCGGAAGCGCAGGTCGCGGCCCAGCACGTTCAGCGTCACCTCATCGCCCAGCGTCACGCCCCAGCCCTCGGCGATGCGGGCATCGAGGGAGAGCAGCGGCGGGCCGCGGTAATCCTCCGGCCACCACTGCCCGGCCACCAGCCGCGTGCCCTCGGGCGGGCGCGCGGCATAGGTCAGGCCCCGGTCGCCGCGCAGCGCCCAGGCGCTGTCCTCGGCCACCCTCATCTGCTCCACCGGCACGCCCTTCACGGCGACGACGCGGGCGCGCAGCGAGGGGACGCGGGTGACATCGGCCACCCCCGGCAGGGCACGCGCGGCGGCATCGAAGCGCGCCGCCTGGTCGGACTGGATGTCGATGAAATAGAAATTGGGCGCCGCCACCGGCAGCTGGTCGGAGAGCTGGCGGCGCAGATTGCCCTCGATCATGGCGACGGCGGAGAGCGTCGTCAGCCCGATGCCCAGCGCCACCAGCAGCAGCGGCGTGGGCGCGCCGGGCCGGTGCAGATTGGCGAGGCCAAGCCGCAGCGCCGGCCGCAGCGCCCTCCCCCCGGCACCGCCACGCAGGCGGCGCGCGGCCGCCATCAGCCCCCAGGCGCCCAGGCGGAACAGCCCGAGCGTGGCCCCGGCGGCGACGCAGAAGCCGAGCGCGAAGACCGGCTGCGCCGCCGTGCCCACCACCAGCGCCACCAGCACCGCCACCGCCGCCGCATTCGCCGCCCAAACCCGCCAGGAGGGGCGCGCGCGCGCCGCCTGCACCGTGTCGCGGAACAGCGCGGCGCCCGGGATCTCCCGCGCCCGCGCCAGCGGCCAGAGGGCGAAGGCCAGCGCCGTCAGCGCGCCATAGGCGGCGGCCAGGGCCAGCGGCAGCGGGTAGAGGCCGAGCCGCGGCGGCACCGGCAGCGCGCCGGAGAGCGCCTGCGCCGCCAGCAGCGTCAGCCCCTGCCCGGCGATGAGGCCGAGGACGATGCCCGCCGCCGCCAGCGCCGCCACCTGGATGAGGTAGGTGACGAAGATCACCCGCGCCGGCGCGCCCAGGCAGCGCAGCGTGGCGATGGTGCGGGCGCGCTGGTCCAGCCAGGCGCGCACCCCGGTGGCGACGCCGATGCCCCCCACCAGCAGCGCCGTCAGCCCCGCCAGGGTGAGGAAGGAGGCCGCGCGGTCCAGGAAGCGGTTGACCCCCGGCGCGGCGTCGGTGGTGGTGCGGATGCGCCAGCTGCCATCATCCGGCCCCGCCTTCAGGGCGCGCAGGAAGGCCGGGACATCCGCCCCCGGCGGCAGCGCCACGCGGTATTCGTAATAGATCAGGCTGCCGGGCTGGATCAGCGCGGTGCGCGGCAGGTCGGCCAGCGGGATCATGGCGCGCGGGCCGAGGATGGCGGGGCTGGCCACCTTGTCCGGCTCCACCCGCACGAGGCCGGCGAGGCGGAAACTGGCCTCGCCGAGGCGCAGCCGGTCCCCCGGCTTCAGGCCCAGGCGCTCCGCCACCAGCGGGTCCAGCGCCACCTCGCCGGGGGCGAGGCCGGACGCCGAAGCACCGGAGGGCGCGGGCGGGTCGAGTTCCAGCGCGCCCCGCAGCGGGTAGGCGCCATCCACCGCCTTCAGCTCCACCAGCAGGCGGTCGCCGCCGGGGGCGATGGCCATGGCACGCATCTCGACGATCTCGGAGAGGCGGGCGCCGCGCGCCGCGATCCAGTCCCGCGCCGCCTGCGGCATGGGCAGGGAGGCGATACGGATGGACACATCGCCGCCCAGGATGCGGGCGCCATCGGCGGCCAGCCCCGCCTCGGTGGCGGCGCGCAGCGTGCCGACGGCGGTGATGGCCGCCACCCCGAGGGCGAGGCAGGCCAGCACGATGCGCAGGCCGCGCAGCCCGCCGCGCAATTCGCGCCGGGCGAAGCGCAGGCCGAGCCCCAGCGTGGCCCAGGCGCCCAAAGAGGCCGGGCCCGCCCCGGCGGAGATCCCCGCCGGCGGCGCGCCGGGGGTGGGGGTGAGGCCCGCCGGGCTCCCCTCAGGGCTCATGGTGCCGCCACCTCGGCCAGCAGGCCATCGGCCATGCGCAGCCGCCGGCCACAGCGCGCCGCCAGCACCGGGTCATGGGTGATCAGCAGCAGGGTGGTGCCGAGTTCATCGCGCAGGCCGAAGAGCAGGTCCATCACGGCCTGGCCGGTGGCCTGGTCCAGATTGCCGGTGGGCTCATCGGCCAGCAGCAGGCTGGGCTCGCCCACCACGGCGCGGGCCAGGGCCACGCGCTGCTGCTCGCCGCCCGAGAGCTGGCCCGGATAATGCTCCAGCCGGTGGCCGAGGCCGACGCGGCCCAGCGCGGCGCGCGCGCGGGCGAAGGCATCCCGCCGCCCGGCGAATTCCAGCGGCACCGCGACATTCTCCAGCGCCGTCATGGTCGGCACGAGGTGGAAGGCCTGGAACACGATGCCGAGATGGTCGCGCCGGAAGCGCGCCAGCCCATCCTCGTCCAGCGCCGTCAGATCCTGGCCGGCGACGCTGAGCTGGCCCGATGTGGCGCGCTCCAGCCCCGCCAGCAGCATCAGCAGCGAGGTCTTGCCGGAGCCGGAGGGGCCGACCAGCCCCACCGCCTCCCCCCGCCCCAGGGTGAGATCGACACCGCGGAGGATGTTGACCTGCCCCCCCGCGGCCGCCACCTTGAGGGTCAGACCACGGGCCTCGATCAGGTTCGTGCCGCGTCCTGCCCCTCCGGGGGCGCTCGCAGCGGGAGAAGGCATGGCGTTGATGTCATCCGGCATGATCCGCAGATATGGCCGCCATGCCGCAGTGCGAAGGGCCTTGCTCCGTTTCACAGTGTTTCTTCCGCTCGGGCTGGCGCTCCCGGCGGCGGCGCACGCCCAGGGACAGCCAGCGGGGGGACAGCCCGCGCCCGTCAGCGTGCTGATGCTGGGGGACTCGATCACCGCCGGCTATGGCCTCGCCCAGGGGGAGGCGCTGCCGGCGCGGCTGGAGGCGCGGGCGCGCGCGGCGGGCCGGCCGGTGCGGATCATCGCCGCCGGCGTCTCGGGCGACACCACGGCGGGCGGCCGCGCCCGGCTGGACTGGGCGCTGGCCGACCGGCCGCAGGCGGTGATCGTGGCGCTCGGCGGCAATGACGGGCTGCGCGGCATCCCACCGGCCGAGACCTATGCCAACCTCGCCGACATCCTGGCGCGGCTGAAGGCGGCCGGGCTGCCGGTGCTGCTGGCCGGGATGCTGGCGCCGCCCAATCTGGGCGCCGAGTATGGGCGGGACTTCGCCGCCACCTTCCACCGCCTGGCCGGAGCGCATCCGGAGGCCGTCTTCTACCCCTTCCTGCTGGAGGGGGTGGCGGGCGACCCGGCGCTGAACCAGGCGGACCGCATCCACCCCAATCCCCAGGGCGCCGAGGAAGTGGCACGCCGCATGCTTCCGGCCCTGCAGGAGCTTCTGTCCAAGGTGCAGGGAGGTTGAGCCACCATGCCACGCCTGTTCGTTGCCCTGCCCCTGCCCGAGCGCTTGCGCGACCAGTTCGCCGAGCTGGCGGGCGGCATTCCCGGCGCCCGCTGGGTGCCGCCGGAGAATTACCACCTGACGCTGCGCTTCATCGGTGAGATCGATGGCTGGCAGGCGGATGAGGTGGATGAGGCGCTGGCCGGCATCCGCGCCCGCCCCTTTCCGCTCACCTTCTCGGGCCTCGACATTTTCGAGAAGGCGGGGCGCATCCACTCCCTGCATGTGAAGGCGGAGCGCGGGGAGCGGCTGCTGCACCTGCAATCCAAGGTGGAAACGGCACTCCAGCGGGCCGGGCTGCCGCCGGAGCGGCGGCGCTTCGCCCCGCATGTGACGCTGGCGCGCACCGAGCGGGCGGCGCCGGACAAGCTGATCAGCTTCGTCCAGGCGCACAACCTGTTCCGCCCCGAGCCGGTGACGGTGGAGCATTTCTGCCTGTTTTCCTCCCGCCTGGGCAAGGAACAGGCGCATTACGAGGCTGAGGTGGACTACCCCCTCTCCTCCCCCGCCCCGGCCGGGGCGCCCCTGCCCCCGCGTGAGGCCGCCCCCCCCTGAAGGCGGGGTCCGGGGGAACCCTGTTCCCCCGGCGGGAGGGTCCGGGAGGGCGGCGCCCTCCCGGAATTTTCCCCCATTGCCGAGTGGCGGAGGCGGCTTTAGGCAGGGTGGCGGAATGACCCGCCCGCTGCGCGCCCTGCTGCTCGGCCTGTTCACGCTGCTGCTCCTGGGGCAGGGCGTGGCGGCGCCCGCGCATTGCCTGCGCATGCTGCGCCCGGCCGGCGATTCTTTTTCCGTCCTGCTCTGCACGCCCGAGGGCCTGCAATGGCATGCCCCGGAGGATGGCACCGCCCCGGCGCCCCATGCCGAGGCAGGCTTTTGCCCCGCCTGCCCCTCGCCGCCGCAGGCCGCGCTGCCCCCGGTGCCGGCGCTGTCCGCCCCGCGCTGGCAGTTTTGGCCGGCGCCGCCCCTGCCCCGCCTTGCCGGGGCGCCCGCCACCGCGCCGCGCGGCCCGCCGCAGGGTCCGCGCGGACCACCGCTCCCCCTGGCCTGATCCTTTTTTCACGTTGTTTTCATTCCCGTTTGCACCGGCCCGGCCCCACGCCGCGCGCCTGTAAGGATCGCCAGACCATGCGCACCCTCCTGACCCGCCGCCTGCTGCTCGCCGCCCTGCCGGGCGCGGCCCTGCTACCCCTTGCCCGCCCCGCCGCCGCGCACAGCTACAAGGCGGGGGATGTGGAAATCGGCCATCCCTGGAGCCGCGCCGCCATCGCCCGTGGCACCGGCGCCGGCTTCATGGCGCTGCGCAACACCGGCAGCCAGCCGGACCGCCTCGTCAGCGCCCGCGCCGCCATCGCCCGCACCGTCGAGATCCACACCCATATCCGCGAGGGCGAGGTGATGCGCATGCGCCCCGTCGAGGGCGGCATTCCCCTGCCCCCCGGCGTCGAGGTGAAGCTGGCGCCGGGCGGCTACCACCTGATGCTGATCGGGCTGAAGGAAGCCATGGCCCAGGGGCAGCGCGTGCCCGTCACCCTCGTCTTCGAGCGGGGCGGCGAGATCACCGTGGAACTGGCAGTGGAAGCCGCCGGGGCGCAGGGCGGGGGGCACCAGCACTAAGCGCCTCTCCAAGCCGCGCTTCTGTTCTCTGGGGAGGCTCCGCCTCCCCAGACCCCTCGGCCGGGGGGACAGGGTCCCCCCGGACCCCGCCATCAGGGGCCGTGCTTTTCTTTGGCGGCAGGGAACGCCATGCTGGGCCCATGCCCGCACCCGCCCTGATCGTGCTGACCGGCGCCGGAATCTCCGCCGAATCCGGCCTCGCCACCTTCCGCGACCCGAACGGCCTCTGGGCCCGCCACCGCATCGAGGATGTGGCAACGCCCGAAGCCTTCGCGCGCGATCCGGCCCGCGTCCATGCCTTCTACAATATGCGCCGCGCCCAGCTGCACGAACCCGCCGTGCAGCCCAACGCGGCGCATCACGCCCTGGCGCGCCTCGTCACCGCCTGGCCCGCCCCCGCCCTGCTGGTGACGCAGAATGTGGACGACCTGCACGCCCGCACCCTGCCCGGCGCCGCCGCCCGCCACCTGCTGCCCATGCATGGCGAACTGCGCAAAGCCCGCTGCCTGCATTGTGGGCAGGTGACGGCCTGGGATCAGGATCTCTCCACCCAAACCCCATGCCCCGCCTGCGGCAAACCCGGCGGGATGCGGCCGCATATCGTCTGGTTCGGGGAGACACCCCTCGGCCTGGAGCGCATCGAGGATGCGATGGCGGCATGCGGGATGTTTCTCTCGGTGGGGACGTCGGGGCAGGTCTACCCGGCGGCGGGCTTCGTCGCCGCCCTGCGCGGCCGCGCCCGCACGCTGGAGCTGAACCTGGAACCCAGCCTAGGCTCCCACCTCTTCGACGCGGCGGAACACGGGCCGGCCACCACCATCGTCCCCGCCGCGGTCGAGCGACTGCTGGCGGAGGCCGAAAGAGAGAAAAAAGAAGAGGGGTAAGAAAAGGGTTCTTTTTTGAAAAAAAGAACCAAAAAACTTTTTCAGGGGGCGTCGTGCCCATGTCCCTCGGGCACGGTGCCCAACAGGGAAAGAGTCAGCCCTCGCCTTCCAGGCGGGCGATATCCTCGTCCGAGAAGCCGAAATGATGCGCGATCTCGTGGATCAGCACATTGCGCACCAGCCGGAAGAGGTCCTCGCCCGTCTCGATCCACTCGACCAGGATCGGCTCGCGATAGAGCAGGATCATGTCCGGCTCGGTGGGCACGCCGATGACGCTCTTCTCCGTCAGCGGCGTGCCGCGATAGAGGCCCGTCAGCTCCCAGGGGTGCTGAAGGTCGAGCGCCTCCAGCGTCTCCTCGTCCGGGACTTCCTCCACCAGGATGGCGGCGCCGCGCACGGCCTGGCGCAGCTCGGCCGGGATCGCCGCGAAGGCGGTCTCGGCCATGTCCTGGATGTCCTCGAGCGAAGGGGGGTGGTTGAAGCGCATGGCGCCTCCATAGCACCTCGCCCCTCCGGCCGCGACGGGGAGGACGCTATTCCGCGGCGCCGCGCGGCGGGCCGCCCTGGCGCAGCAGGTCGCGGATTTCCATCAGCAGCTTTTCCTGGGTGGTCGGCGCGGGCGGGGCGGCCTTCTCCTGGCTGTGGCGCAGGCGCAGCCTCGTCAGCATCCGCAACAGCCAGAAGATCGCCAGCGCGACGATCAGGAAACGGAGGATGGCGTTCAGGAACTGCCCCACCGCCAGCACCGCCGCGCCCGAATGCCGCGTGGCCTCCAGCGAGGGGCCGCGCTCCCCGCTCAGCACCACGAAGAGGTTGGAGAAATCCACACCGCCGATCAGCAGCCCGATGACGGGGTTGATGAGGTCCTGCACCAGCGAGTTGACGATGCCGGTGAAGGCCGCCCCCACCACGATGCCCACGGCCAGATCCACCACGCTGCCGCGCATGATGAAGGCCCGGAACTCCTTCACCCAGCCAGGGCGCGGCAGGGAGAGAGGCATGGGGCGCTTCACCGCGCCCCCTCCCCACTCCTCCTGGCCCGCCGCGCGATCGCCGCCCCGGTCCTGGCGCGCCAGGGCGCGGCCAGGGCCGGGGATGCCACGGGGCGCGGCGTCACGGGGTGGTGCGCGGCGCCGGGTCGGTCGGCGTCGCGGGGGCGGGCGTGCCGCTGTTGGTGGCGGAGGGCACGGGGTTGGCCGGGGTGCCGCCGGGCTCCACCACCATGCCGCCACCCATATAGGCGCCATCATTGTTGCTGCGGCTGGTGCTGCTGGCCGGGGCAGCGCGGCGGGTGCCGCTGCGGCGGTGGTTCTCGTCCAGCGGGGTGCGCACCTCCGGGTCCCGCCACAGCGGGCGGCCCAGATTGACATCGCGCGGAGAGGTGGTGGCGCCCGTCACGGCACCCGCGCCACCGCCGATGACGGCGCCGACCGCCGCGCCCACCGGGCCGCCCAGGGCCCCCACGCCGGCCCCCGTGGCGGCGCCGGCGGCCGCGCCGCCCTGCACCCGCTCGCGCTCATTGGTTCCGCATGCCGCCAGGGCCAGGGCCAGGGTGGCGGCGCCGATGACGTGTAATTTCATGCTGGTCGCTCCTTGTCACGGGGCAGGTTATCCCTGGGCAAGGAACGTGGCGCCGGGGCAAAGGTTGTGCTGGCGCTCCGGGAAAGGACGGCAAAAGGGCCACCTCACGAAAAGGTGGCCCCTTCCGCCGCGGCGGATTGCTGGCGGTGTTACCCGGCGGTGGTGACGAAGTGGCGCAGGTCGCTGGCCTCCTGCTCCGCCTCGGCGATGCGGGCCTTCACCAGGTCGCCGATCGAGACCATGCCGGCCAGGCTGCCATCCGCCTCCAGCACCGGCAGATGGCGGACGCGGCGGTCGGTCATCAGCGCCAGCGCCTCGGCCACGCTGGTGGTGGGGGTGATGGTGTACAGCACCCGCGTCATCAGATGCTCGGCCAGCAGGCGGGCGGTGGCTTCCTCATGCGCGGCCAGGGCGCGGGCGATGTCGCGTTCCGAGACGATGCCGAGCACCGCGCCGGAGGTGTTGCGCACCAGCACCGCGCCGATGCGGTGCTGCGCCAGGGTGCGCGCGACCGCCGCCGCGTCATCCCCGGGGCCGACGGAGACAACCTGCGTGCCCTTGCCACGCAGAATCCCGGCAATGCTCATGACAGATCCTCCTCCTGAAGGGACGGGTGCCACCGCGCGGCGCGCAGCCTCATCTCCCGCCTCGGTTGAATTACCGGGACGATGCGTGACAGCCCTGTAATCTGTCCAGGAGAATCAGGAAGGGGCGCGGGACCTCACGCGGCTGTGCGCCCGAGCAGGCGGCTGGCCTCCGCCCCGGCGCGGTGAATGGAGAGAACGAAGACCTGCCGCTGCCGGCGCACCAGCCCGTCCAGATCCGCGCCGGTGAGCAGGGCCAGCGCCCCGGCGGCGCCCTGGTCCGGCAGGGCGGCGGTCAGGCCGAGCAGCTGCCCCGCGCGGTCCACCACCGGCCCGCCGGAATAGCCCATCAGCGCCGGCATGCGCGCGGTGAAGCCGCGGCCGAAGCCTGGCATCTCGGCATCCGGTGCCTCCACATGCCCCTGCGCGATGCCGGCGCCGAGGCCCGGGGCACCGGCGGCCCACACCGCCTCCCCCGTCGCCGGCAGCCGGGCGCCGGAGAGTGGCGGCGCGGCCAGGAAGCCCTCCGGCACGCGCAGCACGGCGAGGTCCATGCGCGGGCTGCGCGCCACCAGCCGGGCGCGCACCTCCACGCCATCGGCGCGGCGCAGCGTCGCCTCGCCCTGCCCGCCGGCGAGGACATGCGCGCAGGTCAGCACGTGATGCGGGTCGAAGCCCACCACGGCGCCGCGCGGCGCGCCCATCTCCTGCACGGCGGCGAAGCCGGTGGCGGCGACCTGCTCGGCCGGGGTGCCGAGGGCCTGGCGCGCCGTCTCGGGCGCGGTGGCGCAGGCGCTCAACAGGGACCCCATCCCCACCAGAAAGCCCCGCCGGCCCATCGCGCTGCGCTGCATATCCAATCCGTTCCGTTACCCGCGTTCAGATCAACCTTTTGGTTATGATCATTACGGAAAGAGGCGATTCCTCCCGAGTCACGTCTCGGTGAGGTGCATTCTTCTCAGGCTAGGATTGGAGGGTGAATGAAAGATGAAGGATGCGCCGGGGAATTTCAGGAAAGGATTCTTCTTTTTCTAAAGAAAAAGAAGCAAAAAGACTTTTCCCGTTTGGCGTCCCACTTGAGGCCCAAGGCGGCACGCCAACTGAAAAAAGTTTTTTGGTTCTTTTTTTCAAAAAAGAACGCTTCTTTTCCCTAAAACCTAAATCCCGCCAGCATCAGCAACAGCAGGAAAATCCCCATGGCCAGCAGCACCTCCCAGCCCGGGCGCGGCGCCGGGGCGGGGTGGAGCACGGTGGCGGCGACCCAGCGCGGCAGGGGGTGGCGGTCATTGGCCGGGGCGGGCGGCGGCGCGTAGCGGGGGCGGATGCGCCCCAGCGCTGGCAGGCTGTCCCGCCGCCAGACGACGCGCAGCCGCGGTTCAGCCATGGGCGGCCTCCCCGCCGACCGGCGCGTGGCGGGCGAAGTTTTCCTGCGCCGGGGTCTCGATGGCGCCGGGGTGGTAATGGCGGCGCACCCAGGCCACCGGGTCCTCCGCCACGCCGCAGCGGCGGGCAAGGCAGGCGAGCACCATGCCGGTGCGCCCCAGCCCGGCGCGGCAGCCGATATGCACCGCCTGCCCCGCCGCCAGCGCCGCCAGCAGGCGGCCCAGCACGGGCGGCAGGGCGGCCGGCTCGGGCGGCAGGCCAAAATCCGGGATGGGCAGGAGCAGGGCGGCCTGCCCCGCATTGGCCGCGCGCGGCTCCAGGCAGAGGCCGAAGGCGCCGGGGGGGCAGGCTTCGAAAGGCCCGCCCGAGACATGGCCCACCCCGCCGCCCGGCAGCGGCAGCGGCACCACCCCGAGGGGGGCGGGCCGGCTGTCGTCGCGGGCGGCGGCGGGCATCACGGCCTCAGCCCGCGGCTGTATCGGCGGCCGGGCCGGGTGCCGGCTCGGCCTCGGGCAGTTCCTCCGCCTCGCGCTTCAGGCGGAGATAGGAGCGCAGCGAGAAGGGCAGCATGCCGATATAGATCAGCCCCGCCGCCGCCAGCGCCGCCCAGGGCTCGCTCACCAGCAGCGCCGCATAGGCGCCGACGCCGAGCAGCAGCGGCAGGATGACCTGCCGCGGCACCTTGAAGTTCTTGAACGACCAGGTGGGCAGGGTGGAGACGAGCATCAGCGCCGTGCCCGTCAGCAGCAGGCCGACGAAGAGCGGGTGGCGCACCGCCGCCGCCATGCCCGTCCAGCCCCAGCCGGCGAAGGCCAGCGAGGCGAAGACGGGAAACATGCCGAGCAGCGCCCCGGCCGGGGCCGGCACGCCGGTGAAGAAGCTCTGCGCATAGGCGGGCTTGGGCGGCGGGCCGGGCAGCGGCATCGGCCCCGCCTCCAGCGCCGCGTTGAAGCGGGCGAGGCGCAGCGACATGCAGACGGCGAACATCACGCAGGGCAGGAAGCCCAGGCCGCGATAGTCGTGCATCGTCCACAGATAGAGGATCATCGCCGGGGCGACGCCGAAGGAGAGGAAATCCGCCAGGCTGTCGAACTCGGCGCCGAAGCGGCTGGTGGCCTTCAGCATGCGGGCGATGCGGCCATCCAGCCCGTCGATCGCCCCGGCCAGGATGATGAGCCCCGCCGCCGGCTCCCACCGTTCCTCCAGCGCGAAGCGCATCGCCAGCAGGCCGGCGCAGAGGCCGAGCATCGTCAGGATGTTCGGGATCAGCCGGTTGAAGGACTGGCCCTGGAAGCGCGGGCGCTGGCGGCGGGAGAAGCGGAAGCGCGAGCGGCGCGGCGGGCGGTCCATCAGGCGGGGCTTCCCGCCGGGATGGGTTCGGCCGTGCTGGCGGAGGAGGCGGGCGGCGCCAGGTCGGCGATGACCGTCTCGCCCCCGATCATGACCTGCCCTTCCTGCACGAGCGGCAGCACGCCCTCGGGCAGATAGAGATCGGTGCGGCTGCCGAAGCGGATGATGCCGAAGCGCTCGCCCGGGCGCAGCACATCGCCCTCGCGCACATCGCAGAGGATGCGGCGGGCGACGAGGCCGGCGATCTGCACCACCGCGATCTCCCGCCCGTCCGGCAGGCGCAGGGCGAGGGCGTTGCGCTCATTGTCCTCGCTGGCCTTGTCCAGGTTGGCGCTGAGGAACTTGCCGTGGCGGTAGGCGATGCGGGTGACGGTGCCGGCGGCCGGGCTGCGGTTCACATGCACGTCGAGGACGGAGAGGAAGATGGCCACGCGCCAGCGCGGCGCCGGGCCGAGGCCGAGCTCGGCCGGCGGCACGGCCTGGGCGACGCTGACCACCCTTCCATCCGCGGGGGCGACGAAGACGGCCCTGTCGGGCGTCACGCGCTCCGGGTCGCGGAAGAAGTAGAGGCAGAAGAGGGTGAAGGCGGCACCGAGCCAGAACAGCCAGGGGCCCGCGACGAGGCCCCCGACCACGGCCACGGCGGCACCACCAAGGATGAAGGGCCGGCCTGCCGGATGCGGCGGGGCCAGGACCATGCGAAGGCTTTGCATGAGCGCCATGATGCATCCTTATGGTCTGGCGCGCGGTCGCAAACAACCCTTGCCGGCAAAGGAAAGCCGCGCCCCGCCCGCCCCTGGCGCCAAACGGAGGGCGGGGTCCGGGGTAGCCCTGCTACCCCGGCGGAGGGGCCTGGGGAGGCGGAGCCTCCCCAGAGAATTTTCTTTTCGTTTGGGGAGGCGGAGCCTCCCCAGAGCGGCACGCCCCCTGGAAGAACCTTTCCCTCACCCCGGCGGCAGGGTGAAGATCTGCCCTGGATAGATCCGCGCCGGGTCGCGGATCTGGTCGCGGTTGGCGCGGTAGATGATGGTGTAGCGCACCCCCCGCCCATAGGTCCGCCGGGCGATGCGCCACAGGCTGTTGCCCGGCTGCACGGTCAGCCGCCCGGGGCCGGGCGGCAGGGGCAGTTCCTCGCGCTGGAAGGGCAGTTCCAGACGCGCCGCCACCTGCCCGCGCGGGGTGATCTGCTCGACGCGCAGCGTGTGCAGGCCGGGCTCGGGCGTGGCCTCCGGGGTCACGCTCCAGCGGCCCTGGCTGTCGGCGCGGGTGTCGCCGGCATGGTTCTGGTCGATATAGACGCGCACCGCCGCCCCGCCCGGCGCGCGGCCGGCGAAGCGCATGGCGCCGTCATCCTCGTATTCGACGATATCGAGGCCGAGGCCGCCGCCCGGCGTGGCCACGCCGCCACCGGCGGCGGCCGGCGGGTCGCCCTGGAGCAGACGCGGCGCGGCCTGGCTCTCCGGCGCCGGGATCAGGATGGCCACGGGGCCAGGCGCGGCGGGGGCCGGGCCGGGCCGGGCCTCGGTGGCCGGGGGCTGGTTCTGGCCTGGGTTCTGGCCCTGATTTTGGGCGGGGGCGGCGTGGCTTTCCACCGGGCGGGGCTGCGGCGCCTCCGGCTCGGGGATCAGCACCACCACCGTATCAGCGCCGCGCCGCGCCGTGCCGCCCTGCTGGGCCTCCAGCGAAAGCTCATGCGCGCCAGGGCCCAGCGGCTCGGAGGGCAGGATGACCCATTCCCCCCGCGCATCGGCGCGGGCGCGGCCGAGTTCCCGGCCGCCATCCTGCAGCGAAACCTCCGCCCCCGGCGCGGCGCGGCCAGCCACCACCGCCTGCCCGCGCGAACCGATGCGGGCGATATCGAAGCTCGGCGCCGTCTCCGCCGGGGCGGGCTGCGCGGCGGGGGCCTCCGCCTGGGCCGGGGCGGGCTGGGCTGGCGCGGCAGGAGCCTGGGCGGCTGGCGCGGCAGGCTCAGGCTGAGTGGCGGCAGGTTGGGTGGAGGCAGGTTGGGCGGCGGCCACCGGGGCCGGCTCCGGCGCGCGCGGGGCCTCCGCCACCGGCTGCGGCACGGCGGCCGGGCGCTGCGGCGCCTCCGGCATGCGAAGGGCGGCGGCGGGCAGCGTCTCCGCCACCGGGCGCAGGCGCTGGCCCAGCCACCAGGCCACGCTGCCCAGGGTGACGAATCCCGCCACGCCCAGCAGCGCCAGAAGGCTGGCGCGTTTACGGTCCATCATGGATTCGTAACTAGGCGCAGCGCGCGGCGCAGGACAAGGGCGCTTTCACCCCGATGCGAAACCCGCTTGCCGGGTGTGTCCTGGCGGCCTCTCATCACCGCCGGAACGGTGGCCTTCAGCGAATCAGGAGCGTGCGGCATGGCGGAAACACCCCCCGGCGAGGCGAAAATCCGCGTGAAGGTCTGGGATGGCTGGGTCCGGGCCGGGCATTGGTGCATGGCCGGGCTGGTCGGCCTGTCCTGGTGGTCCGCCGAGACAGGGCGCATGGACCTGCATGTCACCAGCGGCCTCACCCTGCTGGCCCTGGTGAGCTTCCGCATCGCCTGGGGCTTCGCCGGCTCCGAGACCGCCCGATTCGGCCATTTCCTGCGCTCGCCCCTCGCAGCACTCGGCCATCTGCGCCACCTCTTTCGCCGCGAGCCGGACCGCGAGATCGGCCACAACGCCGCCGGCGGCTGGATGGTGCTCGCCCTGCTGCTCACCCTGCTCACCCAGGCCATCAGCGGCCTCTTCGCCGACGACCAGATCTTCACCCAGGGGCCGCTCGCCCGCCACGTCCCCGGCGCGGTCAGCGACCTGATGACCAGCATCCATATCCGCGTCTTCAACATCATCCTGGCGCTGGTCGCGGTGCATGTGGCGGTGGTGCTGCTCTATGCCTTCGCCAAGGGGCAGGACCTGGTGCGGCCCATGGTGCTGGGCTGGAAGAAACTCCCCGCCGGGACAGCCGCACCGCGCTTCGCCCCGCTCTGGCGCGGCGCCCTGCTGCTCGCCCTCGCGGCGCTGGCGGCCTGGGGGGTGGGGAAGGTCGGGTAGGGAAGATTTAAAATCAGAAGGGTTCTTTTTTGAAAAAAAGAACCAAAAAACTTTTTTCAGTCAGCGTTCCGCCTCAGGCCGGAGGCGGAACGCCAAACTGAAAAAATCAGCGCGCGCGGTAAGCGCGGTGGCAGGCGCCGCAGGCACCGCCCGCCTCGCGGAAGGCCGCCGCCGTGGCCGAGGCATCGCCCGCATCCGCCGCGGAGCGCAGCTTGCCCAGCGCCGTCACCATCGTGGCCATGGCCTTGTCGAAACCATCGCGGTCGGACCACACGGCCGGCAAAGCGCGCGTCTCGCCCTTGTCACTGCCGGGCGGAAACAGGGTGGGCAGGCCGACGAAGAACATCCCCATCTCCTGCGCGCGGGCCGCCACCGGGGCCACCGGCTCGCCCTTGTCCAGAATCGCCTTGATGGCCTCCATCTGGCCACCCATGCGCTTCAACCCCTCCTTGCGCTGGGCGATCGGATCGCCCTGCGCCTGCGCCGCCTCGAACACCGCCACGCCCGGCAGCACCACAGCCGCCGCCAGAACGCCGGCCAGCAGGATCGACCTCATCCGCATTCTCCATCCGAGTGAACAGGGGGAACGCATCAGACCATGCCCGCCCGGAGAGGGGCAGACGCTTTTCTTCGACAGAATTTGCAAAGGCACCCTTGCCGACCTCCGCCGCCGGGGCTATACGCCCCCCCCACAGCCGGACGGGATGACCGAACGGCTCGCTGGCCGGGACGACGGAGCGTAGCTCAGCCTGGTAGAGCACTGTGTTCGGGACGCAGGGGCCGGAGGTTCGAATCCTCTCGCTCCGACCAAACTGAACCGGCCAGCACGAAAGCCCCGCCTGCCCCGCGCAGGCGGGGCTTTTGCGTTCAGGGGGATTTTGACAGTTCCGCGATTTTTTTTCGCGAGCCTTCCGGAATCTTGCACAGATTTTGCTTTGGCACCGGTTACCACCGCGGGGCACGAGGCCCCCGGCTGGAGGGAAACCTGCCGATGAAGTCACCTCTGGCGCTTGCCGCAGCCTTGTCCTTGAGCATTCTGCCTCTGGCCACGCCAGCCTCTGCGCAGACCACCATCGACAGCGCGGGCCTGACCATCACCGCCACCCCGGCGCTGTCCAGCGACTACCTGTTCCGCGGCATCTCGCAGACGCGCAACCGCCCGGCCGTCCAGCTCACCCTCGATGTGCAGCATGAGAGCGGGTTCTATGTCGGCGCCTTCGCCAGCAATGTCACCTTCCCCGGCAGCAATGCCCGGCAGGAGCTCGACGTCCTGGCCGGCTACCGCTTCGAGGTCGCCGGCGTCAGCCTCGACCTGGGCGGCGTCTATTATGCCTATCCGGGCTACGACAAGCCGGAAGGCAGCTATGATTACAACTACTTCGAGGCCATCCTGAAGGCCAGCTACACGGTCGACCCGGTGAAGCTGGTGGGCACCGTCGCCTGGTCGCCGGATTTCTACTTCCAGTCCGGCTCGGCCACCTATGTCGAGGGCGGCGCCGATGTCTCCCTGCCCTATGAGTTCACCCTGGCCGGCCGCTACGGCTACCAGTGGATCGACAAGAACAGCCGCTACGGCGCGCCGGACTACGCCAACTGGTCGGTGGCCGTCTCGCGCGAGATCGTCGGCGGCTTCACCCTGACGGTGGGCTATTACGACACCAACCTGTCCAAGACCGAGTGCTTCGCCGGCACGAAGTTCTGTGACTCCCGCGCCATGGTGTCGCTCAGCCGCATCTTCTGAGCGCGGGCGGAGACGCTCCTGGGAGGGGCTCCGCCCCTCCCGCCCTCTCCCCAGCCGGAGGCCTCCGGGCCGCGGGCGCCCTGCCTCAGCCGCGCCGGCGCGCCGCCCAGTACATCAGCGCGCGGATGGGGAAGGCCCAGGCAATGCCGGCCACCACGAAATAGGCCACCTGCAGGGCCCAGTGCTGGGTCAGCACCCAGTCCCCCAGCCGCAGCACCAGCACCAGGTAGGCGAGCAGCCCGGCGATGCCGGCCACCCAGGCGATCAGGACGCGTGACATGCCCTGCTCCTGGCATGCCCCGCCGGCTTCGCCAAGCCCCAACCGGCGGCCGGCCGCACGCGGCGCGCCAACCCGCCCAAACGCCCCCGCCCAAACGTCACGCGCTGCGAGCCATGCGCAGGCGCGCGTTGCAGGCCGCGCCCCGGGCGCCTAGTGTCCGGCCCGATCCAGGGGCGCGGGCGTGCCCCGCCTCCCCCTCCGCTTGACGACCTGACTGTGAAAGACCGCGATGACCGGCCTCTCTCCTGCCCCTGCCGCCGCCGAGTTCGACCTGAAGGCGCATATCCGCGGCGTGCCCGATTTCCCGAAGCCGGGCATCCTGTTCTATGACATCTCCACCCTGCTGCGGCACGGCCCGGCCTGGAAGGCGGCGATGCACCGCCTGGCCGATGTGGTGAAGCCCCACCGCCCCACCCTGCTGGCCGGCATCGAGAGCCGCGGCTTCCTGATGGCGGCGCCGCTGGCGCTGGAGCTGGGCCTCGGCTTCATCATGCTGCGCAAGCCGCGCAAGCTGCCGGGCGAGACGATCGGCTATGACTATGCCCTCGAATACGGCACCGACCGCATCGAGATGCAGGCCGATGCCGTGCGCCCCGGCGACCGCGTGGTGCTGCTGGACGACCTGCTGGCCACCGGCGGCACCATGGCCGCCGGCATCCACCTGCTGCGCAAGGCTGGGGCCGAGGTGCCGCTGGCGGCCGCGCTGATCGAGCTGACCTTCCTGAATGGCCGCGCGCGCCTGGACGTGCCGGTCGAAACCCTCGTCGCCTACGACGACTGAGGGCGCATGGCGCGGCGCGCGGCCTGCCATTTTCCCGCCGTTTCCGCCTGCGAGAGAGGCGGGATGAGGCTGCTCGACCGCCGCGCCTGGCTGCGCCTGTCCGCCCTCTCCGCCCTGGCCGGGGCGGGGATGCGGGCGGCGCCAGCCCATGCCCAACCGCTCTCCGCCCCCCCTCTCTCCGCCTCAACCCCGCTGCCGGACAGCGCCACCCTGCTCCTGCCGGGGCCTGAGGGCGGGTCCGCCGCGCTCTGGGCGCGGGATCTGGCGGCGGGGCTGGTGCGTGGCCTGCCGCAGGCCGTGGCGCTGCGCCCCACCGTGCTGGGCGGGCCGGATGGCATCACCGCCGCCAACCGCTTCGCCACGCTGGAAGGCGGCGATGGCCGCACCCTGCTGGTGATGCCCGGCCCCGCCGCCCATGCCCGGCTGGTGGGCGAAAGCCGCGCGCAGTTCGAGCCGGAAGGCTGGCTGCCGCTCTGCGTCTCCTGGCAGGGCGCGGTGCTGGCCGGGCGCGGCCTGCCGCCGGGGCCGCGCACCGGGCAGCCGCTGCGCCTCGCCCTGCCAGGGCCGGAGGCACCGGAAGCCGCCGCGCTGCTGGCGCTCGATCTGCTGGGCTACCCGGCCCTGCCGGTTTTCGGCCTGTCCGGGCAGGCCGCCGCCACCGCCATCGCCCAGGGCGAGGCCGATGCCATGCCGGTGGCCGACCCCCTGCCGCAATCGCGCGCCCGGCAGATGGGGCTGGTGCCCTGGATGGAGCTGGACACGCCGGGGCGGCGCGACCACCCGGAACTGCCCGCCGCCGGGGCCACGCCGGGCCGGCCGGCGCAGATCGCCGCCATGCAGGCCGGATTCGCCGCGCTGCGGCTGCGCGCCGCGCTGATGCTGCCGGGGCTGACGCCGGCCGATATCGTCGCCCTCTGGCGCCGCGCCGCGCTGCGCTGGCAGGAGGAAGAGGCACGCCAGCCGGTGGAGACAACACCGCCCGCCCTGGTCGGTGCCGAGGCCCGCGCGGCCATGGGCGCGCTCTATCCGGCCGCCGATGCGGTGCTGGCCTATCGGGAATGGCTGCTGCGGCGGCTGGCCTGGCAGCCGGGGTAAGAAAGGATTGTTCTTTTTCTAAAGAAAAAGAAGCAACAAGATTTTTTCAGTTTGGCGTCCCGCCTCAGGCCTGATGCGGGACGCCAACTAAAAAAAGTTTTTTGGTTCTTTTTTTTCAAAAAAGAACGCCCTGCCGCTCAATGATAGGGCGCCAGCCCCGCCAGGATCTGCTCATTGACGGCGAGCAGAAAGGCGAGGTCGGGTTCATGCCGGTCCAGCTCCGCGAGCACCGAGGTGCCGAGGGTGGCCAGCCCCTGGCGCAGCGGCATGGGCAGCGGGCTCTCCGGATGCGCCACGGCGATGAGCACCGCATGCCAGAGCCGCTTTGTCTTGCGCACCGCGGCGGCCCGGCTCGCGCGGTTGCGCTGGGCCGTGGCGTCGCGCAGCGAGCCGCAGACATGGCGGAAGGCCGCCGCTTCGGCGGCGCGGCTTTCGTTCAGGCCGGAGGCTTCGGCGGTGACCCAGCTGGCGATGCCTCCGCTCATGCCATCGCCCCCGTGCCCGGCGCCGGGCCGGAGGGGCGTGGCGCCGGCGCGGGGTTGGCGCTGTCCAGGGTCGGCGGGCTGCCCTGAAGCACGGCATCCTCATGCTGCATGATGCGGCGGATCAGCTTCAGCGCCTGATAGCATTCATCCTGCTCGGCCAGGGCCAGGGCGCTGTCCAGCATGTCGCGCACCATGGTGGAGGTGGTGGCCTGCTGGAACTCCGCCACGAGGTCGCGCGCCAGCTCCAGGCCACGCTCGCGCTCCTCCTCATTGCCGATATAGGCGGTCTGGATGGCGAAATAGATGCGCCGCGCCGGGGTGCTGGCGGCCTCCGGCGTCATGATCTGCTTGCCGAAGAGGAAGCGGGCGCGGCTGGTCAGCTCGATGCGGGCGCGGTTGCGGAAGCGGAGCGGCGCGCCATTGACGACCAGGAGGTCGCCCTGGCGCAGTTCGAGCACGAGCGTGGACATGGGCGAGCGATCCTTCGGCGCGGACTTTTTTTTCGGGGAGAGGCAGGCGTCGGGGGGCGGGTCGGCCGGGTATGGGTCAGCCGGGGGCGGGATGGCCGGTGGAGGGATGACCGGTCGGCATCGGGGTCCTGCGCGTCATGGCATGGCTGATCCGCTCCAAGGCGCCCGCCCGCAACGAACGGGGCGCGATCCTACGCGCCGCCCGCCCTGGTGAAGGGGCCCGGAAGGGGTTTCGGGCCATGTCACCACGGGCGGCGACAGAGCCTCACTCTGTGGGGAAGAAGATGAAGCGAAGGTAAAAGTGGGCGCCTCAGCCCGCGCGCAGCACCAGCAAAAGCCCCGGCACCGGCACGCCGCGTTCCTGCCGCAGCACCGCCTCCGCCTCCGCCTGCACCACCAGCCCCGCCGCGGCGCAGAGCCCGCGCAGATGCGCCGGGTGGTGGCGGTAGCGCATCCCCTCCCCCAGCGCGTAGGGGGCCTGATCGCCCGTCTCGATGCTGAAGGCGGCAAGGCCACCCGGGCGCAGCGCGGCGGCGGTGGCGGCCAGGGCGGGGGCGAGATTTCCCAGGTAATTCAACACATCCGCCGCCGCCACGAGGTCCCAGGCGGCGGGGTGGCGGGGCAGGAAATCCAGCAGATCCGCCTCATGCAGGGCGGCGTAGCAGCCCAGCCGCGCCGCCTCGGCCAGCATGCGCGGCGAGAGGTCCAGCCCCTCCAGCCGCCGCGCGAAAGGCGCCAGGGCGAGGCCGGACAGGCCGGTGCCACAGCCCAGATCCAGCACATCACGGCTGGCATCGGCGGCGAGGCCCTGCGCCACCAGCAGCGCCGCCAGCGCCTGCGGCGTGCGGTAGCCCAGGCGCTGCGTCAGATCCTCGGTGAAGCGGGGGGCATACTGGTCGAAAAGATCGCGCACATAGGCGGCGGGGGCACGCTCCGGCACAGCCCCCTGCCCCAGCGCGGCCAGCAGGAAGCGCGCCTGCCCGGCCAGCACGGCATCGCCGCCCCCGCCCTGCACACTGCCCTGCTCCGGCGCGGCGGCCAGCCGCGCGGCCTCCCGCGCGGCGCGCAGCGC
>NZ_JANFNY010000041.1 GCF_024437745.1 Roseomonas sp. GC11 | reverse complement strand
GAAGACCGCCCGATCATTCCTCGGCATCCTCTGCCTCGCAGCCACCGCAGACTGGATCAAGCTCTAACAGGCCTTAAATCTCCTGCCACCGCAACCGTCGGATGGCGGCGGCCTGGCGTCTGGCGGAGGCTGGGGCATCACCGAGGAAGAGACGGATGTCCCGCTTTCGCTGCACTCCCATTCCGGGCGACACCGCCGCGCGCTGGCGCGCCACCGGGCGGGACGACCGTGGCCAGCCCCTCCACCACCGCGTGGTGGATGGTCCGGGCTATCCCTGCCGCCATTGCCTGCGCCTGGGCCTGCCGGGGGAGGCGATGCTGCTGGGCGGCTATGACCTGCCGCATCCCCAGGGTGTCTACTGGACCCCGAGCCCGATCTTCCTGCATGCGCGGGACTGCGCCGCCTTCACGGCGGCGGACGAAATCCCCGAGATCGTGCTGGAGAACGCGATTGTCTCCGTCCGTTCCTATGACGCGGCGGAGATGTGCCTCTATGACCTGGGCGGCATCGCGGCGGGGGCGGAGGTGGCGCCGCTGCTGGCGCGGGCGGTGGCGGATTCGCGCACGCGCTTCATCAACATTCACACCGCGCGCCCGGGCTGCCTGCTGGTGGCGGTGGAGAAGCTTCCCGGTTGAAGGCGTGGTCCAGGGGGCGGCGCCCCCTGAACCTTTCCCAGGGCGGTCAGACCGCTTCCACGCACATGGCGACACCCATGCCGCCGCCGATGCAGAGGGTGGCGAGGCCCTTCTTCCCGCCATGGGTCTTCAGCGCATAGAGCAGGGTGGTGAGCACGCGGGCGCCGGAGGCACCAATGGGGTGGCCGAGGGCGATGGCGCCGCCATGGACGTTCACCTTGGCCGGGTCCCAGCCGAGTTCCTTGTTCACCGCGCAGGCCTGGGCGGCGAAGGCCTCGTTGGCCTCGATCAGGTCGAGGTCCTGGATGTTCCAGCCGGCCTTTTCCAGCGCCTTGCGGCTGGCCGGGATGGGGCCGGAGCCCATGATGGCCGGATCGACGCCCGCCGTGGCCCAGGAGGCGATGCGGGCGAGCGGCGTCAGGCCGCGCTTCGCCGCCTCGGCCGCCGACATCACGACGAGGGCGGCGGCGCCGTCATTGAGGCCGGAGGCATTGCCGGCGGTGACGGTGCCATCCTTGCTGAAGGCCGGGCGCAGCTTGGCCAGGACTTCCAGGGTGGTGTCGGGCTTCGGGTATTCGTCCGTGTCGACGACCACATCGCCCTTGCGCCCCTTGACGGTGACGGGGGTGATTTCGTCCTTGAAGCGCCCGGCGGCGATGGCCTCGCCGGCCTTGCGCTGGGTGTTGTAGGCGAATTCGTCCTGCTGCTCGCGGGTGATCTGGAACTTCTGGGCCACGTTCTCGGCGGTGATGCCCATGTGGTAGCCGTGGAAGGCGTCCCACAGCCCGTCCTTGATCATGGTGTCGATCAGCTGGGTGTCGCCCATCTTCACCCCGGCGCGCAGCGGGGCGCAGTGGGGGGAGAGGGTCATGTTCTCCTGCCCGCCGGCGACGATGATGGAGGCATCGCCGGAGGCGATCTGCTGGGCGGCGAGGGCGACGGCGCGCAGGCCCGAGCCGCAGACCTGGTTGAGGGCGAAGGCGGTGCTGCCATGGGGCAGGCCGGCGGCGATGGCGGCCTGGCGGGCCGGGTTCTGGCCGGTGCCGGCGGTGAGGACCTGGCCCAGGATCACCTCGTCCACCTCGGCGGCCTCGACGCCGGCGCGGGCGAGGGCGGCCTTGATGGCGGTGCTGCCCAGCAGATGCGCGGGCACGGCGGAGAAGGCGCCACTGAAGGCGCCGACAGGCGTGCGCGCGGCGGAAGCGATCACGATATCGGTCATCGGCCGGGTAACTCCCTCTTGGTGTTCTACCGGCGGCGCCTGCGGCGGCGCCGGGGTGGTGTTCTGCCGGCGGCGCCTGCGGCGGCGCCGGAGTGGTGTTCTTCCGGCGGCGCGGCGTGGCGGCGCCGGAGTGCTGAGGTCAGTCTGCTAGCGATATGGGACCGCTACAAGGCCCCAAGCCATGCGCGCAGGGGTTGCCACAGGAGTGTCTCGGCGCGGCCGCCGGCGGCCATGCCGATATGCCCGGCCTCCACCACGCGGAGCTGCGCGCCGGGCAGGCGGAGGCCGAGGGCGATGGCCGATTCGGGGGGGACGATGCGGTCCGCCCGCGGCACGGCGACGAAGGCGGGCACCTCCAGCGCCGCCGGGTCCACCACCGCGCCGGCGATGCGCCAGCGCAGATGCGCCGTCTCGTTGCGGCCATACCAGCCGCCCAGCGCCTCGCGCGCCACCGGGGCGGCGAGGGGGATGCCGTCATTCAGCCAGTCTTCTAGCGCGACGAAGAGATGGGCGCGTGGGCTGTCCGGGTCCATGCCGGCGAAGGCGCGGAACTTGGCGGCGATGCTCCAGGGGTCGAGCCCGGCGAAGAGGGTCTGGATGACATCGACGGGCAGGGCGCCCTGGGCCTGGAGCAGCGGCTCCAGCCCTGGCAGCAGGGCGGCGAGGGCCAGGGCGCGGTTGCGGGTGGCGGTGTCGCCCGCGTGGAAATCCCAGGGGGTGGCGAGCAGGGCGAGGCCGCGCAGCCGGTCCGGCCGGCGCAGCGCGGCGCCGAGGGCGAGCAGCCCGCCCATGCAGTAGCCCACCAGGGCCAGGGCCCCGAGCGGGCGCAGGGCGGGGGCGGAGAGGGCGCGTTCCAGCCGCCCGGCGACATAGTCGGTGAGGGTGAAGCCGCGTTCCGCCTCGCCGGGCCAGCCCCAGTCCAGCAGCAGCACGCGCTGGCCGCTGGCGGCCAGCCAGCGCAGCAGGGAGTGGCCGGGCATGAGGTCGAGCACCTCCGCCCGGTTGACCAGGGAGGGGATGACGAGCACGGCCGGCCCGCTGCCGCCATAGTCGAGCAGGCGGCTGTCGCCTTCCTGCCAGAGCACGGGGGGCGGGGGCATCTGCCGGGTGTAGGGGTGGCGGCGATAGGCGGCGAGGCCGGCGATCAGCGCGCGGTCCTGGCGGGCGAGGCGCCGCAGCACGGCGGCGCGGAAGCGCTCAGGATCGTGCCCGCCCTCGGCGAGGGCGCGGGCGATCCGGTGCATCTCCGCCCGGCCCGCCTTCGAGATCGGCCAGGCGTCGCTCCAGTTCGGCGAGCCGGGCGAGGAGGGCCGCCCGGTCAGGGGATCCAGGCTCAGCGCTGCCCCCATCCCGCGCATCAGCGCCAGATTCAGGTGGAGGGGGAGCGGGCGCGGGCCGCGGCGTCGGGGCAGGCTCATGCGGTGTCCCGGCGGGGGAGGGGGGCGACGTGGCGGCGGGTGGAGCGCCAAAGGCCGTGGGGTCGAAGGCGGTGGGGTCGAAGGCCGATTGGCCCTCGGCGAATCCGGCCCATCCGGGCGGGGTGAAGGGGCGGGCCTGGAAGGCGCGGTCCTGGAAGGCGCGGGGCGGCGGCGTGCTGGTGGCGCGCAGCCATGCGGCACCGAGCGCGGCCCAGTTCGACCAGGCCTCGGCCAGTTCGCGGTCCGCCGCCCATGCGCTGATCTCGCTCTGCCACAGCGTGATCCAGTCCTCCGCCAGCCTGTCCAGCCCCTCGGGCATGGCGTTGCCCGTGCTTCCCGCCGTGCCCGCGCCCGTGTTGTGCCCCGGCCCTGCTCCCGGCCGTGCTCCCGGCTGGGCTCCGGGCGCACCCCTGGGCGCACCCCCGGGCGCGGCACCCTGCGGGCCGGCGCGGCGGCCATCCCGGCTGCCCTCCGGCGGCCGGCCGCCCTGTTCCCCCGGGGGGGCGGCACGGGGGGAAGCCCCCTGTGGGCCAGAGGTCCCGTCCGCGCCAGCAGCCCTTGGCACGCCAGAAGCACCGGGCACACCAGAAGCACCGGGCACGCCAGAGGCCCCGGCGCCGCGTCGCGGCCCGGTTCCGGCGGGAGCCCCGGAGGAGCGCGCTGCCGCGCCCCGGGGCTGGTGCTTCTCGCGCTCGGCCATTTCCATCCCTTGCTGCGGCGCGGCGTGGGGCGGAACATAGCGCCGGACGCGCGTCAAGAAAGGGCGCCTGCGACATCTGTTCGCGCCGCATCATGCCGCATGCTAGCGTCGTTTCGACCACGTTCGCGGGATGGGAGGTAGCAATGTCTGAACACGCGAAGCAGCAGGCACCGGCGGAGGAACAGGGCAAGCCCACCATCGTCATCAAGAAATACGCCAACCGCCGCCTCTACAACACCGAGGCCTCCTCCTACGTCACCCTGGAGGACCTCGCGAAGATGGTGCGCGATGGGCGCGACTTCGTCGTCTACGATGCCAAGTCGGGCGATGACATCACCCGCGGCGTGCTGACGCAGATCATCGTCGAGGAAGAGGCGAAGGGCCGCAGCCTGCTGCCCACCCCCTTCCTGCGCCAGCTCATCGGCTTCTATGGCGACAGCCTGCAATCGCTGGTGCCGCGCTATCTGGAATTCGCCATGGGCAGCTTCGCCCGGCAGCAGGAACAGATGCGTGTCTCCGTCGAGCAGGCGATGGGCGGCTTCAACCCGCTGGCCGGGCTGGAGGAGGTGGGCAAGCAGAACATGGCGATGATGGAGCGCGCCATGTCCCTGTTCAGCCCCTTCGCCGCCAAGGGGCCGCTGGCCGGCGGCGTGGCCGGCGGCACCAGCCCGGCCGATGAGCCGGCGGAGGTGGCGGAACTCAAGGCTGAGCTTCGCCTGCTCCGCCAGCAGATGGCAGAGATGCAGCGCAACAACAAAGGGTGAGCGGCGGCCCGCGCCGGCTTCCGCCGGCCGGCGCGGGATTCTTTCGGGCCTGTCACCGTTTGGCGGAAATGCCGCAGATACGGGCATTTTTGGCCAAAGCCTGCCCTTTCGAGGCGCGGGCTTGGCTGGAGAGGGGCGTTTTTTCGATCACGGATTTGTCAACATCGCGATAACAAATGGCGATAATCCTCAGGCGCTGTAATACTATTTCAGGTTGAACCTCCAACCATCTGACAGGGTAGAGCATGGCTGACAGCGATGCCGATCTCGTCCCCAGCGCGGACGAGTCGGAAGATTCCTCCACCCAACGGGCCCGCCATGCGGACCGGCACGTCGGCATGCGGATTCGTGAGCGGCGCCTGATGCTGGGCCTGTCCCAGCAGCAGCTGGCGAGCATGATCGGCGTGACCTACCAGCAGGCGCACAAGTATGAGCGCGGGCTGAACCGGATCTCCGCCGGACGCCTGTTCGAAATCGCCATGGTGCTGGCCGTGCCGGTCTCCTGGTTCTTCGAGGGCCTCGACGAGGATGGCGCCACGCAGCCGCTCGGCGTGCGTCAGCGCATGTGCCTGGAACTGGCCCGCAACTTCGCCCTCATCGACAATGAGCGGCACCAGGAGGCCCTGAGCCAGATGGCCCGCGCCCTGGCCGCCCAGTCGCAGGGGCGCCCGCTCGACTGAGCCGCTCCGCCCTGCCCCCAGGAACTGCGAGTCATTCGCACATTCAGGGGGACAGGGGCGCTCTCCCCGCCTAACCTCCGGCCCTTCCCGCCGGAGCCCCTCCTTGCCGCCTGCCTCCCCCTCCCGCTCCATCCCGGTTTTCCTCCGGCGCCGTGGCCTTCTGGCCTCCGCCCTGGCGGGGCTGGCACCAGCGGCCACCCGGGGGGCGACAGCATCCGGCGATGCCAGGGCAGGCGATGCCACGGCAGAGGCAAAGGCCATGCCCGCCCCCGCCACCGGAGGCAGCCAGGCCGTCACCCTGCCCCCGCCGCCCCCGCGCCCCACCGGCCGGCGGCATGAATGGACCCTGCGCGCCGCCGCGCGCCCGGCCCGGCTGCTCGGCCCCGATGGCCCCGAGTCGCAACTCTGGACCTATGCGGAGGCTCCCCTTCCCGTGCTGCGTGCCAGCCGGGGGGACAGCATCCTGGCCCGGCTCGACAACGCCCTTCCCGAGCATACCGCCATCCACTGGCACGGCGTCCGCGTGCCCAACGCCATGGACGGCGTCCCCTGGGTGACCCAGCCACCGGTCCTGCCCGGCGAATCCTTCACCTACGCCTTCACCCCGCCCGATCCCGGCACCTTCTTCCTCCACCCCCATTGCAACGAGACAGGGCAGGTCGGCCGCGGCATGGCCGCCGTGCTGGTGGTGGAGGGGGATGAGCCGGAGCCCTCCCATGCCGACCTGGTCCTGGCCTGCAAGGACTGGCGGCTGGACGCGGCCGGGCAATGGCTGCCCTTCCTGACGCCGCAGGGCGCCGGGCGGGCCGGCACCTTCGGCACGCTGCGCACGGTGAACGCGCAGCGCGCCTATGCCGCCACCATCCCGGCGCATGGGGATATCCGGCTGCGGCTGCTCAACCTCGACTCGACGCGGCTGATCATGCCCCTGGTGCGCGGGGCGGAGGCCGTGGTCCTGGCGGTGGATGGCGTGGCGGTGCCGCCCTTTCCGCTGGGCGCCTGGCGGCTTGGCCCGGCCATGCGGCTGGACCTCCTGCTGCGCGCCCCCGCCGCCGGGGCGGTGGTGGAGGTGCTGGACCAGTTCCCGCGCGAGCCCTTCCCCCTGGCGCGGCTGGAGGCGGTGGCATCTCCCCTGGCATCTCCCCTGGCGCCGCGCCCCTTCGCCCCGCGCGGGCTTTACGCGCCGGAGATCCCGCGGCCCGATCTGCACCGGGCGGAGCGGCTTTCTTTCCGCTTCACCGCCGCGCTGGGGGGCGGAAGCATGGGGGCGGGGCTGCCGCCGGGCGACCCCTTCGCCGCCCTCCTGCTGGATGCGCTCTGTGCCGCCGGGGGCAGCCTCTGGGCCATCAACGCCTCCGTCTGGCCGGCCGGGGAGCATGCCCGCCTGCCGCCCCCGCTCGCCGAGCTGGTGGCCGGGCGCAGCTATGTTTTCCAGCTGGAGAACCTCACCCCCCACCCGCACCCCATCCACCTGCACGGGCACAGCGTCCGGGTGCTCTCCCAGTCGCGGCAGGAGAACCCGCCGCACTGGGCCGATACCGTGCTGCTGCTGCCGCGCGAGAAGGCGGAGATCGCCTTCGTCGCCGCGCCGGGGAACTGGATGTTCCACTGCCATGTGCTGGAGCATCTGGAGACGGGGATGATGGGCTGGTTCCGCGTCCGCCCGCGCTGAGGCCAGGGTTGAGGCCAGTGTGTTGACAGGGCCGGCAGCCCGGCCCGACCCTCGGCCGATGTGGACCGAAGCTCCCCGGCGCCTCGCCGTGATCGCCGACGTGCATGGCAACAGCGATGCGCTGGCCGCCGTGCTCGCCGATATCGATGCCCAGGGCATCACCGCCATTGTCGCCCTGGGCGACCATGTCAGCGGCCCGATGGCCCCGGCCGAGTCGGCCGCGCTGCTGATGGCGCGGCCGCTGCTGGCCATCCGCGGCAATCATGACCGCTGGGTGACCGACCAGGCGCCCGAGGCCATGTATCCTTCCGACCGAATCGCGCGGGAGCAGCTTTCGCCCGAGCAACTCGGCTGGCTGCGCGCCCTGCCGCCCACCGCCAGCATCGGCGGGGAGATTTTTCTCTGTCACGGCACGCCTGGCAGCGACCTGACCTATTGGATGGAGAGCGTGCTGCCCGATGGCCGGGTGCTGCGCCGCGCGCGGGAGGAGATCGAGGCCGAGGCCGCCGGCCTGCCGCACGGCCTGCTGCTCTGCGCCCACAGCCACCGGCCGCGCGCGCTGCGCCTCTCCGGCGGGCGGCTGCTGCTGAACCCCGGCAGTGTCGGCTGCCCCGCCTATGAGGATGACAGCCCGCCCCACCTCATGGAGGCCGGCCTGCCCGATGCCTGCTACGCCGTGCTGGAGCGGGAAGGGGCCCAGTGGCGCGCCAGCTTCCGCTTCCTGCCCTATGACACCACGCGCATGGTCGCGCTCGCCCGCGCCGCCGGGCGGGAGGGGTGGGTCAATGCGGTGGGGACAGGGTGGATGACGTAAGGGAAGACGTTCTTTTTTGAAAAAAAAGAACCAAAAAACTTTTTTCCGTTGGCGTCCCGCCTCGGGCCTGAGGTGGGACGCCAAACTGAAAGAAAGTCTTTTTGCTTCTTTTTCTTCAGAAAAAGAAGATTCTATAGAATTACGGCGTCTTTTCCGGCGCCGGATAGCTGCGCGGATAGGTCACCTGGTCGGCCGGGCCGGGGGCCTTGATCGGCCCCGGCCGGCCGCAGGCGGCCAGCGCCAGGGCCGCCAGCATCAGCGTGGCGGCGAGGCGCGGGCTCACGCCAGCCGCTCCCGCCACTCGCCGGCCATGCGGCGCACATTGACCGGCGCGGTGCCGCCATAGGAGGTGCGCGAGGCCACCGAGGCTTCCACGCTCAGCACCTGGAAGACGCCGTTGTGGATGCGCGGCTCTTCCGCCTGCATCTCCTCCAGCGTCAGGCCGGAGAGGTCCACGCCCTTGGCCTCGGCCTTGGCGACGAGGTGGCCGGTGACATGGTGGGCATCGCGGAAGGGCAGGCGCAGCTCACGCACCAGCCAGTCCGCGAGGTCGGTGGCGGTGGAGAAGCCGGCGCCGGCGGCCTCGCGCAGCCGCGCCACGTCGGGCTTCATGTCGCGCACCATGCCGGCGGTGGCGGCGAGGCAGAGGGCCAGGGTCTCGGCGGCATCGAAGATGCCTTCCTTGTCCTCCTGCATGTCCTTGCCATAGGTCAGCGGCAGGCCCTTCATCACCGTCATCAGCCCGATGAGGTGGCCGGAGATGCGGCCGATCTTGGCGCGCACCAGCTCCGCCGCGTCCGGGTTGCGCTTCTGCGGCATGATGGAGGAGCCGGTGGTATAGGCATCCGACAGCCGGACGAAGCCGAAATACGGGTTCGTCCAGATGACGATCTCCTCCGCGAAGCGGGAGAGATGCGTGGCGCAGATCGCCGCCGCCGCGAGGAATTCCAGCGCGAAGTCGCGGCTGGCCACCGAGTCGAGGCTGTTGCGCGTCGGCCCGTCGAAGCCCAGCGCCGCCGCCGTCATGTGGCGGTCGACCGGGAAGCCGGTGCCGCAGAGCGCGGCGGCGCCCAGCGGGCTTTCATTCATCCGCGCGCGGCAGTCGCCGAGGCGGGAGCGGTCGCGCCCCAGCATCTCGACATAGGCGAGCAGGTGGTGGCCGAGCGTCGTCGGCTGCGCCGGCTGGAGGTGGGTGAAGCCGGGCATCACGGTGGCCGCGTGCTCGTCCGCGCGCTCCACCAGGGCGCGCATGACATCGGCGATCTGGGCATCCAGCCCGTCGATCGCGTCGCGCACCCACAGGCGGACATCGAGCGCCACCTGGTCATTGCGGCTGCGCGCGGTGTGCAGGCGCTTGCCGGCCTCGCCGATGCGCTCGGTCAGGCGGGCCTCGATGTTCATGTGGATATCCTCCAGCGCGGTGCTGAAGGTGAACTGGCCGGCCTCGATCTCCTCGCCGATGGCGGCGAGGCCTTCCTTGATGGAGGCCTCGTCTTCGGCGGAGATGATCCCCACATGGCGCAGCATGGCCGCGTGGGCCAGGCTGCCGCGGATGTCCTGCCGCCACATCTTGCGGTCGAAACCGATGGAGGCATTGATTTCCTCCATGATGGCGGAGGGCCCGGCGCTATAGCGCCCACCCCACTGCTGGTTGCCCTGGCTTCGCTGCTGACTGGACAAGGAAGGATCTGCCTCGTGTTGCTCGGACGCCGCTCCCTGCTCTCGCTGTTCGCGGCGGGGGCGACCCTAACCACGCTGCTCCCGGCACGGCAAGGGATTGCGGCGGAGGGTCTTGGCAAGCTCTCCCGTTCCGTGCCGCGCCCGCTGCCGGAGTTCGGCTTCACGGATGCCGCCGGGGCGCCGAAGACGCTGGCCGACTTCGCCGGCCGCCCGGTGCTGATCAATTTCTGGGCCACCTGGTGTGGCCCCTGCGTGGCCGAGATGCCGGCGCTGGACCGCGCCCAGCGCGCCCTGGCCGGGGAGGGCTGGGTGGTGCTCGCCCTGTCCTCCGACCGTGCCGGCGCCTCGCAGGTGGAGCCCTTCTATGCCCGCACGGGGGTGAAGTCCCTGGGCCTCTGGCTGGACCCGCGTGGCGCGGCGGCGCGGGCCTTCGGCGCGCGCGGCCTGCCCACCAGCGTCATCGTCAATCGCCAGGGCCGCGAGGTCGCCCGCCTCGAAGGCGCGGCGGAGTGGGATGAGCCGGGGATGCTCCAGGCGCTGCGTGCCCTCGCCGGGGAAGCGACAGGGGCGACATAGGATTTTTGGAGAAAAGTTCTTTTTTGAAAAAAAAGAACCAAAAAACTTTTATCCGTTTGGCGTCCCGCCGTGACGGGAGACGGCGGCAGCCTGAAAAAAGTCTTTTTGGTTCTTTTTCTTCAGAAAAAGAACATCTCTGAAAAACCCTTCTCCCGGAGAGGGGGGGCTTTCGCCCCCTTTCATCCGGCGCGACACTCCCGCCCCGTCACAGGGACAGGGATGGTGGCATGAGCGAGTTGTGGCGGCTGACGGCCAGCGAGATCGCGGCCCTGGTGAAGGCGCGGGAGGTCTCGGCGCGTGCGGTGGCGCAGGATGCGCTGGCGCGGCTGGCGGCGGTGAACCCCGCGATCAACGCCGTGGTGCAGGAGATGCCGGAGGAGGCGCTGGCCGCCGCCGATGCGGTGGATGCCGCCCTGGCCCGTGGCGAGGCGCCTGGCCCGCTGGCGGGGGTGCCCATTACCATCAAGGTGAATGTGGACCAGAAGGGCCACGCCACCACCAATGGCCTGAAGATCCAGAAGGACCTCATCGCCGCCGAGGACAACCCGGTGGTGGCCAATCTGCGCCGGGCGGGGGCGGTGATCATCGGCCGCACCAACACCCCGGCCTTCAGCCTGCGCTGGTTCACCCGCAACAGCCTGCACGGCCACACGAAGAACCCGCGCAACCCGGCGCTGACGCCGGGCGGCTCCTCCGGCGGCGCCGGGGCGGCGGTGGCGGCGGGCATTGGCGCCATCGGGCATGGCACGGATATCGCCGGCTCCGTCCGCTACCCGGCCTATGCCTGTGGCGTGCACGGGCTGCGCCCCAGCCTGGGCCGCGTGCCGGCCTGGAATGCCTCCGGCCCGGACCGGGCGCTGGGTGCGCAGATCATGGCCGTCTCCGGCCCGCTGGCGCGCAGCATCGCCGATATCCGCCTGAGCCTGGAGGCGATGGCGGCCGAGGATGTGCGCGACCCCTGGTATGTCCCCGCCCCGCTGGAAGGGCCGCCGGCGCCGAAGCGCGCCGCCCTCTGCGTCCGCCCCGAGGGGCTGGCCACGGCGCCGGAGGTGGAGGCCGCCCTGCGCGCCGCCGCGCTGCGCCTGCAGGAACAGGGCTGGAGCATCGTGGAAACGGCCTGCCCGCCGCTGCGGGAGCCGGCCCGCCAGCAGCTGATGCTGTGGATGGCCGAGTCGCGCCGCACCGGCAATGCCGCCGTGGAGCGCGAGGCCGACCCGGATGCCAGCTTCGTCATGGCCCAGATGGCCCGGCTGGTGACGGCGCCGGATCTCTTCCAGTTCCAGGACATCCTCCAGGCCCGTGCCGGCTTCGTGCGGCAATGGCAGGTCTTCCTGAAGAACTACCCGGTGCTGCTGCTGCCGGTCTGCGCCGAGCCGCCCTTCCCGGACCTGCTCGATGTCGAGTCGCCCGCCGCCTTCGAGCGGGTGGCGGAGGCACAGCTCGTCCAGATTGGCCTGCCGCTGATGGGCATCCCGGCGCTGACCGTGGCGATGGGCGGGACGGGGAAGGCGCCGATGGGCGTGCAGCTCGTCGCCGGGCGCTATCGTGAGGACCTGCTGTTGCAGGCGGGCGCGGTGATCGAGGCCGGCGGCCCGCCGGTGCTGCCCTGCGATCCGCTGCCCTGCGATCCGGCGCTGTGAAATCCTGGGGAGGCTCCGCCTCCCCAAACCCCTCCGCCGGGGTGGCGCGGCCACCCCGGACCCCGCGATCTGATGGCGGGGTCCGGGGGGACCCTGTCCCCCCGGCGGGGTTCGGGGCAGCGCCCCGATCTCTTTCCTTTACCGGCAGATCCGTTCCAGCGCGGCGATCAGGTCGCGCGGGTCATAGGGCTTGGCCAGGACGGGGACATTGCGGTGGCGGTCCGGCAGGCCGGCGGCGCCATAGCCGGTGGCGACGACGAAGGGGATGTCGCATTCCACCAGCCGGTCCGCCACCGGAATCGAAGCCTGGCCGGCCAGGTTGATGTCGAGCACGGCGGCCTCGGGCCGCTCGCTCTCGAACAGGGCCAGCGCCTCCTCCACCGTGGCCGCCGGGCCGAGCACGGAGGCGCCCGCCTCCAGCAGCGCGTCCTCGACCAGCATCGCGATCAGCGCCTCATCCTCCACCACGAGGATGCGGCGCCCGTTCAGTCCGCTCATGCGGTCTCCTCTTCAACCTGGGGGCCATTGGCCGGGCGGAAGCGGATCGCCGCCCGGAAGCCCTCCTCGGCATACTCCATTTCCACCGAAGAACCAGGGCCAAGCTCGGCCGGCAGGCCACGTTCGAGCATCCGGCTGCCGAAGCCGCGCCGCGTCGGCGGCCGGGCGGGGGGGCCGCCCTCCTCGCGCCAGCGCAGGCGGACCATGCCCTCCGCCTCGCCCACCCAGGCCACCACCACCCGCCCGCCGGGGCAGGAGAGGGCGCCATGCTTGGTGGCGTTGGTGGCCAGCTCGTGCATCGCCAGGGCGAGGCCCAGCGCCTGCCGCGGCGCCAGCCAGTAATCCGGGCCGGAGAGGGAGAGCCGCGCCGCGCCATCCGGCCCGTCCTGCGACTGCCAGGGGGCGAGGGCGGCGCGGGCGATGTCGTTGATGGTGGCGCCGCGCCAGGTGCGCGCCGTCAGCAGGTCGTGCCCGCGGGAGAGCGTCAGCAGGCGAGACTGGTAGTCCGCCAGGAAGCGCTGCATCGAATCGGGGGCATTGCCGGCGGTGCGCGCGGTTTGCAGCGCCAGGGAGTGCACCGTGGCCAGGGTGTTCTTCACGCGGTGGTTCAGCTCGCCCAGCAGCAGCGCCTGCCGCGCCTCCGCCGCCTTGGCGGCGGTGATATCGCGCGAGAGGCCGCCGCGCCGCACCATGATCCCCTGCGCGTCCAGCATGGGGAAGCTGACATCGCGGATCCAGCGCATGCTGCCATCCGGGCGGAGGATGCGGTACTCGGCATCGAACAGCCCGTCCCGCGCGGAATTGGCCCAGCTGGCCTTCACCGGATCGCGGTCGGCGGGGTGGATGGTGTCCATCCAGATCTCGGGCGATTCCAGCAGCCGCTCGCGCGGGATGCCCCAGATCCGCTCAAAGGCCGGGCTGAGGAATTCGAGATGCCGGCCGGAGGGGTCGGTCATCCACATCACGTCCGGGCTGGCCTCGGCGAAGCGGCGGAAGCGGCTCTCGGAGGCGGCGAGGGCGGCAGCGGCCTGCACCGCCGCGGCGCGGGAGGCCGCCTGCGCCGCCACCTGGCGGGAGAGGGCATCGCGCGCCTCGGCCAGTTCCGAGACATCGGTGACGGCACCGATCCAGCGGCTGATGGCGCCATCCGGCCCCTGGGCGGGCAGGGCGCGCACCACGCACCAGCGCCAGCCGCCATCGGCCCGGCGCAGGCGCAGCTCGGCGGCGAAGGGGCGGCCCCGGCGCAGGGCGCGGCGCCAGCCGCGTTCCGCCCGCGCCTGATCCGCCGGGTGGAGGATCTGCCCCAGCGACAGCACCGCCTGGTCTGGCGGCAGGCCGGTGAAGTCCTCCACGCGCGGGTTCACATAGTCGATCCGCCCGTCCGGCAGGCTGGACCAGACGACCTGCGGGATGGCCTCGGCCAGGATGCGGAAGCGCAGCTCGCTCTCGCGCAGGGCCTCGGCGGCGCGGCGCTCGGCATCGATGTCGCTGGCGGCGACGACGCCGCCCGTCACCAGCCCCGCCGCGTCGCGCACCGGCGTGGCCTCGATCTGCAGCCAGACCATGCTGCCATCGCCGCGGCGGAAGCGGTATTCGCCCTGCGCCGGCAGCCCCGTCAGCAGGGCGCGGCTGAGCGGGAATTCCTCGCTGGAGACGCGCTGGCCATCGGCGTGGTAGGCCTCCCACTCCGCCGCATAATCCTCGATCCGGCCGGAGAAGCGGATGGGGCGGCGCAGCAGGTCCTCCATCCGCCGGTTGCCGAGGAGGATGCGGCCCGAGGGGGCCTCGGCCAGCAGCACGCCGACGGGCACATTCTCCATCACCGCCTTCAGCCGCGCCTCGCTCTCGCGCAGCGCCGCCTGGGCCGCGCGCTCGTCGCTGACATCGCGGAAGAACAGCGTCAGCCCCTCGGTGGAGGGGTAGGCATCGGCCGAGATCCAGCGGCCGAAGGCGGCGTGGAAGGCGGTGACGGACTGCGCCACGCCCTGCGCCAGGGCCTGCCGCGCGGCGGCGCCGAAGGGGCCTTCCTGCAGGCCGGGGAACAGCTCGGCCAGCGGCTGGCCCGCCGCGTCGCGCCCGCCGGCCAGGGCGCGGGCGCGGCCGTTCAGGTAGATCACCCGCCCCGCGTCATCGAGCACCAGCACGCTGTCCGTCGTGCTCTCCAGCACCATCTGCAGGCGGGCGGTCAGGGCCATGCGCTCGGCGCGCAGGGCGTCGCGCTCGGCGGCGGCGGCGGTGAGGGTGGCGGCGGCGGTGTCGATCTCGCGCAGGCCGCTGGGCGGGAAGCCGGGCAGCGGCGCATCCCGCCCGAAGGCCTGGGCCATGCGGCCGAGCCGGTCCAGCGGCGCGGCGATGCGGTGTTCCGCCCACCAGGCGAGGCCGATGGTGAAGCCCAGCAGCAGCACCAGCCCGCCCACCAGCACCGGCATCAGCGCGCGGGGGAGGGCGCCGTCCAGCGCCTCCGCCGGCATGGAGACGGCGATGATCCAGGTGGTGCCGCCGACGCGCTGCCAGGCGGTGTAGACCGGCTCCCCGGTGCGGGCGATGCCGCGGCCCCAGCCGCGCGTGGCGGGCTCGCGCAGCGCCTGGAGCAGGATGCCGCCCTCCGGCAGGGGCATGCCGGTGGTCTCGGGCCGGGCCGGGCGGCGGGCGACCTGGCGGCCATGCCCGTCCACCAGCACGCCGACCCAGCCCCCGGGCAGTTCCGCCCGCTCCAGCAGCCGCACCCAGAGGCGGCGCGGGTCGGTGCTGGCGGTCAGGAACAGGCTGGGGTCGCCGGGCGGCTGCGGGATTTCCTGGGTGACGTCGACGCGGAAGGGCCCGTCCGGCTGCTCGGGCAGGATGAGGGCGGAGAGGCCGCCGCCGCGCGCCGGGCTGGCGGGGGGCAGGACCTGCCCTTCCGGCGGGGGGAAGGGCAGGGCGGTGTCGAGCAGCACATGCCCCACCGCATCGGTCAGCCGCAGCCGGGCGCCGCGCTCGGGCGGCAGGGCGCGCATCTGGGCGTAGAGGGCCGAGAGGTCGCCATCATTCAGCGCCATGGTGGTGCCGAGGGCGGTCAGCTCGGCGCGCATCGAGAGGGTCTCGCGCTCGACGGCGAAGGCCAGTTCCTGCGCCGTCTCGCGGGCCTGGGCGCTGATGCGGGCGCGTTCCGCCTCGGCCATGCGGCCGGCGATATGCCCGGCCAGGCCCCAGACCGGCAGCAGCGCCGCCAGGGCGAGGAAGAGCACATGCTGCCGGACCGTCGGGCCACGTTCCGGACCCCGGCGACTCATGCCAGCCCGGCGCTCGGGCGATGAGGAAGGTTCATGCCTCTCCATGCGCCCTCCCCGCCGCCGGCACAAGAGGAAGGGCGGGGGGAGAGCCTCAGAATGGCAAGGCTGGCGCCGGGGCCGCGCCGTGGTTGTGGTGACCCGCCCTTTCCGCCCTCCCGCAGGGTGGAGCGGTGGCAGAAAAAAGTTTTTTGGTTCTTTTTTTCAAAAAAGAACCGCTGTCTTTCTCTCCTCCCTGGTTCAGTCCGCGTATTGCCCGGCGGCCTGGATGACCGGGCGCCACTTGGCGATATCGGCCTGCCAGAAGGCGCGGTGGGCTTCCGGCGTGGCGCGCTCCTGCGCGACCGGGGCGGTGCCGAGATCGGCGAAGCGGGCCACCAGCTTCTCATCCCGCAGGGCGGCCTGGAGCGCGCGGGAGAGCCGCGTGGTGATTTCGGCCGGGGTGCCCTTGGGGGCGTAGAGGCCGTGCCAGACCGTCACCTCGAACCCTGGCAGGCCGGCCTCGGCGGCGGTGGGCACCTCGGGCAGGGCGGGCAGGCGCTGCGGGGTGGTGACGGCGAAGACTTTCACCGAGCCGGCGCGGATCTGCTGGGTGGTGTTGGTGGTCTGGTCGCACATGACATCGACGGTGCCGCCGATCAGGTCGGTCATGGCCGGGCCGGTGCCGCGATAGGGCACGGTGGTCATGGGCGCGTCGATGGCCTTCTGCAGCAGCAGGCCGCAGAGGTGGCTGGCGGCGCCGATGCCGGCATTGGCGTAGTTGATCTTCGTCTGATCCCGGCGCACCAGGGCGACGAGCTCGGCGAGGCTGTTGGCCGCGATGTCCTTGCGGGCGATGACGGTCATCGGCACCTCGGTGACGAGGCCGATGGTCTCGAAGCCGCCCACCGGGTCGTAGGCGAGGCGGCGGTAGAGGGCCGGGGTGGTGCCCATGCCGATATGGTGCAGCAGCAGGGTGTAGCCATCGGGCCGGGCCTGGGCGACGCGGGCGGCGCCGAGGGTGCCGCCGGCGCCGCCGACATTCTCCACCACCACGGGCTGGCCGAGGTCGCGGCCCATCACCTCGGCCACCAGGCGGGTGACGGTGTCGGTGGGGCCGCCGGCGGCGAAGGGGACGACGATGGTGATGGAGCGGCTGGGGTAGGCCGGTTGCCCCGCCTGCTGCCCCGCCTGCTGGGCCGCTGCCGGCAGGGCCAGCAGGGCGGCGGTGGCGAGACCCGCGCCGAGCAGGGCGCGGCGAAACGCTTGGCGAATCATAGGTTCATTCCTCCCGGCGGTCGATGCCATCCCCGAGATGAATGTCCCGTCATCTTGGTGTCAAGGAAAAGGGAAGGATGTGGCGGGGCCGGCGCGTGGCCGGCCCCGCGGGCGGGGCGGCTACTCCTGGAAGGAGAGCGTGCCGGCCGCCGCCTGGCGCGGCCGCAGGCGGGCGCGCAGGCTGAAGAAGAGCTGCGCCGCCAGCAGCAGGGCGATGATGCCGAGGATGGTGGCGCTGATCGGGCGCTCGACGAAGATGCCGAAATGCCCGCGCGAGAGCAGCATGGCGCGGCGGAAATTCTCCTCCACCATGGGCCCGAGCACGTAGCCGAGCAGGATGGGCGCGATGGGGAAGTCGAGCGCCATGAACAGCCAGCCGAGCAGGCCGAAGACCAGCACCTCGTAGACGGCGAAGATCTCGTTGTTCACCGTGTAGGCGCCGATGGCGATGAAGAAGACGGCGGCGGGGAAGAGGAAGCGGTAGGGCACCTGGAGCAGCTTCACCCAGACGCCGATCATCGGCACGTTCAGCACCATCAGCAGCACGTTGCCGACCCAGAAGCTGGCGATCAGGCCCCAGAAGATGTCCGGGTGCTCGGAGAGCAGGCGGGGCCCCGGCTGGATGCCGTGGATGAGCAGGGCGCCGAGCAGCAGGGCCATCACCGCGTCGCCCGGGATGCCGAGGCTCATGGTCGGGATGAAGTCGACCTGGGTCTTGGAGTGGGAGGCGGCCTCGGGCGCGGCGACGCCGGCGATCATGCCGGTGCCGAACTTATGCGGCGTCTTGGAGATCTTCTGCTCGACGGCATAGGCGATGAAGGTGGTGATGGTGGGCCCGGTGCCGGGCATGGCGCCGAAGATGGTGCCGACGAGGGTGCCGCGCACCATCGGCCAGAAGGCCTGCCTCATCTCGGCCAGGCTCGGGCGCATGTCGCGGAACTTCACCGGCTGCAGGTTCCCCACATGCTTCATGCGGTTCACGTGCTTGAGGAAGTCGGCGATGCCGAAGACGCCCATGGCGATGGAGACGAGTTCCACGCCATCGGCCAGTTCGGGCAGGTCGAAGGTGAAGCGCTGCTGGCCGGTCTGCACGTCGGTGCCGACGCAGCCGAGGAGCAGGCCCATCACCGTCATGGCGATGCCCTTGAGGGGCGAGCCGCGCGACATGGTGGAGCCGGCGATCAGCCCGAGCAGCATGATGGAGAACAGCTCGGCGGGGCCGAACTTGAAGGCCATCTCCACCAGCAGGGGGGAGGCGAAGATCATGACGATGATGCCGAAGGAGGCGGCGAAGAAGCTCGCGATCATCGTCAGGCCGAGGGCCGTGCCGCCCTTGCCGGCGCGCGTCATCGGGTAGCCGTCGAGGCAGGTGACGGCGTGCGGCGGGTGGGAGGGCAGGTTGAGCAGGATGGCGCCGATCGCCCCGCCATACTGCGAGCCGTAGAAGATGCCGGCCAGCATCAGGATGGCCGGCACCGGGTGCATGGCGAAGGTCAGCGGCAGGAGCATGGAGATGGCGGTGAGCGCGCCGGTGCCCGGCAGCACGCCGATCAGGTTGCCGGCGAGCACGCCGACGAAGCACCAGAAGAGGTTGTGCGGCTCCAGCGCCAGGCCGAAGCCGTAGCCGAGGTCGAGGATGGACTGCCACATCTCAGTAGATGCCCTTCACCAGCGGCATGAGCACGCCAAGGCCCCACCAGAAGACGGCCACCGCCATGATGGCGATGCCGATGGCGAGCAGGATGGCGTCGCGCCAGGTGTTCTCGCGGTCGCCCATGGCGGTGATGGCGACGCAGCCGAGGGTGGCGGGGATCAGCCCGGCATGCTCGGCCAGCACGGCGAAGGCGATGACGCCGGCGCAGATGCAGCCCCAGCCGCGCCAGTCGGGGCCGTGGTGGCCCTCCTCCGCGGCGCCGGGCAGGGCGGGGAGGCCGGAGGGGGCCGCCTCCTCGCGCCGCAGGGCGGTGGCGGCGAGCAGCACGAGGCCCACCCCGGCCAGCAGGATGCCCAGCGCCATCGGCACGAAGCCCGGCCCCATGCGGTTGAGGGTGCCGAGATGGTAGCTCTGCGCCTGGAGGGCCGCGGCGGTGCCGAGCCCGCATAGTATTAATCCGCCGCAATAATCCTTGAAGCGATTTTTTGTAGAGAAATTCATGGATGTCTCCTCCGAATCACCGGAAGAGCACGCTAGGCCGCAAATAAAACGCCGTTCAAGGCCACGCGATCCAGCGCCGTGGCCATGGAGCGGGACGGGGAATTTTTTGTGTTATAAATCAATAATTTAATCGGTTCTGGTGGCGGTGGTGGGGTGGGTGGAGGAAACATGTCCTCTCTTCAATATTCTGAAAGTTATACTTCAGATGAGCGTGGGGTGACTGTGCCGCCATGTGCCGCGCCCGCCAGGATGACGGCGCCATGTCCGGCACGACAGAAAGACGGATCTCAAAACCAGGATACGCAAACGCCGCCGGCACCTCGCGGCACCGGCGGCGTGCTCAACCCGGGCGGGGTCTGGCCTGGAGGGCGCGGGCGGCGCCCGCTCAGCTGTCCATCTTGAGCGCGGCGATGAAGGCGCTCTGCGGGATCTCCACCTTGCCGAACTGGCGCATGCGCTTCTTGCCCTCCTTCTGCTTCTCGAGGAGCTTGCGCTTGCGGGTGATGTCGCCGCCATAGCACTTGGCGGTGACGTCCTTCGACATGGCGGAAATGGTCTCGCGCGCGATGACGCGCCCGCCGATCGCCGCCTGGATGGGGATCTTGAAGAGCTGGCGGGGGATCAGCTCCTTCAGTTTCTCGCAGATCGAACGCCCGCGGCGCTCGGCCTGGGAGCGGTGCGCCATGAAGGACAGCGCGTCCACCGGCTCGTTGTTCACCAGGATGGAAATCTTCACGAGGTCGCCCTCGTCATAGCCATCGATCTGGTAGTCGAAGCTGGCATAGCCGCGGCTGACGCTCTTCAGCCGGTCATAGAAGTCGAACACCACCTCGTTCAGCGGCAGGCGGTAGACGGCCATGGCGCGGTTGCCGACATAGGTCAGCTCCACCTGCTGGCCGCGCCGCTCGGAGCACAGCGTCAGGATGCTGCCCAGATGCTCGTCCGGCACCATGATGGTGGCCTTGATCCAGGGCTCCTGGATGCTCTCGATCAGCGTCGGGTCCGGCATGTCGGCCGGGTTGTGCAGGTCGCTCGTCTCGCCCTTGCTGTTCGTCAGCTTGTAGACGACGCTCGGGGCGGTCGCGATCAGGTCCAGGTCGAACTCGCGCGACAGGCGCTCCTGGATGATCTCCAGGTGCAGCAGGCCGAGGAAGCCGCAGCGGAAGCCGAAGCCCAGCGCCGCCGAGCTTTCCGCCTCGAAATGGAAGGAGGCGTCGTTCAGCCGCAGCTTGCCCAGGCTCTCGCGCAGCTTCTCGAAGTCATCGGCGTCGATCGGGTAGAGGCCGCACCACACCACGGGGACGGAGGGCTTGAAGCCCGGCAGCGGGGCGCTGGCGGGGTTGCGGTCCTCGGTGATGGTATCGCCCACATTGGTGTCGGCCACCGTCTTGATGGCGGCGGTGAGATAGCCCATTTCGCCCGGCCCGAGGCTCTCGGCGGCCACCATCTTCGGCCGGAAGACGCCCACGCTCTCCACCACATGGGTGGCGCCGGAGGACATCATGCGGATCTTCTGGCCCTTGCGGATGAAGCCGTCCTTCACCCGGATCAGGATGATGACGCCGAGATAGGCGTCGTACCAGCTGTCGACCAGCAGGGCCTTCAGCGGCGCGTCCGGGTTGCCCTCGGGCGCCGGCAGGCGGGTGACGAGGGCCTCCAGCACGCCCTCGATGTTGATCCCCGTCTTGGCCGAGATCTCCACCGCGTCCGAGGCGTCGAGGCCGATCACATCCTCGATCTGCTGCTTGACGCGCTCCGGCTCGGCGGCGGGGAGGTCGATCTTGTTCAGCACCGGCACGATCTCGTGCCCGGCATCGATCGCCTGGTAGACATTGGCCAGGGTCTGCGCCTCGACGCCCTGGGAGGCGTCCACCACCAGCAGCGAGCCCTCGCAGGCGGCCAGGCTGCGGCTCACCTCATAGGCGAAGTCCACATGGCCCGGCGTGTCCATCAGGTTCAGGACGTAGGTCTGCCCGTCCTTCGCCGTGTAGTCGAGGCGGACGGAGGCGGCCTTGATGGTGATGCCGCGCTCCTGCTCCAGCTCCATGCTGTCCAGCACCTGTTCCTTCATCTCGCGGGCCGAGATGGCGCCGGTGGCCTGGATCAGCCGGTCGGCCAGGGTGGATTTGCCGTGGTCGATATGCGCGATGATCGAGAAGTTGCGGATGCGGGACAGGGGGGTGTTGGTCATTGAGCTTCCGGCGGCCATCAAGGGGCGGAGGAGGGGAGCCCGCCGCGCGCATGCACATAAGGCAAGCAGCGCCGGAATCAAAGCAGAAGGCCCATGCGGGAAGACCAGGGGGCTCCGCCCCCTGGAACCCCCGCCGGGGGGACAGGGTCCCCCCGGACCCCGCCATCAGGGAGGTGGGGGCCTGAACCGATGGCGGGGCCTGGGGGGACCCTGTCCCCCCAGCGGGAGGGTCCGGGAGGGCGGCGCCCTCCCGGAAGGCTTACTCCGCCGCGATGCGCAGGGCCGGGTTGGCCAGCCGCTCATAGAGGCGGACATAGTCCTCGGCCATGCGCCGGGCGGTGAAGCGCTGCTCGAAGCGGGCGCGCACCGCGGCGCGGGGCAGCGCCTTCAGCCGCGGCACGGCGGCGATGGCCTCGGCCATGCTGTCCACCGCGAAGCCCGTCACCCCCTCATCGATCACCTCCGGCACCGAGCCGTGGCGGAAGGCGATGACGGGGGTACCGCAGGCCATGGCCTCGATCATCACGAGGCCGAAGGGCTCCGGCCAGTCGATCGGCGTCAGCAGGCCGATGGCATTGGCCAGGAAGTCCTGCTTTTGCGTCTCGTCGATCTCGCCGATGAACTCGACCAGGGGGTGGTCCAGCATCGGCTTGATGCGGCTCTCGAAATACTCGGCATCCACCCGGTCCACCTTGGCCGCGATCTTCAGCGGCGTGTTGGTGGCGAGGGCGATCTCGATGGCCCTGTCGCACCGCTTCTCGGGCGCGATGCGGCCGAGGAAGGCGAGGTAGCCCGGCCGCGCATCGCCGCGCGGGGTGAGCAGGCGCTCCGGCAGGCCGTGATGGATGGTGCCCGCCCAGTTCGCCTGCGGCAGCGGCCGGCGCTGGTCGTTGGAGATGGAGACCACCGGCGCCTGGCTGAAGGCATCGAAGACCGGCTGCAGCTCCGGCAGGTCCAGCCGCCCGTGCAGCGTGGTGACGAAGGGCACGCTCTGCCGCGAGAACAGGGCGAAGGGCAGGTAGTCCAGGTGGAAATGCAGCAGGTCGAACTCATGCCGGCGGCGGTAGACCTGCTCCAGCATCAGCTGCAGCGGCGCATTGGGGTCGCGCACCGAGGGGTCGAGCCGCAGCGCCTTGGCGCAGCCCGGCGCCAGGGTGGCGCGGGTGACGGAGTCGCCGCTGGCGAAGAGCGTCACCTCATGGCCGAGCGACACCAGCTCCTCCGTAATATAGGAGACGATCCGCTCGGTGCCGCCATACAGTTTGGGCGGGACGGCTTCGGTCAGGGGGGCGATCTGGGCGATACGCATCGGGGTCCGGTCTCCGTTGCTGTCCATGCCCGCACCATCGCAGCCGATTGAGGAGCCGCTTGGGCAAACATCGCCACGATTTCGTCTTGATGCGGGTGTTCTCTCCCCATCAACGCGGATGCGGCGTGCCATCACGCGCATGTGCACCGGAGACTGAAGGAGGCGACCCGCCCCATGCCCCAGGCCGAGACCGACGCCCTGCTGCGCCTCGCGCGCCGCCCGATCGGCTTCCTGTTCCGCCATATCCGCCCCTGGGCGGCCAGCCATGCCGCCATCATGCTGGCGGTGCTGGGGGCGGTGGGCTGCTCCGTCGGCTCCAACTACGCCGTGAAGCACCTGATCGACACCCTCGCCACCGGGGCGCAGAACGCCACGGCGGCGGCGGTGTGGACGGCCTTCGCCATCCTCGCCGGCATCATCGCGGCCGATAACATGCTCTGGCGCGTCGGCGGCTGGATCGCGGCGGACCGCTTCCCCCGCGTCACCGCCGCCATGCGGGCGGAGCTGTTCCGCCACCTCGCCGGCCACTCCCCGGGCTTCTTCGCCAACCGCTCCGCCGGCACCCTGGCCGCGCGCATCAGCGCCACCGGCACGGCGGGCTTCACCCTGCTGCAGAACTTCACCTGGCACACCGTGCCGCCCGCCGTCGCCGTGGCGCTCGCCATCGGCTTCCTCGCCAGCGTGGACGCGATGATGGCCGGCTGCCTCGTGGCGGTGGCCGCGGGCCTCGCCATCGGCGTCACCTGGCTGGCCCGCAAGGGCGAGCCCCTGCATGACGGCTTCGCCAGCCGCGCCGCCACGGTGGACGGGCAGATCGTGGACGTGGTGCAGAACTTCTCCCTGGTGCGCGCCTTCGGCGCCTTCCAGCGCGAGGCCCAGCGGCTGGACGGCGCCCTCTCCGAGGAAACCGCCGCCCGCCGCCACAGCCTGCGCTACCTGGAGAAGCTGCGCCTGATCCACGGCGTCGCCACCGCCATCCTGACGGCCCTGCTGCTCGGCTGGGTGGTGCATCTGTGGCAGATGGGCCGCGCCACCACCGGCGATATCGTGCTGGTCTGCACCCTCGGCTTCACCATCCTGCATGCCAGCCGTGACCTCGCCATGGCCCTGGTGGACCTGACGCAGTATGTCGCCCGCATGCGCGAGGCGCTCGGCGCCCTGCTGCTGCCGCACGACATGCCCGATGCCGAGAACGCCACCCGCCTGCACGCCCAGGGCGGGCATGTGGTGTTCCACGACGTCACCTTCCGCTACCCCTCGGCGCCGGAGGATGCCGCCCCCGTGCTGCGCGGGCTGGAGCTGGATATCCAGCCGGGGCAGAAGGTCGGCGTGGTCGGCCGCTCGGGCGCCGGCAAGTCCACCCTGCTCACCCTGCTCCAGCGCCACGCGGCGCCGCAGGGCGGCAGCGTCTCCATCGATGGGCAGGACATCGCCGCGGCGACGCGCGAGAGCCTGTCCGACATGATCGCCGTCGTGCCGCAGGATGTCGCCCTCTTCCACCGCAGCGTGCTCGAGAATATCCGCTACGCCCGGCCGGATGCCTCGGATGAGGAAGTGCTGGCCGCCGCCGAGGCCGCCCGCTGCCGCGACTTCATCGAGGCCCTGCCCGAGGGCTTCGACACCATCGTGGGCGACCGTGGCGCCAAGCTCTCCGGCGGCCAGCGCCAGCGCCTGGCCATCGCCCGCGCCCTGCTGAAGAACGCGCCCATCCTGCTGCTCGATGAGGCCACCTCGGCCCTCGACTCGGAATCGGAAGCCGAGGTGCAGAAGGCGCTGGACGGGCTGATGCAGGGCCGCACCGTCATCGCCGTGGCCCACCGCCTCGCCACCCTGACCAATTTCGACCGCATCGTCGTCATGGAAGGCGGGCAGGTCGTGCAGGATGGCGCGCCGGATCTGCTGATGCGCCGGCCGGGGCCCTATCAGGACATGGTGCGGCGGCAGTCCGAGGCGCTGCAGGTCGCGGCCTGAGTGGAAAAAAATACAAGGCGGTAAAAGGCATGAAAGGGCAGGGGGAAAGAATTCCCCCTGCACCCCCTTCTGTTCTGTCAGGGCCGGCGGACGCTGTCCGCCGGCTCCGCTGTTTTCAGGGCGGGTCGAGAAGGCAGGCCGCGGCCTTTGGCAACCCATCCGGGAAGCGCCCCTGGAGGCGGGGCGGCGGAACAGAACCCTCAAGCCGTCACTCAGAAGCCCTGGAGCACCAGCTTGCCGCGGGCGGTGCCGCTCTCCAGCCGGCGATGTGCCTCGCGCAGGGTCGGCAGGTCGATCGGCCCCAGCACCTCGCTCACCGTGCTGCGCAGCCGGCCAGCCTCCACCAGCCGCGCTGTCTCGGCGAGGATGGCGTGCTGGCGCGCCATGTCCGGTGTGGCATAGGCAGCGCGCGTGAACATGAATTCCCAGTGGAAACTGGCGCTCTTGCTCTTCAGCAGGCCAATATCGAGGGATTTTGGGTCGTCGATGACGCCGATCCGCCCCTGCGGTGCCAGCGCCGCGGCGAGGGCCGGGAAATGCCCCTCCGTGCCGTTGATGGCGAAGATCAGGTCCGGCGCCGGCAGCCCGGCCTCGCGCAGTGCCGCGTCCAGCGGCTGGTGGTGGTCCAGCACCGCATGGGCACCCTGGGCCTTCACCCAGGCCGCCGTCTCAGGGCGGGAAGCGGTGGCGGTGATGGAAAGCTGCGTCAGCTGCCGCGCCAGTTGCAGGGCGATGGAGCCGACGCCGCCGGCGGCGCCCACCACCAGCAGATGCTGCCCCTTTCCCCCACCCTGCGGCAGGCCAAAGCGGTCAAACAGCATTTCCCAGGCGGTGAGCGTGGTCAGCGGCAGGGCAGCGGCGGCGGCGAAGTCCAGATGGGCGGGCTTCGGCCCTGCGAGACGCTCATCAACCAGCTGGAACTCGGCATGGCTGCCGGGGCGGTTGATGTCGCCGGCATAGAAGACAGCATCGCCCGGCCGGAACAACCGCGCCTCCGGCCCTGTGGCGACCACCACCCCGGCGGCATCATAGCCCAGCACCCGCGCCCCGCCCTCCGGGGCCGGCCGTCCGGCCCGCAGCTTCACATCCACCGGGTTGACTGAGACAGCGCGGATCTCGACCAGCAGGTCGCGCCCCCGTGCTTGCGGGCGTGGCAGGTCGAGTTCCAGCAGCGCGTCCGGCGCGGTGATCGGCAGGGGCTGGCGGTAACCGAAGGCCTTCATGGTGGCATCCTTTCTGCGCGTGGCATCCGGCCCGGCATGTTTGCCATACTGGCCTCCCCCGCAAGAACGCACGCTGTTGGTGCCAAGGCACCGAAAGGGAACCATGGCCATGGCCCATACCGCCTATGACTGCTCCCCCGGCTGCCCGGTGGAGGCGACGCTGGAATTGATCGGCGGCAAGTGGAAGGGGCTGGTGCTGCACCACCTGCTGGAGGGGCCGCAGCGCTTCAGCACGCTGCGCCGCCGCCTGCCCGGTGTCTCCCAGCGCATGCTGACCAAACAGCTGCGCGAACTGGAGGAGGCCGGGCTGCTGACCCGCACGGTGCAGGCCGCGGTGCCGCTGCGCGTGGACTACGCATTGACGCCGACCGGGGAGAGCCTGCGGCCGGTGGTGGTGGCGCTGCGGGTGTGGGGGAGCGCCTGGCTGGCGCGCGGCGTGGCACGGGCCGCCTGACGCTTTCTGGCCAGCCCTGCGGGGCCAGGCCGCCAGTAAGGCCTGCGGATTTTCCCGCCAGGGCAAGAAGCTCTCTCAGGGGCACTACAGAATTCTGGCCCCGGCTGGTTTCGAGGGGGGGCTTTGTCCTCCCCCTCAAGCGACTCTCTTTATTTCCCTTGGGCAGGGGAATGGGGGCGGCTGCCCCCGATCTTCAGCGGGGAAATCCAAAGGAGAGAGCTTCCACAGGCCTTTGGCCGCTGCGTGGCCACATGGCTGCAGAGAAGCGGGAAAGGCCCTCTCAGGCGCGCGCCGCCCGTTCCCAGGCAGCCCCCTCAGAATTGTCCATCGGGGAGTTGTCTGGCCAGCCTGCGCGCCAGCCAGTAGCCCACCAGCCCGCCCACCGGCGCCGCCGGCAGCACCAGCACCCAGGCGGCATGCACCCCATTCACCACCAGCCCCAGGCCGATGCCCAGCATCAACCCGCCGATCAGGCTGCCCATGACGCCGGCCTTCAGGCCCAGAACCAGGATGTCCGCGCGATTCACCATGAGAAGAGCGAGTAGGCAGCGCGCGAGGGTTTGACAAGCCGCCAGCACGGGCGCTAAAGCCGCCCACCCTTCCGGGAAAGCGGGTCCAGGCACGCCTGAGCCACGCCCTTGGCATGATCGCCCTGGGACTACCGGGACACCAGCGGAACCCGAACGGTCCGCACAACAAGAAGGAGCCCGCCGCATGACGAAGCGCGCGGAAAGCAAGTACAAGATCAACCGCCGCCTTGGCGTGAACCTGTGGGGCCGTGCGAAGTCCCCGGTCGCCAAGCGTGAGTATGGCCCCGGCCAGCACGGCCAGCGCCGCAAGCAGAAGCCGACCGACTTCGGCGTTCAGCTGATGGCGAAGCAGAAGCTGAAGGGCTACTACGGCAACATCGGCGAGAAGCAGTTCCGCAAGTATTACGAGGAGGCCGTGCGCCGCAAGGGCGACACCTCCGAGAACCTGATCGAGATCCTGGAGCGCCGCCTGGACGCTGTGGTCTATCGCCTGAAGCTGGCGGTGACCCCCTTCGCGGCCCGCCAGTTCGTCAACCATGGCCACATCACGGTCAATGGCAAGCGCGTCAACATCCCCTCCTACCTCGTCAAGGACAACGACGTCATCGAGGTCAAGGAGAAGTCGAAGCAGCTCGTCGCCGTCCTCGACGCCGCCCAGTCCGGCGAGCGTGAGGTGCCGGAGTACCTCGAGGTCGACCACCGCCAGATGAAGGGCCGCTTCCTGCGCGCCCCGAAGCTCTCGGACGTGCCCTACCCGGTGCAGATGGAGCCCAACCTGGTCGTCGAGTTCTACTCGCGCTGAAGCTGACGAAGGCGGGGCCAAAAGCCCCGCCTTTTCAATGATGGGGGGAACCGCTTCGGCGTCGATCCCCCGGCGGTCTCCCGCGACATTGTTGCGAGGCGCCGCCTCTTCAGCCGCCCAAGCTGCGCGGTGAAGAGTGCCCCCAGATTGGGCGCAAAAATCTGAGACCCCATCCGGCGAGCGTTGTCGGCGGGTTTTACCCCTCTGCCCCCGGTCGGTTTTTGTGGTCGCGCTCCCCTTTGCCGCCTTGCCCTCTGGCTCCTGCCCGAGCCTTCGCCGTCGCCCTCGGCCATGTGCGACAGCTTCAGGGTTCGTGCTGAAGGCGCGGAGCGTCCGGGGCTGGCTTTCTGCCCGATCGCGGTCTTGACGCCTGCATCCCGTTGCCTGGAAAAGAACCGCAAGCGCAGCGATTGGGGGTGCGGATGAAGCCTGTTGTCGGGTGGCGGCATGTCCGGGCCGCCCTGGCGGCCGCGGGACTGGTCGCCGTGTCAGGCTGCGTTCAGCCTCAGGTGCCGGCCTCCGCACCCAGGGTCGCGGCCCAACCCAGGCCTGAGCCTGTGCTGCCGCCCATGCCTTCCCCGGACCCTGCTTATGAGGCGCCTGGAAGTGGGTGGGTGATGGGCGGTTGGAATGAAAAATTTTTGCATTGGATGCATCTGCCTACCAGACATATCGAGGGGAATATTGCTCGGGTCTGGGTGATCGTGAATTACACGAGAGAAAATAACGGAAGTTATGGGCAAAAAAGCACGCGATCTTTGATGGATTATGATTGTTCTTCAAATAAATACCGCTTTATATCGACTGTTTATTTTGAAGAAATTTCCGGCGCCGGGAAAATTATCAGGTCCGACAATGAAAATTGGCGGGCGCCCTGGGAAAACCCGGCGCCAGGGACAATCGGGGCCTCAAAACTGGCCGTCGCGTGCGCCAGATAGCGGGCTTCTTCCCGGCGGAACACGCCTCCTGATGCGGGGATGGCCGTGCTTTGCTCCCCTGCCTCTGGCTGAAGCCGCCAGGCGGCAATCCCGCCCCGCCGCCCCCGGGCGGCTTTCCCGCTGCCCGTCCGAAAGCCGGCGAAGCCACAAAAAAACCGTGCGCCTGTGACGCGCCGTGGCCGCCATGCTGGCATGGGGGTATGATTTCAGTATGATTTCGGAACAATGCTGCGGGGGATGCCGCCATGCCTGAAGCCCTGCTCGCCCCGGAGGTTCTGACGCCGGCCACCCAGCCGGAGCCCCCGCCGCTCGCGCTGGATCCGGCCTGGCAGGCAGTCGCTGATCTGCTCGCCATCCATATCCGGCCCGGTGAGAGGGTGCTGGCCCCCCTCCAGTTCTGGCCCGCCCTCCCCGCCGGCGTCCTCGTCGAGGCGGAGCCGGGCGAGGCCGATACCGCCTATCACTGGGTGGTCTGCCACAAGGGGGAGATCGCGCCGCATAACCTGCTCTTCTGGGAGGCGCTGCCCGACCGCGCCTATCCCGTCTTCGCCAATGACGTCTTCGTTGTCTGGTTCCGCCGGCCCCGGCGTGCGGGCCTGCCCGCCCTGCGCCGCACCCCGCATCTGCGCGCCTATCACCGCCGCGTCCGTCGGCTGGTGCAGGCGCAGGACATGCCCATCCCCGGCCTGCCGGGGCGGCTGCGCCGCCTCGTCTGGCGCCTCGGCCGCACCCTGTGCCGGGTGCAGCCGCTCCCGCAGGCGGCGCTGCCCGCCAGTGCCGCCGCCCCGCCACGGCCCTCCAGCACCGAATACAGCATGCCGCTCTTCCTGCTGCGGCCACCGGCGGACCCGGCCCTGCCGTGGCGCTTCGCCCCGCCCAGCCTGGCGCGCCCCGTCTCCCAGCTCTGCACCGCCGAGCAGTTCAGCGAGCCCGCCTTCGCCCGGCTGAGCGCCATGCTCGGCATCCCGCCATCCCCCCGGCGCCACCGCAAGATCTGGGAGTTCTGCTACATCCTGGCCGCCATCGAGGCCGCCGGAATGCTGCGCCCCGGCCTGCGCGCCCTCGGCTTCGGCACAGGGGTGGAGCCACTGCCCTCCGCCCTGGCGGCGCAGGGCCTCTCCGTCCTCGCCACCGACGCCCCGCCGGAACTGATGGCCAGCCAGGGCTGGGCCAGCACCCAGCAGCACAGCCACGATGTCATGCAGCTTCACCGCCCGAAGCTGCTGCCGGCGGATCTGTTCCGCCAGCGCGTCACCCACCGCGCGGTGGACATGAACGCCATCCCGCCGGATCTGGCGGGCTTCGATGTCACCTGGTCCGCCTGCTCGCTGGAGCATCTCGGCTCGCTGCGCCACGGGCTGGATTTCATCGAGGCCAGCCTGGGCTGCCTGCGCCCCGGTGGCATCGCCGTCCACACCACGGAGTTCAACCTGCTCTCCAATGGCGTCACCCTGCAGACGCCGGAATGCAGCCTCTTCCGCAAGGTGGATATCGAGGAGTTCCTGGCCCGCATGGTCGCCGCCGGGCATGAGGTCTGGCCGCTCAACCTCTGGCCCGGCGGGCATGAGCTGGATGAGGTGATCGACCTGCCACCCTACCTGCCCAACCCCCAGGGCGCGCATCTGAAGCTGGATCTGCAGCGCTACGTCACCACCTCCATCGGGCTGGTGATCCGCCGGCGCGGCTGAGGCCGGCGGGGGAGGCGGCCCTCAGGCGGCGGCGCGCAGCCGGCGCCGCTGCCACGCCATGGCCAGCACCACGGCCAGCAGCGCGCCCGCCGCCAGCGCCACGCCCGGATCGAAGGACCGGCCGGCGGTGTTGGCATAGAGGATGGCCAGCAGCGCCCAGGCCACGGCCGCCGCATACCACAGCGCCCCGCGCGCCACCCACAGCACCCCGAGCGTCAGTCCGCCCGCCGCCAGCAGCACCAGAACCGCCGCCAGCGTGGCCCCCAGCCCATCGGCCGGGAACAGCCCGTGGATGCGCGCCGCCCCGGCGATATTGGCAAATGTCGCCACCGAGACCCACCCCGCCAGCAGCCCCACCAGCGGGTGGATCAGCCAGGATTGCGCCGCACCCTCCCGCGGCAGGCGCAGCTCCAGGAAGAAAGCCGCCAGGCTGGCCGCCAGCACCAGCAGGATCACCAGCACCAGGTGCCAGCCATTCTCGGTGAGCTGGCTCAGCACCATCCACAGGATGGAGGCGGCGAAGGCCCCCGCCAGCGGCCAGCCCAGCCGCCGCGCCGCCAGTGTATCCCGCCCCGCCGGCAGCGCCTGCCAGATGCCCCACACAATGCTCAGCGTGAACAGCAGGCCCCAGATGGAAAAGGCATAGCCCTGCGGCACCACGGGCGTCTGGCTGCGGGCGGACATCTCCGCCTGGGTGTGGCCAATGCCGAACAGCGGCGCCATCGCCCCCACCACCGGCTGCGCCAGCGGCAGCAGCAGATTCAGCAGGGTGCGCAGTTTATGGCTGGTCATGATGTCATCCCCGGGAACTTTCCTTGGGAAGGAAGATAAGGGGAATGCAGGAGGAGAAATAAAGTAACAGGAAGAAATCTTCTTTTTCTGAAGAAAAAGAAGCAAAAAGACTTTGCCAGCCGGCGCCCCGCCTCAGGTCCGAGGCAGGACGCCAACTGAAAAAAAGCCTGGATCAGGCGGCGGCCTTGTGCGGGATGTCCTTCTCGGTGAGCAGCTGGGTCAGCTCACCATTCTGGAACATCTCCATGATGATGTCGCAGCCGCCCACGAACTCGCCCCGCACATAAAGCTGCGGAATGGTCGGCCAGTTGGTGAAGGACTTGATGCCCTCGCGGACCTCCATGTCCTCCAGCACGTTCACGCCCTTGAAGGGCACGCCCATGTGGGAAAGAATCTGCACCACCCGGGACGAGAAGCCGCACTGCGGGAAAACCGGCGTGCCCTTCATGTAGAGGACCACCGGATTCTCGGTGATCTCAGCCTGGATGCGCTCGAAGACAGGGTTGCTCATAGGGGGAGGTTCCTTCAGGGGGCGGAGGTCTGCAGGGCAAGGGCGTGCAGCGCCCCGCCCATGCGGCCCTGGAGTGCGGCATAGACCATCTGGTGCTGCTGCACGCGGGAGCGGCCCCGGAACGCCTCGGACACCACGGTGGCGGCATAGTGGTCGCCATCCCCCGCGAGATCCTCGATCGTCACCTGGGCATCGGGCAGGGCGGCCTTGATCAGCGCCTCGATTTCCGCAGCCGGCATGGCCATGGGGTCGTTCTCCTGTCCGGTCTCTAGCTTACCGCGCCATCAGCGCAGGCAGGAAGCGCTCATGCGCCGCGCGCAGCTCCGCCACCGAGATGGTGACGCCACCCGCAACCACCAAGTCCTTGCCCCCGCTGCGGCCCAGCTTGCGCGCCGGCACCCCGGCCGCCGCCGCCGCCGCCAGCAGCGCCGCCGCATCCCGCGTGGCCACCACATAACGGCCCTGGTCCTCGCCGAACCAGAAGGCATGCGCGGGCAGGCCAGCCGGCGCCGCCTCCAGCGTGGCGCCGACGCCACCCTCCATGGCCATCTCCGCCGCGGCCACCAGCACGCCGCCATCCGCCACGTCATGGCAGGCCACCACGGTGCCATCCAGGATGCGGGCACGGATGAAATCGCCATGGCGGCGCTCGGCGGCCAGATCGACCGGCGGCGGCGCGCCTTCCTCCCGCCCGGCGATCTCGCGCAGCCAGAGCGACTGGCCCAGCCAGCCAGCGGTCTCGCCCACCAGCACCAGCTCCAGCCCTTCCGCCAGGCCATAGCCGATGGCCTTCGCCACATCCTCGATCACGCCCACCGCGCCAATGGCGGGGGTGGGGAGGATGCCCTTGCCCTCCGTCTCATTGTAGAGAGAGACGTTGCCGGAGACGACCGGGAAGTCCAGCGCCGTGCAGGCGCTCGCCATGCCGCGCACGGCGGCGGCGAACTGGCCCATGATCTCCGGCTTCTCAGGATTGCCGAAATTCATGTTGTCGGTGATGGCGAGCGGCGTGGCGCCCGTGGCGGTGATGTTGCGCCACGCCTCGGCCACCGCCTGGCGGCCGCCCTCCTCCGGGTCCGCCACGCAGTAGCGCGGCGTGCAGTCCGTCGTCATGGCCAGGGCGCGGGCGCTGTCCTCCAGCCGGACAATGGCGGCATCGGCGGCGCCGGGGCGCTTCACCGTCTGCCCGCCCACCGTGCTGTCATACTGGTCCCAGATCCAGCGGCGCGAGCACAGGTCCGGGCTGCCCACCAGCGTCAGCAGCGCCGCCTGCAACCCGGCCGGGTCCGCCACCGTGGCGGCCTCCAGCACCGGCTGGCGCGGCGTCTCCGCCGTCGGGCGATGATAGAGCGGCGCCTCGCTCTCCAGCGGCGCCAGCGGAATATCAGCCTCCAGCGCGCCCTTGTGGCGGATGACGATGCGGCCCGTATCCGTCAGATGGCCGATGACGGCGAAATCCAGCTCCCACTTGCGGAAGATCGCCTCGGCCACGTGCTCCTGCCCGGGCTTCAGGATCATCAGCATGCGCTCCTGGCTCTCGGAGAGCATCATCTCATAGGCCGTCATGCCGGTTTCGCGCTGCGGGACATGGTCCAGCACCAGCTCGATGCCCACGCCGCCCTTGCCCGCCATCTCGACGCTGGAGGAGGTCAGCCCCGCCGCGCCCATATCCTGGATGGCCACGATGACGTCCGTCGCCATCAGCTCCATGCAGGCCTCGATCAGCAGCTTTTCCGCATACGGATCGCCAACCTGGACGGTGGGGCGCTTCTCCTCCGAATCGGCGCTGAACTCGGCGGAGGACATGGTGGCGCCGTGGATGCCATCCCGCCCCGTCTTGGAGCCGACATAGACCACCGGATTGCCGATGCCCGCCGCGGCGCTGAGAAAAATCTTGTCCTTGCGGGCGATGCCGACGGTCATGGCGTTGACCAGCGGGTTGCCATTGTAGGAGGGGTGGAAATTCACCTCGCCCCCCACGGTGGGGACGCCGACGCAGTTGCCATAGCCGCCAATGCCGCGCACCACGCCATCGAGGATGCGGCGGGTCTTCGGGTGCTCCGGCGCGCCGAAGCGCAGGGCGTTGAGGTTGGCGATGGGCCGCGCGCCCATGGTGAAGACATCGCGCAGAATGCCGCCGACGCCGGTGGCCGCGCCCTGGTAGGGCTCGATGAAGCTCGGGTGGTTGTGGCTTTCCATCTTGAAGACGGCGGCCAGGCCCTCACCGATGTCGATGACGCCGGCATTCTCGCCCGGGCCGTGGATGACCCAGGGCGCCTTGGTCGGCAGCTGCCGCAGCCAGACGCGGCTGGACTTGTAGGAGCAATGCTCCGACCACATCACCGAGAAGATGCCGAGCTCGGTGAGGGAGGGCGCGCGGCCGAGGATGGCCAGCACGCGGTCATACTCGTCCGGCTTCAGGCCGAATTCGGCGGCGAGCTGCTGGGCGCGTTCGGGGGCGAGGAGGGCGGGGGTCGTGCTGGACATGGACGGCTTTTCGGCAGGGCGGGCGCCGTTGTCCAGTGCTGGATTGGTCATGGCCACCCCCAGCAGACCGAGCGGCTGATGCGGGCCCGCCCCCAGGCCGTCCGCAACAGGGATCGCAGGGCGGAGAAGCGTTCCTTCCAGGCCCTTGCGGGGGTGGTGGCGGGCGGTGTTCCGGCCGCCTCCGCCGGCGGGGCGGCGGCGCGCAGCCAGGCCAGGGGCTGGCGGAGGAGGGTTTCGGACAAATCCGGGTCCGGCAGCAGCCAGGGCGGGGCGCGCAGGGCGGAGCGCAGGCCGATACGGCGGATCAGCACCAGCAGCGGCAGGCCGAGGATGCGGTGGGCGCGGCGGGTGGCGCGAACGATGAAATGCTCGATGGCGCGCAGCGGGTGGCTCGGTGCGGCTTCCGCCAGGGCGACCAGCAAGCGCTGCCAGAGGCCGGCATGGATGAGGCGGCAGAAATAGCGGGCGACGGTGTCGGCCTTGCCGAACCGCTCCGGCAGCGCCCGCCAGGGGGCGTGGCTGGTGGCGAGGGCGAAGATGCCGTCCATGCGCTGCCGCAATTCCCGGAGGGGGCGGCCCTGCGGCGAGCGGTGCAGCAGATAGGGAAGGAGCGCCGCCCATTCCTGGTCCGTCATCGGGGCCCAGGGGCGGGGCGGCGTCAGGCGGGATGCGCTCATTCCGGGAGGCTATCAGGGAAATTTGCTGTGGGCAAATTTTCCTAAATTCTGAACTTGGTTGGCGATAAACTTGCTACATCCAAATTGCCTGATAAACTACATTTTTAATTCTATTCATTTTGGCGCGACCAATCCCCTCAATTCTAAGCAAATTTGTGTCAGATATAGAGGCGAGGTCAGAAACAAGGTGAAGGTTAGCGCGTGTGAGCCGTTGAATCATGTCGTTAGTCAACCCATATGGGTACATCTTGCTTTTTTGCAAAAAAGATATTTCTTTTGATAGAATGCTGAGATTTTCATTATTATCTAGATCTGGAAGAGTAATGTTTTTAAAAACATTACTATTGGTGTGAATTTCAGCAGGTTCACTGCTGTTTAGGATCATATCCCTGATGTTTTCTAATGTAAGGCGTTGAGTTGGAATAAATTCGAGAAGACTACAAATATTCATGGCGAACACAGGCCCTCTACCACCAGAGCGCATGGCGCGAGATGCCTCTCTTTTCGAAACAAATCCAAGATATTCAAGTATTTCCATTATTTTTGAGTATTTACTAATAATATTTCTGTGGATAAGCACTTTATCTTGAAATGATAATCTTGATTTTTCTCGAAGAGATTGCCCGATATGCATGCATAATGCTTCCATGATTGAACGAGCGGGGCCCTCCACCAAAGGCTCGTAAACGCCAAGTTTAGGCGCGACTTCTTCCATCAGCGGCCAAAAGTGATCGGTCGAAAGCTCAAGCAAAGATTTGTTTAGCTGAGGAATCCCAATTTTTCTTTCATATTGAAATTTATTACAGGCAAGTATAAATCCACGCATATTGCCGACAACTGCTCGTCCAAGCAGGTTTGCGAACTGATCAGGCAATAAACGATCAGAAAATAATGAACGATCGGATAGTCTTGGGTATCTTAGCCTCATCACCTCAGGAAATAGATTTGGTGTCGAAGATACATCTGATCGTGTAATATCAACTAATGTTGAATCATTAAACACATCAAAGCGGATGCCGAATTTTGTAACGCCTGGGTAAATCGCGGCTTTGCACGAAATGAGGCTGCTGGAAATCGTTCTGAATAAATCGAAAAAAACTTCTAGAGACTTCTCTCGACCAATGTGTGCAGGATCATCAAAAAGAAGAACGATTCTCCTATTCGAGTTTTGAGAAAGCTCCGAAAGATTCCTTTTTAGTGAAGATTCGTCATTGCATTCTCCAAACGTAAAATTAAGCCTTCTTTTTTGAATTTCTGAACTGATTTTTTCGGATAAAATATCACAAAAGTGCCTGATGTATTCGTTTCCGTCCGCTTGAAGCAGCGGGAGGTATCTCAGACTGACATAGACAGGCAAAATGTTGGGCACATTTTGCATGCGCCGATGGGCCTCAAGCAGTAGGGCGCTTTTGCCGCTGCCTCGGCCGCCTCTAATGAGGACGGGGCCATGCGCAATTAGCTTGCGGATGACACTTTCATCGTTCGTAGTAAAGCTATGATATTGAACGAATGAATCCTGAGGCCACTCCTCGGCAGCCAAGACAAGGCCTGCGTCGCTTCTATCTAAATTTTGACTAATCATTCCGTTTTGCTCCGAAAATCGCAATAGATTTCCCACGCCTCATCTGGACTGCAAGAAGAAATTGATGTTGATATAAAATTAGAAATAAATCCAAATTGACTAACTATTTTTGCCGTGCTTTTTATTAAATCTGTCACCGTATTGTCGTCATAGACCATTGCTGTTGTGAAGAATTCCCAGTGAACGCCCTTAGATAAAGAAGAGTATAAACCCTGACATGTTCCTTTATATTGAACCATAAATGTTTCTGGATCTAATAAAGAAAACTCACTCTTTATCGCGCTGGCGGGTTTTTTTGAAACATAATCTAATGATTTTGCCATAGCGTTTTTCCAATACATATGATTTGAATATTGAGAAAATAATGCCCTGCTGATTTTAGAAGAGTCATGCTCAATATTCCATAATGCTGTTGTTGATTTTTCATCGATCGGAATAACATCTCCAAACCAAGAGAATGAAGATTTTGCTCGTTTTCCATGAATATATTCGGGTTGATTTTGAAATTCACTGAGGTAAATAATTCTAAATGAATCTAGTCGAGCCATAATGGCGGCGAAAGAATTTTCCATGAAAACTCTAGTGCAGAATGGCCCGAGCGCAATTCTATCGACGCTGTCATCACGGTTTAGCAAATCAACCATTCGATCTGAAAACTGAACTATCGAACTTGACAGCTGTAACAGAGCGCTTCCTGCTATTCCGTCAATATTTTGATTTCCGCACATCAGTTGGCCAACGCCGTTGATCGTCGCAGACAATTCTCACCTCCTTGTAGGCGACAGACGAGCCCATCACGAGATTAGCTTTGCCGCAGCTGCTCGGTAAAGTCGGTTCGTAGTTATTTCGAATTAAATTGGCTCGAATATGAGCTAAAAATTTCAGCTCTGCGGGTGAATTTTCGATGTTCCAAAGGTATCCCGCCGCAGATGGCCCGCCGGCTGTAGCTGCCGGAAGCACCAAAAGCGCGAGGCCTCCCGGCCCCGCGCCCACCAACTCTCCGAACTGAAACCCCCCGCTCAGGCCGCCGCCAAAACCCCCGCGATGCTCTCGAACAGCGGAAGCCCATCCGTCCCGCCCATCAGCGGGTCCACCAGATCTTCCGGGTGGGGCATCATGCCCAGGATGCGGCGGTTCTCGCTCAGGATGCCGGCGATGTTCTCGCGCGCGCCGTTGCGGTTGGCCTCGGGCGTGGCGGCGCCGCTGGCGTCCACGTAGCGGAAGGCCACGCGGGCCTCGCCGTTCAGGCGGGCGAGCGTCTCGTCATCGCAGAAAAAATTGCCGTCGCCATGGGCCATCGGGGCGCGGTAGACCTCGCCCTTCTGCCAGCGGCTGGTGAAGGGGCTGTCGCTGGTTTCCACGCGCAGGTGGCAGTCCATCGAGAGGAAGCGCAGCCCGGCGTTGCGGAGCAGCGCGCCCGGCAGCAGCCCGGCCTCGGTCAGGATCTGGAAGCCGTTGCAGACGCCCAGGATATGCCCGCCCTTCGCCGCGAATTCGGCCACCGCCGGCATGATGGGCGAGCGTGCCGCCATGGCGCCGCAGCGCAGATAGTCGCCATGGGAGAAGCCGCCGGGCAGCACCACCAGGTCCGTCCCGGCGGGCAGGCTGGTTTCCTGGTGGAACAGGATGGTGGGCTTCTTCCCCGTCGCCTTGTGCAGCGCGATCGCCATGTCGCGCTCGCGGTTGGTGCCGGGGAAGAGGAGGATGACGGCGTTCATGCGGCGGGCCCCGGAAAGGGAAGGGGAGGGGAGGGGGGAAGCATCACTGGAGCCAGACGCGCACCCAGTGCAGCCCGCCCATCAGCAGGATGGTGACGAGCGAGGCGAGGGCGGCGGCGGTGATCCACAGGTCGAGCCGGGCCTTGGCCAGGGCGAGCAGCCCCGGCCGGCGCGCCCGGCCCCGCTGGGCGGTGGCCACCTGCGGCAGGCGGCTTTGCCGCCAGCGCAGCCCCATGCCGATGAGCAGCGTCAGCAGCAGCATCAGCAGGAGGGAGGCCTTGACCATGGGGCGCGCGCGCTCCGGCGTTGTGGCGGCGGGTCTGGCCTCAGGCCAGTTCGACGCGGAAGCTTTCGATCACGGTGTTGGCCAGCAGCTTGCGGGCCATCTCCTCGGCCTGGGCGCGGGCCTTGTCCGGGTCGGTCTCGGCCAGTTCCAGCTCGATGATCTTGCCGGTCCGCACTTCGCCCACGGTGGCGAAGCCCAGCGTGCCCAGGGCGTGCTCGATGGCCTTGCCCTGGGGGTCGAGGACGCCGTTCTTCGGCATGACGGTCACACGCGCCTTCACTGCATCACCTCCGGGCCCTTCATGTCACGAATGCCGGCCTCTGGCAGGATGCCGAGGCGGCGGGCCACTTCCTGATAGCCTTCCTCGACCCTGCCCAGGTCGCGGCGGAAGCGGTCCTTGTCCATTTTCTCGCCCGTGTTGGCGTCCCACAGGCGGCAATTGTCGGGGCTGATCTCATCGGCGAGGACGATGCGCATGTCCTCGTTCTCGTAGAGCCGCCCGAATTCCAGCTTGAAATCGACGAGCACGATGCCGACGCCGAGGAACAGGCCGGAGAGGAAGTCGTTCACGCGGAGCGCGAGGGCCACCATGTCGTCCAGGTCCTGTGTCGCGGCCCAGCCGAAGCAGGTGATATGCTCTTCCGACACCATCGGGTCGTTCAGCGCGTCGTTCTTGTAATAATACTCGACGATCGAGCGCGGCAGGCGGGTGCCTTCCTGGATGCCGAGGCGCGTGGCGAGGGAGCCGGCGGCGACGTTGCGCACCATCACGGAGAGGGGGATGATTTCCACCTCGCGGATGAGCTGCTCGCGCATGTTCAGGCGGCGGATGAAATGGGTGGGGACGCCGATTTCGCCCAGGCGCGTCATCAGGTATTCGCTGATGCGGTTGTTGAGCACGCCCTTGCCGGTGATGATGCCTTTCTTGGCGCCGTTGGCGGCGGAGGCGTCATCCTTGAAATACTGCACGAGGGTGCCGGGCTCCGGTCCCTCGAACAGGACCTTCGCCTTGCCTTCATAGAGCTGCCGGCGTCGCGCCATGATCCACGAATCCCTCTCGCCGCCGGTTCTAGAGGGGGGCTCCGGCGGTGTCCGGGCGGGCTATAGCAGGCGGGGGCGCCCATCGCCACCGCCGAAGGGTGCATGCGCCGCATGACCCTCGCGCGATTCTTTATGTGTGCGATGTGTGCGCTCTTTCCCCCGGAGGCGCGCCCTTTGCTGGAAAAAGTTTTTTGGTCCTTTTTTTCAAAAAAGGACGGCTTTTTCTGCCCTGCTTTCTTTCTTTTCCCTCACCCGTCGATGGTGACGCCGGTGAGTTTCACCATCTCCGCCCAGCGCGCGACTTCTTCCTTCTGGAAGGCGGCGAAGGGGCCGGGGGGCAGCGGGTCGAGGGTGAAGCCGCCGGAGGCCAGCCGGGTGCCCATCTCCGGCTCGGCGAGGGCCTGGAGCATGGCGGTGGCGATGCGCTGGAGGATGGGCTCCGGCGTGCCGGCCGGGGCGAAGAGGCCGAACCAGGCATCCACCGCCAGGTAGGGCGCGCCGGCCTCGGCGGCGGTGGGGATATTCGGGAATTCCGCCAGCCGGGCGGGCGCGCCGATTTCCAGGGCGCGCAGCTGCCCATCCCGCACCAGCCCGGCGACGGAGGGGAAGGTGGCGACGTAGAAATCCACCGTGCCGGCCACCGTGTCCGTCGCCGCCGGCGCGGCCCCCCGGTAGGGGATATGGGTGGCGTCCATCTTCTCGCGGCGGACCAGCGTCTCGGCGATGACGTGGCTGGCGGAACCAGCCTGGGAGGAGGCGTAGCTCAGCCGCCCGCGCCGGCCGCGCTCGATCAGCGCCGCCAGGGTGGTGGCGGGGTAATTGCCCGGCACCACCAGGGCGTGGTGGACGGTGGCGAGCTTGGCCAGGGGGGCGAAGCTGTCCAGCACATGGTAGGGCAGGCGGGGCATCATCGCCTGGTTGCTGGCGTGGGTCTGGTTGTGGCCGAGCAGGATGGTGTTGCCATCCGGCGCGCTGCGGGCCGCGGCCTCGCTGCCGATGACGCCGCCGGCGCCGGCGCGGTTGTCCACCACCACCGGGCGGCCGAGGCTGTGCTGGGTGCGGTCGGCCAGGGCACGGGCCAGGAGGTCGGTGGGCCCGCCGGGTGGGGCCGGGACGATGATGCGCAGCGGCGCGGTGCCCTGCGCCTGGACCAGGGCGGGGTGGGCGAGGGCGCCGGCCAGACCGGCGCGCAGCAGGGTGCGGCGTTGCATGGTGTTTCTCTCCCGGGCGGGGGTTCTTGGCCGTTTGCATCCCACGCGCGCGGCGCGGCGCCAAGGGGGAAGGGGCGTTCCTGTGGGATGCGCGTCTTGAGAGGGGCTTCGCCCCTCTCAAACTCTCCCCACCAAAGGCCTGAGGCCTTTGGAAACCCTTTTGGGGGCGCCCTCAGGCCGTCTCCAGCTTCTCCTGGATTTCCAGCCACTCCTCTTCCAGGGCGGCGACCTGCTTGGCGATGGCGCCCTGGCGCTGGCTGGCCCAGGCGATGTCCTCCGCCTTGAAGCGGGCATAGGTGTCCGGGTCGCCCAGCTTCTTCTCCAGCAGGGCGGCCTCCTTCTGGAGCCTGGCCATCTCCGCCTCGATCTTCGCCACGCGCTGGCGCAGCGGAGCCAGGGCCTGGCGGTTCTCGGCGCGCTCGCGGCGCTCATCGCGGCGGGTGGGGGCGGCCTCGGCCGGGCTGCCGCGGGCGGCGCGGGCGCGCTCGGCCAGCAGGGCGCGGTAGTCGTCCAGGTCGCCCTCGAAGGGCGTCACCTTGCCATCGCCCACCAGCCAGAGCCGGTCCGCCGCCAGGGTCACCAGATGCGGGTCGTGGGTGATCAGCACCACGGCGCCGCCAAAGGCGGCCAGCGCCTTCACCAGCGCCTCGCGCGCGTCGATGTCGAGGTGGTTGGTCGGCTCGTCGAGGATCAGCAGGTGCGGCGCGTCGCGCGTGCAGAGCGCCAGCAGCAGCCGCGCCTTCTCCCCGCCCGAGAGGGAGGAGAGGGTGGTGGTCGCCCGCTCCTCGTCCAGGCCGAAGCGGGCGAGCTGGGCGCGGCACTGCGTCTCGGTGAATTTCGGCCCCAGCGCCGCCTGCATGTGGGAGAGCGGGGTGCCGGCCATGTCCAGCTCCTCCGCCTGATGCTGGGCGAAATAGCCGACCTTCAGCCGCCGGTCGCGGTGGGTGTGGCCACCCAGCGGCGGCAGCCGCCCGGCCAGCAGCTTGGCGAGGGTGGACTTGCCATTGCCATTGGCGCCGAGCAGGGCGATGCGGTCTTCCTGGTCCAGCCGCAGCTCCAGCCCGCGCAGGATCGGCCGCCCGTCATAGCCGACATCGACGCGCGAGAGGGAGAGGATGGGCGGCGCCAGCTCGCCCGGGTCGGGGAAGGCGAAGCGGGTGGGCGCATCCTCCACCACCGCCTCGATGGCCGGCAGCTTCTCCAGCGCCTTGAGGCGGGACTGCGCCTGCCGTGCCTTGGTGGCCTTGGCGCGGAAGCGGTCCACGAAGGACTGCATATGCGCGCGCTGGGCGGCGATCTTCTCGTTCTGCGCCTGCTGCTGCGCCGCGCGCTCGGTGCGGACGCGCACGAAATTGTCGTAGCCGCCGGGGTAGAGGGCGATCTTCAGCCGGTCCAGATGGGCGATGGCATCGACGCAGCGTTCCAGCAGCCCGCGGTCATGGCTGATGACGATGGCCGCGCCCGAGAAGCGGGTGAGCCAGCCCTCCAGCCAGAGCGTCGCCTCCAGGTCGAGGTGGTTGGTCGGCTCGTCGAGCAGCAGCAGGTCCGGCTCCAGGAACAGCGCCTGGGCCAGGGCCACGCGCATGCGCCAGCCGCCGGAGAATTCCCCCACCGGCCGCGCCTGCGCCTCCGCGTCGAAGCCGAGGCCGGAGAGCACGGTGGCGGCGCGGGAGGGCGCGCTGTCCGCCCGGATGGCGATCAGCCTTTCATGGATCTCCGCCAGCTGGGTGCCATCGGTTTCCGTCTCCAGCCGGGCGAGGAGGCTGGCGCGCTCCGTATCGGCGGCGAGGACGGTGTCGAGCAGGTTGGTGCTGCCCCCTGGCGCTTCCTGGGCCACATGGGTCATGCGGGCGCGGGTGGCGAGGCGGATTTCCCCGCCATCGGCCTGGATTTCGCCGGTGATGGCGCGGAACAGGGTGGATTTGCCCGCCCCGTTGCGCCCGACGAGCCCGATCTTGCGGCCGGGTTCCACCACCAGCTCGGCCCCTTCCAGCAGGGGGCGGCCGGCGATGCGGATGGTCAGGTCACGGATGGCGAGCACGGTCATAGGCGGGGTTTAAAGCATCCAGGGGCCGGGGCGAAAGCGCGCGGCCCTGCCACGGGCGCCCCCACCCTGAAAAAAGGTTTTTTTGGTTCTTTTTCCCAAAAAAGAACTTCTTTCTGTTTCCTTCCGGCCGGCGGGAGCTGTGTCACGATCTGTCACGCACCCTGGCGGGCGCTGCGGTGCGGCCCTAGGGTGCGGCGCCCGATCCTGCCTTTGAGACGCGCCCCGCCGCATGAGCCTCACCACCGAACCGCCCCTGCCGCCATGGCGGACGCCGCTGCCCTGGCGGCTGGGGCCGGGTCTGACGCTCTCGCTGCTGCTGCATGCCGGGCTTCTGGCCTGGCTGCTGATGACCTACACGCCCAAGCCCATGCCGAGCGGGGCGCCGGAAGAAGGCGTGCCGGTGGTGTTCGAGGCAACGCCGGAAGGCCCGCCCCTGCCGCAGCAGGAGCCGCCGCCCGCCGCGCCGGAGGCCGCCGGCACGGAGGCGCCGCTGGCCCCACCGCAGCCCGAGGCGCCGCCCGCGCCCCCTGAGCC
>NZ_JANFNY010000040.1 GCF_024437745.1 Roseomonas sp. GC11 | reverse complement strand
AAGGCCGTCGAAGACCTCGCCAAGGCGTGGTCGCGCAAGCCAGCCACCAGGCGCAAGCTAGCAAGCTGATCAAGGCCCTCCCAGGATCGGCACCCCCGGGGAGCTCAGCCCTGACCGGCAGCGGCGAATGCCGCCCACCACCTAACCTCGGCATCCGTGGCCTTGGCCGTATGGATACACGTCACGCAATCCTGGGCAGGGTGATCCGGACGAGCAGCCCTCCCGAGGGACTCTCGAGCAGCAAGAGTTCTCCGCGGTGCCAGGCGACGATCGTCTGCACGATGTACAAGCCAAGTCCGACATGGCCCTCGCGATTCGAAGGCTCGGCGTCGAGGCGGGTGTAGGCGGTCAGCGCCGAGTGGCGTTGTTCGACCGGAATGCCGGGCCCGTCATCCTCCACCTCAATGATCGCCCACTCGTCGATTGCCTGCAGTCGCAACCGAACGTGCTCTGCATAACGACAGGCATTATCGATGAGATTCGTGATGGCCCGCCGGATGGTGTCGGGGTCGCAGAGAACGGCAACGCTCGCTTCGTGATCAAAGGCAACAGGATGGCCCATATCGCTGTATTCGTCGGAGATCGTGGAGAGCAGGGCATCCAGGCTCAGGCGGACGCGGCGGACCGGGGTCTGGTTTCTGGTGAGATACGATAGCGATGAAGAGACCATCTTCTGCATCTGCTGGACGTCGCCGCTGAGCCGCTCGAGGAGTTCCCCCGAGCCTTCCATCTCGAGACGGAGCAGCATCCGTGTCAGTGGTGTGCGGAGATCGTGGCTGATCGCGGCAAGCATTCGCGTCCGCTCCTCGACCGCGCCGACGATGCGGTCCTGCATGGCGTTGAAGGCCCGGGCCGCCTGCCGCATCTCGCTCGGACCCTCCTCGGGCAGCACGACTGGCGCGAAGTCCTGACCGAAGCGCTCCACCGTCGCGGACAGCCTCTGCAGGGGGCGGACGATGCGTGCGATGGACCATATCGCCAGTGCCAGCACCATGCAGAACAGGAACAGCAGGGCAAACACGACAGGTGCGCCCGCCATGGTGATATCCGTTTTGCCCAGGCGGTCGGTACGAATCTCGAGAGCCTCGTCGCCCATCGCGACCACAACCTGGATGTCACTCGCCTCGGTTAAGGAGAGGCAGGAGCTCACCTGGAATTTGCCCCTGTCGATGCTGTTCAGCGCATCACGCAGCTCCCAAGCCCAGGCAGAATTGCCTTCGCACAGCTTGGGCGGCACGCTGACCCGTGCCCGAAGGCCAGGCCCGGTCACGCTGGCCGCGAGCCTGCCTCGGAGATCGGGCGGAACCGCGCTCAATGCCTTGGTCAAGGTCACGATGCTGGACGCCGTCGCCCAGGGCCATTGCGGAGGAGCCGGTAGCAGCGGTCTCAACAGGAAGAGAAGGCCAAATGAGACGAGCAGGGTAATGGAGAGGGCGGAGACGACGATCGTGATGATCTGGCCCAGCATCGTCTGCGGCGCCAACGTCATCAGTGGCGCGACGATGCCGTGGATGCGCGGGGTCATCGCTATGGCGCCTCGATAACGCGCTGGCTTGGTGTCTGCGTCTGGAACCGGCGCACACGGCCGCTTTCCTGGTTCGCCGTCATACCCGCGCGGCCCCGAGCCCGGAACCGCCGATCCCCCGATCCGACCTGATTAGAACCTTGCGGTCAGCCAGGTTTTCAAGACGCGGCTGGATATGGGGGGCGGGCCTCACGGAGCCGCCTGGAGGTCTTCGCCCCAGCCTCCGCCCAGGGCCTTGAACAGTGCCACGGCGTTCTTGGCGAGACTGACCTGACTCTGGACCAGCGAGTCCTGCGCGCTGGCGAGGGAACGCTGCGCCGTGACGACGTCTGTGTAGTCACCCCGCCCGGCGCTGTAGACGATCAGCGCAAGGGAGGCGGAGTCGCTATAGGCCGCGACGGTCCTGCGCAGGGCCGCTTCGTGTGCGCGTTCCCGGTCCAACGCGCTCAACGCCTTCTCCACGTCCTCGACGGCGGTGTTCACGATGCCGCGCCAGGTGGCGATGCTCTCATCGCGCGCGGCCACGCGCTCCCGCACGACGGAGGCGCGGCGTCCGGCATCGAAGATCGGCAGGTCGATGGTCGGTCCGAAGGACCAGACGTTGGAGCTGAGATGCCCCGTGTTACTGAGGCGGCTGCCGTTCAGGCCGATCGATCCCGCCAGGGAGACGGCCGGAAGCCGGTCCGCCTCCGCCACACCGATATTCGCCGTGGCCGCCGCGATGCGCCGTTCAGCGGCCCGGATGTCCGGACGCCGCGCCAGCGCGGTCACCGGTGGTTCCGGGCTGACGCGCCCCGCCAGCGACGGCACCGGCCGGAGCGCCGCAAGCCGTTCCTGCATGGCGGCCGGTGTCTGGCCGGTCAGCACCGCTAGGCGGAGTTCCGCCTCGCGGGTGCTCTGCTCCAGGGGCGGGATGTCCGCGCGGGCGCTCTCCAACTCGGCCTGGGCTTGCACGGCGTCCAGCTCGGCACCCGTGCCCGCCCGGGCCTTGGCCCGCGCCAGTGCCAGGCTGTCCTGGCGCAGCGACACCATGCGCCGGGCCAGGGCCAGACGGGCCTGGTAGCCGCGCAACTCCACGTAGTAGCTCGCCACGTCGCCCTGGCTGCTCAGCAGCGTATCCGCCAGGTCCGCCTCGTTGGCGACGGCGGAGGCCGTGGCGCGTTCCACGTCACGACGCTTGCCGCCGAAGATGTCCAGCTCGTAGCTGGCGTCGAACCCGGCGTCGAAGCTGTTGGTGGTGTAGTAGCTGGTGCCGGATGAGCTTGCCGGGCTGCTGGCGCGGCCGAGGAAGCTGCGCGAGCGGGTGGCGCTGACCGAGGAGTCGATACTCGGCAGGAGGGCGGCACCGGTCTGTGTGGCACTCTCGCGGGCCTGCCGGAGCCGGGCCACGGCTTGCGCCACGTCGGTGTTGCCAGTGCTGACGTCCTCGATGAGGCTGTTCAGCACCGGGTCGTCGAAGCGGCGCCACCAGTTCGCCAGGGACTCCCGGCGGGCGGTCTGATCCTGCGGAGAGGACCACGAGACCGCGGCGGAGAGGGGCGGCGCGACATGGTCGGGGCCAACGGTGCAACCCGCCAGGATCACGCCGATCAGCCCGAGCACCCCGATGGGAAAGAGATGGGACTGCATCAGGATGGCGCCGCCTGCCCGGCGCGCAGCGTCAGCGGCTCCGCCTCGATGAAGACGTCCAGGATCTGGCCTGCATAGAGCGGCAGGTCTTCTGCCTCGATCTCCATGACGACCTGCAGGACCCGGGTGTCGACGCGCTCGCTGCTGCTGCCGGTCAGTGAGGTCTTCGGCACCACGTAAGGCTCGATACGCACGAAGCGCAGCGGCGAGGACAGGGCGGAGTTGCCCCGCAGGTAGGCCCGGCCCGGCCTGTCCGGCCGGACGCGCCAGGCGTCGTTCTCGTCGATCTCCACACGAACCTGCAGCTTGCCCTGGCGGCCGAGCACCACCAGCGCCGTATCCAGCGCGGCGGCGGAGGCGTACTCGCCGACCCGGACGTTCACCTGCAGCACCTGCGCGTCGAAGGGGGCGCGCACGGTCAGCCGGTCCAGGGAGGCCTGCGCCTGGACCAGCTGTGCCTGGGCGGAGGTGACGCTGGCCTGGGCCGTGGTGAGCTTGGCCTCGTAGAGGCGGACGGCCTGGCGGCGCTTGGAGAGGTCCTCGGCGCTGATGGCCCTGCGGTCGGTCACCGCCTCGGCGAAGCGCAGCTGGGCGCGGTAATCGGCCAGCTGCGCCTCGGCCTCCATGACCTGGGCGCGGGCCGAGGCCAGGTCGGCCTGGCGCTGGTCCCGCGTGGCGCGCTCGGTGCGATCGTCGAGCTGGAACAGCACCGCATCCCTGGCGACGGCCTGGCCGGGTGTCACCGCCACCACCGTCACCACGCCGCTCGTGAAGGCGGCGATGCCGACGGAGCGGCCCGGCGTCTCGGTCAGGCCACTGCCACTGACAGCGGAGGCGAAGGGCGAGGCACCCGGCTCGGCCACCGGCTGCGCCGGTGGCGGTGCGCCGGTCGCGCCCATCACGACGATGCATGCCATGAGCAGCCCCACGGCAGCGAGGCCGGGTAGCAGCAAGCCTTTCAGGATTCGTATCATGCGTGTTGTCTTTCGGCGGCCGCCTTCGGGGCCGTGATGCGCACCACGCGTCCGTCATCCATCTCTGCGATGCGGTCGGCGTAGTCGTAGATCCTGTGGTCGTGCGTGACGACGATGAGGGTCGCGCCCTGCTCATGCGCGAGACCGCGCAGCAGGCGCATGATGTCCTGGCCGTTGGTGTGGTCCAGCGCGCTGGTCGGTTCGTCGCAGACGATCAGGCGCGGCGCGTGCACGATGGCGCGGGCGATGGCGACGCGCTGCTGCTGTCCGCCCGAGAGGCGGGCAGGCCGCTCGTCGGCCTTGGCGGCCAGGCCGACGGAGCCCAGCGCGGCGACGGCCGCCTGATGCGCCTCGCTTCTGCGGCGCCCTCTGAGCAGCAGGGGAATCATGACGTTCTCCGCAATGGTGAGCGTCGGGATCAGGTTGTAGGCCTGGAAGACAAAGCCGATGTTGTCACGGCGGAAGGTCGCCGCTTCGGACTTGCCCATCGTCTCCTGGTCATGGCCCAGCACGACGCAGTCGCCCGCGTCCCGCTGGAGCAGGCCCGCGATGATGGTGATGAGGGTGGTCTTGCCGCAACCGGAGGGACCGACAAGGAAGAGGATTTCGCCTTCCCGCGCCTCCAGGTCGATGCCCCGGAGCACGGGCACGGCACCCCCTGCCGAGGCATAGGATTTGGTCACCCCCGCGCAGCGTAACGCGATGGCACGGCCTTCCTGGCCCATGGCGCTCATTTGAACACCACGGCCGGATCGGTGCGCAGGACCCGAAGCAGCCCCGCGGTGCCTGCCACCGCGCCCACCAGCACCACGATGGCACCGACCGCCCCGAGCAGCGGCCAGCTCAGGGTCATGGAGATCTCGCTATTGGCCATGACGAACCGAAGCAGGACGGCAACTCCGCCGATGCCCAGGCCGAAGCCGATGATGGTGACCCCCACGGCCTGCAGGGTCACCATGCCGATCATTGTCCGGTCCCGCGTGCCCATGGCGCGCAGAACAGCGAAGTAGCGCTGGTTGTCGAGCATGAAGTTGTAGAAAGTCATGCCCGCGATGCCGCCGCCGATCAGGAAGGCCATCACGGCCGAGAGGCCTACATTCATGATCACGCCTGTGTTCTGGATGAAGTAGGACAGCGACGCGGCAGAGAACTCCTGGCTGGTATAGGCCCGGAGCCCTGTGCTTTGCCGGACCAGGGCCTGCACCGTGGTCACCTCGACGCCGGGCTGCAGGCGCACCAGCACGTAGGACAGCATCTTGCGCTCGTTCGGCAGGATGCTCTTGGCGCGGTTGTAGGTGGTGTAGATGACCGGCTGCGACTGGAAGTTCCGCTGACCACGATAGGTGCCGACCACCGTGGCGCGGTGGTCGTTCAGTTCAAAGGTGGTGCCGATCCCCGCTGGCCGCAGCTGGCCGCCGGTGCCGCTCTGCGCCAGCTTGCCGCGCGCTGCGTCGTCGTCGATCAGCACGGCATCGGCGTTGCGGAGATCGGTCAGGCGGCCGGACAGGAGCACCGTGGGGCCGCCGATCAGCGTGGCGTCGTCGAGCCCGATAATCTGGCAGTTCTCCGACGTGCCGTCCGGCATCCGGGCCTTGGTGGTGCCCTTATAGAGTGGCACCGCCCAGGCCACGCCTGGGATACTGCGCACCCGGTCGACCTGCGTGTCCGTCAGGGCCTTGATGTCGTCGACGTTCTGCACGCGCGGATCGACCACCCAGAGGTCGACGCCGCCGATGTTGTCGACGAAGCTGGTGGTGCTGGACAGGATCCCGAGCAGCGTCGCCCCCTGCTGGGTGATGAGCAGGGTGGTGAAGGCCAGGGAGAACAGAATTCCCAGGTACTTCGACGTGTCACCGACGAGCATTTTCCAGGACACGCGTAGCATCGCACCTCTCTTTGGATCTCGGCAGGTTGCCCGCTTATCTTTTGGCACGGCGCTTGGTCCGGCGGAGTGCGGCTCCCTCGACGCCATGATGAGAGAGGCAGTACAGAGTTTAAATTCGAATTTCAAGTTGCAAATTTAAACGCTCTGCCCGAAAGGTTGCCGGTGACCGAGGATGAGCATGTCTAGACTTTCCCCAGGTGGGCGCCGCACCGACGGGCGCGATACGGCGCAGGCTCTGCTGCGGGCCGCCGGAGAACTCTTCGCAGAGAAGGGGGCCGACCGCGCGACCAGCAAGGAGATCTGCGCGCGCGCGGGCGCAAACAGCGCCGCGGTCAACTACTATTTTGGCGGCTTCGAAGCGCTCTACGACGCCGTCCTTCTCCAGGCCCATGAACGTATCATGGCCTGGGAGGTGCTGGCGGACGTCGCGCGGTCCAAAGCCAGTCCTGCGGAGAAGATCCGCAAACTCATCGGCCTGCACCTCGAGGCATTGCTCGGGCTTGGGCCCCATGCATGGGAACTTCGGGTGGTGAGCCGGGAACTCATGGCACCGTCACCGGCGCTCCTGCGCCTGCATAAGCAGATGACGCCGCGCTTGGTGGCGATCGATGAGATCATGGCTGAAGCCATGGACTTGCCGGTCGATAGCCCCGCCGTCCGTCAGGCGGCTTTCTGCACGATGACGCCCTGCGTCATGCTGCTGACAGGGCCACCTGGCATGATCCAGATCATCACTGGACGCGATCAGGTTGGTCCAGGCGAGTTACCCGGCCTGGCTGACCGGCTGGCTAGATACGCGATGGGCGGGGTCGAGGCGCTGGCAACGTTGGTTCGGCGTGAGAAACATTCAATCTGAAGACCGTTTATGGACCTGCGGGTGGTAAGCGTCCACCGCCGCTTCCAATGACCCACATCGTCGTTGGGCGAGTTCCACACCGATCATGATGTCGGCCAGCCTGTACCAACCGCGCCACATGACCGTGTTTCCAGGAGGCGGGTCACCGCTGCGGGCCAGCCAGCCTCCGAGGCGGGCAAGTTTGGCGAGAAAGATGCCGAGCGTTCGCTATGGTCGTCCAACGGCGTTTCTGGGCGTGCTTCGCGCGAGTACACGATCTCGGCTGATGCTGACGGCTTTTATCCAAATCATTACGATAAGCGTTCCTAGGCCTGAGAGGCCATCCGGGATCATTTCCTGTGCTGGCATAGCCTTCGAAGCATGAAACGGATGGAGGCCCAGCGCAGGAAGGCGAGGCCGGAGCGATTGAGGCACTCCCAATCCTTGGCCCGGCGGTGACAACGGTTCAGCCAGGCGATGGCGCGCTCAACGATCCTGCGCTTCGGCAGGACGACGAAGCGGCGGAGGTCGGAGCGCTTGACGATCTCGACGTTGATCTGCGCACAGGCGGCCGCGACACCGTCGCGGAATTTTGGTCCCTGGCAGCCGCTGTCAGCGTAGAGCTTGAGCAGGAACGGATACAGCCCGAACAGGGCGCCCATCAGCAGCCCTTGCGTGTCGACCAGGACATGCCGCTTCTTGCCTTTGATCTTCTTGCCCGCGCCATATCCCGGCGGATCAATCGCCCGCCCCCTTTTTCAGAGCCCTTGACGTTCTGGCTGTCGATGATCGCGGCCGTCGGGCTGCTTTCGCGTCCGGCCAGTTCACGACAGAGCACATAAAACGCGTGATGGAGGCGATCGAGCGTGCCATCCCAGTCCCAGCGTCTGAAATAGTCGTGCACCGTGCTGCGCGGTGGCAGATCCTTCGGCAGCGCGGCCCGCTGGCAGCCGGTGCTCAGCACATCCATCACGCCATCGACCACGGCGTGGATATCGACGGTCCGCTTGTTGCCACCACGCTTGGCGGGGGGGGGGGATCAGTGGCCCCACCAATGCCCACTCCTCGCCGGTCAGGTCACTGGGGTAGCGCAGACCGCAACGGTCGTAGTGGGAGCGGTTTTCGGGCGTCCACATCCCGCCAGCTTCGCAAGCGCCACCCGGCCACCGAAATCACAACCAATTCAATCCCCTCGCTCTGTTCCCGGATGGACTCTAAGACTGCCCACGACGGTGCAGGCGTCGCAGGGCTAAGCCCCTGCAGCCGTAGCGATGGGGGCCAGCCCGCGCTAGTATCGCAGGGCAGACGGAGACATAAGCTTGAAGGCAGGCCGCAGATCCCCGCCGCAGGAGCGGCCACGTCAGGTTTTGCCCGATGCCGAGGCGCATTCGCAGAGCTTCCGCCAGAACCGGGAGGCGCGGCGCATTGCGCTCATCGAGGATTATGTCGAACTGATCGCTGACCTCATCGAGGATGGCAGCGAAGCGCGGCAGGTCGACATCGCCGCCCGCCTCGGCGTGGCGCAGCCGACGGTGGCGAAGATGCTGTCCCGCCTCGCCGAGGAAGGGCTGGTGGTGCAGCGCCCCTATCGCGGCGTCTTCCTGACCGACGAAGGCAACAGGATCGCCCGGGCCAGCCGGGAGCGGCACGACATCGTCGAGGCCTTCCTCCGCTCCATCGGCGTCAGCGCCGAGACCGCCCGGATCGATGCCGAGGGCATGGAGCATTATGTCAGCGCCGAGACGCTGGCAATCTTCCGCAAGCTGGCCACCGGCGGGCGATAGGCCTCATCCCCGCAACGGGGCGCCGGCAGGGCGGGCCTCGGCGGGGGCGCACAGGCTGGCCGCGATAGCGTCCAGCACGTCCTGGCTGACATGATACGCCACGCCGCCAGCCTCGCGGGCGGGCGACATCGGCGGGCACGCCCAGCGCCGCCAGGGCCTCCTCCAGAATATGCCGCCGGCGGCCGATCCGGCCAGCCAGCGCCCCCCCCTTCACCGTCAGGAAGACGCTGCGATAGGGCTTCGCCCAGGCAAGCCCCGGCGCCTTCAGGCGGGCCAGGCTGCGGATGGCGGAGACATGCCAGACGCCCAGGCGCCGGGCCAGGGCCGTCGGCCACGCCTCACCCTCCCCGCCGATCAACTGCCCAATGGTTCTCCAGCACGGCCGACAATTCTCCTGGCGCAGGCGGCGCCGCGGGTGAGGTTCGGCCGGGCAGCAGCATCAGCATTGTGAAGCGAAGCCTTCAAATTATATATCTTGCTATACCATAAGCGCTTCGCTTCACTATCTTGACGAATCAACAGGAGATAGCTGGATGCCAATGAAGCTCACCAGGCGGCTGGCCGGGGCGGCAGCACTGGGCCTCGCGCTGCTTTGGGCCATGCCTGAGGCCTCGGCGCAGGGCACGGCGGCCAAGCCGATCCGCGTCGTGACCACCTTCACCATCCTGCAGGACATGGCGCAGAACGTGGCGGGCGAGGCCGCCATCGTGGAATCGATCACCCGCCCGGGCGCCGAGATCCACGACTACGAGCCGACGCCACTGGATGTGGTGAAGGCCCAAGCCGCCGACCTGGTGCTGTGGAACGGCATGGGCCTGGAACGCTGGTTCGAGCGCTTCTTCCAGCGCGTGCGCAACGTGCCCTCGGCGGTGCTCACGGAGGGCGTGGCGCCGATCAACATTACCGAGGGGCCCTATCGCGGCCGCCCCAACCCGCATAGCTGGATGTCCCCGGCCAATGCGGTGATCTATGTCGAGAACATCCGCAAGGCGCTGATCGCCGCCGATCCCCGCAATGAGGCCACCTACAACGCCAACGCCGCGCGCTACACCGCACAGATCAAGGCGCTGGACACGCCGATCCGCGAGCAGCTTTCGCGCATCCCCGAGGATCGCCGCTGGCTGGTGAGCTGCGAGGGCGCCTTCTCCTACCTGACCGCCAATTACGGCATGCGCGAGCTGTATCTCTGGCCGATCAACGCCGAGGAGGAAGGTACCCCGCAGCAGATCCGCCGCGTGGTTGACATGGTCCGCAAGAACCGCATCCCCGCCCTGTTCTGCGAGAGCACGGTGAGCGACCGCGCCATGCGGCAGGTGGCGCGCGAAGGCAACTCCCGCTTCGCCGGCGTGCTGTACGTGGACAGCCTGACCGAGGATGCCGGCGACGCGCCGACCTACATCAAGCTCCTGGAATACAACGCTAACCTCATTATGCGCGCCTTCGAGCGCCAGCCCAGCCGGTAACATCATGACCCTCTCTGCCGCCACCTCCACCCATCTGCCATCCTGGGCGCAGCCCCGCCGCCGCTCCGCCATGGCGAAGCTGATGAGCATGGTCATGGGCCAGGCCAGGCCGGCGCGGCGGGGCGCTGGCGGCGGCGTGGTGGAGGAAGCGGACGGCGGGCCGCCGCGCCTGGATCTGCGCGTGCGCAACGTCACCGTGGCCTATCCCAACGGTCACGTGGCGCTGCGCGACACTTCCCTGGCGCTGGACGGGCCGACCATCTGCGGCCTGCTCGGCGTCAACGGCGCCGGCAAGTCCACCCTGTTCAAGGCCATCATGGGCATGGTCGTCCCCGCCGCCGGCGAGGTGCGCCTGGGCGGCGAGCCGGTGTCCGTGGCGCAGAAGCGCAACTGGGTCGCCTACGTGCCGCAGAACGAGGACGTGGACTGGGCCTTTCCCGTCAGCGTCCGCGACGTGGTGATGATGGGCCGCTACGGCTACATGAACCGCCTGCGCATCCCCGGCGCCGCCGACCGCGCGGCGGTGGAGGAAGGGCTGAAGCGCGTCGGCATGTGGGAGTTCCGAGACCGGCAGATCGGCCAGCTCTCGGGCGGGCAGAAGAAGCGCGTCTTCCTGGCCCGCGCGCTGGCGCAGGATGGCCGCATCATCCTGCTGGACGAGCCCTTCGGCGGCGTGGACGTGACCACGCAGGAACAGATCACGGAGCTGCTGCGGGAACTGCGGGCGGAAGGGCGGATCATCCTGGTCTCCACCCACGATCTCGGCAGCGTGCCGGGCTTCTGCGACCAGGTGGTGCTGGTCAAGGGCACCGTGCTGGCGGCGGGGCCGACGGCGGAGGTCTTCACGCCGGAACAGCTCGCCCGGGCTTTCGGCGATTCCGCGCAGCAGCGCGCGGGCAGCGCGGAGACGGCCACCTTAGTGAAGGGGCCGGATGGCGCCACCCTGGTGGTGGGCGCCAACGGCGCCATCCTGGGCCGGCTGGACACGGGACTGGTGGCGCAGCCATGACCGAGGCGCTGGTCCCCTTCACCTATGAGTACATGCGCAACGCCATGCTGGTCAGCGCCGCCATCGGCGCGGTTTGCGGGCTGCTGTCCTGCTTCGTGGCGCTGAAGGGATGGTCGCTCCTGGGCGACGCCCTGGCGCATGCCGTGGTGCCGGGCGTGGCGCTGGCCTGGATCCTGGGCCTGCCCTTCACCCTCGGCGCCTTCGCGTCCGGCATGCTGGCGGCCTGGTTCATGGGATTCATCCGCCGCAACAGCCGCATCCGCGAGGACGCCGCCATCGGCATCGTCTTCACCGCCTTCTTCGGCACAGGGCTGGTGCTGCTGACGCTGTTCCCCAGCAACATCCGTCTGCAAACCATCATCTTCGGCAACGTGCTGGGCATCGCGCCGGAGGACACGGTACAGATGCTGCTGGTTTCAGCCGGCGTGCTAGCGGTCATGGTGCTGCGCGGGCGGGACCTGATGCTCTGGGCCTTCGACGCCACCCATGCCCGCGCCATCGGCCTGAACACCAACCTGCTGCAGGTGCTGCTGCTGGGCTGCGTCGCGGCCGTCGCGGTCGCCGCCATGGTGGCGGTGGGCGCGGTGCTGGTGATCGCCATGCTGGTCGCCCCCGGCGCCACCGTCTATCTGCTGACCGACCGCTTCGGGCGCATGCTGGCCGGGGCCACGGCGCTGGGCGCGGTCACTGCCTTCGTCGGTGCCTATCTCAGCTACTTCCTCGACGGGTCCACCGGCGCCGTCATCGTCTGCCTGCAGGCGCAGCTGTTCATGCTGGCGCTGGTCTTCGCGCCCCGGCACGGGCTGCTGGCCGGGCGCCGGGCGCGCCGAGAGGCGATGGCCGCCACGGGGATCGCAGCATGATCGAGACCTTTCTCGCCCCCTTCCAGTATCCCTTCATGGTGGAAGCCATGGGCGTTGGCGCGCTGGTCGCCACGGCCTGTGCCTTGCTCTCCTGCTTCATCGTGCTGAAGGGCTGGTCGCTGCTGGGCGACGCCATCTGCCACGCCGTGCTGCCGGGGGTGGTGATCGCCTCCGCGCTGGGCTTCCCCATCGCCATCGGCGCCTTCGTGGCCGGCATGGCCTGCGCCCTTGGCGCCGGCTTCGTTCAGAGTCACACCAGGGTCAAGGAGGACGCGGCGCTGGGCGTGGTCTTCACCGGCATGTTCGCCGCCGGCATCGTCATGCTCGCCTTCCTGACCACGGAGGCGCACATCACCCACATCCTGTTCGGCAACATCCTGGGCATCGAGCCCGAGGATTTCTGGCAGACGCTGGTGGTCGGCGGGTTGACGCTGGCGGTGCTGCTGCTGAAGGGGCGGGACCTGATGCTGTTCTGCTTCGACCAGACCCACGCGCGCGGCATCGGCCTGAACATCGCCGCGCTGCGCTACCTGTTCCTGGCACTGCTGGCGGCGGCGGTGGTGGCGGGCGTGCAGGCGGTGGGCGTCATCATGGTGGTAGCGCTGCTGATCACGCCGGGCTGCATTGGCTACCTGCTCAGCAACCGCTTCGGGCGCATGCAGGTCATCGCCGTGGCGGCGGCGGTCTTCGCCAACCTCGCCGGCATCCTGCTCAGCTACCACCTCAACGTGTCGCCGGCCGGCGCCATCGTGGTGGTGCTGTCGCTGCTCTTCGCCGCCACGCTGGTGCTGGCGCCCGAGCACGGGCTGCTGGCCAGCCGCCGCGCCCGCCGCCTAGGAGCCCGCCCCGGTAACGGCTTACTGCGGGGGCGGTAAGCGGTCGGGCTGTGCGGGTCGAGTTGCCTCAGGCGGCTGCGCTGGTGAGTTTGCAAGGTTGAGGGCATTGCAGATCAGTGGGTTTGGGTTTGCCCGGTTCTCGTGGACAGTTGATGGGCTTGGCTGATTACGGGTCTGCGGTGACGGCTTGCTGCTCCTCTTGCGCATAGGTCATGGGCGAACGGTAACCCAGCGTTGAGTGAAGTCTGGCGGGGTTGTACCAGGCCTCGATGAAGCTGAAGGTCGCCATGCGCGCCTCGGCGTGGGAGGCGAAGCGGCGTCGGGCGAGCAGCTCGCATTCGAAGATGGCGAAGAAGCTCTCGCACAGGGCGTTCTCGTAGGCATCGCCAACGGATCCCATGGACGGCCGGACGCCGGCCTCTCTGCAGCGTTTGCCGAGCGCCAGCGAGGTCTATTGCACCCCTGATCCGAGTGGTGAAGGACATCGCGTGGCCGGCGCTGGCCGACGGCCATCTCCAGCGCATCCAGGACGAGCTCGGTGCGCAGGTGGTTGGCGGTAGCCCAGCCGATGACCTTGCGGCTCCAGACAGTGCGTACCACGGCGAGATAGAGAAAGCCGGCCGCCGCAGGAACGAACGTCATGTCGGCCACCCACAGCGGATTGGGACCGCTGGCCGTGAAGTTGCGGTTCTCCAGGTCCGGAGCCGGCCTGCTCTTCTCGTCGCGGTGCGTCGTCACCGGCCCGCCGCGGCGATGGCTGGCACCGATCTGCCCGGCGCGGCGGATCAAACGCGCGATGCGCTTGCGGCCGTGCCGTTCGCCCCTGGCCCGGAGTTCGGCATGCACCCGCGGCGCATCGTCAGTCTGGCGCGAGGTGACGTGCACGGTCTGGATCCGCCGCAGCAATGCCGCATCCGCCTCGGCGCGGGCTGACGGGGGCCGCTCGAGCCAGACGTAGTAGCCAGCCCGCGAGACGCCGGGCAGGCGTGCCACCCGGGCGATCGGGCAGGTAGCTAGGTTTGCTTTCATGAACACGAAGACCCGGACGGAAGCGCCCCGGTCTCGCGGGCAAACCAGGCCGCGGCCGGGCAAGCTCCTTGCGCTCGGTCGCAGTCAGGGCGGCCTCGGCGGGGGCAGGCCTCGCCTCGCGCCGGCCCTCCTGCCGATCGGCGACGGCGACCCAGTTCCGGATCGCCTGGGCGGAAGGTTCAAACTCGCGGGCAAGGTCGGCCGGCTCGCGTCCGGCGCGGACCAACTCGACCATTTGGCGCCGGAACTCCGGCGCGTGGGCAGGATGGGTTTTGGGCATCGGGGACACCTCACGCGAAAGCTTCGTTCATGTCCACCGAGACGGGGCAAACCCAATCCTGCGCTGGATCTCACCATTCTCCACGCCCGCGCGACAGCCGAGCCAACGGGCCGCGCCTGGCTCGAATGGAAGCTGGCTACCGACCTTGCCATCAGTTCGACCAATGAGGCGGTGGAGAAGCTGCGCTGGTAAGCGTGTCGCTGGAAGATAAAGTTGTTCCACAAGATTCTTAAATCGGGCTGCCGCGCTGAAGCTGCGCGGCTGTGCACCGCCGAGCGGCTGACCAAGCTCATCGCGGTGCTTTGCATCATCGCATGGCGTAGCTTCTGGACAACGATGATCGCCTGCGTGGCGCCCGATGCACCAGCCGGGGTGGCGCTGACGCCAACCGAGATCGATGGGCTCGAGAGAAGCACGCCCAGAAACGCCGTTGGGCGACCATAGCGAACGCTCGGCACCTTTCTCGCCAAACTTGCCAGCCTCAGAGGCTGGCTGGCCCGCAGCGGTGACCCGCCTCCTGGAAACACGGGCATGTGGCGCGGTTCGTCCAGGCTGGCCGACATCATATCGGTGTGGAAATCGGCCAACGACGATGTGGGTCATTGGAAGCATCGGGTGAATCTTACATATGCCCGACATCGCCTCACGCCTCTGACGCACAACTTCGTAACAGCAGTGGCAAAATCATTCCCCTTCATGCCAGCCACCACCGCATGAAAGTAAGCGAATGAGTAAGCTCTATCTTGCCTTTTTTCTACCACAGCCGATGATCGGCAGTATGGCCCCTCACCTTCCTCTGAATGCCCTGCGTGCCTTCGAGGCAGCGACGCGCACCGGCTCCTTCCGCTCCGCCGCCGACGATCTCGGCCTGACGCCGAGCGCCGTCAGCCATGCTATCCGCGGGCTGGAACGCGAACTGGGCACTGTGCTCTTCGAGCGTGAGGGCCGCTCGATCCGGCTGACACCGGAGGGCGAGACACTGATGCGCCATGTGGAACGCGGCTTCGGCGAGTTGCAGCTTGGCATTGCCAGCATAGCCGCGCGCAAGCCGAGCCTGCTCAAGTTGCACAGCGCCCCGAGCTTCGCCGCGCAATGGCTGGTGCCTCGCCTGGGACGGCTGCTGGAGGAATGCCAGGGGCTGGAGTTGCGCATCGCTGCAGGCACCGACTATACCCGCTTCCTCGCCGATGAATTCGACGGTGACATCGTCTATGGCGCACCCCAGGCCGAGCTTTATGGCGGCGGCGCCCATCCGGGTATGATGATCCTGCCGCTGGGGACGGAAATGGTGACGCCCCTCTGCGCCCCCGCCCTGGCCCCAGCCATCCGCACGGCTCGCGACCTCTTCGACCAGGTTCTGATCGAAAGCGACAACAAGCGCGTCCGCTGGCCGGCCTGGTTTGCGGCGAATGGCCTGCCCTCACCACCGCCGCGCGGGCCGCGCTTCGACCGCAGTTTCATCTCGCTCAGCGCAGCAGTGAACGGGCTGGGCGTGGCACTCGAATCTACCCTGCTGGCTGAACAGGAAATCGCGACGGGCCGCCTCGTCCGGCCGCTGGCGGGCCTGTGCGAGGATGTCTTCTACACTGGCCACTGGCTCGTCTTCCCGCGGGCGCAGCGCTATGCCCGCTCCATGCGGCTCTTTGTCGACTGGCTCACGCGCGAGTTAGGACTGAGCTTCAGCCTGGACGACATGGCGATAGAAAAATAGCCAAAGATGAATCTAATTCATTTTTTGATGTAAATTTCTCTCTTGTCGGTGAACGGAATACGACTTCACCCTCCGGGCAACAGGAAACAAAAACGGGAGGAAGGTTTCCGTGTTGCTTTCGGATAAAACCGCCATCATTTCAGGCGCCGCCAGCACGCGCGGCATCGGTCGCGCCACAGCGAAGCTGTTCGCCCAGCATGGCGCGCGGGTGGCCATTCTCGACCTGGATGCAGATGGCGCGGCGGCCGCGGCGCGTGACCTCGGCGAAGGGCATATCGGCCTGGGCTGCGATGTAGCCGATCTCGTCAGTTGCCGCCAGGCGGTCGAGCAGGCGATCGGCTATTTCGGCAAGGTCGATGTTCTCATCAACAATGCCGGCATTACCCAGCCGCTGAAGCTGCTGGAGATCGCGCCCGAGAACTGGGACCGCGTGGTCGATGTGAACATGACCGGCGTGCTTTACCTGAGCCAGGCCATCGTGCCGCATATGCGGGCGCGGGGCCAGGGTTCGATCGCCTGCATGTCCTCGGTCTCCGCCCAGCGCGGCGGCGGCATTTTCGGCGGGCCGCATTATTCGGCGGCGAAGGCGGGGGTGCTGGGGCTGGCCAAGGCGATGGCGCGTGAGCTGGGGCCGGATGGCATCCGCGTCAACAGCGTGACGCCGGGCCTGATCCAGACCGACATTACCGGCGGCAAGCTGACGGCCGAGATGCGGACGGAAATCCTCAAGGGCATTCCGCTCAACCGCCTCGGCGATGCGGAGGATGTGGCGAAGATCTACCTGTTCCTCGCCTCGGACCTGTCCTCCTACGTCACCGGGGCGGTGATCGACGTCAATGGCGGCATGCTCATCCACTGAGCCGCCGCCGCGTCCAGGCAATATCGGGCAGGATTGGGGAGGAGACGCGCATGGAAGCGCAGACCTTGACTCGCGCCAACGCGCTCAGTCTCGATGAACGCGCCTACCACATCCGCAGGAAGGCCCTGCGGATGGGCCAGGTGCAGGGCCAGGGCTACATCGCCCAGGCGCTCGGCGTGGCCGATGTGCTGTCGGTCGCCTATTTCCACGCCCTGCGCTACCGCCCGGAGGATCCCTACTGGGAGGGGCGGGACCGCTTCCTGCTCTCGATCGGGCATTACGCCATCGCGCTCTATGCCGCGCTGATCGAGGCGGGGGTGATCCCGGAGGCGGAGCTGGAAACCTACGGCACCGATGATTCGCGCCTGCCGATGTCGGGCATGGCGAGCTACACGCCGGGGATGGAGATCAGCGGCGGCACGCTCGGCATCGGGCTGGGCATCGCGGTCGGCATGGCGCTCGGGCTGCGGCGCAAGGCTTCGGACCGCTTCGTCTACAACCTGATGTCGGATGGTGAGCTGGATGAAGGCCCGACCTGGGAGGCGGCGATGTCAGCCGGCCACTGGAAGCTCGGCAATCTCATCTGCCTCGTCGATGTCAACCGCATGCAGGCCGATGGCGTCTCGACCGGCGTGCTGAATTTCGAGCCGCTGGCGCCGAAATGGGAAGCCTTCGGCTGGCACGTGCAGCGGGTGGATGGCAACGACATCCCAGCGCTCGTGCGGGCCTTCGACACGGCGCGCAGCCTCACCGCGCCGAAGCCGCGCGTCATCCTCTGCGACACCCGCATGGCGAAGGGCGTGCCCTTCCTGGAGGCCCGCGAGAAATCGCATTTCCTGCGTGTGGAAAGCCATGAATGGGCGCTGGCCCTGGCGGCGCTGGATGAAGGGAGGACGGCATGAGCGCGAACAAACGCGGGGCCTGGCGCGGCGGCGCCGCCCTGGCCACCCAGGCGGACCCCTCGCGGCCGCGCCTGACCACCTCGGCCATGATCGCCTCCCTGGCGAGCGAGGGGCAGCGCACCAGCCCGGCCCCCTTTGGCCATGCCCTGGTGGAGCTTGGCCGAAGCCGGCCCGATATCCTCGGCATGACGGCCGATCTCGCCAAGTACACTGATCTGCACATCTTCGCGAAGGAGTACCCGGACCGCTTCTACCAGATGGGCATGGCCGAGCAGCTGCTGATGCTCTCCGCCGCCGGCCTCGCCCATGAGGGCTTCGTGCCCTTCGTCACCACCTATGCCGCCTTCGCCTCCCGCCGCACCTTCGACTTCATCAGCCAGGGCATCGCCGAGGAAGGGCTGAACGTGAAGATCTGCTGCGCCCTGCCGGGCCTGACAACCGGCTATGGGCCGAGCCATCAGGCGACAGAAGACATCGCCATCTTCCGCGGCATGCCGGATCTGGTGATCGTCGATCCCTGCGATGCGCTCGACATCGCCCAGGCGGTGCCCGCCATCGCCGCGCATGACGGCCCCGTCTACATGCGCCTGCTGCGCGGCAATGTGCCGCTGGTGCTCGACGAATATGACTACCGCTTCGAACTCGGCAAGGCGAAGCTGCTGCGCGATGGGGCGGATGTGCTGGTCATCTCCTCCGGCTTCATGACCATGCGCGCGCTGGAGACGGCGCAGCTGCTGGAGGAGGACCGTGTCGGCGTCGCCGTGCTGCATGTGCCGACCATCAAGCCGCTCGACACCGCTGCCATCCTGCGCGAGGCCGGGCGCAGCGGCCGCATGGTGGTGGTGGCGGAGAACCACACGCTGATCGGCGGCCTGGGTGAGGCCGTCGCGGCGTTGCTGCTCCGCGAGGGCGTGGTGCCGCCGCGCTTCCGGCAGGTGGCCCTGCCGGATGCCTTCCTCGATGCCGGCGCCCTGCCCACCCTGCATGACCGCTACGGCATTTCCGCCCGCGCCATGGCACGCAGCATCAAGGGCTGGCTGTAGCCCTCAAGACCATGAAAAAATAAATCCCAGGGAGGAATAAAAATGACCATCCAGACCCGCAGGCGGGCCGTGCTGCTCGGCACGCTCGGCAGCCTCGCCATGCCGGCCCTGGCCTTGGGCCAGGGGCAGGTGCGCCTCACCCTCGGCCACGGCGCCGCACCCGGCAATCCGCGTTCGCTGGCCGCCGAGCGCCTCGCCACGCGGCTGCGCGAGCAGAGCGGCGGCCGCATCGAGATGCGCGTCGCCGGCTCGGCCCAGTTGGGCGATGACGCGGCCATGCTCACCTCACTCCGCACCGGTACGCTGGACATCTCCGTCAACAGCCAGGGTGCGAGTTCGGCCGTGCTGCCGGAGCTGGCGGCGCTCGGCATGCCTTTCCTCTTCGCCAATGCCCAGGCCGCCTACAAGGTGGTAGATGGCGCGGTCGGCGAGGAACTCGCCAAGCGCTTCGAAGGCGTCGGGCTGGTTGCCCTCGGCTGGTGGGAGAACGGCACCCGCCACACCACCAACAGCAAGCGCCCGGTCACCCGGCCGGAGGATCTGCGCGGCCTGAAGATCCGCACCCCCCCCGACCCGATGACCATAGACATCTTCCAGGCCCTCGGCGCCGCCACCCAGCAGATCAACTTCGCCGAGCTTTACGTGGCCTTGCAGCAGGGCGTGGTGGACGGTCAGGAAAACCCTCTGACCAATATCAGCTCTTCCAAGCTGCATGAGGTGAACCGCTTCATCTCGCTCACCGGCCATAAATGGGAATGCAACCCCTTCCTCGTCTCACGCATCAGCTGGGGGCGGCTGCGGGCGGAGGACCAGCGCCTGCTGCGCGAGGCCGCGCGCGAGGCGGGCGAATACCAGCGCAGCCTCTCGCAGGAGGCCGATGCCAAGCTGCTGGCCGAGTATCGCGCCAATCCGGCCGTCACCGTGAACACGGTGGAGCAGGGCCCCTTCCGCGCCGCGACAGCCGCCGTGGCCGATCGCTGGGAAGCCCGGCCCTTTGGCGATTTCGTGCGCCGCCTGCGCCAGGCCGCGGCCTGACATGGCGCCCCCCTTCCCTTCGGCGCCCCTCCCGGCCTCGGCCGGGGCGGGGCGCTTCCCCTCGCTCCTCGCCATCAGCCATGGCGTCGAGCGGGTCATCGCCCACCTCTGCGAGACGGTGCTGCTGCTGACGGGCAGCGCCCTGATGGCCGTGCTGGCCGCCAATGTCGTCGCCCGCTATCTGCTGGAGAGCGGTGGCTTCGACTGGGCGGAGGAAGTGCCCGAGCAGATCTTCCCCTGGTTCATCATGGCTGGCGTCGCCCTGGCGGTGCAGAAGGGTGGACATATCGCGGTGGAATGGCTGCTGGGCCATCTCGGGCGGCCGGGGCGGCGCGCCCTGCTGCTGGCGGGCCATGCGCTGGTGGCCGCGGCCTATCTGGCGCTGTGCTGGCAATCCCTGGTGGTGGCGCAGATCGTCGCCATCGAGACCAGCCCGGCCCTCGGCCTGCCACGCAGCTATGGCTACTGGGCGGTCGCCGCGGGCTGCGTGCTGCTCAGCCTCGGCACCCTCGCCATCGCCGCCCGCATCGCCCTGCTGGGGCCAGAGGCCCTGCCACAGCCGGCGCCGGAGGATGTCCCGACATGAGCCTCGCCCTCATCCTCGCCTTCTGCGTGCTGATGGTGGCGGCCGTGCCCGTCTCGCACGCGCTGGTCATCGCCTCCGGCATGGCGCTGCTGTGGGATGGGCAGTTGCCCCTGCTGCTCGTCGCGCAGCAGATGTTCCAGCAGACGCAGTCCTTCCCCATGCTCGCCCTGCCCTTCTTCATCCTGGCCGGCACCCTGATCATGGAGGGCAAGCTGGGGGCGGAGCTGCTGCGCTTCTCGGGCGAGCTGATGCAGCGGCTGCGCGGCGGCGCGCTCTCCACCACGGTGGTCGGCTCGGTTGTCTTCGGCGGCGTCTCGGGCAGCGCGGTGGCCAATGCCAGCGCCCTCGGCTCGGTGCTGATCCCCTGGCAGAAGCGCCAGGGCTTCCCCGCAGGCCTCTGCGCCGCCAACAACGCCACCTCGGCGGTCATCGACATCCTGATCCCGCCTTCCATCCCGATGATCCTCTATGCCGTGGTCAGTGGCGTTTCCATCGGCGAGTTGTTCATGGCTGGCATCCTGCCCGGTGTCCTGATGGCGGTGGGCTTTGTCGGGGTGTGCTGGTGGCAGGCGCGGCAACTCGGCACCGCCACGACGCGCTCGCCGCTCGACCTGCCGCGGCTGCTGCGGCTTGGCATCCTCGCCCTTCCTGCCCTCATCCTGCCGGTGCTCATCCTGGTCGCGCTTCGCTTCGGCTTCGCCACGCCGACAGAAATCGCGGTCATGGCCGTGCTTTATGCCCTGGCCGCCAGCCTCTTCCTCTACCGGGACATGTCCTGGGCGCGCTTCCGCAAGGCGATGATCGATGCCGGCATCGCCACGGGCATCGTCATGCTGGTCATCATGGGCAGCGCGGTGGCGAGCTGGATCCTCACCTATGACCAGGTGCCCCAGCGCTTTGCCGAATGGATTTCCAGCACGCTGCAAAGCCCCTGGCTGGTGATCCTGGCCATGAACATCATCATGCTGGTGGTGGGCGGGCCACTGGATCTGGCCCCGGCCATCCTGCTGCTGGCACCGATCTTTGTGCCGCTGGCGCAGCAAATCGGCCTCGACACGCTGCAACTCGGGCTGATGATGGTGCTCAACCTGGGCATCGGCCTCTACACGCCGCCGGTGGGAACGACACTGTTCATCTCCTCCACCATTGCCGGCAGTTCGATGTCGGAAACGGTGAAGGCGCTCTGGCCTTTCTTCTGGACGGCCATCGCCCTACTCGTGGCGATCAGCTACATCCCGGCCCTGACCCTGCGATTCTGATGAACTGTCTTGTCGCGGAGCATTGTTGGGATCCTTTGGTGCTGGCGATTGTAGATTACAAGCGCCAGTTCGAACGCCTGCCGCGTGCTGTCCTGGGACGGAGGTGAGCTATGCACCAGATCCACCTGAATGCTCGCACGCCCTCCGCCATCCGCGCCGAGATTGCCCGCTCTTTGGCACTCATCGGCCTGCTGGCCAAGTGCTATGGCGTCAGCACAGGAACCATTCGCAAGTGGCACCAGCTCGGGGCTGCTGATCACCGGCCCGACCGGCGTCGGCAAGTCCTGGCTGGCCTACGCGCTCGGCCAGCAGCGCCGGGTTGCGCGGGATCTAACGTTCCCCCCGCAGGCGTAGCAGTTCGCCGATCATGTCGGAGGGCCGCCAGCCGAGGAATTCGGCGTGCCGGCCATTCCCTTGCGGCTGGTAGCCGGGCATGGCGCGGGCGGCGAGGGCCTCGGCCATGGTGTCGATCAGCACCGCAGGATCGTCGTGGGTGGGGCCGCTCTCCGGCCGGGCCGGGAGGGCGGGGCGGGGCGCGCCGCGGGTGAAAGCCTCCCACAGCCGGCCGCGCAGCACCTCCGGCGCGATGCGCTCGCGGATAGCGCTCTGGCGCAGGCCATCGAGCAGATCCTCGGCCAGCAGTCCGCGCGCCCCGGCCAGCACCGTGTCGTAGGCGGCGAGGCGATCCAGGGCCGCGTGCTCGGCCTCGGCGCGCACGGCCTCGAGAGCCGCGGCGGGCGGGTTGGGCGGCACGGGCGTCTCCTGGGGCGGGGTGGCGGGCGGCGCTGGAGCGGCCAGCGGGATGGTCTCGGGCATGGGGGATTCCTCGTTGGGCAAGGGCGGTTCGTAAGCGGTGCTGGGGGTGGGCTGATCTCCCTCCCCCAGCACCGCGGCGGCCGGATCGATCGGCACGGGCACGACAGAGATCTCAAAGGGCTCCCAATCCACCGCGCGGTGGATGGTCTCGCCCGTGGCCGGATCCGGCACCGGCGTATAGCGATGCACGCGATAGCCGACACTCACCGCCTGCAGCGTGCCATCGGCCACACGCTGCCAGACCGGCTCCACATCGGCCGCCGTGCTGAACTGCAAGGTTGCATAGCCGCGGCCGCGTTCGAGCCGCGCGGCGGTGACGCGCCCCAGCACATACCGCGCATCACCGCGGCGATTCGTGTTCAGCACCGGCGCCTGGCCCGAGCGCAGAGCCTCCATGCGCACCGCCTGCGGTGACATCTCCAACTCCTCGGTGATCAGGCCAAGGGCGGGGATGATGTTGCGCGCCCGCGCCCCGGTGCTCCACACCACCTCGACCGTGCGCGCGGCGCGATCCACCGTGGCGGGTGCCGCGATCGCGCGCTGCGCCACGATGGGCATGACAGAAGCATCCGGCGCGGAGGTTTCCCCGCCCGGCTCGGCGCTATCGCTCATCTCTGGCCTGTCCTGCTGCGGCGCCTCAGGGCGCGATATAGCCCTGGGCATTGATGTAGAGCTGGGCGCCCGCCGTCAGGCAGGCGACGTTCAGCGCCGTCGCCGCGCTGCCGCGCAGCGGCGTCGGAAGGGTGATCTCGCTCGGCACCGCCATCGCCGCCGGCAGCAAATGCCGCCAGAGCACCGTCGCCCCGTCCTTGATCACCACCTCCGTGGCCACCGTGGCATGGGCGTTGCGCAGATCCATCGCGGTGACGTAGTTGCGGATGCCCGCGGCGGCGGCCGCCTTGAGGACAACATCGCTGCTCGTGGTGATGCCGCCCGCCGGCGCGGCATATTGCCAATCCGCCTCCGGGATGGCGTAAGGCTTGACCACCAGCGCACCGATCAGCGTCGCCTGCAGATCAACCCCGCAGCCGCTCGTGACCACCGCGGGATTCGCCGAAAGCCCTGTCACCACCAGCACCGGCACCGCGCCGTTGGTGTTGCGCGCCTGGCCACCCACCGGCATGAGCGTCGGCGCCACGGCGCCCAGCACATTCACCCAGAGCCCCTGCCCCGCTGAGATGGTTCCGATCAGTTGGACGGTTTGGCGGCTTTGATAAGCTTAGAGCGATTTTCGAGCGGGCTGAATCGATGGGGATTCACATGGGCGCGGTTTTCTGATTCACGATCCGTGCTGCGAAGGAGGCCGGCAGGGATGGGTCGAGCCTTATCGCGTGATCTTCGCGACCGTGTCGTCGCTGCGGTTGAAGGCGGGTTGTCGTGCCGACAGGCGGCCGAACGGTTCGGGGTCAGCGCGGCGAGCGCGATCCGGTGGCGACAGCTGGCGCTCCGGCACGGCACGCCGGCGGCCAGGCCACAGGGCGGCGACCGTCGCACGGCAAGAGTCGAGGCGCATGCGTCGTTTATTCTGGGACTGTCAGGAATTTATGGGATGGCCCGTCCCTCACGTTGCCCTGCCAGCAGACCGCGGCAGGGAAGAGGGGCGGGCCATCCCATGAATTTCTGAAAGTCTCGTGGCACCTCCCAGAAGATCGCACACAATATTACTGCCCTCGAATTCGCCTTCATATTCTCGCGCGAGGCGCATTTCATCAGCCACGCTAAGTCGTACAGCGACTACGCAACCTCCCTCGTGCAGTCCACCTTATCCGAGGGGACCGAAACAAACACTCGCCTCCGCACCCAGATGGAGGGCTTACTGCCCGAAGCCCCCGTCGCCTGACCAGCGAGCCAATCAGCATTCCAGCAAACACTGGGCAGCACAGTGCCGGTCATCTGCCCCAAGCTTGGCGCGCAAGCATGCGGTCCAGCGAGATTCGTCCACCGCCGCGCGCCAACACCCAGAGCAGGCAGACCGCCCAGACACCATGCGTAGGCCAAGCCGAGGAGTAGACAAAGAATTGGATCACCAGCGTCATCCCCAGCAACGCCAGAGCGGCCGGGCGGCTGGCCAACCCCAGCGCCAGCAGCACGGGAAACAGGTGCTCTGCGGCGGCGGCGAGGGTGGCGGCCAGCGCCGGGTCGAGCAGCGGCAGGGCATATTCGTCGCGGAACAGTTCCACCGTTCCGGGCGCCAGGGACCAGCCCTCTACCTTGGTGCGGCCAGACATCCAGAACACCGCCGCCGGGAACAGACGAGAGGCGAGGAGAAGTGCATCCTCCACCCACATGGCGGCGCCCAAGGCGGTGGCACGGTGCAGGGTGGCGGCCAACAGGGTCGGGTTCATCTCGGTTGCTCCGCGCGAGTCGGGGGGAGAAAAGAGGCAGGCAGGCAGAGCGTGCCCAGCCGCACCAGCAGGGCGAGCGTGTCGCTCAGCGCGAAGCCGGGGTCGCGCGCCAGGGCGGCCTCGGTGGCATCCGCCAGGGTAGCGCCCTCCCCCAACGCCCAGGCAAAGGCACAGCCACCGGGCGGCAGGCGCTGCACCAGGACGCTATCACCCCGCCGCCCCACCAGCGCCTCCTCCGGCTCCCATCGCACCAGGGGCGCCAGCGGCCGCTCACCGGCCTGCATCGCCCAGATCGTCACCGCCGGATGGGGCGAGGCCAGCAGTCCAGCGGCGGGATGCAGCCGGAAGTGTACCGCCTCCGGCGCGGCCAGCAGGCCGAGCAGCGCCTCCAGCCCCAGCGGTGCCACCTCCGGCGCGTGCCAGGCGCGCAGCCGGGCATTCTCCAGCCGCATCACATCAGCCAGGTAAGGCAAGCTGGCGGCCGGCGTAAAGGAACCGGCGAAATCGGCGAACTCCGCGCCATAGGCAAAAAGCAGGGGCGAGCGCGGCGGGTGGCTGCGGGCGAACTCGGCGGCCATGGCATCAAAGAAGGCGCCACCCAGCAGCATGCGCGCCGCCGGGTAGCGTTGCCCCAGCGCCGCCACCAGCCCGCCCATCACGGTGTTGCGGTGAATGGCAAAGCGGCGCCGGGCACGCTCTTCATTCCCGGCGCTCAGCGCGGCGGGCAGCGGCGCCTCAGGGTTCAGCAGAGCATGAGCGAAGCCGGCTTCCTGCGTACCTTCCAGGCGGAGAGAGGATGGCATCACGCAGCCTCCCGCCGGGCAGCGTGGCACAGCAGCGCCCCGGCACGCTCTGCCTCGGCCAGAAGAACAGGCCAGACAGGCACATCATTGTCCCATTCCACCAGCGTGGGAAGCGGGCCGGCGGCCTCCAGCACCCGCGCGTAGAGCGCCCAGACGGGGTCGGCCACCGGCGCGCCATGCGTGTCGATCAGCACCGCGCCACCATCCGGCTCCGGCTCCGTGGCATAGCCGGCGAGATGCACCTGCCGCACGGCATGCAGCGGGAAACGCGCCAGTTCGACCTCCGGATCAGCGCCGCGGTTGCGCGCGGCGATGTAGAGGTTGTTCACGTCGAGCAGCAGGCCGCAGCCAGTGCGGCGGGCGATCTCCTCCAGGAAGGCGCCTTCCGGGATTTCGCTCTCCGCGAGGTCCAAATAGGCGGAAGGGTTCTCCAGCAGCATCTGCCTGCCGAGATGGGCCTGCACCGTGGCCACGTGCTCCGCCACGCGGGCCAGCGTGGCCGCGTTGTAGGGCAGCGGCAGCAGGTCGGGGAAATAAGTGCCGCCATGGCTGGACCAGGCGAGATGCTCGGAGAAGCTCTCCGGCGCGTAGCGATCACAGAGGCGGCGGAGGCGAGCGAGATGCTCCACATCCAGCGGTGCAGCGCCACCGATCGAGAGGCCCACGCCATGGAGCGAGAGCGCGTAGTTGCGCCGCAGCCGGCCGAGCAGGGCATGGGAAACGCCGCCCTCGCCCATGTAGTTCTCCGCATGCACCTCGAAGAAGCCGAGATCTGGCGGGGTGGCCAGGATGTCGGCAGCATGCTCCGGCTTGAAGCCGAGCCCGGCACGGCAGGGAAGTTGGCTGGGCCGCATGGCGGTGTTCCTCGTCGGCTCTGAGGGAAGAAAGGTGGGGCGGCGCCGCAAGGTGCCGCCCCGCCACCGGGCGCTGTCAGGCCGGGCGCTGTCAGGCCGGGCGACGCAGCGGCATCAGCGAGCCAGCGCCATGCGGGGTGCTGATGGTGGTGCAGGTACCGGCGGGCACCAGCTTCCAGGCATTGCCCTGGTAGTCGACCTTCGAGGTGCCCGCACAGGTGGTGCCGGGGCCGGCCGCGCAGCCATTCTGGCCAGCCAGCGACACGCCGTAGCACTTCTCCGTGGCGGCCGGCTGCGCCGCGGCGGGAGCCGCGGCCATTGCCAGGGCGGAGGCGGTGGCACCGAGCAGGGCGAGGGCAAGCTGACGGGTCTGCATAGATCGTCTCCGTGGAGGATGGCGCGGGCCGTGAGTGGCCCACGCCGCCGACTACGGGGCTGGGGCGGCAGGCATTACGCAGCGCGGCGCGAATGTTTCCGCAGGCAGGGCAAAAAATTTTTCCTCTGGCCTGTAACGTTGGAGTGCTACCGCGCGAAATCCTGCGCGAGAGCGACAGGAGGCGGCATGGCCCGCGCGTCGGATGAGGAAGATTGGGCGGATTGGATGCGCGCTGCCATCGCGGGCGACGGCGCCGCCTATCGCCGCGTGCTGGAGGCCGTGACGCCCTTCCTGCGTGGCCTGGCACGGCGCGGTTTCGCTCGTGCCGGGCTATCGCCGGCCGAGGCGGAGGATGTCGTGCAGGAGGCGCTGCTGGCCATCCACCTGAAGCGCCACACCTGGGACACGGCGCGGCCGATCGGGCCGTGGCTTTCCGCCATCGCGCGGAACAAGCTGGTGGACGCACTACGCCGCCGCCCCACCGCCGCGCATGTGCCGATCGACGATCTGCTCGAGACCCTGCCCGCCGCCGGCGGCGCGGAGATGGAGGAAGGGCAGGAGCTTGACCGGCTGCTGGAGCAGCTGGGCGGTCGGCAGCGCGACATCGTGCGCGCGCTCTCGCTGGAGGGCCGCTCGGCGCGCGAGGCGGCGCAACAGTTCAGCATGTCGGAGGGCGCCGTGCGCGTAGCCCTCCACCGCGCCCTGAAGGCGCTGGCCCTGATTTCGGGAAGGCAGACGGCATGAGGACGAACGAACTGATCAGCGCGCTGGTGCAGGACCAGGCCATGCGACGCTGGCGGCTGGAGGGTGTGCTGCTCTGCGGCCTGGCCATCGGTGGCGGCATGACGGCGCTGGGCTTCCTGGCCGGACTTGGCCTACGGCCGGATCTGGAGAGCGCCGTCATGACGCTGCGGGTGCTGCTGAAGCTGGTGGTGAGCCTGGGGCTGCTTGTGGTTTGTGCCGGGCTGACGCTGCGGCTGGCGCGCCCTGGTGTGCCTGTGGGCGGCTGGCGCTGGGGGGCGCCCGCGCTGGCGCTGCTGCTGGCGGGCGCTGTGGCGGCGGAGCTGCTGGCGACGCCACCGGCAAGCTGGAGCGCCCGGATGATGGGACAGAACGCGCTGTTCTGTCTGGCGCTGATCCCGGCCCTGGCGGCAGGGCCTCTGGCCTGCCTGCTTCTGGCGCTACGCCAGGGCGCGCCGATCCGCCCCGGCCTTTCGGGCGCACTGGCCGGGCTGGCGGCAGGCGGCATGGGCGCCGCCTTCTACGCGCTGCACTGCATCGATGACAGCCCGCTTTTTCTGGTGGTGTGGTACGGGCTAGGCATCGGCTTCGTCGCGCTGCTCGGCGCCGTGCTGGGCCGCTACTGGCTGCGCTGGTAACCCTGCAACTCGGCGCGGGAATCCTGCTCCGCCAGGAACGCCGCCTTTAACAGCGCCTTTCAAAACCTATCCTGAAGTGCGTTGAGGCAGATGAGAGAGCAGGCGAGCGCGGTAAGGGCATGGTGCATGTTGAGCCTGCGCTCGTAGCGGATGGCAAGGCGGCAGAAGCGGTTGATCCATGCGAAGGTGCGCTCGATAACCCACCGATGCTTGCCCAGCCTCTGGCGGCTTTCGATGCCACGGCGTGCGATCCGATGTTTGATCTCGCGCCGGAGGCAAGTGCGGCGGCAACGGCCGATGATCATAGGCCTTGTCGGCATGCAACTTGTCCGGCCTGCGGCGGGGTCGTCCGGGTTTTCCTGCAACAGGTTGCGGGACTATCAGGAATTTATGGGATGGCCCGCTGATGGGGTGTCTTGATCAACCGTGGAGCGGAGGACGGCGCATTTCCGCCGAGAACTCTGCCAAGACCTGACCGATGGTCGCGGCACCCCGCGCTATCTCCTCCTCATTCCAGGCGCTGAAGCCCAGGAAGAGGCCCTGCTCCCGGTTCGGGTGATAAAACATCCCGCTGAGCGGACGCGCGATGACGCCCCGCCGGGCTAGTGCTCGGCACAACGCCACATCATCCAGGACCGCATCGCAGCGGGCGAGAAGCTGCATGCCGCCGGCAGGCACCTCTGCCGCAAGCGACCCGGCCCGGGCCGCAAGCTCCTGCACCAGCCGGTCGCGGCGTGCCTTGTAGAGGCGGGTCATGCGGCGGATGTGGGTGAGGAAATCCCCGCCCGCGATGAACTCGGCCAGCGCCACCTGCATGGCCGCGGGCACGAAGAGGCCCAGGTGGCGCTGCGCCAGTTGGAAGGTCGGCAGCAGTGCTGCCGGAACCACCAGATAGCCCACACGGATATCGGCCGACATAGCCTTGGAGAAGGTCCCGACATAAAGCGGCGTGCCGTCCGGATCGAGCCCCGCGAGGGCCGGGACCGGTCGGCCATCATAGTGGAAATCGCCATCGTAGTCGTCCTCCACGACCACGGCGCCGACCTCGCGCGCATGGGCCAGCAATGCGAGGCGCCGCGCTACGGGCATCAGCCGGCCTGTCGGATACTGGTGCGAGGGCGTGACAAAGATCAGCCGCGGCGCATCGAGCTGATTGGCAACGACCAGGCCGGCTGGGTCCAGTGGTACGCCGATGACCCGCGCCTGGGCGAGCATCAGGGCGGCATGGGCGCCGCCATAGCCCGGACTTTCCATCCAGGCGACCTCGCCGGGGTCCATCATGGTGCGGGCGATGAGGTTCAGGCCCGCCTGGGCCGAGGGAACAAGCAGGATTTGCTCGGGCCGGGCGCGGATGCCGCGCCGTGCCGCGAGGTGGGCCAGCAGGGCCTGTTGCAGGCACGCCTCGTTTCCACCGCGCGCGCTGCGCCGGGGCACGCGGCTGGCCGCCAGGCGCAGGCACCGGCCCCAGACGGCATGGGGGAATTCGCGTTCATCGCCCATGCCGGCCTGGAAGGCGCGCGGCTGCGCCTCCTGCGCGGCTGGCGGCCAGCTGAGGCCGGCAAGCTTGCGCCCCCAGGCGGAGGAGCGAAGCTGCGGTGATGCCGCCGGGGCTGTGCGGCCAGGGCCGGGTGCGGCCGGCAGCGCCGCGTCGGATGCGACACGGGGGCGCCGGTTCGGCAGGAGGGTGAGGTAGCCCTCCGCCACAAGCTGCTCCACCGCCTGCGTCACGGTGTTGCGCGAAATCCCTAGGCCCTGCGCCAGGCTGCGGCTGGATGGCAGGCTCTGGCCTTGTGGGAGGCGCCCCGTTGCGATCAAGGCGCGCAACTGGTCCGTCAGTTGGCGTGTCAGCCCGGCCTCGCCGCCCAGGCGCAGGTCCAGCAGGCCGAGGATCGGGTTGTCTATGAACTGGCTCCTTATTTTTCAGAAAAGTGGCGCTTTTATTAGATCCAGATAGGCCGCTATGCAAGGCGTAGCCCCGCCGCCGCACCTGCCGGGGCTGCCGCTTACTTTGGGGGACGCACCGCATGGACCTGCCCTGGCAACAGATCGTAATGATGCTCTTGATGGGCTTGCCGTGCGGGGTGGTCGCGGTCACGGCGGGGGGTGGCGTCACCCTCGGCGTGCCGCTGCTGATGCTGGCCGGCGTCTCGGCCGGCGAGAGCGTCATTGGCGTCAAGGTGGCGCTTTGGGCCGCCTTCCTCACAGGGTCGATTGCACACGCGCGGGCGCCACGGCAGGGCGAGGTTTCCCTATCGTGGTGGGTATGGCCGATGTGTGTGGCTGGGGCGATCGGTGGGGCCAAGCTGCTGGCCGTGATGGACCCGGCCTGGCTGCGTGACGTCGTCCTGGTGCTGCTGATTGCGTCCATCGTCGGCACCGTCTGGGCCACGCGCCGGCCGCGGGAGGCGAACCGGGCGCCCAACCGATTTCAGCGCGTGGCGGGCTTCATGATCATCTTGGGACTTGCGGTGTACTCGGGCTTCTTCGGCGCGGGCTATGGCGTCTTTCTGATCTGTGCACTGGTCTCGCTGCATGGACATTCGCCTTCGACGGCCGCCGCCCTCGGCACGCGCCTGAGCTTCGTGATGTCGAGCGCCTCTGTCGGCGTGTTCATCTGGCATGCGGTCGTCCCCTGGGCGATCGTGGTGCCGCTTGCTTTGGGTTGTGCCGCGGGGGGGATGATCGGTGCGCGTGCGGTCACGTTGCTGGGCGACGCGGCGGTCCGGATCGCAATCTGGTGCGTCAGCATTCTCGTCGCAGGGAGTCTGCTGCTGGCCTAACTGTCCGGTTGTGAAACCTCTTTGGCAGCTTCAGCAATGAGGCGTGCGCGGGCGATGTCCTCTGGGCTGGCTCGGCCTTCAGGTGTTTCGGGTTTGGGTCGGGCGAGCTTTCGTCGCGCCCAGAGGCGTTCCTTGACGACTTGGTTGGGTCTCTTTCCGTCGAGGACGCGCTGACGGCGGGCATTGTAGGCGGCGTTGAAGCCTCGCAGCAGCTGCTCCAGTTGGGCATGGGAGCAGATGGTGATGCCGAGCACCTCGCTGCCGACCCGCCCGTTGAACCTCTCTACCATGCCATTTGTCTGCGGCGGGTAGGGCCGGGTGTGGCGATACTCCGCGCCGAACTCGGCGCACACCTTGGCAAAAGCGGGTGTGAAGCAACTGCCGTTGTCTGTCAGCACGTGGGTGAGGCGGAACGGAAAGGCCTTGGCTGCCTCGCGCAAGAAAGCGATGGCGCTGCGCTCCGTCTCGTCATCCTTGACAGCCAGGTGGACGGAGCGGGACCGGCGATCAATGGCGACATAGAGGTAGCGCTTGCGGCGCTCACCATTGGCGGTCTGTAGCTTGGGCAGATGCTTGATGTCGATGTGGACGAAGCCGAGATCATAATCCCGGAAGGTGCCCTTGCCCCGGATAGGCCGCTCGGAAGTGGAAGGGCGCCTGCGGCTCAACCCCTCAGCTTTGAGGATGCGCCAGATGCTGTCGCGGTTCAGATGCGGCAAGAAGTGGGTCACCACGAAGGTGAGGTCATCGAGGGCGAAGTTGGTGGCCCGGCGCAGGCCGCAGACGATGGCACGCTCCTCCTCGGTGGCCTTCCAGGGCAGCTTATGGGGCCGGGCCGAGTGGTCGAGGCAGTCTTGCGGGCCGCGCCGGCGCCACTTGCGGATGGTCTCGCTGCTCACCCCAAAGCGGCGAGCCAGGACACCGGAGGGCTCGGAAGAGCGGGCGATCTCAGCCCGGACGGCGGGGGTGGTACGGGAATTGGGGTGGATCTGGTGCATGGCTCACCTACCTCCCGGCACGGCGCGCTTCAGGCGCTCGAAACGATAGGCGTAGTCTACGATCGCCAGCCCCACCGGATCCCAACAATGTTCCGCGACCAGACAGTTAGGCTTCCTCTCCGGCGGCGCCTGGCGCAGCGGCTTGGTGGCGGGCATGCCGGCCGCCCCGGCATAGCGCTGCAGCGTCGCGCCGGCGGCCAGATGCGGATAGGCCTGCGCGCCGACCGCCTAACCCGCATCCTTCACGGGCTGAAGCCGATCCAGGGCAAGCCGCTGAATTTTCTTGAAAGGTCGACAAGACACGCCAGTGCGCAGTTTTTCGCAACGAAACCCGCTGTGCGGCCAACCGCCCGCAATCTCGCAAGGGCTGCCCTTGTCGGCGCATCATCCGGGCTAAAAGCAGTCATGAGTTGCCCACCCCCGGCGTTGAATATTGGTCGGAGATTTTTGCCACAGCTTCCGGCGTTTCCGGGTGCGCAAGCGGAAGCTTCGTGAACCCTGCGTCAAGGCAGGCCTGGCGCAGTTCCGCCGAGATGAAATACGCGTCGCCCCAATTCACGTCGCGAAACAGATGCACGCCTGCCACCGGCATGTCCTCGCGCAGCGCAAAGACCTGCGGGGCCGGGAAGAGCTCGAAGCGGTCCACATGGGGCTTCGGAAGGCGGAACAGGAAGACCTCCATCGCATCGAGATCAAAGGCAGGAAGCCGCCGGACGATGTCCACGAAGAAATACTCCTGCGCTACGGGCTGCTTCCGCCTCCCTTCCAGCGCGATCGGCAGGATATCGAGAGCCTCGGGATCGAAGCGCTGCCAGATCTCCAGCAGAGGCCGGGATAGGATATGCGTCCCCCTGACGACAACGGTATCAAGCAGCGGCGGTATTCTGTGGAACGACATCCCGGCGCCGACGCGCAGTTGCGGCTTGGGCAAGCTGCGCACCTCGTCCCAGCCCCGCCCGCGGCCACTCACATACCATTCCCTGGGTGGGGTCGTCAGAAATTCGGCCTTATCCCACATCGTACTCGTGGTGAAGAAGCGGCGATTCATCGCCGGCACGGGATCGATCACAGGGCGCCGTGATTCGGCGCGCCTGTATTGCTCCAGACGGGCCTTGAGATACGCCCTGTGGAGCAAGCTATGCTCATCTCCGTCCGGCGGCCCCGCATCCAGGGCGTCCCGCGCCTGGCACAGCGCCTCATAGGCATCTCGGCGAATACTCATGTGCGCTGTGGCTCCGCTGTGGCCTCGGCCGATAAGACAAGGACCGCGCCGCCCTGCGGCCCTTGCGGGTGGCGCCGTGCGCGCCATTGCCAGCCCTGGCCACCCGCGATTGTGTCGCCATCCCGCAGGTCTCCCCCCTGCATCAGGTAGAGCGCGATGCTCGTGCAGCGTTTCGCGAGTTGTTCCGGGGGCAGCATCGCTGTCGGGGCCATGACCAGATTAAGCCCCAGGAACAGATCCAGGCCGCGCGTCGCGACGCCCACTTCCTCCGGCGCGCGCCCGCGCAGCAGCCGAAGATCCATCCAGAGATTGACAGGAAACTCGGAAGAGGCCTGGGCCACGAAGTCGGCGGGGCGCCACGCCGTTTCCGAATTGGCCCACAGTCCTGCAACGGCGTTTGGCCCGGCCCTCTCGGCCAGCAATGCAGCAAGCCGCAACACCCCACGCGCCGCGAGCGCGGCACGCGCCGTCTCGGTGCCGGATTGCTCCAAGGTGCTGACAACCAGATGCGCTTGATGGTCTGCCAGTTCCTGCTGCGCCGAAGGCCACCAATAGGCCGCAGCGACATATGCCTCGATTTGAGGAGCCGGCACCGCCCCATCGACCTGCGCCACGACGAAGGTCTGCCCGGCATGCGCCATCAGAGCGGGGCCGCCTGGCTCTGAACCCGGCAGGGCGCGCCAAATCGGCTCCCCCGCGAAACGGGCAGAGAGGGCTGCGGCAACGACCTCGGCCTCCAGGCTGGATGTCGCGGAACGCAAAAGGATCATCGCCATGGGTCGATTCATCATGGGCGATCCGTTTTTACAACGAAATCTGCTCTACGGCCAGCCGCCTGCAATCTCAGCAAGGGCTACCCTTATCGGCGCATAATCCAGGCTATCCAGGGCACAGCCCGCGCGAAACAAGCGCTTGGCGCGCGGCTCCTCTGCGGCGGCGGTTTGCAACTCGTCCAACCGTTCGCAATGCCCAGGCATTCGATACACGAACTTCCGCAGCCCCTGCCGCCAACAGAACGCAGTAAAATCAGCGCTCTAAACCTTGTAGAGTGAATGGGCCAAGTCCCAAGGTTCGGAGAGAAAGGGCCATTTGGAGAGCGATTTTGGGCTCTCCCCTGCCCTGCCGCTCCCAAGGTGTCTTGGCAAACCCTTCTGAAAACTGGGCTTTTTGGCGCCGTCGGACGGGGCAGAGAGCGGTTTCGCCGGAGGGGAATGGTGTGGGGAATGAAACCGGGGGCGAACTCTCTCTGGGGGACGGGATGCGCGACGAGCGAGCGCGCGAAATTCCCAATAATCTCCTCCGGGCAAGGTCCGACCGGATCTTCACCCACCGCACCGGCTCAGTGATCCTCGATCGCCTTCTGGCCCGCCTGCACCGACGCAAGGCCAAACTGCTACACGTGCTGCTGCGGTCGGAAATCCCGCTCCACACCAATGGCTCGGAGAACGACATCCGCGCCTGCGGCACCATGAGCGAGGAGGGCCGCACCACCCGTGATGTCCTCCTCTGCCTGATGAAGACCTGCCGCAACTCGGCCTCTCGTTCTACCGCCACCACGGCGACCGCCTGCGTGTCCCAGGCGCCACGCCCGTCCCACCGCTGCCGGATCTCGTCCGTCAAGCCGCCGCTCCAGCCTGAACAGACAGCCACGCCCGCGAAGCTGTCCCGGTTACATCGAGATGTAAGAGATTTGTATTTCACAGTTTTGGATCAAGCGGTTGCGAAACGCGGTGTAGGTGCCGTCCGTGCCGAAACTGCGGGTCAGCTGCTGTGTCATGGTGGCTTTCCCTTATCGTAGGCTGGCAAGGTAGCAGACGACCCTCGGATGCGGCGCGCGCAGCTCGGCGAGCATCGCTACGCGGTCCTTGGTGCTCACGGACAGGTAAAGCACGCGCCCGCTGTCCAGTAGAACCAAGTCCTCGGCATCCGTACGTCGAAAAGCCCGACCAAAGCGACGCCCGGCCGCGGTTGCTGCGGGCGGATTGCGAGCGATGAAATGCTGAATGGTCTGATCCTCCGGGCCAAACAGCACGTTCGACGCGTCGATCATTCGCCCGCTTGCAAACGCTTCCGCCCACACCGATGGCCCTGCCCGGCTTTCCTGCGGCAGGGGCTCAGCGTCGTCGCGCATGAAAACCAGGATCTGGACGGGATCGTACGGCACGAACGGATTGTTTACGCGATACACACGACGTGGTTGCCCCTCACCAAGAATATCGGCACGGACGACCTGTATCAGGGGATCGAAGGTAAGCCGCGCTCGCCAATTCCCGGGGTCGTTCGGCTGCCATCGTGCAAAAAGCGGGTCAGCCCGGGGCGCGGCAAGGTCGCGGTCGGCCGGTTCCGCGTTGAGCGCGGTAGCCAAGCGTCGGCAGAGCGGCGCGTCTTCGACCAGGTTGGCAGGTCCGGCGACCAAATAGGGTCGGGCCGGGCTCGGAGCCGCACCGCCCGCTGTGACCAACGGGAGGAAAAGCAGAAAGCACATGCGCAGGCGCCAAAACGCTTTGCGCCCTTGGATAGGAGTTTGGTTAAGAAGGTTGCTGACAGTGCTCATGAAGCAGCAGAGTGCCGGGCTAGGCGCTCCTCCTTCTACCAAAGCGGCTGGATCTGCGTTAACTGCATGGCTCAATGGAGCCAAATTGAACGCGTGTCACGGTCACGCGGGTTCCCTCGCTGATGCTCGCATAAATCGTATATGATCCTGTTCGACAGGGGCCCCGTTTTGGAAACCAATCCGGTATACCTAGTAAAAGGGTTCGCAAGCGTGTTCGAAAAACCCGTGTGCATCGAACTTCATCGGCCGCGCCCGAGAGGCTGTTGCAGTCAGCTTTGGTTAACGATCGCAGATCGGATAATGCCAAGGAAGAATCTTGATAATGGGATATTCTTCTCGTAAGCAATTGCGGTCCTGCAGACTCTATAGTTTTCACAACACAAGCATCAAAATTCAAATACTTTTCCTCGCCATCTCTGGTAAGAACGTGACAGGCCGCATAAGGAACCGCTCCCTCAGCCGGCGGTATGATCCATTCAAAAAAGGCATCGTCCTGTGCCCAAGGCGCACAAGCAACCGGAAAAAAAGCTGCAAACAGTGTTCTTAGTAATCTGCAGAACCCACGTCTCATGTCACAATCTCCAAGGCTGAGGCCAAATATCCGATCTTTCTGTGGTCAAACGACCTGCATTCCCCAAAGCCCCGCATAACGCCCCCCCCTCGCGCAAGCAATTCCTCATGTGCCCCGTCCTCGGTCACCCGCCCCTGCTCGACAGTGATGATGCGATCCGCCTCACGCACCGCCGCCAAGCGATGCGCAATGATCAGCACCGTCCGCCCACGTGCCATGGCGCGCATATTCTCCTGCACGATGCGCTCGCTTTCATCATCCAGTGCGCTTGTTGCCTCGCCGCACGAGAGGGTTGAACCCCTCTTCCCGATCTCCGTGTCATAGCCGTGTGGCAACTCCAGGGTGAACTCATGCGCCCCGGCAAGGCGTGCCACCCGCGCTATCACATCTGGGGTGACCCTGCCCCCTAAATGCCCTCGTTCATGAGCAGATCCTGTTCTCCATTTGCCCTGATGCGGGGCGGTTTGCAAAGGCTGCTGGGGTGAGTCGGTTCAGGCTCATGTGTGGGCGGGTCGTGTTGTAGTCGCCCCTCCATGCTTCGATGATCCGGCGCGCCGCGGGCAGGCTGCCGAACAGGTGCTCGTTCAGGCACTCGTCGCGGAACCGGCCATTGAAGCTCTCAACCCGTTCTGCTGCGGCTTGCCCGGCGCGATGTAGTGCCAGGCGACGCCGCGCTCCTGCTGCCAGCGCAGCATCGCGTGCGAAGTCAGCTCGGTGCCGTTATCGCTGACGATCAGCGCCGGTCGGCCGCGCAGCGCCACGAGCCGGTCGAGCTCGCGCCCGACGCGCAGCCCCGACAGCGAGGTGTCCGCCACCAGCGCCAGGCACTCGCGGGCGAAGTCGTCCACCACGGCGAGAACGCGAAATCGCCGCCCGCAGGCCAGCGCGTCAGAGACGAAGTCCAGCGACCAACGCTGGTTCATCGCCTGCGGCAGCGCCATCGGCGCCCGCGTCCCGAGCGCTCGCTTGCGCCCGCCACGACGGCGCACCCCGAGGCGTTCCGCCCGATACAGGCGGAACAGATTCTTATGGTTCAGCCGGTGCCCCTCCCGGGCCAGCAGGATATGCAGGTGCCGGTAGCCGAACCGTCGGCGCTCATTCGCCAAGGCCCGCAGCCGAATGCGGACCTCTCCGTCGTCAGGGCGCCGCGAGACGTAGCGGTATGTCTTCGGCGCCATGCCGACGAGCTGGCAGGCGCGCCGCTGCGAGTAGTCCTTCTCCTTGATCGCCCAGTTCACGGCGTTTCTCCGCGAGCCGGGCGTCAGAAGTTTTTTGCCAACATCTCCCGCAGCGTCGAGACATCGAGCATGGACTCCGCCAGCAGCTTCTTCAGCCGCGCGTTCTCCTCCTCGAGGCTCTTTAGCTTGCGGGCGTCCGACACCTCCATGCCCCCGTACTTCGAAGGCCAAGCATAGAACGTCGCCTCGCTGATCCCATGCTTGCGGAACAGATCCGGCGCCGTCGCACCCGCCTGGTGCTCCTTCAGCACACGGATGATCTGCTCCTGCGTCAACCTCGATCGCTTCATCATCCGTCTCCCTTCGACGGATTCTAGCTCAGAACGGTGACATCCCAGGGGGCAGGGTCAGCCCGCCTGCACCGACGCAAGGCCAAACTGCTACACGTGCTGCTGCGGTCGGAAATCCCGCTCCACACCAATGGCTCGGAGAACGACATCCGCGCCTGCGGCACCATGAGCGAGGAGGGCCGCACCACCCGTGATGTCCTCCTCTGCCTGATGAAGACCTGCCGCAACTCGGCCTCTCGTTCTACCGCCACCACGGCGACCGCCTGCGTGTCCCAGGCGTCACGCCCGTCCCACCGCTGCCGGATCTCGTCCGTCAAGCCGCCGCTCCAGCCTGAACAGACAGCCACGCCCGCGAAGCTGCCCCGGTTACATCGAGCTGTAAGAGATTTGTATTTCACATTTTTGAATCAAGCGGTTGCGAAACGCGGTGTAGGTGCCGTCCGTGCCGAAACTGCGGGTCAGCTGCTGTGTCATGGTGCCTCCCTCCTATCGTGTGCTGGCGAGGTAGCAGACAGGCCTCGGATGCGGCGGTCCCAAATCGGCAAGTATGGCCGCACGGTCCTTGGTATTCTCTGTCAGGTAGAGCACGCGCCCGTCACCCAGCAGGACCAAATCTGCAGCGTCACCACCGTGAAAAATGCGCCTGAAGCGAAGGCCTATCGCGTTCGCAAAAGGCGGATTGTGGTCGATGAAACGCTGGATAGCCCTATCCTCCGAACCATACAGGACCGGCGAAGCCCCGATCATCCGCCCGCTTGCAGACGCTTCCGCCCACACTGATGGCCCGGCCCGGCTTTCCTGCGGCAGGGGCTCCTTGTCGTCCTGCATGAAAACTAGTCCCTGCGAGGGATCGTACGGCACGAATGGGTAGTTCACGCGGTACACGCTGCGCGGCTTGCCCTCGCCGAGGATGTCGGCACGGACGACCTGTATCAGGGGATCGAACGTAAGCCGTGCTCGCCAATTCCCGGGGTCGTTCGGCTGCCATCGTGCAAAAAGCGGGTCAGCCCGGGGCGCGGCAAGGTCGCGGTCGGCCGGTTCCGCGTTGAGCGCGGCAGCCAAGCGTCGGCAGAGCGGCGCGTCTTCGACCAGGCTGGCAGGTCCGGCGACCAAATAGGGTCGGGCCGGGCTCGGAGCCGCACCGCCCGCTGTGACCAACGGGAGGAAAAGCAGAAAGCACATGCGCAGGCGCCAAAACGCTTTGCGCCCTTGGATAGGAGTTTGGTTAAGAAGGTTGCTGACAGTGCTCATGAAGCAGCAGAGTGCAGGGCGGCGATTGCCCTTATTAGCACCAAGCCGAGAGATTGTCAGAAATTTATGGGATGGCTCGCCCCTCTTCCCTGCCACGCTACGCTAGCAGGGCAACGTTAGGGACAGGAACTGGTTCGATGCAGATTGCGGTTCTGGGGATCGACCTGGGCCAGAACAGTTGCAACGTGGTGGGGCTCGACGCCAGTGGGCGGGTGGTCCTGCGACGGCGGCTGCAGCGGGAGGGTGTCGTCAAGCTGGCGGCAGGCCTGCCGGGCTGCGTGATAGCGATAGAGGCCTGCTACGGAGCGCATCACCTCGGCCGTAGGTTGCTCGAGCATGGCTACCAGGTCCGACTGATGTCGCCGGAGTAGGTGCGCCCCTAGCCGATCCGACAGGTCGAAGAACCCGGGTTGCCCCGCCATCGCCGCCTCCGCCCGCATCGCCACGCCAGTCAATCAGCGGCAGGAAGCCAACGCGAGTGGTTTCTGGAGGCGTCCAGATAGCGCGATGCGGTGCGAGGTGGCAGCAATAGATCGCCGTTATTGTTTCGAAATTCAAAAAATAAATCAACAGATTCGAGGCGAGAAAAATAAAAATTCACTCTAATGTGCATATATAAAAAATTCGCATTTTCTTTTATTAATCCTCTGGCAATAGTTTTTATAGAAATCCAGCAATTCATTTGATTTTTTACATAAACCGAATTGACACAAGACCCTCGCCCAAATTCTTCCCTAATCTGAAATTCATTTTTCTGGTTTCCAGAAAAATCCCCAGCAATACAATCAACAATATCCATCTCATTATTTATATTCCCCACTCCCTCGATATTATTTTGAGGAATGCATTTATTTATAAGATCGCGGTTACCATATTCAATTTTTGTTTCATGCATTCTAGAAAAGTTCAAAGAACACGATGGCGCGATCAAAAAAATTCCAAAAATAAAAACAATTTTTCTGATATTAATTTCGTTTTTTATTAAAAACCGCTGATGAGGTATAAACATGGTGAAAATCCCTTCCTAATCCAAAAATTTCAATTTTGAAGCCGCCAAAGCCGTGCATAGCGTTTATGCAACGACAGTAGATGTTCGTGCGTGCCATCCTCCGTGACGCGTCCCCGCTCGACAGTGATGATACGATCCGCCTCGCGCACAGCCGCAAGCCGGTGCGCAATGATCAGCACCGTCCGCCCCCGCGCCATGGAGCGCATATTCTCCTGCACGATGCGCTCGCTTTCATAATCCAGCGCGCTCGTCGCCTCATCAAAGATCAGCACCTTCGGATCACTCATCAGCGCCCGGGCGATCGCAATCCGCTGTCGCTGGCCGCCCGAAAGGGTCGAACCCTGCTCCCCGATCTCCGTGCCATAGCCATGCGGCAATTCCAGGATGAATTCATGCGCCCCGGCAACGCGCGCCACCCGCACTATCGCATCTGGGGGGCGGGATAACTCCAGTTGCTGGACAGTCTGGCAACTGGGGTAAATTGGCCCTTGAGGACCTGCCAGGAATTCGTGGCATCGCTCATCCCATCTGCAGCGGCACGACATAGTGGCAGTTTAGCCAGAAGCGGATGGTGAGGTAGTCTGGAAAGTACCCCCCTCCCCTCACCCCACCCGCCGCTTCTTCACCTGCACCGAGAGCGTCACCGGGACGAGATCGAAGGTGGCACTGGGAGACATGTTCCGCGCCATCACCCGCACCGTGTTGTTCGTCCAGGCCGCCGCGTCGAGTTCGATGAACCGCGTCGACGACACCAGCGCCGCCTGCGCCAGATCGCCCTGACGCGCGCCGGGGATAGCCACGTCGAGCAGGCTGGTGGCACCCGGCGCCAGGCTCGGCAGGTCCCAGGTGATTTCAGCCACCAAGTCCCGCTGCCCCACCGGCAGCGCCGGCGTGCCGCAGAGCAGTGCCGGCGCGTGCTCCGGCAGGCCATAGACCCGCAGCGCCTCGATCTCGATCGGCCCATCAAAGCCGACGATGCTAATCTGCGCCGCAGCCACATCCGCCGCCACGCGCACTGTCATCCGCCGGTTCAGCGAAGCATCGGCCATCGCCGCGCCCCCTGTCCAGCTTTTCGACGGGGTGTTCCAGACGGGCGTCGTCAGCGAAGCCAGCACGTCTCCGGCGATATTCTCCCGCAGGCTGCCATCGGCGTTGAAGGTGCGGAGAAACAGCCGCCCGCCATTGGCACCACCGGCCAGGCTGTGCACCAGGGCGAATTCCTTCGCTGCCTGCGTGTCCAGCACAAAGGCCAGGCCGCGATTGGCGTCGAGCAGCAGGCCGCGGCTGGTGGCCGCGATCCCCGTGGCGCCATTGAGCGAGAGGCCGGCCAGGGTGTTCTCTGTCGTGGTGGAGAGGGAGATGGTGGCGAGCCCCTCCACCCCGATCTCCGTGCTACTCTGCCGGAAGGCCGCGGCCCGGAGGCTCGGCACTGCCCCCAGCAGCCGCAGATGCCGCGAGGCCGGCGCGCGATGGCGGTTGAGCACCGTGTTGCCGCAGCGCGTCGCCGTCGCGTCGTAGAGAATATCGTGCCGATAGCTGTTCGACCAAGCCACCTCGTATTCGCAGTCCTGCGCTGAGGCCGTGTGCCGCGCCACCCAGTTCGAGCAGCCCTCCAGCCGCAGGTTGCGCCCGATGATCGCCGAGCCGCCCGTCTCGTTCAGGAAAGGAATGCCCTGCTGCGTGCCATCGATGTGCTTCAGCTCGAAATTGGTGCCGTCGAAGATGTGGCGGTTGTGATTGTTGTAGCTGCTGGCATCGACGCGGGAGAAGCGCACGCCATAGCGGTCCTGCCCGGTGTTGATCCCGGTGGCCTGCGCGATGTGCCCACCATAGTAGCGGATCGAGGTGTTCCAGGAGGTGCTGGCATTGCAGCGGACATCCAGGCCGATTTTCGCATTGAGGATGCGGTAGAGGAACAGCGTGCTGTCCTCGACGCCGCGGCCATCGCCCAGCGTCTGCACCCCGATGGTGAAGCCCTGCACCAGGCGGATCTCGACCGTGCTGCTGTCGATGTTCTGGATGCGCATGCCAACATCCGCCTCATCGGCCCAGTTGCTCTGGGTCTGCCGGATCACCTGGAGGCCCTGGTAGAGCTTCTCATTGTTCCGCACCGTGCCGCCGCTGCCCAGCGTCAGCACGGCGATGGCCGCGCTGCCGGTGTAGCGGATCACGCCGCGCATCTTGAGGCCGCGTGCGCCGCCGGCGAGGCTGACCCCGGCCGAGACATTCCAGGTGCCGGGCGGAATCACCGCAAACTTGCCGTCGGCAGCCGCGCGATCAAAGGCGGCCTGGATGGCTGCGGTGTTGTCCGTCACGCCATCGCCGATCCCGCCGAAATCGGTGGGCAGCACCTCCTCCCGATCACGGAGGTATTTGGCCAGATCCGTCTTGCTGACGGCGGTGTTCAGGACCATCAGATCGTCAATGCGCGCGGGCATGAGTGCCTCCGGATCAGAGGGCGGTGGCCGAGACGGGGCCGGGGAGCGCCGACACATTCCCATCGGCCGAGACGGCGCGCAGCCAGTACCAGCGGGTCTGGCCGGCGGTGAGGCCGGTGCGGTCGAAGGACAGGCTGGTCGGCTCGTCGGCCAGCTTCGCCGCGGCAGCGAGGCTGGCCGAGGCTGCCTCGAAGATCTGCAGCCGGGCGGCGCCTGCCGGGAAGCCGCCGGCCAGCCGCACGCCGCCGGTGATGCCGGTGGCCGTGGGGGCCGAGACGCTGGCCGGGATCAGCGCCTCCCGCCAGCCCGACACCGCCCCGCTGCGCGCCACAGCGCGGACGCGGAGGCCCGCCGGCTCGGCGGTGGGGATGGTGGCGGCCGTGGCGCTGACGCCTGCCGCATAGCCCTGCCAGGCGGCCACCGAGGCCGGCAGCGTCTCCACCTCATAGCCGGCCAGATAGGCACTGCCGACCGCCGCCCAGCTGGCTGTCAGCGTGGCGAAGGTCGGTGTGGCCGGGGGGACCACCGCGATGCTGGCCGGCGCCGCGATGCGGCCCGGATTGGGCAGCACCACCGAAGGGTTGTCGCCCGTGGCCCGCTCATCCGT